>NZ_FYDS01000022.1:0-17948 GCF_900187545.1 Pseudomonas sp. Irchel 3F3 | reverse complement strand
AGAAACCCTAAACTTGGCTCAGCAATCTCAAATGACTATGTGATTTCTCGCATGGTCACTTGTGATGCTGATAATCTTTTTGACTATCAGTCCATACTCACAAGCACCCACACGAATTGCTTGATTCAATTTGTTAAAGAGCGTTTGGTTAAGATCTTTTCGTCTCAACCGAGGCGCGCATTCTACGCCTTCCTCAGAG
Source organism: Pseudomonas sp. Irchel 3F3 (assembly GCF_900187545.1). NCBI lineage: Bacteria > Pseudomonadati > Pseudomonadota > Gammaproteobacteria > Pseudomonadales > Pseudomonadaceae > Pseudomonas > Pseudomonas sp. Irchel 3F3. The sequence continues at coordinate 17,749 of NZ_FYDS01000022.1, read as the reverse complement.
CCTGTCAAGCGTTTATTTTGAAGTTTTTTGCGAGAAACGCGTTTAGCTTCAAACACTTAACTCAACTGGGTGGCTAGTTCTACTTCGCTGCCCCGTTGGAATGGTGCGCATTATAGGGCGGTCCTGCAGAAGGTCAACCTTTAATTTCAATGATTTGAAAAATGACTGGCGGAGTCACTTAAGGGCTATCACGCGCCCCACCAATTGCGCACTATATTGCTCACTCCACACACCGCCCAAGGATCGCCGCACCTAAATGAACACCCAACCCCGCGGCCTGGCCGCCACCCTCTTCCCGATCGGCCTGCTGCTTATTGCCATGGCATCGATCCAGTCCGGTGCCTCCCTGGCCAAAAGCATGTTCCCCATCATCGGCGCACAAGGCACCACTGCACTGCGCCTGATTTTCGCCAGCATCATCATGCTGCTGCTATTGCGCCCGTGGCGGGTACGCATGACCGCCACCACCCTACGCAACGTGGTCATCTATGGCATGGCGCTGGGTGGCATGAACTTCCTCTTCTATATGGCACTGCAAACCGTTCCGATCGGCATCGCCGTGGCCTTGGAGTTTACCGGCCCTTTGGCGGTGGCAATCTTCTCCTCGCGCCGACCGATCGACTTCCTGTGGATCGCCTTGGCGATAGCCGGACTGCTGCTGTTGATGCCGGCTGGCCACAGCGGCCAGGCACTCGACCCGGTGGGGGCTGCTTATGCTTTGGGTGCTGGCGTATGTTGGGCCCTCTATATCCTGTTCGGGCAGCGTGCCGGCGCCGAGCATGGTATGCAGAGTGCGGCCCTGGGGGTGGTGGTAGCCGCCCTGTTCGTAGCGCCGATAGGTATCGCACACGCCGGCAGCGCACTGCTCACACCTGCGTTGATCCCCGTGGCCCTGGCCGTTGCGGTGCTGTCCACCGCCCTGCCCTACAGCCTGGAAATGGTTGCACTCACACGCATCCCGGCGCGCACGTTCGGCACCCTGATGAGCATTGAACCTGCATTCGGCGCACTGTCCGGCCTGCTGTTCCTCGGCGAGGTGCTGACGCTCACCCAATGGCTGGCGATTGGAGCAATCATCGCCGCTTCGGTTGGCACTACCCTGTCCATGCGCAAGGAGCCCGCCCCGGTTGTTGCGGCAGATTGATATGAGAAATATTTTCATTTGAGACAGGATTAGTGATTGTAGCCACCCGCCTCGCTGATTAAGCTGTCATAAAATCATCATCTTTACGCTATCTACTGGACCAAACACGGACGCTGGGGATATTTTCAGGAAGAAGCGAAGCGATAACGACAGGGCCAGACAACTGATCCGCCCTGCATTTAAGGACAGGAATGAAACGTATTTTTCTTATCCTGGCCATCTTGGCTATTGCTGGATGTGCCGCTACAGCCAAGACTGAGGTCAAAAGGGGCAAGAAGGGCCTGCATATCAATTGCTCAGGTCTTTCCTCTTCATGGGACAACTGCTACAGCAAGGCCGCGACCTCGTGCAGCACACGCGGCTACCGGGTCGTTGCACGCTCGGGCGATAGCGATGAAGAGGCCGGTGACTACTTGTTCGGCATCAACCCGGCGGGGTACACCAGCCGCAGCATGATCGTCATCTGCAAGTAGAAGAAAGGGCAGCTCACAGGCTGCCCTTTTTCATTTGCCCTTACAGGGGCTCGGTACGCACCTGCAGCCAGGCCAGCGCATCACCCTTGAGCAGCGGTGCCAGGCGTTCACGCACGTTCGCGTGGTAGCCGTTCAGCCACTCCACCTCTTCCTTGGCCAGCAGCTCGGGCAACAGGCAGCGGGTATCGATCGGGCACAGCGTCAAGGTCTCGAAGCATAGGAAGTCACCAAAGGCACTCTTGCCTGCTTCGCGGTTGACCACCAGGTTCTCGATACGCACGCCCCACTGCCCCGGGCGATACGTACCCGGCTCGATGGAGCTGATCATGCCCAACTGCATCGCCGTCTGCGGTGTGGGTGCCGCCTGGTAGGCAATCACTTGAGGCCCTTCGTGCACGTTCATGAAGTAGCCAACACCATGCCCGGTACCGTGGCCATAATCGACCTGGTCAGCCCAGATTGGCGCCCGGGCAATGGCGTCGAGCAACGGCGACAGTATTCCTCGCGGGAAGGTGGCACGCGACAGGGCGATCATGCCCTTGAGTACCCGGGTGCAGTCCTGCTTCTGTGCGTGGCTGGGGTTACCGACTGGCACCATACGGGTGATGTCGGTGGTGCCACCCAGGTATTGCCCGCCAGAGTCGATCAGCAGCAAGCCATCCCCCTCAATGACCGCATGCGACTGCTCGGTGGCACGGTAGTGTGGCATGGCGCCATTGCCATTGAAGGCGGCAATGGTTGAAAAACTCAGCGACACGAAGTTCGGACGCCGGGCACGTGCGGCACTCAATTGCTCGTCGACTGTCAGCTCGGTAATGACCTCCTGGCGAAGGTTGGCCTCGAACCAGGCGAAAAACTCGCACAAGGCCGCACCGTCCTGCTCCATGACATGGCGGATATGCACCAGGTCATCGTCACCTTTGCAGGATTTGCTCAGGCTGGTGGGGTTGAGCCCCTCGACCAGCACCACCTCTGCCGCCAGGTTGCCCAGCAGGCCGCAGGTGACACGGGCAGGGTCCACCAACAACCGCGCCCCCACCGGAACAGCGGCCAAGGCGTTGCCTGCCTCGCTATAGTCGCGCACCTCGATGCCGTCCACCGCCAGCACCTGACGCAAATGCGCGTCCACCTTGTCCTGGCCCACGAACAGAATGGCCTGCTGCTGACTGATCAAGGCAAAGGCCAGGAAAACCGGGTTGTACGAAACATCACTGCCACGCAGGTTGAACAGCCAGGCGATGTCATCCAGGGTTGCAATAAAGTGCCAGTCGGCCCCTTTGGCCTGGAGGCCCTGGCGCAATTGCGCGAGCTTTTCCGCCCGGCTTACCGTGGCGTGCGGCGGCAAGTGCTGGTACACCGGGTTGGCGGGCAGCGCTGGGCGCCCTTCCCAGACCTGGGCTAGCAGGTCCTGGTCGGTCACCAGCCTTGCCCCACGGGCCTTGAGCCGCTCACCCAGCTGGCGCGCCGACGCCAGCGCCATGACGGCCCCATCCACCGCGACGTTGCCATCGGGCTCGACATTATCGCCCAGCCACTCCAGCGCCCCAGGCTTGCCGGGTAGCAGCTTCATCAGTTCGATACCGCTACCAGCCAGCTCGTGATCCGCTTGCTCCCAGTACCGGCTATCGACCCACAACCCTGCAAAGGCGGGCGTGACTACCAGCGTGCCGACCGAGCCGTGAAAACCCGAAAGCCACTGGCGCCCCTGCCAGTAACCGGGCAGGTATTCGGAAAGGTGGGGGTCGGCCGAGGGTACCAGCAAGGCATCGATGCCCCCTGCGGCCATGGCCTGGCGCACGTGCGCCAGTCGCTCTGGCACGCTTTGCTCAAGGGTGGTCTGAACGTTCATGCGCTCTCCTGCGGCTACATCACGGTTAATCCAGTACCCGATAATGGAACAGCCGCCAGAGCGCTGCAATCGCGGCGACCAAGACACGGCATGCATTGCCCGCCACGCCCTGTGCCAACAGGACGCTTCCTACAAACGGACAGGACCACCGATCAAGTCCCGCTGAACTTCCCCAAAACACCGGCTTCAGACACAGTACATTCATTGCACACAGGCAAATGACCATGCCCAGTGCCTGCGACCGGAAAACCGGCGTGGTGTTGCTCGACACCCGCGAACATACGCCAGAACATGAGCATGCCGTGCACCTCAAGCTCGCCGATGGCCTGGCAGGCCTGCTCGGCTGCCCGCACATACACCCCCCCCCATTCAACAACCGCCGCTGACAGCTATTATTACTTGCCTACCGAAACCCTGATCGAGCCAAAACGCCATGCCGCCATGGGCATCCGCAGCGAGCAGGACCTGTTCGGCGGCCTGGTCGCACACCCTTACATGGCGACCAAGGCAATCTCCCACCCGTTGCCGGCCGGAGCCAGCTTTCCGCCAGGCTGGACCGATGACTTCGCCCGACAGGCAAGCGACGCTCTGCTGCGCGGCTATACCGTTTTCAGCAAAGCCGATGCGCGCACCGCCGCTCAGTTGTTATTGCTCGACGGCCCCCTGAGGGTCAAGCCCGTGCTGGCCTGCGCAGGCCGAGGGCAGCAGGTCATCTCAACGGCGAGCGCGCTAGAGCCACTGCTGGCCGCCATGGATGACCAGGACCTGGCACTGTGGGGGCTGGTACTCGAAGAAGATCTGAGCGACGTGCAAACCTTCAGCGTTGGCCAGGTGCGTGTCGCCGGCCTGACCTGCAGCTATCACGGCACCCAGCAACTGACCCACGATCATCAGGGCACCGAGGTGTATGGCGGTTCTGACCTGGTAGTAGTACGTGGTGACTATCAGGCGCTGCTGCAACTGCCGCTGGAAGACCACCTGCGCCTTGCCATCAACCAGGCCATGGCCTACGAGCAGGCTGCCGAGCAGCACTTCCCTGGCTTCATCGCCTCGCGGCGCAACTACGACATCGCTCGCGGCCTGAACCCTCAGGGCCACCTGCGTAGTGGCGTGCTCGAACAATCCTGGCGCCTGGGCGGTGCGAGCAGTGCCGAGCTGCTGGCCCTGCAGGCTTTTGCCGATGATCCGGCATTGCAGCGGGTGCGAGCCTCCACGCACGAAGTATTCGGTACGCCCGACCTGCCCGCTGACGCCACCCTCTTCTACCAAGGAAACGACAGTGAACTCGGACAACTCAGCAAATTTGCACGGATTCGCGAACATGGCCGTTCAGAGTGAAACCGTTGAACTGCAAGTCGACAACGACAGCATTGTCGGCACGCTGGTCAGCCCTGGGAGCAAGATGCCAGGCATCCTCTTCGTGCACGGTTGGGGCGGCAGCCAGCAGCGTGATCTGGCCCGTGCCCGACACATCACCGGGCTGGGCTGCGTGTGCATGACCTTCGACCTGCGCGGCCATGAAAAGACCGAAAGCCAACGCCTGACGGTCACCCGTGAACAGAACCTGCAGGACCTGCTGGTGGCCTACGACCGGCTGGTCAGCCATCCAGCCGTAGACAGCAGTGCCATCGCCATCATCGGCAGCAGCTATGGTGGCTACCTGGCAACCTTGCTGACCCGCGAGCGGCCAGTCAGATGGCTGGCCCTGCGCGTACCCGCCATGTATTGGGACGACGAATGGAACACCCCCAAGCAAACCCTCGACCGCCAACGCCTGAATGCCTACCGCCAGCGATCGCTGGGCCCGGCAGACAATCGCGCACTGGCGGCGTGCGCCGAATTCGGCGGGGATGTGTTGCTGGTGGAGTCCGAGCAGGACGACTATGTGCCGCACAGCACATTGATGAGCTACCGTTCGGCATTCGTCGGCGCCCACTCGCTCACCCATCGCATCGTCGACGGTGCCGACCACGCGCTGTCCAGCGAAGCGAGCCAGAAGGCCTACAGCTCGATCCTGGCAGCGTGGATCAGCGAAATGGTGATCGGTGCCCGCCTGGACCGCTACCCGCACTATGCCCCCTGGTATGCCTGAGGCTCACCCCACCTCGCACTGCAGACCACCATCGGCGCCGCGCACCAGGCTGCGCAAGGCCTGATAGGCGGCAAAGTTTACGCCACGCGCCTGATGCTGACCCAGCAGTTCAAGGAAGGGTTCCTCGACGAAGTACTCAGCCGCCGCTACCCAAGCTTGGCGTGACTGCCACTGCAGGTACTGGAGCACCCGGCTGCCATCGTCACTGGCCTGGATGCTGACACCCTGCAGCCCTTCACAGCGCGTGGCCAGCGCTTCGCTGCGCGCCACCAACGCCAGGGCCAGCGCTTGCTGGCACATGCTGGGCACTTCATATTCGATCATTTGGGTGAACCACAGGGCATGAGGGCTTGCCGACATCGACGTTCTCCTGATTACGGACGCATGCTTCGCGATGCCGAGCAGGGTAAAACCTCAAGTGAAGTCAAGGTCAAGTGGTTTCTGCCTGCCCCTGGCCTGATACCGCAAAACGCCGCCGGTAGTCACTCGGGGTCAGGCCAGTGATGCGCTGGAACACCTTGCGAAACGCGCCCGGGTCCTGGTAACCGACACCCCAGGCGATCTGTTCGACGTTGCGCCGGGTGAATTCCAGCAAACGGCACGCCCGCCCCACCCTCACCTGCTGACAATACTCGGTCGGTCGCAACCCGGTAGCGGCACGAAAGCGCCGCAGAAAGGTGCGGGCTTCCAGCCCTGCACACGCAGCCATGGCGGCGAGGTCGGCTTCCTGCCCGCCACTGCCCTGCAACCAGTGCTGCACTTTCAGCACCGCCTCGTCACCGTGGTCCAGACGCGGATTGAACACAGCCCCAGGCAGCGGTGCCGCGACCGGGTCGACGGCGAGATAGCGGGCAGTCTCCCGTGCCACCGTAGGCCCCAAAAAACGCTCCAGCAAGCGCAAGCCCAGGTCAGTCCAGGCCATAAGCCCGGCCGAGGTCACGATATCACCGTCATCCAGCAATGGCTGCTGAGACTCTACTCGCACCTTGGGGAAGCGCTGGGCTAGCGCCTGCACGTAGTTCCAGTGCGTGCAGGCCGGGCGACCGTCGAGCAGGCCGCTGGCGGCAATGAAGAACACACCGATACACACCGACGCCAGTACCGTACCGTGCCCGTGCAGCTGGCACAGCGACGCACGGTGACGTTCGAGCAGCTCGGCTTGTGGAGCCGACTCCAGGCTCGGCGGAATGACCAGTACACGCAGGCCCGGCGCGGCGACCGCCGGGCTATCCGGGGCAGGCAGCAACTGCCCCGCCTCATCTGCCTGCCAGAAGCTGACACGAATGTGCGGCAGTTCGACGGCCCCCAGCTCCGCCACAACCCGGTTGGCCACCAGGAACAGGTCAGCCAGGCCATGCACAGCGGCGCGCTGCACGCCGGGGTACAGCAGCAGGCCGATGTCCAGGCTGGCGAGGGTGTCAGTTTTTGCCTGCATAGTGTCGTTCGCGCCAATCCTCAGGTCAGTGCACACAGCCTATAACTAACGTCTCCCGACGACTACTGCCACAGGAGGCAGCATGAGCAAGCAGGCGCTGATCATCATCGACATCCAGAACGACTACTTCCCGGGCGGCAAGTGGCCCCTCGTGGGCGCCGACCAGGCGGCCGACAACGCCGCCCGGCTGCTGGCGGCGGCGCGCCAGCGCGGCGAGCTGGTGGTACATGTGCGGCATGAATTCGACAGCGTCGATGCACCATTCTTCGCGCCCGGCTCGCTGGGTGCGGCCATTCACAGCAAGGTCGAGCCGGTAACAGGTGAACCGGTGGTGCTCAAACACAAGGTCAACGCCTTCCTCGGTACCGACCTTGAGCTCACGCTGGACCGGCATGGCGTCGAAGCCCTGACCATCGTTGGCAGCATGAGCCACATGTGCATTGACGCCGCTACCCGCGCTGCAGCTGACCTGGGCTACACGGTGACCGTGGCGCATGATGCTTGCGCTACCCTGCCACTGGAGTTCAATGGCAAGCAGGTGCCGGCTGCGCAGGTGCATGATTCGGCTATGGCGGCCTTGGCGTTTGCCTATGCCTCGGTGGTGAAGACGGATGAGCTACTGAAAAACTGATCGGGTTAACGCTCTTCAGGGAGCGGGCTGGGCAATCGGCTACAGGTATCGCTGCAGGCATCAGGCTTGCCCGATGCCTGCAGCGACTCAAATCACCACATTGCGCACAAATCTCACCGCAACCCCAGCATCATTACGGTAGGCGTACCGGCAATTGCTGGGAAACACATGAAACTGCCCCACCTGCAGGCAATGCTCGATCCCTTCGATAATCAGCGTCAGTTGCCCTTCAGCCACATAGATCTGCTCGCTCCAGCCTTCGGCATCAGCCTCGCTGGAATAGCACTCGCCCGGTGCAAGGGTCCACTCCCAAAGCTCCACCTCACGCCGTGCCGCACTGCTACCCAGCAGCACTGCCCGGCTCTGCGGGTATACCCCGGCCCAGGCCAATTCCTCGATGCGGCCGGGGTCGCGCTGGTCAGGCGCCTGAATCAGGGTGCTGAACGCCACCCCCAAGGCTTCGGCGATCAGGTCGAGGGTAGTCAGGCTGACGTTCTTCTCGCCTGCCTCGATCGCCACCAGCATGCGCCGGCTGACGCCTGAGCGCTCGGCCAACGCCGTCTGGCTCAACCCGCCAGCGTTGCGCAGGCTGCGTACGTTGAGGCTCACATGCTGCAGCACCGATGCCCGATGCGAAGTATCTTTGTGCACTATATTGCTCACTGGTCAAGATTGCGCAGTATACTGCCCACTTTGCGGCGATTGTGCGCCGCCCCCTCCGAGTGCGCAAGACCATGAGCCAGGCCCGCAACACACCCACCCCCGCCGTTACCTTCCGCCTGAGCAAGGCAGAACTGGTGCTGGTGTTCATCACCATGTTGTGGGGCGGCACCTTCCTGCTGGTGCATAACGTAATGACCGTCAGCGGCCCGATGTTCTTCGTCGGCCTGCGCTTCGCTGCGGCAGCGCTGTTCGTGGGCGTGGTTTCGGCGCGGGCGTTGCCCGGGCTGACCTTCACCGAGCTCAAGGCCGGCCTGCTGATAGGCGTGTCGATCATGCTCGGCTACGGCCTGCAAACCATGGGTCTGCAGACCATCAGCAGCAGCCAGTCGGCGTTCATCACTGCGTTGTACGTGCCGTTCGTGCCGCTGTTGCAGTGGCTGGTGCTGGGCCGCCGGCCTGGCCTGATGCCCAGCATCGGCATTTGCCTGGCGTTCATCGGCCTGATGCTGCTGGCCGGCCCGGAAGGCGGCAGCCTGCACTTCAGCGAGGGCGAGGTGGTTACCCTGGTCAGCGCCGTCGCCATCGCTGCCGAAATCATCCTGATCAGCCGTTACGCCGGCCAGGTCGATGTGCGCCGGGTCACCGTCGTGCAACTGGCGACCGCTTCGCTGCTGGCGTTCCTGATGATCGTACCGACCCAGGAACGCATCCCCGACTTCTCCTGGCTGCTGCTGGCCAGCGCAATAGGCCTGGGTGCCATGAGCGCGGTGATCCAGGTGGCCATGAACTGGGCGCAGAAGTCGGTCTCGCCCACCCGCGCCACCCTCATTTATGCCGGTGAACCGGTGTGGGCCGGGATCGTCGGGCGCATCGCCGGCGAACGCCTGCCGGGCGTGGCGCTGCTCGGTGGCCTGCTGATCGTGATCGCGGTGGTGGTCAGCGAACTCAAGGTACGCCGCCCCCGCGAAACCGTCGAAGCACACGACGTCCAGAGTGAAGGCGAGCGCCAGACCGGCCTGTAAAGATGACAACAGCGACTATGCTTTGTAAAAAACTGTTATAAAAAAACAGCTTGTCACAGCCTGTTTGTAGGATTCTGCGACAGCTTGCGTGTTGGTGATCACTTCCCCGGCACGTATGATCTTTGCAAACTTCTCCAGAATAGGCCCCTATGTCATTGATAGTGCTATTGCTTCTGCCGTTCGTGGGCAGTTGCCTGGCAGCCGTGCTGCCGCACAACGCACGTAACGCCGAGTCCATTCTCGCCGGGCTCGTGGCCTTGGTCGGCACCGTCCAGGTAGCACTGCTGTACCCTCAAATTGCCCACGGGGGCGTGATTCGCGAAGAATTCCTCTGGCTGCCCAGCCTGGGGTTGAACCTGGTACTGCGCATGGACGGCTTTGCCTGGCTGTTCTCGCTGCTGGTGCTGGGCATCGGCACACTGGTGTCGCTGTATGCGCGCTACTACATGTCGCCACAGGACCCGGTGCCGCGTTTCTTCGCCTTCTTCCTGGCCTTCATGGGCGCCATGCTCGGCCTGGTAATCTCCGGTAACCTGATTCAGCTGGTGTTCTTCTGGGAACTGACCAGCCTGTTCTCATTTCTTCTTATCGGTTACTGGCACCACCGCGCTGACGCCCGCCGCGGCGCCTACATGGCGCTCATGGTGACCGGCGCGGGTGGCTTGTGCCTGCTGGTGGGTGCCCTGCTGCTCGGCCATGTGGTCGGCAGCTATGACCTGGACAAGGTCCTGGCTGCCGGCGACACCATCCGCCAGCATGCGCTTTATCCGGTGCTGCTGCCCCTGATCCTCATTGGCGCGCTGAGCAAAAGCGCACAGTTCCCCTTCCATTTCTGGCTGCCCCATGCCATGGCAGCGCCCACTCCGGTATCGGCCTATTTGCACTCTGCCACCATGGTCAAGGCCGGGGTATTCCTGCTAGCGCGGTTCTGGCCGGTGCTGTCAGGCAGCGAAGAGTGGTTCTGGATCGTCGGCGGTGCCGGCGCCCTCACCCTGCTGCTCGGCGCTTTCGCCGCCATGTTCCAGAACGACCTCAAGGGGCTGCTGGCCTATTCAACCATCAGCCACCTGGGGCTGATTACCCTCCTGCTGGGCCTGAACAGCCCGCTGGCCGCGGTCGCCGCCGTGTTCCACATTCTCAACCACGCCACCTTCAAGGCCTCGTTGTTCATGGCCGCCGGCATCATCGACCACGAAAGTGGAACCCGCGACATCCGCCGCCTCAGCGGCCTGATCCGCCTGGTGCCATACACTGCCACCCTGGCCATGGTGGCCAGCGCCTCGATGGCCGGCGTGCCGCTGATGAACGGCTTCCTGTCCAAGGAAATGTTCTTCGCCGAAACGGTGTTTATCAGTTCCACTGCCTGGGTCGAAGCAACGTTGCCGGTGATCGCCACCCTGGCCGGTACCTTCAGCGTGGCCTACGCCCTGCGCTTTACCGTGGATGTGTTCTTCGGTCCCACCGCCCAGGACCTGCCCCACACCCCGCACGAGCCGCCACGCTGGATGCGTGCTCCGGTCGAGCTGCTGGTACTCACCTGCCTGGTGGTGGGCATCTTCCCCGCCCAGTCGGTCGGTCCGCTGCTGGCCGCCGCAGCCCTCCCGGTAGTAGGCGGTACTTTGCCGGAGTACAGCCTGGCGATCTGGCATGGCTGGAATGCGCCACTGATCATGAGCCTGGTGGCCATGAGCGGCGGCATCGTGCTGTACCTGCTGCTGCGCAAGCAACTGCGCCTGGGCCGCTTCCCCTACCCACCGTTGATCGAGCGTTTCAATGGCAAGCGCCTGTTCGAGCACGGGCAGGTTCACCTGATGCTGCTGGCGCGGCGCATCGAACGCCTGTTCACCACCCGCCGCCTTCAGTCGCAGCTGTTCATGCTGGTGCTCGCGGCCTTCCTCGCCGGCCTCACGCCCATGCTCTACAGCGGGCTCAGCTGGGGCGACCGGCCTAAGATCCCGGGTTCCGGCGTGTTCGTCGCGCTGTGGCTGATCGCCATCGCCTGTGCCATCGGCGCCGCGTACCAGGCCAAGTACCACCGCCTGGCAGCACTGATCATGGTCAGTGTCTGCGGCCTGATGACCTGCATCACCTTTGTCTGGTTCTCCGCACCCGACCTGGCCCTGACCCAGCTGGTGGTCGAAGTGGTCACCACCGTGCTGATCCTGCTTGGCCTGCGTTGGTTGCCACGGCGTATCGAAGGGGTATCGCCGCTACCGGGCAGCCTGGAGCGTGCGCGCATGCGCCGCCTGCGCGACCTGCTGCTGGCGGTGCTGGTGGGTGGCGGGATGGCCTTGCTGTCCTACGCCATGCTGACCCGGCCGACCCCCAACGACATTTCCTCGTTCTACCTGAGCCGTGCACTGCCCCAAGGCGGCGGCACCAATGTGGTCAATGTCATGCTGGTCGACTTCCGCGGCTTCGATACCCTCGGTGAAATCACTGTGCTGGTGGCCGTGGCGCTGACCGTGTTCGCCCTGCTGCGGCGCTTCCGCCCGCCCAAAGAGAGCATGCAGTTGCCTGCGCAACAACGCCAGCTGGCGCGTGACGTGGTCACCGACCTGATCAACCCGCGGCATGCCACCGACACCGCCCTGGGCTTCATGATGGTGCCTGCGGTGCTGGTGCGCCTGCTGTTGCCAATCGCCCTGCTGGTGTCCATGTACCTGTTCATGCGCGGCCACAATCAGCCAGGCGGCGGCTTCGTCGCCGGCCTGGTGATGTCGGTGGCGTTCATCCTGCAATACATGGTGGCGGGCACCCAGTGGGTGGAGGCGCAGATGAGCCTGCGCCCACTGCGCTGGATGGGCACCGGGTTGCTGTGCGCCACCCTGACCGGAATCGGCGCCATGCTGCTGGGCTACCCGTTCCTGACCACCCATACCGCCCACCTGCACCTGCCTTTGCTCGGTGATGTGCACGTGGCCAGCGCGCTGTTCTTCGATGTTGGCGTGTACACCGTGGTGGTCGGCTCGACCCTGCTGATCCTCACTGCCCTGGCGCACCAGTCGGTGCGCGCCTACCGCCCGGGCAATTCATCGAAAACCAGCCAAGCAGGAGCCGCCTGATGGAAGAAGTCATTGCAGTCGCCATCGGCGTGCTGGCCGCCTCGGGGGTGTGGCTGATTCTGCGCCCGCGGACCTACCAGGTAATCATGGGCCTGTGCCTGCTGTCGTACGGCGTAAACCTGTTCATCTTCAGCATGGGCAGCCTGTTCATCGGCAAGGAGCCCATCATCAAGGAGGGCGTCACGCAAGACCTGCTGCACTACACCGACCCGTTGCCTCAGGCCCTCGTGCTTACGGCCATCGTCATCAGCTTCGCCATGACGGCGCTGTTTCTGGTGGTGTTGCTGGCCTCGCGCGGCCTGACCGGTACCGACCACGTGGATGGCCGGGAGCGTGACGAATGAATGGCATGAGCCAACTGATCGTCGCGCCCATTCTCCTGCCACTGGTGACGGCAGCGGTAATGTTGCTGCTGGGCGAGAAACATCGGCGTATCAAGGCCCGGCTCAACCTGCTGTCGACCTTCGCCGGCCTGGCCATCGCCGTCAGCCTGCTGCTGTGGGTGCGCACCCAGGGCCAGGCGGAATCGATCGGCGTCTACCTGCCGGGCAACTGGCCAGCACCGTTCGGTATCGTCCTGGTGGTGGACCACCTGTCGGCATTGTTATTGACCCTCACCGGTGTCATCGGCTTCAGCGCCCTGCTGTTTGCCCGCGCCCGCTGGGACGGTGCCGGGGCCAGTTTCCATGCGTTGTTTCAGATTCAGCTGATGGGGCTTTACGGCGCCTTTCTCACCGCCGACCTGTTCAACCTGTTCGTGTTCTTCGAGGTGCTGCTGGCAGCCTCCTATGGCTTGCTGCTACATGGCTCGGGGCGTGCGCGGGTACGAGCCGGCCTGCACTACATTGCCATCAACCTGTTCGCTTCGTCGCTGTTCCTGATCGGCGCAGCGATGCTGTATGGGGTAACCGGCACCCTGAACATGGCCGACCTGGCGCTGAAGATTCCACTGGTACCGGAGGCGGACCGCGGCCTGCTGCATGCCGGCGCGGCGATCCTGGCCATGGCCTTCCTGGTCAAGGCCGGCATCTGGCCGCTGAACTTCTGGCTGGTGCCGGCCTACGCCTCAGCCAGCGCGCCGGTAGCCGCGTTGTTCGCCATCATGACCAAGGTCGGCCTTTACGCCCTCCTGCGCCTGTGGACGTTGCTGTTCTCCGGGCAGGCCGGCGCATCGGCGCATTTCGGTGGCGAGTGGCTGGTGTACGGTGGCCTGGTCACCCTGGCGGTGGCTGCAGTGTCGATCCTGGCCGCACAGCGCCTGGAGCGCATGGCAGCGCTCAGCATCCTGGTTTCGGCCGGCACCCTGCTCGGCGCCGTCGGTTTTGCCCAGTCGGCGGTGACTGGTGCGGCGCTGTTCTACCTGGTCAACTCGACCCTGGCGCTGTGCGCGCTGTTCCTGCTTGCCGAACTGGTCGAACGCTCGCGCTCGGCCAACGAAGTGCCGCTGGACGAAGAAGAAGACGCCATGCCGCCACCGCTGGAGTCGTTACACCCGCCCAAAGGTATCAACCTCGACGACGAGCAGAAGGTGGTGATTGGCCAGATCATCCCCTGGACCATGGCGTTCCTCGGCCTCAGCTTCATCGCCTGCGCCTTGCTGATCATAGGTATGCCGCCGTTGTCAGGCTTCGTCGGCAAGCTCAACCTGATCAGCGCACTGTTCAACCCGCAAGGCCTGGGCGTGCCGGCCGAGCAGCCGCTGAGTGCGGCGGGCTGGGGCCTGGTGGCGCTGCTGATCCTGTCCGGCATGGCCTCGCTCATCGCCTTCGGCAGGGTCGGTATCCAGCGCTTCTGGAAACCCGAAGAGCGCCCGTCGCCAGTGCTACGCCGCTATGAGTGCCTGCCCATCGTCATCCTGCTAGGCCTGTGCATCATCCTCAGCCTCAAGGCCGAGCCGTTGCTGCGCTACACCCAGGACACCGCTGCCAGCCTGCAGGCCCCCGATGCCTATATCGAAGCCGTGATGGCCGCACGGCCGATTTCTGGGCCCACCTCGCTCGACGTACAGGTGCAGCCATGAACCGACTGTTCCCCGCCCCGCTGCTCTCGGTTTCGCTATTCGGCCTGTGGCTGCTGCTGAATCTATCGGTCAGCCCTGGCAACCTGCTGCTAGGTGCCGTACTCGGCGTGCTGGCGCCACTGCTGATGGCGCCGCTGCGCCCACAGCATGCCCACGTGCGTCGGCCAATCGTCATCGCCCGGCTGATTGGCCGGGTAGGCATGGATGTGATCATGTCCAATTTGCTGGTGGCCCGTGGCGTCCTGCGTGCCGGCAAGCAACCACCACGCTCGGCGTTCGTGCATATTCCGCTGGCCCTGCACGACGCACATGGGCTCGCGGCACTGTCGATGATCACCACTGTAGTGCCCGGCACGGTCTGGTCCGAGCTGGCGCTGGACCGCAGCGTATTGCTGCTGCACGTGTTCGACCTGGAGGATGAGGCTGCCTTTATCCAGCACTTCAAGGACACCTACGAACGCCCGCTGATGGAGATATTCCAATGACAGGCCTGCTCGCCAACGCTGTCCTCGCCAGCCTGTTCATCTTCACCTTGGCCATGGGCCTGGCGCTGGTCCGGCTGTTCCGTGGCCCGTCCGCCCAGGACCGGGTGCTGGCGCTGGACTACCTTTACATCCTGGCCATGCTGACCATGCTGGTGCTGGGAATCCGTTATGCCAGTGACACCTACTTCGAAGGTGCCCTGCTGATTGCGCTGTTCGGCTTCGTCGGTTCGTTTGCCCTGGCGAAGTTTCTGCTGCGCGGTGAGGTAATCGAATGACCGAAACCCTGGTACTGCCCTTCTGGCTGGAAGTGGTCACCGCCGCGCTGCTGCTGGCCGGCAGCCTGTTCGCGCTAGTCGGAGCAATAGGCCTGGTGCGCCTGAAGGATTACTTCCAGCGCATGCACCCACCTGCGCTGGCGTCGACCATTGGCGCCTGGTGTGTAGCGCTGGCTTCGATCATCTACTTCTCGTGGCTCAAGGAAGCCCCGGTCCTGCACGCCTGGCTAATTCCCATTCTGCTGTCGATCACCGTGCCGGTCACCACGCTGCTGCTGGCCCGGGCGGCGTTGTTTCGCAAGCGCATGTCTAAAGAGCCAGTGCCTGAAGAAGTCAGCAGCGGCCGCGACCGGGGCAACTGAAGGGCTGCCGTCTCAGCCTTGGCTGAGGCGCTGCAGCTCCCGCCGCACCATGGCGACATAAGGGGGCGGGCCGAGTTGGTACAGCTCACCCGCGACCCAGTTCAACCATGCGCCTTGCAGCTCCCCACGCCTGCCCAGCAAACGTTCGGCCTCAGCCACAGCATCCGCCTGGTGCAGCCGATGAAATTCGACACGCGAGGCAGGTGCACTATCGCTGTCGGTCATTCACTGGCCTTGAAGGTGGTCAGCTCGCCTTTGCGCCATTTGGCAACCTTGCCGGTCACCGCCTTGAGCAATTTGCCCAGGCCTTCCTGCACCTGCTGTTGCGCGGCGAAAACCAGCATTACGCCGTGCCCCTCGCGCAACACGATGCCCTCGCCTTGAGGTACCGAGACGAAGGCATAATCGCCCACGCCATACACATTCAGTTTGATATCGCGAAAGCGCATTTCCAGCTTGCCACCTTCGCGGCTGGGCAACACGGCAGCGCGGAAGTGGTCGCCGACTTTCAGTTCGAGGCGCTGCTTGTCATCGACCACCAATGCGTTTTCGGTGTCGATCTCGGCCATGTAAAGGCCTTCAGGAGTTTGTTCGGTAACGTAGATAAAACGACCCTGGAACAGCTGGGCCAATTTACCGCGCAAGTCGCCCAAGGCGAACAACGCATGGGTATCAAGTGTGCTGACTGCCAATGAAGTAATCCTCAACCGGTTACAACCCGCCCTCCCCCAAGCTCGGGGAGGCACGGCCATTTCTTATCGATAGGCGAAAAGAGTAATAAAGCGATATGCGAAATGTCTGTGCCCGCTGACGATGCAGCGTGCAGGAATCTTTACTCTGGTTTGCCAGATTCGCCCTCAACCGAAGGCGTTTGGCTCATTCCCGGTTTGGGAAGCGTGATGCCTGAGACCACTCACCAGAAAACGCAACCATGGGGGTGAGCCTGCAAGAAGACAAGCCCTGGCATCCATGTGCGCATTACTGTGGGACAAATATGCCCGAAAACACCGAAACCCGTCGAGAGGCAATAAACAATTTCAGGCAGCCAGGCCTTTCTCAAGTTGCTGCTGCCAGGCAGCCTGACACTCTATTGCTTCTTCACGCGTAGCGAAAGCGGTGCCCCGGCGCTCGCCATTGACCAGCACCACCCAGCAGATGCGTTTGCCCAGCGCCTGCAAGGTGGCTGGCACACCCGAACCTATCATCACGGCTACATCGACCCGGCTATTCATCCTGCCCTCCGGCATTTAGTTAGCACCCTAACGATAAAGCCATGATACGCCTGCCCGCCTGGAGAAAACAGCGCTTCGCGGTACAGCAGTGTTACGCGCTGGGCAACAAAACCGGTACCTGCAAGAAACGCGAAAAGCCCCAGGGATCGCTCCGTGGGGCCTGGCACCGCGCGCGGGGTTATACCTGGCGCTGGTGACGGTCGAGCTGCTCGTGGCGCTCCTGGGCTTCGATGCAGTACTTGGTGGTCGGGCTGATCAGCAGGCGCTTCAGGCCAATGGGCTCACCGCTGTCATCGCACCAGCCGAAGCTCTCGTCGGAGATACGATCCAGGGCCATTTCCAGCTGGGGCAACAAGCGCTGGTCGCGGTCGATGGCATTGACCAGCCAGCTACGCTCTTCTTCGACCGAAGCCACATCGGCGGGGTCCGAAGGAGTGTCCAGGCCTTCGATGGTGGCACGGCTGAGCTCGATGCGTTCATGGGTTTCGACTTTCATCGACTGCAGCAGGCCAGTGAAGAAAGCCAGCTGGTCAGCGTTCATGTAGTCATCGGCCGACATGGCCAGCAACTGTTCCTTGGTCATCGATTTCTCTATGAAAAAATGTGCATTGGGGCGATTCGGGTGCCGCCGACGCCTTGGCATCGGCAGCGGAAATTTTCAAGCGCCAACCGGCACTCTTTTACAGGGGGCGGCAGTCTAAGGCGCCACGTCGCGTGGAGCAACTGCAATCGGGTGCAAATTTGCTTCCAGTGCTTACAATCCGCCGGTCGGCACCCCAGGTCTGCTGCATAGCCAGTAGTAAACAGTATTTCTGGCTGCGGCCGTGTCGCCGGCTTTCGATCTTGCTCTTGATCTTGCTCTTCGCGACTTCAGGAGGCCGAACGCAGGCCTTGCGGAGGGAGGTGACGGGCATGGATGCCCGTCAAGCGCTGGGCCCCAGGATGGGGCCTGCAGCGCGGTCCTCCCGGGAGCGAGGCCGGAGTGAGGGAACCCCGGAGCG
>NZ_FYDS01000020.1:0-29174 GCF_900187545.1 Pseudomonas sp. Irchel 3F3 | reverse complement strand
CGCGGTTCAGCTGGATGTCCTGAAAGAAGCCGGTCTTGAACAGGGAACGGGTCGAGTCCACCAGGCGGCGATCATCGGCCTGGTCGCCGACGTTCAGCGGCAAGGCACCGAAAACACTGCCAGCGGACACCCGCTGCAGGCCGTTGACGCGGATGTCGGCGATCCTGAAAGCGGAGGCATGGGCCAGCGAGGCTTTCAGCAACAGGATGGAGAGCAACAGGCGCGGGTAGTTCATCAGGGGTTCCAGACAAGCGGATTCGAAGGGGAGCAAGCGCGGGCAACCCGCTGGCAGCGGGCGATGAGGATACGGGCGGGCTGTGTACGGCGCGGTTAGCCAAGGGTAAAGATGTGTAAAGTCCGACCAGCCGGCGGTGACAGTACTGGCCGGCGGGGCGATCATTACAGCCCCTGAAATTGCGATGTCTGGCCCCGATGATCCCTGTGCTGCTGGTCGACGACGACTGCGAACTGACTGAAATGCTCTCTTTGTACCTGGCGCGCGAAGGCTTCCAGGCCACGGCGGTGGCCACGGGTGAAGAGGGCGAGACCCAGGCATTGTCCGGTCACTTCCAGGTGGTGGTGCTGGACGTGATGCTGCCGGGTATTTCTGGCATCGAAGTGCTGCGGCGCGTGCGTGCGCGCAGCCAGGTGCCGGTGCTGCTGCTGACCGCGCGTGGCGACAATATCGACCGTATTGCCGGCCTTGAGCTTGGGGCTGATGACTATGTTCCCAAGCCCAGCTCCCCGGGTGAACTGGTTGCACGCCTGCGGGCGATACTGCGCCGGGTGCAGCCGCAACCGACAGGCGAGGGCAGTGCGCCCGAACAGGTGCGCACGGGCGCATTGAAGCTGTGGCCAGGACGTCGTGAAGCGCATTGGGGCCAAGCCACGCTGGAGCTGACGGGCTCGGAATTCAGCCTGCTCGAAGCGTTGGCTCGCCAGGCTGGTCAGTTGGTCAGCAAGCAGGACCTGTCCCTCAATGCCCTGGGGCGGCCGTTGACCCGTTATGACCGGCGCATCGACGTGCACGTCAGCAGCATTCGGCAAAAGCTCGGCCCGCGCGCCGATGGCAGCAGCTGGATCCAGAGCGTGCGTGGCATGGGCTACATGCTGATTGTCGAATGATGCGTCGGCGTCTGTTCTGGAAGCTGTTCCTGGCGTTCTGGCTGGCCAACTGCCTGACCTTCCTGGTGGGGGCGGGGGCCTTCATGCTCAATGACTGGCGCGGTGATACCCCGGCGCTGCGTTCGCTGCTGGCCACAGAACTGCAGTTACTGCAGCGTTACGGCGAGCAGGCCGGTCGACAACTGCTGGAGGTGTTACCGCAGCCGCCGGATGTGCAAGTGGGCCTATATGACAGCCAAGGCCAGCTGCTGGCGGGCAGGGCGGTGCCGGTGTCGCGTTTCGAGCAGGCGTTGAGCGACCGAGAAGGCCGCCCGTTGGTGTTGCGTGCGTCGGTGGCTACGGCGCTTGGCGAGCCGCCGCGCCCGCGTGGCATGGGCCCGTTGGTGACCGGCACGCTGATGAGTGCGTTGTTTGCCTTTCTGTGCAGCCTTTACCTGACTCGCCCATTGGCCTGGTTGCGTGAAGCCATGGGGCAGGTGGCCCAAGGCAGGTTCGATGTGCGTGTAAAACCCAGGTTGGGCAAACGGCGCGACGAGATCGTCGAACTGGCCGGGGACTGCGACCGCATGGCCGGCCAGCTCAAGGCCCTGGTACAGGCGCAGCAGAACCTGCTGCACGATATTTCCCACGAACTGCGTTCTCCGCTGACCCGCATGCATGCCGCCATCGGCCTGATGCGTCAGCAGCCTGACCGACACGACATGCTGCAGCGGGTGGAGCGCGAATCACGGCGCATGGACGACCTGATCGAGCAACTGCTGACCCTGGCCCGCGCCCAGGCTCGGCAGGGCGACGGCGCCTTTGCCAGTGTAGATGTGACAGAGTTGCTGGCGCAGATCGTTGAAGACGCCCGTTTTGAAGCGGGCATGAAGCGGTGCCAGGTAACGTTGCAAGCCCAAGGGGCGTTTCTCATCCTGGGGCATGAAGAGCTGCTGTACCGGGCGTTCGAGAACATCATCCGCAACGCTGTTCGCTATACCGCCGCCGGCACAGAAGTGCTGGTGAGCGCTGTGTTGGCGCCGGGCGGGCAATGGCTTCAGGTCAGTGTCAGCGACCACGGTCCGGGGGTAGACCCGGCCCGTCTGAAGCGTATCTTCGAGCCGTTCGACCGCGGCACCGACAGTAGCGACGATGGCTTTGGCCTGGGCCTGGCGATTGCCCAGCGGGCCATTGTCCTGCATGGCGGCAGCATTACCGCGCTGGCCGCAACCAGCGGCGGCCTGCGCGTGCGCATCGAGCTGCCGCAAAACCGCCCTACTTGAAGCCGGTCACGGCGTGGGGAACGTAAGGGGCCTGCAAGCGCGCCACCTCGGTCTCGCTCAGCTGCAGTGACAACGCGCCCAGTGCATCGTCCAGATGGGCGGGCTTCGAGGCCCCGACGATAGGGGCGCTAACGCCGGTCTTGCCCAGTACCCAGGCCAGCGCAACCTGGGCCATCGGCACACCCCGTTCGCCAGCGATCTGTTCGACGACATCGATCACTCGGCCGTCTTCCACCTCGGTCTTTTCATAGAACGACTGGCCGGATACATCGCTGCGGGTGCGTGCTGTCTGCTGCCCGTGCGGCCGGGTCAGGCGCCCGCGGGCCATCGGGCTCCAGGGCATCAGCCCCACCCCCTGGTCCAGGCACAGTGGGATCATCTCGCGCTCTTCCTCGCGGTAGATCAGGTTGAGGTAGTTCTGCATCGACACAAAACGGCTCCAGCCGTTGCTGGCCGCCACCTGCTGTGCCTTGGCGAACTGCCAGGCGTACATCGATGAAGCACCGATGTAGCGTGCCTTGCCGGCCTTGACCACGTCATGCAGGGCTTCCATGGTCTCCTCGATGGGGGTGTGGTAGTCCCAGCGGTGGATCTGGTACAGGTCGACGTAGTCGGTACCCAGGCGGGTGAGGCTGGCGTCGATGCTGGCCATGATCGCCTTGCGCGACAAGCCTTGCTCATTGGGCCGGCTGGCGCCTTCCCACATGTTGGCAGGGAAGAACACCTTGGTGGCAATCACGGTTTCTTCCCGGCGGGTGAATGCCTTCAACAGTTTCCCGACGATGATTTCCGAGGTGCCGGCAGAATAGCTGTTGGCAGTGTCGAAGAAGTTGATGCCTTGCTCTACGGCATGGCGAATGATGGGGCGGCTGGCGGCTTCGCCCAAGGTCCAGGGATGCGTGCCGGCGTCGGGTTCGCCGAAGGTCATGCAGCCCAGACACAGCCTGGAAACGTCCAGCCCGGTGTTACCCAGCTTTACGTATTGCATCGTCGTCTCCTTCAAGGGCGTTAGTGATGGTGTCAGCCTAACGCGGGCAGCCTTGCGCGAAAATTCCATATTGATGCAGGTCCCATCCGCAAAAATTCACAAGCGCAGCAATGGCCGCACCTGTTGCTGGAGGAAGTCGGTAACCGCCTTGATCCGTGGGGTGGCGCGCACGTCCTCATGCACTGCCAGCCAGATTTCGATGCTCATGGTCTGCTCGGCGCTGCCGGCTTCCTTCAGGCCGTGCTCCTGCGCCATGAACGCGGGCAGGCAGGCGATGCCGATGCCGCCGGCACAGGCTTGAGCCTGGATGCGCAGGTCATTGCTGTGCAGCGCGAACGGCTGCTGGCCGGCCTGACGGTTCAGCCATTGCTGTTGAGGGGAACTGGCCTGCGACTCGTCGTAACCGATGTAGCGCCGTGCCGCCGTGCTGGCCAGGTAGCCGGGCGAGGCGTACAGCCGGTAGGCAAGGTGGCCCAGAAGGCTGGCAACCAGGGTCGGTTCTGTGGGCCGGGCCAGGGCGATGCTGATGTCGGCTTCGCGGCGGGCCAAGGATGCCTTTGATTTGCTGCCCACCAGCTTCAGGCGCAACTGTGGGTAGCGCTGGTACAGTTCGCCCAGGCGCCGGGCCACGATGCTGCCGAGCAGTGCCGGTGGTGCCGACAGCACCACTTCGCCTTCCACCGCGTGTTGGCCGGCGCTGGCGAAATGTTCAAGGGCGAAGGAGGACAGGGTCATCTGCTCGGCAAGTTCGGCAACGCGTCGGCCTTCGTCGGTGAGCGCATAAGCGCGGGGGCGCCGGTCGACCAGCTTGAGCTTGAGCGAGGCTTCGAGCGAAGCGATGCGCCGGGCCACGGTGGCGTGGTCGACGCCCAGCGTCTTGGCGGCGGCGGACAGCGAGCCGGCCGAGGTAAAGGCGCAGAAATGACGCAGGTCTTCCCAATCGAACATGGAGGGCTCGGCAGTAGCTTGTGCAGAAGGGGGTAGGGTAGCGTTTTCTGCGGGTCCACTGTGGATTGGGTGGATTTGAGATTTTTGGGGCTGCTTTGCAGCCCATCGCGACACAAGGCCGCTCCTACAGGATTTGCATTTGCCTCGAAGGCCGTCATGTACCTGTGGGAGCGGCCTTGTGTCGCGAAAGGGCTGCGCAGCAGCCCACATGGCTGGCCTCAGTGGCCGCCTTTCATCCGTCGTGCCACCAGATAGATACCCAGCCCGACCAGCGCAGTTGCCGCGCCGATATAGCCGGTGCTGGTCCAGCCCATGCCCGCGGTAATCGCCATGCCACCCAACCATGGCCCCAGCGCATTGGCCAGGTTGAACGCTGCATGGTTCGACGCAGCTGCCAGGCTAGGCGCTTCATGGGCAATGTCCATCAGGCGGATCTGCAATGGCGCTGCCAGTGCGATCATGGTACCCACCAGGCCGATGCCCAACAGCAGGCTCCACAGTGCCTGGGCGGCAATGGTGAAGAACAGCAGCACGGCGATCGACCACACCAGCACCAGCCCCACGGCGCGGAACTGCAGGCGGTCGAACAGTTTGCCGCCGGCAATGTTGCCGACGATGCCGCCCACCCCGAACGCCGCAAGGCCGAACGGAATCCACTGGGGCGATACCTGGGTCACCTGCAGCATGGTCGGCGCCAGGTAGCTGAATACCGTAAACATGCCGGCGAAGCCGATCGACGCGATGGCCAGCGCCATCCACAGCTGCGGGAGGGTGAAGGCTTGCAGTTCCTTGCGTGGGTCGCTGCGCACTTCGTCGTGGCGCTGGGGCACAAAGCGCCATACCAGGGCGATGGTGCACAGCGCGATGGCGCCAACCAGCACGAACGCTGAACGCCAGCCAAAGTACTGGCCCAGATACGTGGCTAGCGGGTTGCCCAGCAGCATGGCCAAGGTCAGGCCCATCATCACCCGTGCAACGGCACCCGCTCGGTGGTCCTTGGCCACCATGCTGGATGCCACCACTGCGGCAATGCCGAAGTAGGCGCCGTGGGGCAGGCCGCTGATAAAACGGAAGGCAACCAGGCTGCTGAACGAAGGGGCGAAAGCGGTAGCCAGGTTGCCAAGGGCGTACAGTGCCATCAGCAGCAGCAACATGTGCTTGCGCAGCAGCCGCGCACCCAGAATCGCGAGTGTCGGGGCGCCAACCATCACCCCCAGTGCGTAGGCACTGATGGCATGCCCCACCTGGGGCTCACTCAATTGCAGGTTGTTGGCAATGTCGGGCATCAGGCCCATGATGGCGAATTCGCCGGTGCCGATGGCAAAGCTGCCCAGCGCCATGGCGGCTTCCATCTTCGCGACGGTGCCTTTACCGGGGAGAGGGGGTATTTGCGGAACTGACATCTGTATCCCTTTTGAAACATGCTGAAACGTTCAAGGCGGGATCATAGTCAATATTTGCCGGCAACGTCGAGGAACCTGAGCAGCTTGTGGGGGCATCGGCGGCCTGGCTGGGGAGCGTTTAAACGGTCAGCTTCTTGCTGAACTTGGTTTCCATGACAATGTGCGAAGCCGTGTGCGTAACCCCCTTGATCATGTTGATGCGGGTCAGCTCGGCATTGAGCTCGCCCAGCGTATGGGTGGTCAGGTGGATAATGAAGTCCATCTCGCCCGACACCGCATACACCGCCTGCACCGCGTCCATTTTGCGCAGGGTGGTCATCACATCGGTGTAGCTCTTGTTGCTGCACGAGGTCATGGTGAAGCAGTTGATCACCTGCTGCAGCTTGTCTTGGTCGATGCGCACACTGTAGCCGGTGATCACCCCGGCGTTTTCCAGGCGGTTGATGCGCTCCTGTACCGCCGAGCGAGACACGCCCAGCTTGCGCGCCAGCGAGGCGGTGGGCTCACGGGCGTTGGCCTGCAGCAGCCCGAGCAATTGCCGGTCCTTCTCAGTCAGTTTGAACAGCGCGCCGGGTGGGAGGGCGTCCATGGTGGTTCCTGGTGTTTGTTCTAGTTGTGGTACTGCGCGCGGGCTTCCTGGAACCTGTCCATCAGCTTCAGCCCGGCATACACCGTTTGCGCCGCAGCGGGTCCGAACGGCCCGCCATTCCATTCCAGGCCATAGGCGTCGAACAGGCGGTAGCGGTCGGTTTCGCCACAGATTGCTTCGCTGACAACCCGGGCGCCCACAGGTGCGGTGTTCATACCATGGCCCCCAAATGAAGTACAAGCCCACAGCCCTGGACCGAGGGGGCCGATGTGCGGCATTTTGTGGCGGGCGTAACCCATCAGCCCGGACCAGGCCTTGGCGATTTTCAAACCCTGCAACTGTGGATACACGCTGAGGATGTCACGGGTCAGCAACTGACCCAGGCGCTGTTCGTCCTGCAGGTTGCGCGTGGTGATATGGCCGCCCCACAGCAGGCGGTCACCCTCGACGATGCGGTAGTAGTCGGAGGCGCGGCGGTTGTCGCCGACTGCGTCCGTGGTACGTACTACGTCACGCAGGCGCTCACCCAGGTGTTCGGTCAGCACCACATAAGTGGCAATCGGCAGGAACGCCCGGCGCAGCTGGCCGAACTCCGGGCCGCCGTAGCCACCGCAGCAGTACACCACATCGGCACAGGTCACCGCGCCGTCGGCGGTGATCACGCGATGACTGCCGGCTCTGCGCTCTACCCGCAGCATCGGCGACTGTTCGTGGATGCGACCACCGGCCAGCTCGACCAGCTCGGCCAGGCCCAGGCAGTAGTTCAGTGGGTGGAAGTGAAAACCATGGCTGTCCCGCAACCCCTGGAAGTAGCGGTCGGTGTTCAGACGGCTGCGCAGTGCCTGTGTGTCCAGGTATTCCAGGTTGAAATCGAAGTCGCGGGCCATACGGTCGCGGGTGCGCTGCAGGTTGTCGGCGTCGTCGTAGCGCACCACGCTCAGCTTGCCGGTGGTGGCGGCGCAGCCTGGCAACTGGTGGCGGGCGATGGTGTCGCGGACGATATCGACGCCCTCCAGCGATAGCCGGAACAAGGCGGCGGCGGTCTGCTTGCCGCAACGCCGCTCGATCGCCGACAGCCCCTCGGACCACCCCTGCAACACAAAGCCGCCATTGCGCCCAGAGGCGCCCCATGCCACCCGTGCCGCCTCCAGCAACACCACCGAGCGCCCACGCGCCAGCAGCTCGCGGGCCACGCTCAGGCCTGCCAGGCCGCCGCCAATCACGCATGCATCTGCCCGGGTCTCACCGGTCAACCCGGCTCGCTGGGGGGCAGGGCGCATGGTCCCGGTATAGTAGTTGTTGCTGTAGCTGGCCATCGGCTGGGTCATCCTTTTACGGGGCGCTGCAGGTTTTGCGGGCATGGGGGGGCCGTACGCCCTTCAAGTCAAGGGCGCAGGCTTGCGGGTAATGGCGTTACTGCACTTGTGTAAGGTCGGCGCCGTACCATTTTTCCGACAGCTGTTTCAGCGTGCCGTCGGCCTTCATGTCGTCGATGGCCTTGGCCAGTTCAGCGTTGAAGGCGTCGTCGCCCTTGTCGGTGGCGATGGCCAGGGGCTCGTAGTAGGCGGGCTTGCCCTGCACCGGGGCAACCGGGTAACCGGCCTTGATCGCGCCCATGATGGTTGGCAGTGCAGACAGGGTGGCATCCAGGCGGGTGCCGTTGCCTATGCGCAGGTCGTCCAGCGGGCCCATGCTGTCGCCGTAGGTTTGCACGTTGCCCGGCTCCACGCTGTAGCTGAACGCGGGCACGTCCGCGGCGTCGATTTTCAGCCGACGGTTGATATAGTCCTCGGACGTGGTGCCAGCTTCAACGCCGATGGTCTTGCCATTGAGGTCGGCCGCGCTGGCGCCGGCGGCGTCCTTGTGCACCGCGAACACATACGGGGTGTAGTAGTAAATGGCCGGAAAGTCGAGCACCCGCCCCCGCTCGGTGGTGGGGGTCATCGAGCCGACTGACAGGTCCCAGCGGCTTGCCCAGCGCCCCGCGGTGATGATGCCGTATTCCGGGGTGACAAACGCCACCTTGGCGCCCAGGCGCTTGCCAATCTCGTTGGCCACATCAATGTCGAAGCCCTTGAGGGTGTTGTCCTCGCCAAGAAATGACTGCGGTGGCCAGTTGGCGGCTGTGGCCACTTTCATGACCTTGCTCTGGTGGATAC
The DNA here is from genome assembly GCF_900187545.1 of Pseudomonas sp. Irchel 3F3. Taxonomy (NCBI): domain Bacteria; kingdom Pseudomonadati; phylum Pseudomonadota; class Gammaproteobacteria; order Pseudomonadales; family Pseudomonadaceae; genus Pseudomonas; species Pseudomonas sp. Irchel 3F3. The sequence goes on along the minus strand of NZ_FYDS01000020.1, from coordinate 20,700 downwards.
GATCGAGCGTGGCGCCGGCCCACGCGGCGCCTGTCATCAAGGTCAGGCAGCCGGCAACGGCGGTAAGGGCAAACAAGCGAGCGACTGGGTTCATACGGAAAGTCTCCGGGCATGCAATTGTTGTTGTGGTATTGGCACAGCGGTAGACACAGGCTCAGTGGCTGAGGATTTGCGAGAGAAACTCCCTGGCGCGCGCATGGCCAGGGTTGTCGAAGAACGCGTCGGGCCGGCCTTGTTCGATTACCTGGCCTTGGTCCATGAAGATGATGCGGTCGGCCACCCGGCGGGCGAAGCCCATTTCGTGGGTAACGCAAAGCATGGTGATGCCGTCCTTGGCCAGCTCGCCCATTACGTCGAGCACCTCTTTGACCATTTCCGGGTCCAACGCCGAGGTCGGTTCGTCGAACAGCATGATGCGCGGCTTCATGCACAGCGCACGAGCAATGGCCACACGTTGTTGCTGGCCGCCGGAAAGCTGCCCGGGGAACTTGTCGGCCTGGCTGGCGATACGCACCCGGTGCAGATACTCCAGCGCCAGGGCGCGGGCCTCTGGCGCGCTGAGCTTGCTGACCAGGCGCGGGCCGAGCATCAGGTTTTCCAGCACGGTCAGGTGCGGGAACAGGTTGAACTGCTGGAACACCATGCCCACCTGGCGACGGATGGCGGCGACGCTTGCCGCATCACGGTTCAGTGGGTTGCCGGCGATTTGCACCTGACCTTTCTGGAAGTCTTCCAGCAGGTTCAGGCACCGGATCAACGTGGATTTGCCCGAGCCGGAAGGCCCACAGACCACCACGATTTCGCCGCTGGCGATCTCCAGGTCAATGCCCTTGAGCACATGAAACTCGCCGTACCATTTCTGCAAGCCGCGAATTGACACGGCGGCCTGGCCGGCAGCGGGGGTAAAAGGCTGGTTCATCAGGGGGTTCCTCGATCAACGGTGGGCGCGGTCGAAACGTTTTTCCAGGCGCGATTGCACGGTTTCGAGCAGGATCGACAGCACCCAGTACAAGACGGCAGCGGTGATCAGCATTTCCAAGTGGCGGAACTCCGCACGGCCCTGGGTGCGGGCGAGGAACATCAGCTCCCATACACCGATCACTGACACCAGCGAGCTGTCTTTGAGCATGGAGATGAACTGGTTGCCGGTAGGTGGAATGATCAGCCGCATCGACTGCGGCAGGATCACCCGGGTCATGGCCTGGAAGGGCGTCAGGCCGATCGCCCGCGACGCTTCCCATTGCCCGCGCGGGATGCTGCTGATACCGGCGCGGAAGATTTCCGTCATGTAAGCGCCGTAGCACAGCGACAACGCCAGGATGCCTGCCGGCACGGCGCCCACCACATAGCCGAGCTGGGGGATGCCGAGGTAGATCAGGTAGATCTGGATCAGTAGCGGCACACCGCGGAAGAACGAGGTGTAGAAGCTGGCAATGGCGATGGCGAAACCGTTGGACGACAGCCGGGCAGTAGCCCCCAGCAGCGCCAGAACAAAGGCGATGGCGATGGAGAGGGTGGACACGTAGACGGTGGTGAACACCCCTTGGGTGATCATGAAGCCGACCTTGCTGGCGATGAAACTGTAAGACAGGTCGAAGGTGTCGAAGAACAGCAGGAACAGCAGCAACAGCTCACACCAGACCGTTATCACCTGGGCCCGTAACGGAAAACGGCCAAGGATGAACAGGTTCAGTACCAGGGTCACCGCCAAGGTGCCGGCCACTGCGGCGTTACGCAGCAGCGGTGCCTGCAGGTCGAGTACGATCGGGCCCATCAGCCGGGCGAGGCTACCGTCACCCACGCCACAGAGCAGGGCGGTGGCGAATATCACAGCGGCGACCAAACCCATGAATGCCGGTTTATCGGTCGCACGCGGTTTGACGATGTGGTCTCTGTACATGGGGTCGTGCCTCACGGAGCTGGGCTCGTTTGTTGTTGTGGGGTCATTGTAGGGAGGCGAAGCGCAGGCAAGAACCTGTGGAATCGCAACAAATATCAAATTTGTTTTGGCAATTACGGAGGTTGCACCCTGACATCTGCCAGTGAATGCCCACCAGATTGCTACCGGGCCACAAGCGTGCGTACAAATGTACTCCATCCGTTTTTTAAGCTGTCTACTGCGCGCATAACTGAAATGCCGGGATGTTGTGGCAAGCCATACGCCTGCTCTTTTAGACTGCCACCTGCGTGCGCCGACATCCGGCCCGCTTGGTGGATAAGGCTGCTGTCGTGAATGCTGGCGTACGTTTTCCCGGGCCCTTGGGTATTTTCTGGCTGGGCCTGCTGCAAATCCTGGTGTGGGGTGGTTCGTTCTTCCTCCTGGCGGTGATGGGCAAGCCAATCCTGCACGAGACCGGCTGGGACAGCGGCTGGGTGTATGGGGCGCTGTCGCTGGCCCTGATGGTGTCGGCGTTGTTGGCGCCGCTGTCCAGCCGCCTGGTGGCGCGCTATGGCGGGCGCTGGCAACTGGCCGCCAGCGGCGCGGTAGTGGGGCTGGGCTTGCTGGTGGTTGCCAACTGCCACAGCCTGCAGGTATTCCTGCTGGCCTGGGTGATCATTGGCGCGGGGATGGCAATGGGGCTTTACGAAGCACTATTTGCCACCCTCGGTGCCCTGTATGCCGAACGGGCGGGACGGGCGATTACGGGCATCACCCTGATTTCAGGGTTTGCCACTACCGTGACCTGGCCGGTACTCGCCCTCGCCATCGAGCAACTGGGCTGGCGCACGGCCTGCATGGCTTATGCGTTGGTGCTGATCGTTGCCGTGGCGCCGCTGTACCTCTGGGTGTTGCCGGCAGGCCAGCCCCGGCAGAAGGCCCAGAGCATGACGGCGGTGGCAGATCAGCCCGTGCACCGCCGCCTTTACTGGCTGCTGACCGCAATCTTCGCCATTGGCGCGATCATCATGACTGCCGTTTCAGTGCAACTGGTGGCGGTCCTGCAGGGCCAGGGCCATTCGCTGGCGGCTGCCATTGGCCTGAGTGCCTTGCTTGGGCCAAGCCAGGTGGCCTCGCGGGTGCTGCAGATCATCGCCGGCAAGCGCCACCCGATATGGACTGCGCTGGTATCATCAGTGCTGGTTGCTGTAGGTCTGACGCTGGTGGCCGTGGCGCCGGGGATGACCGCGCTGGGCCTGCTGCTGTATGGCTGTGGCAATGGTCTGCGCGCCATTGTCAGGGGGCTGCTGCCGCTGGCCCTGATGCCGCCTGCCCAGTATGTTGCGCTGATGGGCAAGATGTCGCGCCCATCATTGATTGGCCAGGCACTGACGCCCTTGGTGGGCGGTTATCTGTTCCAGCACTTCGGCGCGACGGGGGTACTGGCAACGCTCTCGGCCCTGGCATTGACCAGTGTCGTGCTGGTGTTGCTGGTGGTGCATGGCCTCCCGCGGCAAACGGCGTGATCAGGCGCCACTCATTTGGCTAGCAAGGACGAAAACGATGTCGGATGCACCACGTAACCCGTTGCTTATCGATGGGCCGGCCGGCCAGATCGAGCTGCTGATCGACTACTCTGCCGGGCCGCCCAAGGGGGTGGTGCTGGTCAGTCACCCACAACCGCTGCTGGGCGGTAGCCCGCGCCATATCGTGCCGCTGACCCTGGCGCGGCAGCTGTGCGCAGCCGGTTGGCAGGTGGTGCGGCCGAGTTTCCGTGGGGTAGGGCAGACCCAAGGTGCGCACGACGAGGGTATCGGCGAAGCGCAAGACTGCATCGCGGTCATCCGTCACTTCAGACGGGAGTTGCCTGCGCTACCGGTAGCCCTGGTCGGGTTTTCTTTTGGTGCTTATGTGTTCGCCCGTGTGGCCTGTGCGCTTGAAGGGCAGTTGCAGGCAGTGGCGTTGCTGGGGCTGCCGGTGGGTGATGTACCGGGCGGGCGATATTACGAGCCATTGCCGGTGCCTGCGGATTGCCTGCTGCTGCATGGCGAACAGGATGAAATGGCGCCGCTGGCCAACCTGTTGCAATGGGCTGGCCCGGGGCAACGGGCGGTGTCGGTTTATGCAGGTGCCAACCACTTTTTCAAGGGCTGCCTGGGGCGGGCGGCTGAGCAGGTGATCGCCCATCTGGCGTTGAAAACTGCGCTCCCATAGGCACTGGCGCGTCGGTCTGGCACCGGCTTTGCCGGTGTTCGCGGCTAAAGCCGCTCCCACAGGGACTGCGGGTGCCCAACATTTACGCTGTACCTGTGGGAGCGGCTTTAGCCGCGAAAGGGCCGGAACAGGCGAGCCTCACCGCTCCAGGTAATTCATCTGCGCAGCAAAGTCGATGAACCGCTTGCTGGCCAGCGACAGGTATTCCCCCGAGCGCCAACACAATCTGAAGCTCATCAGCTGCGCCGGCCGGAACGGCACCCCGACGATACCCGGCGTGCGCTGCTGGACCGAGCGCAGCAGGGTTGCCACGCCCATGTTGTCCAGCGCGGCCTGCACCACCAGTGAGACGAAGTTGCTCTGCAACGCCACTTGGTAAGTAATCCCGTGTTCGGCGAAGAAGGCGTCCAGTAGGTGACGTTGAACGAACGTGCGGTCGAACACGACCATGTCGGTATTGCGCAGGTCTTGCGCCGTGAGGAAGGCTTTGCCGGCATAAGGGTGGTCGGGGTGCATACACGCCAGCATCTCGTCACTGCCCAGCAGAATCGATTCCTTGTCGGGCGGCACTCGCCTGGACTCCAGCAGTGCCAGGTCGATTTCCCGTTGCTCCAGACGATGGCCAATGTCCTCGGCACTGCCTTCGAATACGGTCATGGCAATGCCTGGATACAGCTGGCGGAAGGCGTTCATCAACCCGGGTACATAGTGCAGGCCGAACATGGGCGGGATGCCCAGGCGCACTTCGCCGCGTTTCAGGTCGGCCATGTCGCGCAGTTCTTGCCGGGCGACATCCATCTCGCGCAACGCCGACGCAATGCGTGGCAGGAACTGTTCGCCCTCGGCGGTAAGGATGACTTTGCGCGTGGTGCGGTTGAACAGGGTCACGCCCAGCTCTTCTTCCAGACGGGTGACGGCCATGCTCAGCGCCGGCTGGGCAATGTGCAAATGCTGCGCAGCCTTGGTGAAGCTGCCCTGGCGTACGATCTCGACGCAGCAGCGCAATGCCTTGAGGTTCATTGAGGGGCTCTACCATTCATAACGAACTGTGATGCTAAGCATCATAACAATATATTTATTATTATTAACCAGAGGGCCTACGATGCGCGCCACTGAGACATCCTGCAACATCTCAGTCACGCAGCGAAATAAAGCTGCAATCCCACAAAGATTTTGAGGTAGTACCCCAAATGGCCAAGGCCGCCGATGTCGTTGTGCAATGCCTGGAAAACGAAGGTGTCGAGTATGTGTTCGGCATTCCCGGTGAGGAAAACCTCGACCTGCTCGAATCCCTGCGCAAGTCGAAGATCAAGCTGGTACTGACCCGCCATGAGCAGTCTGCAGGCTTCATGGCTGCCACCTACGGCCGCCTGACCGGCAAGACCGGCGTCAGCCTGTCCACCCTCGGCCCCGGCGCCACCAACCTGGTCACCGCCAGCGCCTACGCCTACCTGGGCGGCATGCCGATGATGATGATCACCGGCCAGAAGCCGATCAAGAAGTCCAAGCAGGGCCGTTTCCAGATCATTGACGTGTGCGGCATGATGGACCCCATCACCAAGTACACCCACCAGTTTGCCTCGGCCGACAACATCCCGGCCCGCATGCGTGAAGCCTTCCGCCTGGCCGAAGAAGAAAAGCCGGGTGCGGTACACCTGGAACTGCCGGAAGACATCGCCGCCGAGCAGACCGATGCACTGCCGATCCCGCGTAGCCTGCACCGCCGCCCGCTGGCCGAACACGTAGCCATCGAAGCTGCCGTCGAGAAATTGCAGAACGCCCGTAACCCGATCCTGGTGATCGGTGCCGGTGCCAACCGCAAGATGACCGCCAAGGTCCTCAAGCAGCTGATCGACAAGACCGGTATCCCGTTCATCACCACCCAGATGGGTAAAGGCGTGGTCGACGAGCGCCACCCGCGCTTCCTGGGCAACGCTGCGCTGTCGTCGGGTGACTTTGTTCACCGCGCCGTCGAAGCCGCCGACCTGATCATCAACATCGGCCACGACGTGATCGAAAAGCCGCCGTTCTTCATGGTCCGTGGTGGTACCGAAGTCATCCACATCAACTTCCGCTCCGCCGAAGTCGATGCCGTGTACTTCCCGCAGGTCGAAGTGATTGGTGACATCGCCAACGCCGTGTGGCAGATCAGCGAAGCGCTGAACGACACGTCGCACTGGGACTTCACCCGCCTGCTGGCCATCCGTGAAGCCAACGAAGCGCAGATCGCCGAAGGCGCCGACGACAACCGCTTCCCTGTCTACCCGCAGCGCCTGGTAGCCGACATTCGTCGTGTACTGCCGTCCGAAGGCATCGTTGCCCTGGACAACGGCATCTACAAGATCTGGTTCGCCCGTAACTACAAGGCGCACAAGCCGAACACCGTGCTGCTGGACAACGCCTTGGCGACCATGGGCGCCGGCCTGCCATCGGCCATGGCGGCACACCTTGTGCACCCGGACCGCCCGGTGATCTCGGTGTGCGGCGACGGCGGCTTCATGATGAACAGCCAGGAACTGGAAACCGCAGTACGCCTTGGCATGCACATCACCGTGGTGATCCTGCGTGACGATGGCTACGGCATGATCCGCTGGAAGCAGGCCAACATGGGCTTCACCGATTTTGGCCTGGACTACGGCAACCCGGACTTCGTCAAATACGCCGAAGCCTACGGTGCCAACGGTCACCGCGTGGAAAGTGCCGAAGGCCTGCTGCCGCTGCTGGAACACTGCATCAAGACCCCGGGCGTGCACGTGATCGACTGCCCGGTCGATTACAGCGAGAACGACCGCATCCTCAACAGCGAGCTGCGTGAGCGTGCGCTGGCGGTATAAGCCCTAAGGTACGGCGCCAGCTTCAAGGCTGGCGCTGCCCTCCTGCAAGAGCGGTTTCAGCCGCGCACCGGCAAGGCCGGTGTTATCCCAGGCCTCGCAGGCCACGCAATCTCCGTCGCTTCCGTCAACGATCCAACAGGCCCTGCAGGCTGGCCAGGATGCTGTTGGCGTCGTAAGGCTTGCGCGCTACGGGGGCAGCCTTCAAGTGCTCGGGAATGCTGATACCGTCGCCATAGCCGGTGGCAAAGAGGAAGGGAACCTGACGGCGTAACAGTTCATCGGCCACGGAAATGGATGTGCCGGTACCCAGGTTGACATCCAGTATGGCCACATCCGGTGTGCAACCGGCGAGCAGTTGCATTGCCTCAGCTTCGGAATTAGCGGTGATCACGTGCTTGATTTGAGCATCGGTGAGAATCTGCTCCAAGCCCACTGCAATCACCAGTTGGTCTTCGAGGATCATCACGCACAAGTCCTCCCGCGCTGCAAAGGTATCGCGCACGCGGGCCATGGCCGAGGCCGGGATGACGGGTTCGAAGGTTTCGGCAATGGTAAGGTGCTTGGCCGGGATACTGAAAAAGCCCTGCAGGCCTTCGGGGTAATACTCCACTGTGCTGGTGCCGCCCAGGTCGAACGGGATGCTGCGGTCGATCAGTACCGAGCCGAAGCCACTGCGGCTGGGCGGGCGTACCGTTGGCCCGCCACTTTCACGCCAGCTGATGGCGCAGGCGTTCGCGGCGTCGAGTGCCCAGCTTACCGAAAGCCTGCCGCCGGCCCGCGATAGCGCGCCGTACTTGGCCGCATTGGTAGCCAGTTCGTGCAGCACCAGGGCCATTACCGAGTAGGCGCGCGCATCGAGGATGACGTTAGGGCCCTGCAGCTCGATCATGCCGGCAGCCGTGCGATAGGGCGAAAGCTCGGCCTCCAGCAGCCTCTCCAGGCGACCGCCACCATCACCCCGCACCACTTGATCATGGGCCAGTGACAATGCCTGTATACGACCTTTCAATGTCGTCACATAGTCCTGGAGTGTCTGCCCCTCAGCGGTCGGATGGGCAACCAATGCCCCGATCAGCGACAGGATGTTCTTGACCCTGTGGTTGAGCTCTTCATTGAGGATGCGCTGGCGCACTTCTGCCTTCGATCGCTCGCCGGCGAGCAGCTCGTTGTTGTGCAGCACCACTTCGACGATGGCGGTGCGGATGGCATCACCAAACTGGCGATCCTGCTCGGTCCAGGGCAGCGAATGCTGGTGAACGGTTTCTTTCCAGACGGCGAAGCTTTTGCGCGGTGTCAGACGATCCCCCAGCGCCCCGCTGTCGTAGGTCTTGTTAGGGTCCCCCGCCCAGGCGAGTGTCTCGATGACCTCCTTGCGGAAGAAGATCAGGTAGTCCCTCGGCTGTTGCGATATCGGGATGATCAAAACGCCAGAGACGTCGGTGAAGTAAGCCTGGGCAGAGGGATGCACCATCGACAGGCGGTTGGACGCCCAGGTCCGGCCATCGGTGACCCTGCCTGCCAGGTTCAACAGTTCGGGCACGGCAGCCTTCGGCAATACCAGCCCGGATGATACCCAGCGGCCTTGCAGCGATATGCCGACGCCATCGCAGGGGATCAGCGACATGAGTTGCGGCAGGCGTGAGTGGAAGAACCCATCGAGGTCCACTGACAGGGTGGCATCGCGCACGATGTCGTCCAGTGCGTTGTGAACCCGCACGGCGGCTTCGAGTTTTTGCCGGCTGCGCAGGGTCTCGAGATGCAACGCGAAGAACTCGCCGAACATTTCGGCGGCCACCCGCTGCCCCATGGTCAGTGTACGTGGCGTGTAGTGGTGGCAGGCGATCATCCCCCACAGCTCGCCGTTGACGATCACCGATATCGACATGGAGGCGCCCACGCCCATGTTGCACAGGTACTCGCAATGGACCGGCGACACGCTGCGCAGGTGCGCGTAGGACAGGTCTAGCGGTTCGCCTGACGGGTCAAGGACAGGCTCGATGGCGACCCGTTTGAACTGGGCATCGGAGATCACCCGGATGGGGTTGCGCAGGTAAAGCGCTCGGGCCTGCTGCGGGATGTCGGTGGCGGGGAAATACTGGCCCATGAAGCTTTCGAGGTCGCCGCGCTTGGCTTCCGCTACCACTTGGCCAGCCCCGTCTGCACCGAGCTGGTAGATCATTACACGGTCGTAGCCCAGCACCGCGCGGACAAAGCGGGCAGCGTCGCGGATCAATTTGGTGGTCTGGGCGGTTTCGCGCAGCTGGGTAATCAGGGTGCGGGCCAGTTCGATGGGCTCGGCGATGCTGGCGCCCGCCGGTTCGAACTCCAGGATGGCCGAACCCTTGAACAGGTGGGCGGCGATATCGAAGGCCTGGCCGTTGGGCAGCATCACGCCAAAGCTGAGTGCAGGGCGCGAGGCTTCGCGGGTACGGGCCAACGCGTTACGCAAGGTGTGGGCTACCTCGTCCCCTAAGACTGTGTGCAGCTTCTGCCCGTTGATATCGCCTGCCAGGCCCAGCAAATGCGGGGCATTGAGCGAATGGCGCAGGACCACGGTCGCGGATGCATCGCAGGCCAGCAGGCAGCCGTGGGGCTGGATGCTGCCAGGGATCTGGATCGGTTCGCGGTCGCAGTTGGTCAGGTTTACTTGCGGATCGGAGGTCATTTGGCCCGTGCCTAAGGGTAAAGAGTAGGCTGCCAAAAGGGCCGCCACCGTCAGCCTAGCAGGCATTGTCCGCCTTGGGCATTGCCGAGTGGCTGCCTTTTCAGGTTGACGGGGTATGTGCCCGTTCATCTGTGAAACCCAATTCTCGTATGAACATCGAAAACAGCTCGGGGTGAGACGATATGTTCAGCTTCGCGTACAGATGACGCCGGTTCACCTTTATGGTTTCTGGCGAGATTTCACCGTACTGCTGATCCTGTGCGTGTACCTGGTGGTCGGGATGTGCGCGCTGTTCAGCCGCGTGCTGCGCCGCGACCGTGAGCACCCTTACCGGATGCCGCTGTGGCCACTGCCGGCCCTGGCTGCGGTGACGGGGCCGGGTACCTGTTGACGACCCTGTTAAGTACGGCTTCAGCCCGGGACATTTTCATCATTCTTGGCATTCTGATTACTTCCGTGTTGCTGTACGGCACGTATGGCAAGTTGAGCCCGGCTTTCCAGAAGCTTTGAGCGAGAGACAAGATGCGAGCACGCGATTTCGGTATCACGCTGGGCCTTGGTCGGCCTGGCCCCCACAACGCCATTACCGATGTGCCGGGTGTACGGGTTGGCCACGCCACCCTGAGCAAGCACCATAACGGCAAGCCTGTACGCACCGGTGTCAGTGTCATCGAGCCCCGCGAAGGCCCGGCGCGCCATCAACCGTGCTTTGCCAATATTTCGCCGCTGTTCGCGGCAGCGGCCGATGCGGTAGAAGAGGCCATTGTCAACGCGATCCTGGCAGGCAGGACCCTGCAAACAGAGGACGGGCGAGAAGTGCCAGGCCTGGAGGGTTCGCGGTTGCTGAAGGCCCTTGAGCAAGTGGGTTGGAAAGCTCAGGGTTAACGCAGCAAGCGAATCGCTTGAAGACAAGCCACGATCAATGCTTTCATTCCGCGCTTGAGCCAACGGGTATTGAACGATGAACCGCCCGCTGTTTGTTGCTATCGATGGGCCCAAGGGTACCGGCAAGACCACGCTGCTGGAGGCCGTCACTCAAGCCTTGCGCCTGGACGGGAATAAGGTGATCCGCCTTTGCGAAAGAAACAACGACCCTTACCGGGGCGAGACCATGGTCCTGGTCAACCAGCTTGCCAGAAGCCCATGCCCGGACCTGGAGTTCAAGGTGTGCGAGCGCTTTGCAGAGAGCCGCGCCTGGATTTCCCGGCATGTGCTGCCCAGGCAGCCAGCTGACAGCATCATCCTGATTGATCGCTGGTATCCCTCTGATGCTGCTTTTCGTCGCACGGTGCCTTTTGACCAGATCTTGCGCCTGAACCTTGAGCGAAACGTGCAAGTGCCCGATTTGCATGTCGGGGTTGTCACAGCCGCTGAAACCTCATGGGCACGAGCCGCAGCGCGTACGCGTGGGCTTGGCAGTACGGTGATCTACAACCTTGATGAGCAGGTGGCCTGTACCGAGGCGTTCGAGCGTGCCGTTGCAGAGTACGGCTGGGTGTTGTGCCGTAATGAGGGGACGATCGACGAGGCGACGCGGCAGGTAGTTGGCGAGATACAGGGCGTGCTTGCACACATGTGAGTTGTGCCAGCAACATGTTCTGGCTGTTACAGCCCGGTTTCCTCAATACAACGCATGAATGGGTTGCCGTGCAAAGTGTTGTGGGTCAAGGACTGCGCAGAGGAAGAGCAGCGGCAACGGCAGCTGCGCCTGCTTGAGCGGGAAAAGAAGCTGCTGGACAAGATTGACGAAGCCCTGGAGCGCATTGCACGGGGTGAGTACGGGTGGTGCAAGGACCCCGGCGAGCCCATCGACCTCAAGCGCTTGCTGCTGCGGCCGACCGCGACACTGAGCATCGAGGCCAAGGAGCGGCAGGAACGCCAGGAGCGGCCTATACGCGAAGCTTGATTCTCTAGGCGTGGATGGCACCGGCTTGGCCGGTGTTCGCGGGGCAAGCCCGCTCCCACAGTGACCGCGCAGGCTTCTGGATTTTGAGTAAGACAGCAGGGCCAAGTTGACTCGCTAGGCATGTATAAACTGCGCTGGCGGCCAATCTGCATACCCTGTGCAGAGCCACTGTCTCGCACAAAGGCTGAAAGCGAGCGCGGTCACTGTGGGAGCGGGCTTGCCCCGCGAACACGGGCGAAGCCCGTGCCATCCACCGTGCTGGATTCTTCGCGGCTAAAGCCGCTCCCACAGTGACCGCGCAGGCTTCTGGATTTTGAGTCAGACAGCAGGGCCAGGTTGACTCGCTAGGCAGGTATAAACTGCGCTGGCGGCCAATCTGCATACCCTGTGCAGAGCCACTGTCTCGCACAAAGGCTAAAAGCGAGCGCGGTCACTGTGGGAGCGGGCTTGCCCCGCGAACACGGGCGAAGCCCGTGCCATCCACCGTGCTGGATTCTTCGCGGCTAAAGCCGCTCCCGCAGTGACCGCGCAGGCTTCTGGATTTTGAGTCAGACAGCAGGGCCAGGTTGACTCGCTAGGCATGTATAAACTGCGCTGGCGGCCAATCTGCATACCCTGTGCAGAGCCACTGTCTCGCACAAAGGCTGAAAGCGAGCGCGGTCACTGTGGGAGCGGGCTTGCCCCGCGAACACGGGCGAAGCCCGTGCCATCCACCGTGCAAGATTCTTCGCGGCTAAAGCCGCTCCCACAGTGACCGCGCAGGCTTCTGGATTTTGAGTCAGACAGCAGGGCCAGGTTGACTCGCTAGGCAGGTATAAACTGCGCTGGCGGCCAATCTGAATACCCTGTGCAGAGCCACTGTCTCGCACAAAGGCTGAAAGCGAGCGTGGTCACTGTGGGAGCGGGCTTGCCCCGCGAACACGGGCGAAGCCCGTGCCATCCACCGTGCAAGATTCTTCGCGGCTAAAGCCGCTCCCACAGTGACCGCGCAGGCTTCTGGATTTTGAGTCAGACAGCAGGGCCAGGTTGACTCGCTAGGCAGGTATAAACTGCGCTGGCGGCCAATCTGAATACCCTGTGCAGAGCCACTGTCTCGCACAAAGGCTGAAAGCGAGCGTGGTCACTGTGGGAGCGGGCTTGCCCCGCGAACACGGGCGAAGCCCGTGCCATCCACCGTGCAAGATTCTTCGCGGCTAAAGCCGCTCCCACAGTGACCGCGCAGGCTTCTGGATTTTGAGTCAGACAGCAGGGCCAGGTTGACTCGCTAGGCAGGTATAAACTGCGCTGGCGGCCAATCTGAATACCCTGTGCAGAGCCACTGTCTCGCACAAAGGCTGAAAGCGAGCGTGGTCACTGTGGGAGCGGGCTTGCCCCGCGAACACGGGCGAAGCCCGTGCCATCCACCGTGCAAGATTCTTCGCGGCTAAAGCCGCTCCCACAGTGACCGCGCAGGCTTCTGGATTTTGAGTCAGACAGCAGGGCCAGGTTGACTCGCTAGGCAGGTATAAACTGCGCTGGCGGCCAATCTGAATACCCTGTGCAGAGCCACTGTCTCGCACAAAGGCTGAAAGCGAGCGTGGTCACTGTGGGAGCGGGCTTGCCCCGCGAACACGGGCGAAGCCCGTGCCATCCTGCAGGTCGTCAGGCACCCTGCCGGTCGATATCACGGCGCAGGACCACCGACGTGGTAATGTCATCCACGGATTCGTGCCGTGCCACGTTGTCGCGTACCTGGTTGAGGTCGTCGATCGTCCGGGTCTCCACTTCAACCACCAGGTCAAGCTGGCCGCTCACCGAGGAAACCCGCCGCACGCGTGCGTCCGTGGCCAACTGGTCGAGCAGCCCCATGGCAGGCGTGCGCTGCAATGTCACCAGCAAGATCGCGCGTATCACATTGGCATCTATTTCGCCGATATCCGCCCGATAACCGCGAATGACCCCGCTGCGTTCAAGGTTGGCGACGCGCTCGGTCGTGGCGCTTCTGGAAAGGCCTATGCGGCCGGCTAATGCCTTCAGCGCAATGCGCGCGTCCTTCGAAAGTACTTCAAGAATCTCACGATCTTTTGCGTCCAGCTCACGCATTGCACCACCTGATTAGCTTGCCGTCATTATGCCGGTCGGAACCGGCATAATGCCTGTTGATCCCGACGGTATGCAGGGTGTCGGTTTCGGTGGTGCATGACAAGCTATTGAAAAACAATTTGCTCGCTCGGAACGTGATGACATGACAGACCTTTCCCACCCGGCACCTCGGTTTTCGGCAAGCGAAGCCGAGGGCCTTGCAAAAGATTTCTTCAATGTCTCTGGCACTGCCACGCCCCTGGATGGGGAGCGTGATCGCAATTACCGGCTGGAGACTGGCCTGGATGCAGGCTGGATACTGAAAATCGTCAATGCCAGCGAACCCAGGGTGGAAAGCGAGTTCCAAACCGCGCTGCTTGATCACCTGGCCGTGCACGGCGCGCATTTGCGCGTGCCTCACTTGCGGGCCAGCATGGCTGGCGACTACCTCCCATCGGTGACCAGTGCCACAGGTGAAACGCACGCGGTACGCCTGGTCAGCTGGTTGGCCGGTACGCCACTTGCCGAGGCCAGGCGCTCATTCGCCCTGATGAAAAACTTCGGTCGGGCACTCGGTGAACTCGACCGCGCACTGCAGGGCTTCATGCACCCGGGTGCCGTCCGCGACCTTGACTGGGATCTGCGCCATGCTGCGCGCTCCCGGTCGCGCCTGCACTTCATCAAGAGCCCTGAACGCCGGGCCATTGTCGAGCGCTTCATCACCCGGTTTGAACAGACCGTACAGCCCAAGCTGGCGTCCCTCCGGGCGCAGGTGATTCACAACGACGCCAACGACTGGAACATCCTGGTCGATGCCGAAACCACCAGTACCGTGACGGGCTTCATCGACTTTGGCGATGCCGTGCATACCGTGCTGATTGCCGAGGTCGCGATTGCCAGCGCGTACGCCATTCTGGACATGGACGACCCGATCGGCGCTGCTGCTGCGCTGGCCGCCGGTTTCCACGAGACATACCCGTTGCAGGCGCAAGAGCTTGATGTGTTGTTCAACCTGATCGCCATGCGCCTGGTCGTCAGCGTCACGTTCTCCGCTTCCCGGCAGGATCAAACAGAGCACAACCCCTACCTGGCGATCAGTGAAGCGCCTGCCTGGCGCCTGCTGGAACAACTCGACTCGATGAACCCACGGCTGGCCACCGGCATACTGCGCAAGGCCTGTGGTTTCGATGCCATCGAAGGCGCGGGTGATGTCCGCCGCTGGATTGCGGACAACCACAAATCCTTCGCCGACCTGGTGCGCCCGTCCGCCGCCATCCTCAACAAGGTGATTGCACCGTTTGGTGACGCCACCCACGAGATGACCATCGCCTCGGCTGAGCAGCGCCCTGCAGATGCAACCCGTTGGTGGGAAGCGTTTTCTGCTGCTCACCAGGTGCCATTGGCCATCGGGCCATGGGGGGAGTTGCGCACCATCTACACTGACAGCGCGTTCGAGTCCCGTTTCATCAAAGGGCAGCGCCGCACACTGCATGTCGGTGTCGACCTGGTGATGCCAGCGGGTACGCCGTTGTACGCACCGGTCGCTGGCACTGTCAGAAGTGTGGAGGTTGAACCAGACCCGCTGGGGTATGGTGGCCTGGTGATGATCGAGCACACGCCACCCGGTTGCCCGCCATTTCTGACCCTGTGGGGGCACATGGCCCATGAAGCGCTCAGCCGCTTGAAAGCCGGTGACAAGCTCGAAGCCGGCGACTTGGTCGGTTACATGGGCACCGATCATGAAAACGGCGGCTGGATTCCCCACCTGCACCTGCAGATGACCACCGATACCCAGCTGAGTGCGAGCGAGGTCATTGGCGTGGGTGAGCCCGAGTACCAGGAGGTATGGGCCGACCTGTTCCCCGATGCCTCGGCCTTGGCGGGTATCCCGCCAGAGACCTACACCCAGCAAGGGATGACCAAGGCCCAGATTATTGCCAAGCGCAAGGATCTGCTGCTACCTAACCTGTCAATTTCGTACACCGACCCGATCAAGTTCGTGCGTGGTGATGGCGTATGGCTGATCGACAACTTCGGGCGCGCCTACCTGGACTGCTTCAACAACGTGTGCCACCTGGGCCATAGCCATCCCGACGTGGTCGAGGCCTTGACCCGCCAGGCTGCGCTACTCAACACCAACACCCGTTACCTGCACGACAACATCGTCGAGTACGCCGAACGCCTGACCGGTACCCTGCCAGAGGGTCTTTGCGTAGCGTCCTTTGGTTGTTCGGGGAGTGAAGCCAACAGCCTGATGCTGCGCATGGCGCGCAACTACACAGGCAGTGACCAGGCGATCGTGCTGGACTGGGCTTACCACGGCACCACGCAAGAACTCATCGACCTTAGCCCTTACAAGTACAAGCGCAAGGCCGGCAAGGGCAGGGCGGCACATGTTCACGAGGCGATGGTCCCGGACAGCTACTACGCGCCCGGGCACTGGCCAGTGGAAGAGCATGGCAAGCGTTTTGCCGAGTCGGTCGCAGAGCAGCTGGATGCCATACGCAAGGCAGGCAAGGGCCCAGGCTTCTTCCTTGCCGAGTCGATCCCCAGCGTGGCGGGGCAGGTGTTCCTGCCTGACAACTACCTCAAGGAGGTCTACGCCATGGTTCGCGCCGAGGGTGGGCTTTGCCTGGCCGATGAGGTACAGGTCGGGTTCGGCCGCGTCGGTAGCCACTGGTGGGCATTCGAGACCCAGGGCGTGGTGCCGGATGCCGTCACCATGGGCAAACCGATTGGTAACGGCCACCCGATGTCGGCGGTTGTCACCACGCGTGAGGTTGCCGATGCCTTCAATAATGGGATGGAGTATTTCAATACCTTCGCCGGCAACCCTGTGTCGTGCGCGGTAGGCCTGGCGGTGCTCAATGCAATCGAGCGCGACCAGTTGAAAGAAAATGCCTTGAGTGTTGGTAACTACCTGCTCGATGGGTTCCGCAAGCTTCAGCAGCAATTCGATGTGATTGGTGATGTGCGCGGGCTTGGGCTTTTCCTCGGCATCGTCCTGGTCACCGACCGCAAGTCGAAGGCGCCGGCCACGTCCCTGGCCCGGAAAGTGGCTGATGGCGCCAGGGAACGCGGCGTATTGATCGGCACTGAAGGCCCGCATGACAACGTGCTGAAAATGCGGCCATCGATGATTTTCAGCCGGGCCAATGCCGACTTCCTCCTCGACGTGCTGAAAGACAGCTTTACCGCAGCACTGAAGTAGCTTTTGCAGACTACGCGGTCTTTGCAGGCGCGACACAAGGCCGCGCCTGCATCACGCCTTCTGCCGGTCTATGTCACGCCGCAGCACTACCGCGGTGGTGATGTCGTCTACAGAGTCGTGGCACGCCACGGCGTCCCGTACACGGTTCAAGTCATCAATCGTCCGTGCTTCGACCTCGACTATCAGGTCGAGCTGCCCGCTGACCGATGAAACCCGTTTCACTTGGGCGTTCTGTGCCAGAAGGTCCAACAGCCCAAGTGCCGGTGTACGTTTCAGCGCTACCAGGATGATTGCCCGTATGACATTGGCATCGATTTCACCGATGTCGGCGCGATATCCGCGAATGACCCCACTACGCTCCAGTTGCAAAACCCGCTCGCTGGTGGCACTTCTTGACAGGCCAACTCTTGCAGCCAGCGCTTTGAGTGCCACACGTGCTTCCTTGGAGAGTATTTCGAGGATTTCCCGATCTTTGACGTCTAATTCGCGCAATGCTGACACTCCCGCCTGATCACCGGTAAATGACCGGCTGCCCCGGTAAAGTGCAGGGGGCAAACCAGCCGAGTACTCGCTTGTTTTTAGTGCATCGCCAGACACTACTCCAGTTATTCCAAAGCCCGAAGTAGCGCCGACACTATGTCGGCCGATTCCGGCAATGTGCCACCCGAACACGCACATTGCAGGGTGATTTCAAGGTTTTAGTGTGCAAAGCTCTCAGTGAAGGTTGGGACTTCAGCGCCCAGGACAATAAGAAATAGACACTTCCAAGGAGTGCCTCGATGCTGGCAAGAAAAACCAGGATGCTACTGGCTTCCACCGCTGTTGCAGCGGCTGCATTATTTTCTCACGGCATGGCGCACGCCGATGATTTGCAGGCCGTTCAACATTCAAAAGTACTGCGCGTGGCAATGAGTGGCCAATACTCTCCGTTCAGTTTCGCCAATGAAAAGAATGAAATTGTCGGTTTCGACGCCTCCATTGGTGAAGCACTCGCCCAGCGTCTGGGTGTGAATATAAAAATTATCACCACACCGTTTGACGGCATTATCGCCGGGCTGCTGGCCAAGAAGTATGACGCTGTCATTGCCTCGATGACCATTACCCCCGAGCGGCTGAAAGCCGTCGACTTCGTGGGCCCTTATTACCATGCAGGCCGTACCATCGGCGTCAAGGAAGACTCTTCGATCAAGGGGCTTGATGACCTGAAGGATGTCACCGTTGGCGTTACTTTGGGCGACTCGCATGACAAATGGGCGCGTAATCGCGGCAATCTTAAAGTGCGCACCTATAAAGGCTTACCGGAAATGCTGGTGGACCTGGAAGCCGGTCGTATCGACGCGGTAGTGATGGACAGCATTCCGGTCATGGTTGCGGTAAAAGAGACCGGGCAGAAGGTGCGCATCATCAGCCTGCCGGACGAGCAGGGTGGCCGTGAAGGCCTGGGCATTGCCATTCGCAGAAACAACCCTGAACTCAAGGCCCAGTTGCAGAAGGCGCTGGACGAGATTCTGGCCGATGGCACCTATAAAGAAATCTCCATGAAATGGGTGGGTAGCGATATTCGCTGATGCACACCTGGAGTGGCCTGACCGAAAGGTTGGGCCGGGTTGGCTGAATTTTGTGAGTGGTTTTTATGGACCTGTCATTGATCCATCGCACCTACCCGTTCTTCCTGGACGCCGCCTGGGTAACTGTGCAGATTTCGTTGCTATCACTCTTACTGGGTTTACTCCTTGCCTGCGTGCTGGTGGCGTGCCGGTTATCGCCATTTATTATCTTGCGGTGGGCAGCCAAGATTTACGTCAGCGTATTTCGCGGTACACCCTGCCTGGTGCAGTTGTTCATTATCTATTTTGGTGGGCCACAAATAGGTATTGAGCTTGAGCCGTTTGCTGCTGCGGTGATCGGTTTAGGCATGAATATAGCGGCGTATATGTCGGAGTCCATTCGAGGGGCTATCGATAATGTCGACCCGGGCCAGGAGGAGGGCGCACGGTCGATTGGCTTCAGCCGCAGCCAGACGCTGTTGTTCATCATCATTCCCCAGGCAATGAAGCTGATGATCAGGCCGCTTGGCGTAAATGCTATCGGCCTGATCAAGGGTTCTGCCCTGGTGTCGGCCATTTCGGTGGTCGAACTGACTTACACCGCGCAGCGCTTCATCAGTTCAACCTACAAACCGTTCGAGATATTCATGGTGTCGGCGCTGCTTTATATCGTCATGGTCTACGCGGTCAAGTACCTGGTGGAAGTGCTGGACCGGCGCTACGCAACCCAGTGAGGAGTGCCAGTGGAAGGGTTCAACCTGAGTGTCATCACGCCTTACTATGAAATGCTGGCAACCGGTCTGTGGTGGACGGTTGTCATGTTTCTCTGTTCCAGCGTCATCAGCCTGATGGTGGGTGTGTTATTCGCCTTGATCGACCTGTATGCGCCGAAAGCCATGGCACTGCCTGTGCGCTTCGTGACCTGGCTGTTGATGGGCACGCCATTGTTGCTGCAACTGTATCTGATCTATTACGGGCTGGTTCAGGTGGGTATCGATATTCCGGCGCTGGCTGCGGGGATAATCGGGCTAAGCCTGCATTTTGCGGTGTACAACGCTGAGGTGATCAAGTCCGGGATCGAGGCGGTCGACCCAGGCCAGATAGAGGGCGCGCGCTCGATTGGCCTTAGCAAAGCCATGACCCAGCGCTACATCATTGTTCCGCAGGCGCTCAGAAAAACCATTGCGCCACTGGGGAACAACCTCATTGTGTTGCTGAAGGACACTTCACTGGTGTCGATCATCGGTATTGCCGAACTCGTCTACAGCGCCCAATTGGCTGTCAGCGAAACGTATAGCCCCTTTGAGTTCTATATAGCCGTCGCAGTGATCTACTACGTGGCCAATCTGGTACTCGAGGCGGGGTTGCATCTTATTGAAGCCAAGGTCGAGATGTCACGATGAACAACAACGCTATGGTAGAAGTGAAGGGCGCTCGCAAAGCCTACGGCACACTTGAGGTGCTCAAGGGCATCGACCTGTCGGTCTCGCGTGGGCAGATCTTCGCTATCATCGGCCCGAGTGGCTCTGGCAAAAGTACCCTGCTGCGATCGATCAACCATCTCGAAGTGCTCAATGGCGGTGAAATCTGGCTGGATGGTGCTCAGGTCAACCGGCCCTTGAAAGGCCGCGCCTTCGAGCAGCACATCAACCGGGTGCGCCAGCAGATGGGCATGGTGTTTCAACACTTCAATCTGTTCCCGCACCTCACCGTCTGTGAAAACGTCGCGATAGGGCCTGTGAAGCTCAAAGGCTACTCGAAAAGTGCGGCCAGAGCGCTGGCCCTGGAGTACCTGCAAAAGGTCGGGCTGGAAAACAAGATTGACGAATATCCGTCGCGCTTGTCCGGTGGGCAGAAGCAGCGCGTTGCCATTGCCCGGGCGTTGGCCATGCAACCCAAGGTGATGTTGTTCGATGAAGCGACCTCAGCCCTGGACCCGGAGCTTGTGGAAGAGGTGAACCTGGTAATGAAGCAACTGGCGGCCGAGCACATGACCATGTTGATCGTCACGCATGAGATGCGCTTTGCTGGCGAGGTTGCTGACCAGATCGTATTCATGGATGGCGGGGTTGTTGTGGAACAAGGGGCTCCGGGGGACATCCTGAGGAACCCAGTGCAGGATCGTACCCGGGCTTTTTTGAAGAAGCATTTGCAAGCCGACCCTTTGTAAGAGGGCCGGGCTTCTTCAAAAACCAGGCAGGCTGGTCAGGCCAGCTTTTCCAGCTCTGGCACCGCTTCGAACAGGTCAGCGACCAGGCCGTAATCGGCCACCTGGAAGATCGGCGCTTCTTCGTCCTTGTTGATCGCAACGATCACTTTGGAGTCTTTCATGCCGGCCAGGTGCTGGATCGCGCCGGAGATACCGACGGCGATGTACAGCTGT
>NZ_FYDS01000019.1:0-30724 GCF_900187545.1 Pseudomonas sp. Irchel 3F3 | reverse complement strand
GCCCTTTCAACGCCACCTTAACTACTTAACTCATTGAATCTCAAGGAGTTTGTCGTTCCGATGTCGCTGGAAGTGGGGCGCATTATAAGGGGATTCAGAAGGGCGTCAACCTTTAATTTCAAGAAACTGAAATATAAGCAGGAAACACCGTAGAAAGGCCACCAGGTGTCCGCCACAACACAGTCAGCGCCTGTGAGATCGAGCGCCGCCCGCGCGGCGCATCGCGACGCAAGGCCGCTCCCACATTTGTTTCGGGCCAGTTACTCCTGCCTCCTCCGCACTCGCACCCTGGGTGTATGGCTGGAGATTGCAGTGAAGGGGCGGCGCAACCTTCAATATTGAAGGGAACAAACAAGGGGGCGCGCGCCAATGGCACAGGCTGGACTGGCCCGAAACAAATGTGGGAGCGGCCTTGCGTCGCGATGCGCCGCGCGGGCGGCGCTCGATCTCACAGGCGCCACAAGATCAAAGGCAAGCACCTTTCACAGCCACTACTATCTCGAGACCGACCCTTGGCAGCCCCACCTCACTCTCAAACCGCCCTGCCCTGCTTCCGACCAACCCTCGAAAGCCCCCGCCCAACAGCAGGAATCCGCAGCACCATCAGCACAGCACCAATAAACGCATAGACAGCCCACTCCCGCAGGTCCGAACGCACAATCCACAAAAAGTGCAGCAAGCCCAGCCCAAGAACCAGATACACCAACCTGTGCAGCTTCTTCCACCGCGCCCCCAGCCGCCGCTGGCTATACCGATTCGAGGTAGCCGCCAAGGCCAGCAAGCACAGGAACCCAAGCGCACCCACAATAATGTAGGGCCGCTTACTCAGCTCCACCGCCAACTGCCCCCAATCCAGCCCAAGAATAAAGAACAGGTAACAAAGGATGTGCAGCACTATATAAGCAAACACCCACAACCCCAGCTGCCGACGCACCACGATCCACCCCGACCAGCCCGTCACCTTCTGCAGTGGCGTCATGCTCAAGGTCACCAACAGGAAGGTGAGTGCCCCAAGCCCAAGGCGATCCATCATGATCTTCCCGGGGTCAGGCCCCAGCAGGTTCATCGCTGCCTCATATAACCACCACGCTGGGAACAGACATCCCACGACGAAAATAGCCAGGCGAAACCAGGGGTAACGCATCAATAGTTCTTCCGCAGATCGAGCCCGGTATACAGCGACGCCACTTCATCGGCGTAGCCATTAAACATCTGAGTCTCTCGCACATTGGGGCTGAACAACCCGCTGGGCAATCGGCGCTCACGTGCCTGGCTCCAGCGCGGGTGATCGACCGTAGGGTTCACATTGGCATAGAAGCCATACTCATCCGGCGCCAGCCCTTCCCAGGTAGTGCCGGGCTGCTCAGCCACCAAACTGATGCGCACGATCGACTTGATGCTCTTGAAGCCATACTTCCACGGCACCACCAGGCGCAACGGCGCGCCATTCTGGTTCGGCAGTTCGCGGCCATACATGCCTACCGCCAGGATCGCCAAAGGGTGCATTGCCTCGTCCAGGCGAAGCCCCTCTCTATAAGGCCAGTCGATCAGGGCGAACCCCGAACGCTGCCCGGGCATGTGCTGCGGATCCTTCAATGTTTCGAAGCGCACATACCGCGCCTTGGACGTGGGCTCCACCTGCTTGAGCACCTGCGCCAAAGGGAATCCCAACCAAGGGATAACCATCGACCAAGCCTCTACGCAACGCAGCCGATAAATCCGCTCTTCAAGCTGATAAGGCTTGACGAAGTCTTCCAGCGCATAGCGCCCAGGCTTGCCCACCTCACCATCCACCACAACCGACCACGGCTCGGTCTTCAGGCTATCGCCATTGGCTGCCGGGTCACCCTTGTCGGGCCCGAACTCGTAAAAATTGTTGTAATGGGTGGCATCCTTGAACGGCGTGATCGCCTCGTCCTTCACCGTCATCGCCTGCCAGCGCGTGGCAGCGAGCTTGTCGGCGAACCAGGCTGGCGCGGTGCCGGCCTGCACATCGGCATAACGCGAGACTTCTGCAGCCCCAGCCCCGCCTGGCAGGGCGCCCAGCGCCAGACCGGCCAACGAGCCACCCAGCAATGTGCGACGGGAAAGGTAGATGCCTTCTGGCGTGATCTGCGAGGCCTTGCACTCGGAAGACCTGGGAAGCTTGATGAGCATGGGCGGCTCCATAGCACTGGGTAACGGATGTACCAGTATGACTATGGAGCCGGAAGGTTATTCCAGCGTTAAGCGATTTTCACGCTTTGCGCCGGCGCGCCTTCAGCAGGAACTGGATCGGGCCAGATGCCGCATAGGCGAGGAAGATCAGCAGCAGGATGCGCGGCGGGTCGCTGAACACGACGGCAAATACCAGCACCACGGCAAGGATGGCCACGAACGGCACGCGCCCCTTGAGGTCCAGCTCCTTGAAGCTGTTGTACTTGATATTGCTGACCATCAGCATGCCGGCAGCCGCTACCAGCAGCGCCACCAGGAACGACAGCTTGGAGCCCTGAATGCCGTAATCGCTGAACGCCCACACGGTACCCGCCACCACCCCTGCGGCAGCCGGGCTGGCCAGGCCGATGAAGTAACGCTTGTCGGCAGTGCCGACCTGGGTATTGAAGCGTGCCAGACGCAACGCTGCACCGGCCACATAAATGAAGGCGACCATCCAGCCGACCTTGCCCATGTCACCCAGCGCCCAGCCAAATGCCAGCAAAGCAGGGGCCACGCCGAAGGCAACCATGTCCGACAGCGAGTCGTACTCGGCACCGAAGGCACTCTGGGTATTGGTCATGCGTGCAACGCGGCCGTCCAGGCCATCGAGCACCATGGCCACGAAGATGGCGATGGCGGCAAAGGCGAAGTACTTGCTCGCCTCGCGCGGGTCACCGGCACTCAGGGCGCTCTGTGCGCTCATCGAGCTGATGATGGAATAGAAGCCGGCAAATAGGTTGGCGGTGGTAAACAGGTTGGGCAGCAGGTAGATGCCGCGGTGGCGCACCTTGCGGCCTTCGGCGTCATGCCCTTCTTCAACGTGCTCATCGACAGGTAGCAGGCTTTCGGCGTCGGAGGGCTTGTTCGGCTCTTCGGGACGTTCGCTCATAAAGGGTACCTTGCAACAGGATGGAAAATGTTCGACACGGGCCCGCGAAACAGGTTCTGACAGCAGGCCACTGGTCTGCTTTATACCAGAAGCGGGCTCCCAGAACGAAAAAACGCGGCCGAAGCCGCGTTTTTCATCTATCGATAAGACTTAGTTCTTGGTCTTGTCGACGATTTTGTTAGCCGAGATCCACGGCATCATCGAGCGCAGTTGCTCGCCGATGATTTCGATACCGTGAGCGGCGTTGTTGCGGCGCTTGGCGGTCATCGATGGGTAGTTGGTAGCACCTTCGGAGATGAACATCTTCGCGTACTCGCCGTCCTGGATGCGCTTCAGAGCGTTGCGCATGGCCTTGCGGGATTCTTCGTTGATGACTTCCGGGCCGGTAACGTACTCACCGTATTCGGCGTTGTTGGAGATCGAGTAGTTCATGTTGGCGATGCCGCCTTCGTACATGAGGTCAACGATCAGCTTCAGTTCGTGCAGGCACTCGAAGTAGGCCATTTCTGGCGCGTAGCCAGCTTCGACCAGGGTTTCGAAACCGGCTTTGACCAGCTCGACGGTACCGCCGCACAGAACGGCCTGCTCACCGAACAGGTCGGTTTCAGTCTCGTCCTTGAAGGTGGTTTCGATGATGCCGGTACGGCCACCACCAACGCCCGAAGCGTAAGACAGGGCGACGTTCTTGGCATTGCCCGAAGCGTCCTGGTAGATAGCGATCAGGTCAGGGATGCCGCCGCCTTTGACGAACTCGGAGCGAACGGTGTGGCCCGGGGCCTTCGGTGCGATCATGATCACGTCGAGGTCGGCACGCGGAACAACCTGGTTGTAGTGGATCGAGAAGCCGTGGGAGAAGGCCAGGGTAGCGCCCTTCTTGATGTTCGGCTCGATCTCGTTCTTGTACAGCGCGCCCTGGAACTCGTCCGGGGTCAGGATCATGACCAGGTCAGCCGCAGCGACAGCGGTTGCAACGTCGGCAACTTTCAGGCCGTGGGCTTCAGCCTTGGCAACGGTAGCCGAACCTTTACGCAGACCGACGGTAACGTCTACACCGGAGTCCTTCAGGTTGCACGCTTGAGCGTGGCCCTGGGAGCCGTAACCGATGATGGCGACTTTCTTGCCCTGGATGATGGAAAGGTCGCAGTCTTTATCGTAGAAAACTTTCATGAAATACCCCTGGTTATATCTCGGCCCCTGCGGAGCCATCGCTAATTTTTGAATTTAGATGCTGAGCACTTTGTCGCCACGGGCAATGCCGGTAACGCCGCTGCGCACGGTTTCGAGAATCGATGCAGTGCCGATCGCCTGGATGAAGCTGTCCAGTTTGTCACTGGTGCCGCTCAGCTGCACGGTGTACACGCTGGCGGTCACGTCGACAATCTGGCCACGGAAGATATCCGTGGTGCGCTTGATCTCGGCGCGCTGGGCACCGGTGGCCTTGACCTTGACCAGCATCAGTTCGCGCTCGATATGAGCGCTTTCCGACAGGTCGACAAGCTTGACCACTTCGACCAGCTTGTTCAGGTTCTTGGTGATCTGTTCGATCACTTCGTCATGGCCAACGGTGGTCAGCGTCAGACGCGACAGGGTCGGGTCTTCGGTCGGCGCCACGGTCAGGCTTTCAATGTTGTAGTTGCGCTGGGAGAACAGGCCGACCACACGGGACAACGCACCTGGTTCGTTTTCCAGCAGCAGGGAAATGATGTGCCGCATATCAGGTACGCTCCGTCTTGCTCAGCCACATGTCACGCATCGAGCCATCCTTGATCTGCATCGGATAGACATGCTCGCTGCGGTCAACCGCGATGTCGATGAACACCAGGCGGTCCTTCATCGCAAACGCTTCTTCCAGCTTCGGCTTGAGGTCCTTCAGGCTGGTGATGCGGATACCCACATGGCCATAGGCCTCGGCCAGCTTGATGAAGTCAGGCAGCGACTCGACGTACGAGTGCGAGTGACGACCGTTGTAGGCCATGTCCTGCCACTGGCGGACCATGCCCAGCACACCGTTGTTCAGGTTGACAATTTTCACCGGCAGGCCGTACTGCATGCAGGTGGACAGCTCCTGGATGTTCATCTGGATGCTGCCTTCGCCGGTCACGCAGGCAACGTCCTGGTCCGGGAAGTTGAGCTTCACGCCCATCGCCGCCGGGAAGCCGAAGCCCATGGTGCCCAGGCCACCGGAGTTGATCCAGCGGTTCGGCTTGTTGAAGCGGTAGTACTGCGCCGCAAACATCTGGTGCTGGCCCACGTCGGAGGTCACAAAGGCATCGCCATTGGTCACTTCGCACAGGGTCTCGATGACTTTCTGCGGTTTGATGACGTTGCCATCGCCCTTGTCGTAAGGGAACAGCTCGCCATCGCCACGCCATTCGTCAATCTGCTTCCACCAGGCATCCAGCGCCGCCTTGTCAGGCTGCTCGCCGATTTCCTTGAGGATGCCGAGCATTTCGCTGAGCACGCTGTCGACCGGACCAACGATTGGCACGTCGGCTTTGATCATCTTGGAGATCGACGCCGGGTCGATGTCGATGTGGATGATCTTGGCGTTCGGGCAGAACTTGGCCGGGCCGTTGACCACACGGTCGTCAAAGCGTGCGCCCACAGCGAGGATCACGTCGGCATTGTGCATGGCCATGTTGGCGGTGTAGCTGCCATGCATGCCAAGCATGCCGAGGAACTGGCGGTCAGTACCCGGGAAGCCACCCAGCCCCATCAGGGTGTTGGTGACCGGCAGGTTCAGCGACTTGGCGATTTCGGTCAGGGCTTCGGAGCCACCACCCAGAATCACGCCACCACCGGAGTAGACGATCGGGCGCTTGGCAGCCAGGAGCATCTCGGCAGCCTTGCGGATCTGGCCAGAATGGCCACGGACCGCCGGGCTGTAGGAACGCAGCTTGACCTTTTTCGGATAGACGTATTCGAACTTCTCGGCCGGGTTGGTCATATCTTTTGGAATGTCGACCACGACCGGACCTGGGCGACCGGATTGCGCCAGGTAGAAAGCTTTCTTGAGGACTTCAGGGATCTCGGTCGGGTTCTTGATCATGAAGCTGTGCTTCACGATCGGCCGCGAGATACCAATCATGTCGGTTTCCTGGAAGGCATCGGTACCCACCATGGTGCTAGGCACCTGGCCGGACAGGATGACCATCGGAATCGAATCCATGTAGGCGGTGGCAATGCCGGTAATGGCATTGGTCGCGCCCGGGCCGGAGGTTACCAGCACCACACCGGCCTTGCCGGTGGCGCGGGCATAGCCGTCCGCCATATGGGTTGCCGCCTGCTCGTGACGAACCAGGATGTGTTCCACTTCCGGTTCTTTGAACAGCGCGTCGTAAACATGCAGGAGAGCACCACCAGGGTACCCGTAGATGTGCTTAACGCCTTCGTCACGCAAAAAGCGGACGACCATCTCAGCGCCAGATAAAAGCTCCACGTTGTTCACCTCTAAAACGCCAGAATACCGTCCCTAGTGGACGGGTCTTAATAGGTTTACTGCCAAGCAGAGCATGAGCGAAAACGTCAGCACTGACTGAGCAAGTATTGGGAGCACCCCAGAGTGTTGCGGGGTTTTCCCACCCAGCGCGAGGTAACGCGTTGCGGGGTGTAACAGGTCGGCGCGGGTGTGCACCTCATGATCTGCCTAGCGGGTCTGCTTCTGGCAGTCCCTCTACAGCGGAAGTTGGATTCTTGTGATTCGGCGCCAACATGTCAAGAAAAATTATTGCCAATTTTTCCCCAAGATGAATTCCTGCCACCACTAAAAATCGCTTCAGCAGCAGAATAAATAAGATTTCCACAAAAAAGGGCCACAATCTGCGGCCCCTGAAGGAAAAACTGAAGAAATCAGGCGGAAGGAGCGATCAATTGGTCAAATGCTGCCAACAGTCGGCGCAGCTCACGACTTTGCTCCGGCCGGTCGGTAAACACGGTCTCGGCCATGACCAGGATGCTGGAGGCGTTGGGCAGGGGATGGCCCAGCTCGATGATGATCTTCATGCGCGGCAGGAAAATCCATTGCAGCCACTGCTCGAAACTGAGGGTATCGACAGCGAACGGCACAGTACTGGCCAATGCCTCGTCGCTGGGTGGCTCGTCATCCCACCACCCCTGCACCACCAGTTCACGTTCGATCAGCAACAGGTGGTCGGCAATATCCAGAATACGTTGCTCGATCATCACGAATTGACCCGTGCCTTCTGCCGGGCCAGTGCTGCGCCAGCGCTGTCACCTTGCTTTTCACGGGCCTGGGCGATGGTGTTCCATAGCTCGGCCTGCAGGCTTGGCCGGCCGTTGGCGTAAGTCAGGGCGCGACGCGCCAACTGTTCGGCCTGGGCGGCATCACCCTGCGACAGGCGTACCTGGGCCAGGCGGTACAGCACTTGCGGCTCGCGCGGGGCAATACGCTGGGCACGCTCAAGGCTCGAAGCAGCGCCGTTGAAGTCACCACTGCCCTGCTGGGTCTGCGCGGTGGTCAACAGGGCCAGCACCGGGCCATCTAGCTGCTCGTCGGCCGACAGACCACCGGCAGCGGTGCTGCTGCGCGGAATACCGGTTGGCGCGCTGGTGCTTGCCGGGGCGCTGTTCATGGCCGCGATGTCGAACGGCTCGTCGGCGATCGGGTTCGGGTTTGTGGTCATCGGCGCCGAACTGACCGGGCCCGGGGTAATCGGGCCAGGCGTGATAGGCGAGGTGCTGATCGGTGCCGCGCCATTGGCAGCCGGGAACGTCTGGATACCTGAAGCGCCAGCGCCCTGCGGAATCATCACGGTAACACCGGAGTCTTCGGGCAGCGTCTGCGCTTGCGCGGTGCCCGTGTTATAGCCACCCGCCGAGCGGTTAGCCGTCACGCGCTCGCTGTTGGACACGCGGGTGCTCGAATCGACCACCGGTATATTGCCGCGCGGGACGCTGGAGCACCCCTGGAGCACAGCCAACGCCGTCACGGCAGGAAACAGCCACTTGTTCACGTCACACCTCATCAATGCAGCCTGTGCTTAATTCATCCAGCCTTTGACCCAGTCCATGACCGACTCGGCAGGATTCTGCTCGCCGCCACAGGTCGCACCGGCGGGCGGTTCACTCCCGCGAATATACGGCATCTGCACCGCTCCCGGACAGCTGGCATCAGACCCATGGCCAGTGTAAGGGTCGATCCAGGCCTGCACCACGTTGTCCGGTTGCGGCATGTCCAGCGGCAGCGGGTCGGCCTTTTTCATGAAACTGGTCCATACCTGCAGGGCACCGGTGGCACCGGTAAAGGGTGTTTTGCCGTTATCGTCACGGCCCATCCACACCACGGCCAGCAGGTCCTGGCTGAAGCCGGAGAACCAGCTGTCGCGCGAGTCGTTACTGGTACCGGTCTTGCCCGCCAGGGTCAGCGAGCGCGGCAAGGTGTTGTACACCGAGCGCCCGGTACCTTCGCGCATGACCCGCTGCATGGCGTTCTGCACCAGGTAGATGGCGCCCGGGTCGAAGGTTTGCTGGATCTGGAACGGGTAGCGCTTGAGCGGCTCGCCTTCGGCAGTCAACACGCTGCGGATACCGCGCATCGGGGTGTTGAAACCGCCGTTGGCGATGGTCTGGTACATGGTTGCAACCTGCATCGGCGACATGCCACCAGCACCCAGCAGCATGGCCGGGAAGGCTGGCCAGTCGACATTTACCCCTAGCCGGCCAATGGTCTTGATCACATTGGGCACGCCCACTTCCAGGCCAAGCTTGGCAGTCGAAAGGTTGTACGAGTTGGCAAGCCCCTGATACAGATAGATGGTGCCATGCGGTCGACGGTCGTAGTTTTGTGGGCGCCAGACCTGACCATCGGCACCCTTGACCGAAAATGGCTCATCCTGCACCCAGCTGGTCAGGGTGTACTTGCTCGGCTGCTCCAGCGCAGTCAGGTACACCGACGGTTTTACCAGCGAGCCGATCGGCCGCACAGCATCAATGGCCCGGTTGAAACCGGCGAAGCCTGCCAGGCGGCTGCCGATCAGCGCCTGTACCTCACCGGTTTCCGGGTTGGTCACGACCATTGCCGATTCCACCTCGTCAGCCCCCTTGCGCCCCGACAGGCGCTTGAAGGTCTCGCTCATCGAAGTTTCGGCCTTCATCTGCAGGATCGGGTCGAAGCTGGTGAAAATACGCAGGCCTTCTTCAGTCAAGTCTTCGTCGCGGTAGTCCTGGCGCAGTTGACGCTTGACCAGGTCGAGGAAGGCCGGGAACGAGCTGTCAGCCAGGCTGCCGCGCTTGGTCACGCCCAGCGGCATCTTCTTCGCTGCATCAACTTCCGCCTGGCTGGCCACGCCTTGCTCGGCCACCAGGTCGAGCACCAGGTTGCGGCGAGCCAGGGCACGGTCAGGGTAACGCCGCGGGTTGTAGTAGGACGGGCCTTTGACCATGCCTACCAGCAGGGCGATCTGGTGCAGTTTCAGCTCAGACAGCGGTTGGCTGAAGAAGAACTGGCTGGCCAGACCGAAACCGTGAACTGCACGTTGGCCATCCTGACCGACGAACACCTCGTTGAGGTAGGCCTCGAGAATCTCGCGCTTGTCGTAATGCAGCTCAAGCAGCATCGCCATCATTGCCTCGGTCAGCTTTCGGCTGAGGCTGCGCTCACTGCTGAGGTAGAAGTTCTTCACCAGCTGTTGGGTCAGGGTACTGCCCCCCTGGCGCATGGACCCCGACGATGTGTTGACCCACATTGCCCGGGCGATGGACTTGGGCGACACGCCGTAGTGGCTGTAGAAGTCGCGGTCTTCGGTCGCTACCAGTGTTTCGAGCAGGTACTTGGGTACCTGATCGATCTTGATCAGGATGCGGTCTTCGAGGTTCTTCGGGTAGATGCCGCCGATCATCAGCGGCTCCAGCCGCACCACGTCGAGCGCCTTGCCGTTGGCCGCAGAAAGGCCCGCCACGTAATCGCCGGAGAAGCGCACGCGCACGAACTGCGCCGGTTCCATCCCCTCGTAGAACTGGAAGCCACGGGTGTTGAGGTCGACGGTATTGCCGTTGACGGCCGCCGCACCTGGGCCGTTGGCCGCGCTCTCACGCCGGTAGCCGAGCGCATCGAGTTCGGTAAGGAAGTCGTTTTTGCTCAGTTTTTGACCAGTAAAGAGCTCCAGCGGCCGGGCATACACCTTGGCCGGGATGGTCCAGCGCTTGCCGGAGAACTTCTCCTGCACGACAGCATCGAGGTAAACCGCGAAGCCGGCAACGATCACCAGGCCTACCAGGCTGAGCTTCAAAGCCCAGCCCAGCCAGGCGCGAGAACGGCTGGTCGAGGGTTTCTGAGGGGTACGAGGATTTCGAGATCGGGTCATGGCGGCGGATTATACGCACTTTATAAAGGCTGGGCAGACGGCCCAGCGGTAGGCAGGGACGGCACCATTGACCATAATGGCGCATTCGAATTCCCTGCCCCGGAAGGATTTGCCGTGAGCCAAGCTCTTATCACTGCGTTGCAGAACCCCGCCCTGTACCCTCACCCCGTGGATGGGTTCCAGCTCATCGAGACGCATATCTCCTGGGTGCTGCTCACCGGCGAGTACGCCTACAAGATCAAGAAACCGATGAACTTCGGCTTCCTCGATTTCACCGAACTGGGTCAGCGCCAGCATTTCTGTAACGAAGAGTTGCGCCTGAACCAGCGCATGACCGATGGCCTGTACCTGGAGGTATTGGCGGTGACCGGTAGTGTCGAAGCGCCGCAGATCGGTGGCGACGGCGAGGCCATCGAATACGCGCTGAAGATGCGCCAGTTCCCTCAGGGGCAGATGCTCAGCACCCTGCAGGCCAATGGTGAACTGAATGCCGCGCACATTGACCAGATGGCCCGGCAAATCGCCGAGTTTCACCTGCAGACCCCCAAGGTATCTGCCGAGCAGCCCTACGGTTCGCCTGAAAGCGTCATGGCCCCGGTCGAGCAGAACTTCGAGCAGATCCGCCCATTCCTCAGCGACAAGGCCGACCTGCTGCAACTGGACAACCTGCAGGCGTGGGCGCGGAGCAGTTTCGAGCGGCTGCAAGGCCTGTTCGCCTCGCGCAAGGCCAATGGCTTTACCCGCGAGTGTCATGGCGACATCCACCTGGGCAACGCGACCCTGATCAACGGCCAGGTGGTGATCTTCGACTGCATCGAGTTCAACGAACCGTTCCGCATGACCGATGTCTGGGCCGACACCGGCTTCCTCGCCATGGACCTGGAAGATCGCGGCCTCAAGTGCCTGGCACGACGTTTCATCAGTCAGTACCTGGAGCTGACCGGCGATTATGAAGGCCTGGAGGTGCTCAACTTCTACAAAGCCTATCGCGCCCTGGTACGGGCCAAGGTCGCGCTGTTCAGCATGCCGGCCAATGCCGATGGCGTGCAGCGGGCCACTACCCTGCGCACCTACCGCAACTACGCCAACCTGGCGGAAAGCTACAGCGCCATCCCTTCGCGGCTGCTGGCCATCACCCATGGTGTCTCGGCAG
The DNA here is from genome assembly GCF_900187545.1 of Pseudomonas sp. Irchel 3F3. NCBI lineage: Bacteria > Pseudomonadati > Pseudomonadota > Gammaproteobacteria > Pseudomonadales > Pseudomonadaceae > Pseudomonas > Pseudomonas sp. Irchel 3F3. Next base: position 19,161 of record NZ_FYDS01000019.1, on the reverse strand, counting down.
TGGGCAAGAGCCACGTGGCAATGCGCCTGGTCGAGGCCTTGGGCGCCATTCGCGTGCGCTCCGACGTCGAGCGCAAGCGCCTGTTCGGCGATCAGCCGCACGACCACGCCGGCCAACTGACTGCCGGCATTTATGACCCGGATGCCAGTGCCGCCACCTACCAACGTTTGCATGAAGTGGCAGCCACCGTTTTGCGCGCCGGCTTCCCGGTGGTGCTGGATGCCACCTACCTCAAGCGTGAACAGCGCCAGGCTGCTGCAGACGTCGCCAGCCAGACCGGTGTGCCGTTCCTGATCCTCGACTGCCACGCACCCGAGGCCGTCATCGCCAGCTGGCTGGAGCAGCGTCAGGCCGAAAACACCGACCCCTCCGATGCAACCCTGGATGTGGTCAAGGCCCAGCAGGCGAGCCGTGAAGCGTTGGATGCGCAGGAGCTGGTGCAGAGCACACGGGTCGATACCCAGGATGCTGGCAGCATGGACCAGGTGATCGAGCAGATTCGCCAGCGGTTGCCTGGCCTGTAAGTTCGCCGTTTTCCTGTACCGGCCCCATCGCCGGCAAGCCAGCTCCCACAGTTACACCCTCGCCCTCAAGGCCTGCGGTGTACCTGTGGGGGCTGGCTTGCCGGCGATGGGGCCAGAACAGGCTACTTCCCAAAGGCAGTTCATCGCCCCCGATGGCAAAAGGCCGCGCATTTCTTAACCCCCGCTACACTCCTCTCTGACCTGCTCGCGATTTATCCTCCAATCCACGTTCAGCCATCGCAAGGAGGCTCGATGAACGATGAATTGCAGCACCTGAAGAACCTTGGCAAGACCTCTGCGCAGTGGCTGCATGCCGCCGGCATCCACAGCGCATCGGATCTGCGTCGCCTGGGTGCGGTGGGTGCCTACCAGGCCGTCAAGACACGAGGGTTCCGCGCCTCCAAGGTGCTGTTGTACGCCATTGAGGGCGCCTTGCTGGACATGCACTGGAACGATTTGCCGCTCGAACGCAAAGAAGCGCTCAATCAACAACTGGACGCGAAAAATCCTACGCAAAAAAATCCAAAATAATCGTGGGGAAGGGATTGACGCCTGAATGAGAATTGTTATGATTATCACAACTGGTCGCGAGACTGGTTGGATAACCTAAGAGCCCCTGGTTCGGACTCTCAGATTATCTCCTCATCAGGCTAATCACGGTTATTGACCCGGCATTTTGCCGGGTCTTTTTTTGCCTGGGGGTTTGTGCCGCCTGGCCCACACTACTGGCGAAACTGCGCGCAGTAATCCTGCTCCGGCATCGCCGCGGTGTACCACACGTAATCAGCCTGGCCTGGCTCAACCTGCTCGCCCACCTCGGCCAGCAGCAATACCTTGGTCTCCCCCGACGCCGACGCCCCCAGATCTGCCAGGTGCAAGGGTATGCCCAGGTCCTTGCGCACGTGATAGGCCCCGGCAAACAGCAACGCTGGCTGCGGCGCGGACAGCAACCGCTCGGCCATGCGCCGGTCGCGCTGCTGCTGCACAGCCAGCATCGCCGGCAACTGGCTTTCCGGCAGCATCCCACAATGGCCAGCGCGTACCTGCTCGAGCAAAGCACCCTTTACCGCCGGTGCATTGGACCTTTTGCCAGTCAGCGGGGCTGGCTGTCGATAGGCCTGACGCATCTCACCCGGCGACAGATTGGCGGCCAGCAGTTGCACTCGGTCCTGCAAGGCCTCACGCACTATCGGCCCGTACAGCTGCCAATCCCACCCTTCCTGCCAGGCCAGCGCCTTGGGCAAGTTCGCCGGCAGCGGCTGCCCCTGAACCTTGTCGACCAGCGGTTGCTGCTCAGGCTGCAGCATTTCCAGCAGGAGACTGCCTTGCACGCGCTTCCCCTGCATCGCGCGTAGCAGCCAGAGTTGCAACGCGTGATGGTCCGGGTTGTCATGTTTTTCGCCCACCAGCACGCGAGGGGTGCCTGCCAGGCGCTGCACCAGTTGCTCAGGGCTGATCGCCCGGCCACTGGCAAGATCGATGATGTGCCCCAACTCGGCATGCGTGCGCCCTTCACTGCTCTGCCAGGAGGGCAGTGGCGGCAGGCTGGCCTGGCAGCCGCCCAGTGAAAACATCAGGCAAAGCGAGAAACCCGACAGCAGCAGATGACGCATCGACAATGCCTCCTAGCGTGTGATGATCAGTGGGTGCCCACGCTCTGGGTGCGCCTGCACCAGTACGTCGATACCGTACACCGCCTTCAGTGCCGCTGGCGTCAATACCGCTTCGGGCGTGGCAAACGCATGGCAGCGCCCCTGCTCCAGCAACAGGATACGGTCACAGTAGCGCGCAGCCAGATTCAGGTCATGCAGGATCACCAGCACCGCAGCGCCGCGGTCGGCGAAGCGGCGCACGGATTCAAGGGTAGTGTGCTGGTGCAGTGGGTCGAGCATCGAGGTCGGTTCGTCGAGCAGCAGCGTGGCCCCCTCCTCGCCCGGCCATAGCTGGGCCAGCACGCGGGCCAGGTGCACCCGCTGGCGCTCGCCACCGGAGAGCGCCAGGTAACTGCGCCCCACCAGGTGCCAGGCATCCGCCGCCTGCAACGCCGCTTCGACAATTTGCGCATCGCGCTGCTGCCCGGTGCCATGAGGCATGCGCCCCATGCCCACCACTTCCTCGACCCGGAACGAGAAGCCCAGACTGGACACCTGTGGCAACACTGCCAGGCGCCTGGCCCGCTCCTGCCCAGGCCAATCGGTGAGGGGCCGGCCCTGCAACGTCACCCGCCCTCGCTCGGGCGCCAGCTCGCCACACAACACAGCCAGCAGGCTGCTCTTGCCGGCACCGTTGGGGCCGAGCACACCCACCACCTGCCCCGGGCTCAGTTGCAGGTGAATGTCGTGCAGCACTTCGTTGCTCCCCCGCCGCAGGTGCAGGCCTTCGACTTGCAACATCAGCTGCGCCCTCTTATCAGCAGGACCAGAAAGAACGGCGCACCGATGAAGGCCGTGACAATACCAATCGGCAACTCGGCAGGTGCCAGCAGCAGCCGCGCCGCCAGGTCGGCGAACAGCATCAGCACGCCCCCGGCCAGCAACGAGGCCGGTAGCACCACGCGGTGATCAGGCCCTGCCAGCAAGCGCACCAGGTGCGGCACCACCAGGCCGATGAAACCGATCAGCCCTGCTGCTGCCACTGCCGCACCTACGCCCAGCGCCGTGCAGAACACCAGCTCGCGCTTGAGTCGCTCCACGTCAACGCCCAGGTGGCGCGCCTCCGACTCACCCAGTAACAGGGCATTCAGCGCCTTGGCCCGGCGCGGCAGCCACACCGCTACCCCCGCCGCCACCAGTAGCAACGGCCATAGCCGTTCGTAGCTGGCACCGTTCAGGCTGCCGAGGTTCCAGAATGTCAGTGTGCGCAGGGTGGCGTCGTCGGCCAGGTAAGAGAACAGCCCAACGGCCGCGCCGCCCAGCGCAGTCATGGCCACGCCCGCCAGCAGCATCGTGGCAACGTTGGTCTGGCCATCGCGCCGCCCCAGTCGGTAGACCAACGCGGTCACCCCAAGCCCCCCGACAAAAGCGCAGAACGACAACAGATAGGGCGCGAAAGCGTCCGGCATGCCGCCAAACCAGGCACCACCGACAATGGCGACCGCTGCACCCATCGCCGCCCCAGCGGCAACCCCCACCAGCCCTGGATCGGCCAGCGGGTTGCGGAACAGCCCCTGCATGGCCACGCCGGACAGCGCCAGCACCGCGCCCACCGCCAGCCCGAGCAAGGTACGCGGCAGGCGGATCTGGCCCAGGATCATCTCGGCCTGCTGCAGGCCGTCAGCCGCAATCGGCAGCCCCAACAGGCGCAGGCCGGCGCGCAGGGTGTCGAACAGCGGCAGGCTGACCGGCCCCAAGGCCAGCGACAACCACACCGCCAACAGGCACAGCAGACTCAGGCAAATGAACAACGTACGTGGCTGGACCCGCTGTTTCATTGCGCGAAGCTGGCCTGGGCCGCCGGGTAGAAGGTGGCTGCCAGCGACTGCAAGGTCGATGGCAGGCGTGGGCCAAGCCCGCCTACCAGCAGCGTCGGGTCCAGTGACACCAGGCGTCTCTCACGCACAGCCCGCGAGGCAGCCAGCGCGGGGTTTTCTTTCAACAGCGCCTGCAAGGCCTGCTCATCGGCCAGCGCCCGGTCGGAAAACACGATCACATCCGGGTCCAGCGCCGCCAAGGCTTCGTTGGAGAAGTTCTTGTAGCCTTGATGTTCTGCCAGGTTGTGCCCACCCGCCTGGCCCAGCAGCCAGTCACCCGCAGTGCCCTGCCCGGCGATCAGCGGCTTGGCCCCGGAATGGCCGACCAGCAGTAGCACCCCAGGTGCCTTTTGGCCTGCCTGAGCCTGCTTGACCTTGGCCTGCACCGCCTCGATCTGCTGGTGGTAGCCCGCCGCCAACGCCGAAGCTTGCTGCTCTGCGCCAAGCAACTGCCCCAGATGCTTGAGGTTTTCATCCACCGCCGTCAGTTCGGCCTTGCTGGAGAACAACTCCACCTGCACACCGGCCTTGCGAATTTGCGCCAGTACCGGCGGCGGGCCCATTTCCTCGGTGCCCACCAGTACATCCGGGCGCAGGCTGAGAATGCCTTCAGCGGACAACTGCCGCTGGTAACCCACGCTGGGCAGTGATTTCAGCGATGCCGGGTGCTGGCTGGTGGTGTCCACACCGACAAGCCGCGCTTCGCCGCCCAATGCAGTTATCCACTCGCTCAGGGCGCCACCCGCGCTGACCCAGCGTTGCGGCAACTCGGCCGCCAGGGCCGTGGTGGAGAGCACAAGGCTTGCGCAGAGGGCGAGCAAGGCGACTGGACGGCGCATCATGGGGTTCCTTCTGAAGGCGAGCCGCGCGCCTTGTGGCGGGCGACAGAACTGCGCACCATAGGGGCCAGGCGCAGCGAATGCGGGCAATTTGATAATTATTCGCATTGACGCGTCAAGTCATCATCTGTTTCATGAGTCGTCCTCGCCATGCACTTGCTCTGTACCTCCCACACCCTGGCCGAAGGCCAAAGCCGCGCCTTCAGCGTAGACGGCCTCGAACTGTTCGGCGTGCGCCGCCAGGGCCAGGTGTACCTCTACCGCAACCGGTGCCCGCACCGCAGCATCCCGCTGAACTGGACGCAAGATGCCTTTCTCGATGACAGCGCCAGCCTCATCCACTGCGCCCACCATGGCGCGCTGTTCCTGATTGAAAGCGGCGAGTGCGTAGCCGGCCCTTGCGAGGGTGAGCAACTGCTGGCCCTGGGCTGTCACGAAGACAGCCAAGGCATCTGGCTCACGGCGTAAGCAGCACCGGCAGGCGGCAATCAATAACAATGCCTTCGGCGCTCAGGCGGGTGCCGTAGGCCAGCACCTCCACCCCGTCCGCCACCGCCGCACGCAGGGCCTGGGCATAGGCTGCGTCGATTTCCTCAGCTGGGCGTACGGCATTGATGCCAGTCAGGTTCACGCAGTACAACTGCACCGCCCGCACGCCCTGCCGGGCCAGCTTCGCCAGCTCGCGCAGGTGCTTGGCACCGCGCTGTGTCACCGCATCGGGAAAAGCCGCGACCGTGCTGTCGGGGTAACCCAAGGTCACGCTCTTCACCTCGACATACGCAGGGGCACCGTCGAACTCCAGGCGAAAGTCGATGCGGCTGCTTTCCTCTCCGTACGCGACTTCGCGCTTGAGCGCGGTAAAACCGGCCAGTTCGGCGATGACGCCGGCCCGCAGTGCCTCTTCGACCAGCGCGTTAGCCCGCCCAGTGTTCACACAGGCCAGCCGCCCCTGTGGGGTTTCGCTGATTTCCCAGGTGCCTGGCAGTTTGCGCTTGGGGTCGTTGGAGCGGCTAAACCACACCTGCCCGCCTTCACGCATGCAATTGAGCATGGAACCGGTGTTCGGGCAGTGAATGGTCAGCTGTTCGCCGCTGGCCAGTTCGATGTCCGCCAGAAAGCGCTTGTAACGGCGCAGCAGGCGGCCCTGTTCGAGTGGGGGATAGAACTGCATCAGCCTTGCCAGCTCCGCAGGCCACGGGCAATGCGCTGCACCGCCTCTTCCAGGCGCGGCAGGCTCTGGGTGTAGGCAAAGCGCACATGGTGCCCAGCCAGGTGACGGCCAAAGTCCAGGCCCGGCGTAAAGGCCACGTGCTCGGTTTCCAGAAAGTGCCGGCAGAAGGCAAACGCATCACCGCCAAAGGCACTGATATCGGCATACAGGTAAAACGCCCCCTGCGGCTCGACGGCTATGCGGAAGCCCAGTTCGCGCAGGGCGGGCAGCAGGTAGTCGCGGCGGCGGGCGAACTCGGCGCGGCGCTCCTCGAAAATGGCCAGGCTCTCGGGCTGGAAGCATGCCAGCGCGGCATGCTGGGCCATGCTCGGTGCACTGATGTACAGGTTCTGCGCCAGTTTCTCCAGGTCGGCCACTGCGCCGGGTGGGGCCACCAGCCAGCCAAGGCGCCAACCGGTCATGCCGTAATACTTGGAAAAACTATTCAGGACGAACGCCGAGTCGTCGACTTCCAGCACACTTGGCGCGTCCATGCCATAGGTGAGGCCATGGTAGATCTCGTCCACCACCAGGTGGCCATGCCGCTCATGGGTGGCTTTGGCAAGGCTGGCCAACGCTTCGCGCCCCAGCACAGTACCAGTCGGGTTAGCCGGCGACGCGACCAGGGCACCGACCGTGTCCTTGTCCCAGTAACGTTCGACCAGGTCGGCGGTCAGCTGGTAGTTCACCTCCGGGCCCACCGGCACCAGCTGCGCCCCGCCCTCGACCAGGCGCAGGAAGTGGCGATTGCACGGGTAACCCGGGTCGGCCAGCAGCCAGTGCTTGCCCGGGTCGACCAGCAGACTGCTGGCCAGCAGCAGCGCGCCAGAACCACCTGGGGTAATCAGGATGCGCTGCGGGTCGATATTCAGGCCATAACGCTGGCCATAAAAGCCGGCGATCGCTTCACGCAGTGCCGGCAGGCCGCGTGCAGCGGTGTAGCGGGTGTGCCCGGCAGCCAGCGCGGCCTGGCCGGCGGCGACGATCGGTGCGGCCGTGGTGAAGTCCGGCTCGCCGATTTCCAGGTGGATCACGTCGTGCCCGGCCGCCTGCAGCTCGTTGGCCCGGGCCAGCAGCGCCATGACGTGGAAGGGTTCGATGGCGCGGCTGCGCGCACTGTAGGGGTGGGCCATGACCTTCTCTCAATTGGGTCTAAACTGGAGATTCTACCTCTGCACGCCAACGAACGTACGGCTCGCGCCGATGTCAATAAGCAGGATCGGGCGGGGTAGCGCACCCCCGATCTATCTGGTAAGTTCGGCGGCTCGCAGTCGCAGGGCCGGCGGTCGCCGGGGATGGAGCATCCTGCGCATTGGATCAGATGAGTGAGAGGCGGTCTATTCATGTCCACCGTAGAAAAGCAAAAAACCGGAACCATGTACGGTGTCGAGCCCTATAAAGAGACCAAGGGCGAAGAGTACATGGGTGAGCCCATGAAGAAGCACTTCACCAAGCTTCTCAATGCCTGGAAAGGCGAGCTCATGCACAGTGTGGATCGCACCGTAGACCACATGAAGGATGAAGCTGCGAACTTCCCGGACCCGGCCGACCGTGCCAGCCAGGAAGAAGAATTTGCTCTTGAGCTGCGCAACCGTGACCGCGAGCGCAAGCTGATCAAGAAAATCGACAAGACCCTGCAGAAGATCCAGGACGAAGAGTACGGCTGGTGTGATTCCTGCGGCATCGAGATCGGCCTGCGCCGTCTGGAAGCCCGTCCGACCGCAGACCTGTGTTTCGACTGCAAGGAAATTGCCGAGAAAAAGGAAAAAACGGTCGGTAAAGGCTGACCTTTCTTCCACCTGAACGGGGCGCTTCATGCGCCCCGTTTCATTTATATGCCCAGCCTGACATGACCGACTCCAGCTACATCGGGCGCTTCGCCCCCACCCCCAGCGGCTTTTTGCACTTCGGCTCGCTGGTCGCCGCCCTGGCCTCCTGGCTCGACGCCCGCGCCGTGAACGGCCGCTGGTTGCTGCGCATGGAAGACACCGACCCACCCCGGGAAATGCCCGGTGCCCGTGATGCCATCCTGCAAACCCTGGAGCGTTACGCGCTGGAATGGGATGGCGAGGTCGTGTTCCAGAGCCAGCGGCACGACGCCTATGCCGCGGTCGTCGACCGCCTGTTCAACATGGGCCTGGCCTATGCCTGTACCTGCTCGCGCAAGCAGCTGGAGGGTTACAACGGCATTTACCCAGGCCTGTGCCGCAATGCCGGCCATGCCCGTGAAGGTGCGGCGATCCGCTTGCGCGTGCCAGAGCTGATCTACCGCTTTACCGACCGGGTGCAGGGCGAGTACCAGCAACACCTGGGGCGTGAGGTGGGCGACTTTGTCATCCAGCGCCGCGACGGGCTGTATGCGTACCAGCTGGCGGTGGTGCTGGACGATGCCTGGCAGGGTGTTACCGACATCGTGCGCGGCGCCGACCTGCTCGACAACACCCCGCGTCAGCTGTACCTGCAGGAGCTGCTGGGCTTCTCACAGCCGCGCTATTTGCATATTCCGCTGATCGTGCAGCCGGATGGGCACAAGCTGGGCAAGTCGTACCGGTCGCCGCCCCTGCAGGCAGAGCAGGCTACTCCCCTGCTGCTGCGGGCATTGAGGGCGCTGGGGCAAGAAACAGACCCCGATTTGCTACTGGCTACGCCGGCTGAAGTGTTGGCGATAGCCCGCAAGCAGTGGCGGCCGGAGGCGATCGCGCAGCGGACCACGGTACCTGAAGCTGATTTGCGCTGAGGCAGGCCCGGCGCTTTCGCGGGTAAACCAACCCTCAATAACAAAAGCCCAATAATTTCAAACCCTTGGCTAACGCAATGGATTCCCGCTAGCATCCCCCCAGTCATTTGCGCCAATAATAAGTCCAAGCCCGCAGCGCCCAACCATCGAGGCCAGCATGTACATCTATCGTTTGGTCCTGCTTCTGGTCGTGGGGATCTACCTGTTCTCCCCGGCCATCATGGACTGGTGGATCGAACCGACCGGAGCCTGGTACCGCCCGTACCTGCTCTGGCTGATCCTGATCGTCGTCACCTTCATCCTGCAGAGCCAACGAGATGCCGATGAGCTTTAGCCTGACCCAGATGATCCTGATCAGCGCCGGGTACCTCATGGTGCTGTTTGGCGTGGCCTGGATCAGCGAGCGCGGGTTGATCCCGCGTTCGATCATTCGCCACCCCCTCACCTACACCCTGTCGCTGGGCGTGTATGCCAGTGCCTGGGCCTTTTATGGCTCGGTGGGCCTGGCCTACCAGTACGGCTATGGCTTCCTGGCCTGTTACCTGGGGGTATCCGGCGCATTCCTGCTGGCACCGGTGTTGCTCTACCCGATCCTCAAGATCACCCGCACCTACCAGCTTTCATCGCTGGCCGACCTGCTGGCGTTCCGCTTTCGCAGCACCTGGGCCGGCGCATTGACCACCATCATCATGCTGATCGGCGTGTTGCCCTTGCTGGCGCTGCAGATACAGGCGGTGGCCGACTCGATCAGCATTCTCACCGGTGAGCCGGTCAAGGCCAGGGTAGCCTTTGCGTTCTGTACGCTGATCATTCTGTTCACCATCTTCTTCGGCTCGCGACACATTGCCACGCGCGAAAAACACGAAGGGCTGGTGTTCGCCATCGCCTTCGAGTCGGTGATCAAGCTGCTGGCCTTGGGCGGCATAGGCCTTTACGCCCTGTACGGCGTATTCGGCGGCCCGCACGAGCTGGAGGTCTGGCTATTGCAGAACCAGACCGCCCTGGCCGCCCTGCACACCCCGCTGCAGGAAGGCCCATGGCGCACCCTGCTGCTGGTGTTCTTCGCCTCGGCCATCGTCATGCCGCACATGTACCACATGGCCTTCACCGAAAACCTCAACCCGCGCTCGCTGGTCAGTGCCAGCTGGGGCCTGCCGCTGTTCCTGCTGCTGATGAGCCTGGCCGTGCCGCTGGTGCTGTGGGCCGGCCTGCGCCTGGGCGCCAGCACCAACCCCGAGTACTTCACCCTGGGCCTGGGGATTGCCGCCAACAACGAAGCACTGGCGCTGCTGGCCTACATCGGCGGCTTGTCAGCCGCCAGCGGCCTGATCATCGTCACCACCCTGGCACTGTCGGGCATGGCCCTCAACCACTTGGTGCTGCCCCTGTACCAGCCCCCGGCCGAAGGCAACATCTACCGTTGGCTGAAGTGGACCCGTCGCGCGCTGATCGTCGCCATCATTACCGCCGGCTTCATGTTCTACCTGACCCAGAACAACCACCAGAGCCTGGCCAACCTGGGCATTGTCGCCTTCGTCGCCACCCTGCAGTTCCTGCCGGGCGTACTATCGGTGCTGTACTGGCCCACCGCCAACCGGCGCGGCTTCATCGCCGGGTTGCTGGCCGGCACCCTGGTGTGGATGGTGACCATGCTGCTGCCGCTGCTGGGCAACCTGCAGGGCTTCTATATACCGCTGCTGGACATGATCTATGTGCTGGACGATACCAGCTGGCACATGGCGGCCATTGCCTCGCTGGCGGCCAACGTTTTGCTGTTCACCCTGATCTCGCTGTTCACCAACGCCAGCAGCGAAGAAGTCAGCGCGGCAGAAGCCTGCGCCGTGGACAACGTACGCCGCCCGCAGCGCCGCGAGTTGCACGCCGCCTCGCCGCAGGAGTTTGCCACCCAACTGGCCAAGCCGCTGGGTGCCAAGGCTGCACAAAAAGAAGTGGAGCAGGCCCTGCGTGACCTCTACTTACCGTTCGACGAGCGCCGCCCCTACGCCTTGCGCCGCCTGCGCGACCGCATCGAGGCCAACCTGTCCGGCCTGATGGGCCCGAGCGTGGCCCAGGACATGGTCGAAACCTTCCTGCCCTACAAGTCCGGTAACGAAAACTATGTGACCGAAGACATCCATTTCATCGAAAGCCGCCTGGAAGACTACCACTCGCGCCTGACCGGCCTGGCCGCCGAGCTCGACGCCCTGCGCCGCTACCATCGCCAGACCCTGCAAGAGCTTCCCATGGGCGTGTGCTCGCTGGCCAAGGACCAGGAAATCCTGATGTGGAACAAGGCCATGGAAGAGCTCACCGGCATCGCCGCCAAGCACGTGGTCGGCTCGCGTCTGCTCACCATCGACGAGCCCTGGCGCGGCCTGCTGCAAGGCTTCATCAACCTGCCCGACGAGCACTTGCACAAGCAGCGCCTGGCACTGGACGGGCAACCGCGCTGGCTGAACCTGCACAAGGCAGCCATTGACGAGCCCCTGGCACCCGGTAACAGCGGCCTTGTGCTGTTGGTGGAAGACCTTACCGAAACCCAGGCACTGGAAGACAAGCTGGTGCACTCCGAGCGCCTGGCCAGCATTGGGCGCCTGGCCGCCGGCGTGGCCCACGAAATCGGCAACCCGATAACCGGCATCGCCTGCCTGGCGCAAAACCTGCGCGAGGAACGCGAGGGCGATGGCGAAATCATCGAGCTGTCCAGCCAGATCCTCGACCAGACCAAGCGGGTGTCGCGCATCGTCCAGTCATTGATGAGCTTCGCCCATGCCGGCGGCAGCCACCAGAACAGCGAAGAACCGGTGTGCCTGGCCGAAGTGGCGCAGGACGCCATCGGTCTGCTGGCCTTGAACCGGCGCAATTTCGAAGTCCAGTTCTTCAACCTCTGCAACCCCGACCACTGGGCCGAAGGGGACCCGCAGCGCCTGGCCCAGGTGCTGATCAACCTGCTCTCCAACGCCCGCGACGCATCAAAGCCCGGCAGTGCCGTGCGCGTGCGCACCGAGGTCAGCGAACACACCGTCGACCTGATCGTCGAGGACGAGGGCAGCGGGATACCGAAGAACATCATGGACCGCCTGTTCGAGCCCTTCTTCACCACCAAGGACCCTGGCGAGGGAACCGGACTGGGGCTCGCTCTGGTCTATTCCATCGTGGAAGAGCATTATGGGCAAATCACCATCGACAGCCCGGCCGATATCGAACGGCAACGTGGCACCCGGATCCGCGTGACCCTGCCCCGGCATGTCGTAGCGACGTCCCCTGAAATTCGAGACCGTCGAGAGAATTGAATCAATGCCGCATATTCTGATCGTCGAAGACGAAACCATCATCCGCTCGGCCTTGCGTCGCCTGCTCGAGCGGAACCAGTACCAAGTCAGCGAAGCCGGCTCGGTGCAGGAAGCCCAGGAACGCTTCAGCATTGCCACCTTCGACCTGATCGTCAGCGACCTGCGCCTGCCAGGCGCACCCGGTACCGAGCTGATCAAGCTTGGTCAGGGCACCCCGGTGCTGATCATGACCAGTTACGCCAGCCTGCGCTCGGCGGTAGACTCGATGAAAATGGGCGCGGTGGACTACATCGCCAAGCCATTCGACCACGACGAGATGCTGCAGGCCGTGGCGCGTATCCTGCGCGACCGGCAGAACACCCCGGCCGCCGCACCGGCTGCCGAGCCACGCGCCGCCAATGGCAAGGCCGCCCCGGCCGACAAAGGCAGCGCGGCTGCGGCCAATGGCGAAATCGGCATCATCGGCTCGTGCCCGCCGATGCAGGACATGTACAGCAAGATCCGCAAGGTTGCGCCCACCGACTCCAACGTGCTGATCCAGGGTGAATCGGGTACCGGTAAAGAGCTGGTGGCCCGCGCCCTGCACAACCTGTCGCGCCGCGCCAAGGCACCGATGATCTCGGTGAACTGCGCAGCCATCCCCGAGACACTGATCGAGTCCGAACTGTTCGGTCACGAAAAAGGCGCGTTCACTGGCGCCAGCGCCGGGCGTGCGGGCCTGGTAGAAGCCGCCGACGGCGGCACGCTGTTCCTCGACGAAATCGGCGAACTGCCGCTGGAAGCCCAGGCCCGCCTGCTGCGCGTGCTGCAGGAAGGCGAGATTCGCCGGGTGGGTTCGGTGCAATCGCAAAAGGTCGATGTGCGCCTGATCGCCGCGACCCACCGCGACCTGAAGAACCTGGCCAAGGCCGGCCAGTTCCGCGAAGACCTTTACTACCGCCTGCACGTGATCGCCCTGAAACTGCCTGCCCTGCGCGAGCGCGGCAGCGACGTCAACGAAATCGCCAGCGCCTTCCTGGCGCGCCAGAGCGCGCGTATCGGCCGCGACGACCTGCACTTCTCGGCCGAAGCCGAGCAAGCCATTCGTCACTACAGCTGGCCGGGTAACGTGCGAGAGCTGGAAAACGCCGTGGAGCGCGCGGTGATCCTCAGCGAGAGCGCGGAAATTTCTGCCGAACTGCTGGGCATCGACATCGAGCTGAGCGACCTGGAAGAGGACGAGATCCTCAACAACGCCCTGGTGGTGGCCAGCGCTGCCAATGCCAGCCACGAGCCGACCGAGGACCTGTCGCTGGAAGACTACTTCCAGCACTTCGTACTCGAGCATCAGGACCACATGACCGAGACCGAACTGGCACGCAAGCTTGGCGTCAGCCGCAAGTGCCTGTGGGAACGCCGCCAGCGCCTGGGCATTCCACGGCGCAAGAGCAACGCTACCAGCGATAATTGAGTTCGGCACAGCGTCGCCTTCGAGATCGAGCGCCGCGCGGGCGGCGCTTCGCGGGGCAAGCCCGCTCCCACATCTGTTTCGGCCAATATCTCCTGCCACCATTGGCGCGCGGCCCCTTGCTGCACGACGTGATTGAATGGAACAACAGAGGGGCGAGCTCCGACGCCTCAGGATTGATTGGCCCGAAACAAATGTGGGAGCGGGCTTGCCCCGCGAAGCGCCGCTCGCGCGGCGCTCGATCGCATAGGCGCTAAACAGGGTGTGGCGAACACATCGGGCCCGGAAACACCCCAGGTAACACATCAGTTCCCACAAAAATCTGTTACCCAACCTTTCCGCCGTAACAGTTCCCGAGGCGTACGGTAACGAAATTGCGACATTTTGAGCGTCGTGAAAACTGCTGAAATGCCTCAACCCCTTGATTTTACTGGGTTTGCAAAAGTTGGCACGGCACCTGCTATATGCTTAGTACAAAAACAATAACAAGCACTGCAACCTAAAATAAGAACAAGACGAAACGGCTCACGCACAATAAAAACAAGACGGCGGAGGCGCAGCTAACTGATTCTTTTGGAGAGGATGCGTGTTTGGGGCTTGCCCCACGACCAGGCAGAGAACAACAAAAACTGCACTAAAAAGCAGCGCCTGAACTGGTTGGATCGACAGATCAACGTGACATCAGCGGCCAAAGCAATCCGTTTGCTCTTAACCCCTGGATTGGGGGTCGTCCACAAGCTTCGAGATTTGTGGACAGGGCACTCAACAAAAACAAAAAGCCCAGCAAAAAAACAATAAGAGCACGCAACGACTTCTTGGGGAGCTTAGGCTCCCCTTGTCGTTTCTACCCTTCTGGCAGGCATCCTGCTACCCGCCTACACCATTCCCCGAGTAAATGCTAGAATCCCCGCCCATCATGCGGCCATTCTCCTATTATTGGCCGAACATTCCTTCACACAGTGCATCCCATGCTGAAGAAGCTGTTCCAGTCTTTCCGCCCGCCCGTACCGGGCACGCACCACAGGCGCACTACGCCTGAGGTGATCAACAAGAGCCAGCACTCGCTGCAGCGCCACCAGTTCAGCCGCCACGCGGTGAATATCGTGGAACGCCTGCAGAGCGCCGGCTACCAGGCTTACCTGGTCGGTGGCTGTGTCCGCGACCTGATGCTGGGCATTACGCCGAAAGATTTCGACGTCGCCACCAGCGCCACCCCCGAACAGGTCCGTGCCGAATTCCGTAACGCGCGCATCATTGGTCGCCGCTTCAAACTGGTCCACGTGCATTTCGGCCGTGAGATCATCGAAGTTGCCACCTTCCGCGCCCCTCACTCGGAAGACGACCAGGGCGACAGCCACCGTTCGTCGCACAATTCCAGTGGCCGCATCCTGCGTGACAACGTGTACGGCACCTTGGAAGAAGACGCGCAACGCCGCGACTTCACCATCAATGCCCTGTACTACGACCCGGTCAGCGAGCGCATTCTCGATTACGCCAACGGTGTGCACGATGTGCGCAACCGCCTGCTGCGGCTGATCGGCGACCCGACCCACCGCTACCAGGAAGACCCTGTGCGCATGCTGCGCGCGGTGCGTTTTGCCGCCAAGCTGGACTTCGGTATCGAGAAGCACACGGTCCAGCCGATCCGCGAGCTTGCCCCGCTGCTGCGCGAGATTCCGCCCGCACGCCTGTTCGAGGAAAGCCTCAAGCTGTTCCTCTCAGGCCAAGGCGCCATGGCCTTCGAGATGCTGGTCGACCTGCAGCTGTTCGAGCCGTTGTTCCCGGCCAGCGCACACGCCCTGGACGAGCGCCCGACCTACGCCCACACACTGATCAGCCAAGCGTTGCAAAACACCGACCTGCGGGTGAAGCAGGGCAAACCGGTGACCCCGGCGTTCCTGTTCGCCGCACTGCTGTGGCCAGCCCTGCCGGCCCGCGTGCTGCACCTGCAGAACCAGGGCGTGCCGCCGATACCCGCCATGAATGGCGCGGCCCACGACCTGATCGCCGAGCAATGCGCGCGCATCGCCATCCCCAAGCGTTTCACGCTGCCGATCCGCGAGATCTGGGACATGCAGGAGCGCCTGCCACGGCGCAGCGGCAAACGCGCCGACATGCTGCTGGACAACCCTCGCTTCCGCGCCGGTTACGACTTCCTGCTGCTGCGTGAAAGCGCCGGGGAAGATACCGACGACCTCGGCCAGTGGTGGACCGACTACCAGGATGCCAACGACAGCGAGCGTCGCGAGATGATTCGCGAGCTGGGCAGCCGTGACGAAGGTGCCGGCCCGCGCAAACGCAAACGCAGCACCAGCAAACGCAAACGCGGTGGTGACGAGGCGTCCGAGTGAAGACTCGCGCCTACGTCGGCCTGGGCAGCAACCTGGACGCACCCGCCGAACAACTGCGCAGTGCCTTGCAGGCGCTTGACCAGGTGGAGGGTACTCGCCTGGTGGCGGCTTCGGCCTTGTACACCAGCGATTCGCTGCTGCCCGGCCAACCGCGTTACACCAACGCTGTCGCCGCCCTGGACACCGCACTGCCGCCTCTGGCGCTGCTCGATGCATTGCAAGCCATCGAGAACGGCCAGGGCCGCGTGCGCAAGGAGCGCTGGGGCCCGCGCACGCTGGACCTGGACATCCTGCTGTTCGGTGACCTGGTACTCGACGAGCCACGCCTGAAAGTGCCGCATTACCACATGCATGCCCGGCCTTTCGTGCTGTACCCACTGGCCGAACTGGTGCCGGACGACTTCCACCTGGCAGATGGCCGCGCCCTCGCGCAATTGCTCGGCGACTGCCCGTTCGTCGGCCTTGAACGCCTGTAAACCGGGCGTTCCAGCGTTGCACACTGGCACGGTAACGCCAGTAACACCCTGATCGTAACAATGCGGTAACAGGGTGATTGACTTCCCCCACCTCGCTCACGACTATAGGCGTCCCGTGCGGCCCCAAAGTGCCGCATACCCGTATTTAGGCCCGGACGGACCTGTGCCCGAACATCACGCGCGATGATGTGCCGCTCCGGAAGATGACTACACGCGTTGAATGCAGTCGTTTTTTACAGCGCCTGAACGAGGATTTTCCGACATGCCTGAAGTAACCCTTACCACCCTCAATGGCCTCAAGGCCAAGGGTGAAAAAATCACCATGCTGACCTGCTACGACGCGACCTTCGCCAAGGCCGCCAGCCAGGCCGGCATTGAAGTGTTGCTGGTAGGCGACTCGCTGGGGATGGTCCTGCAGGGGCACGACAGCACCCTGCCGGTCACCACGGCGGACATGGCCTACCACACCGCCAGCGTCAAACGCGGTAATGACGGTGCACTGATACTCACCGACCTGCCATTCATGGCGCACGCCACCCCGGAGCAAGCCTTTGCCAACAGCGCCACGCTTATGCGCGCCGGCGCCCACATGGTCAAAATCGAAGGCGCCGCCTGGCTGGCCGAAACCATCCGCCTGCTGGCTGAGCGCGGTGTGCCGGTGTGCGCACACATGGGCCTGACCCCGCAGACCGTCAACGTGCTGGGCGGCTACAAGGTGCAAGGCCGTCAGGAGGCCCAGGCCCGGCAGATGCGCGCCGACGCCATCGCCCTCGAACAGGCCGGCGCGGCCATGCTGCTGCTCGAATGCGTACCCAGCGAACTGGCGGCAGAAATCACCAACGCCGTGGGCATCCCGGTGATCGGCATTGGCGCCGGCAGCGCCACCGATGGCCAGGTGCTGGTACTGCACGACATGCTCGGCCTGTCGCTGAGCGGCCGAGTGCCGAAGTTCGTGAAGAACTTCATGCAAGGCCAGCCCGATATCCACAGCGCGCTCGTCGCTTACGTCGAGGCGGTCAAGCAAGTCAGCTTCCCTGGTAGCGAACACGGGTTCAGTGCATGAATACAGTAAAGACCGTCCGCGAATTGCGCGCCGCCGTCGCCCGCGCTCGCGGTGAAGGCAAGCGCATCGGCTTCGTGCCCACCATGGGCAACCTGCACAGCGGCCACGCGGCCCTGGTAACCAAGGCTGCGCAGCGCGCCGATTTCGTGGTGGCCAGCATCTTCGTCAACCCGCTGCAATTTGGCGCCAACGAAGACCTCGACAAGTACCCGCGCACCCTGGCCGCAGACCAGGAGCGCCTGCTGCAGGCCGGCTGCAACCTGCTGTTCGCGCCCACCGTGGAAGAGATGTACCCCGACGGCATGAGCGTGCAAACCCGCGTCAGCGTGCCCCACCTGTCCGAAGGCCTGTGCGGCGCCAGCCGGCCGGGGCATTTCGAAGGTGTGGCCACCGTGGTCAGCAAGCTGTTCAACATGGTCCAGCCAGACCTTGCCGTGTTCGGTGAAAAGGACTTCCAGCAACTGGCGGTGATCCGCGCCATGGTGCGCGACCTGAACATGCCGGTTCAGATCATTGGCGAGCCCACTGTGCGTGCCGAGGATGGCCTGGCACTGTCGTCGCGCAATGGCTACCTCACGCCGGAGCAGCGTGCGACCGCGCCGGTGCTGTACCGCACGCTGCAGCACATCGCAGCGGCCATCGGCCGTGGCCAACGGGACTTTGCCGCGCTGGTCGCCGAGGGGCAGGCGCAGCTGAGTGCTGCGGGGCTGCGCGCGGATTATCTGGAAGTGCGCCATGCCGTGAGCCTACGCCCGGCAATGATCGATGATCGCGATTTGGTGGTGATTGCTGCGGCTTATCTGGGTAACACCAGGTTGATCGACAACCTTTACCTGCATGTGGAAGAAAAGACCGCATAACGGCCTGGGGCTGCTATGCAGCCCATTCGCGGGACAAGCCCGCTCCCACAGCCGTCAAGCCCGACACAGAAACTGTGGGAGCGGCCTTGTGCCGCGAATGGGGCGCAAAGCGCTCCCCAAAATCACCCTGCCATACCCATTCCCAGTGCGTGGCCTTTGCCTATAATGATGCCAGCCTGAACCCGGCAATGACTGCCGTGTCCAAGGCCTCATCACGCACCAAGGGAACCCCGCGCAATGGCGTATTACCGTACACCCCACGATGTGACGGCGCTGCCCGCCTGGCAGGCGCTTCAGCAACACCGCGACGCCATGCAAGGCTTCAGCATGCGCGAAGCCTTCGCCGCCGATGCCCAACGCTTCGACCAGTTCTCCCTGAGCTGCTGCGGCCTGTTCCTCGACTACTCGAAAAACCTGATCACCGAACAAAGCCGCGACCTGCTGGTGAACCTGGCCAACGAAGTGGGCCTGCAGGACGCCATCAAGTCGATGTTCAGCGGCGAAATCATCAACGCTTCCGAAGGTCGCCCGGTGCTGCACACGGCCCTGCGCCGGCCGGTGGGCGACAAGCTGAGCGTCAACGGCGTGAACGTCATGCCGGAAGTGCACAAGGTACTCAACCAGATCACCGAACTGGTCGGCCGCATCCATGACGGCCTGTGGCGCGGCTACAGCGAAAAGCCGATCACCGACGTGGTCAATATCGGTATCGGTGGCTCGTTCCTCGGCCCCGAGCTGGTTTCCGAAGCGCTACTGCCTTACGCCCAGCGTGGCGTACGCTGCCACTACCTGGCGAACATCGACGGCAGTGAATTCCACGAGCTCTCGGCCAACCTGCGCGCCGAAACCACCCTGTTCATCGTCTCGTCGAAGTCGTTCAACACCCTCGAGA
>NZ_FYDS01000016.1:64912-109328 GCF_900187545.1 Pseudomonas sp. Irchel 3F3 | reverse complement strand
ACGCGACAAAAAGTAACCAAAAAACGCTGCGCTCCCATCATCCGGCCCCTACGCTGCGCTCCGGGGTCCCCTCGCTCCGGGCTTGCTCCCGGGAGGACCGCGCTGCAGGCCCCATCCTGGGGCCCAGCGCTTGACGGGCATCCATGCCCGTCACCTCCCTCCGCAAGCCCTGCGCTTGGCCTCCTGAAGTCGCAATCTGCGTTGCCTGAGCTACCGCGCGCTTAGAAGCCAAAGCCGAAGCAAGAGCAAGAGCAAGAGCAAGAGCACTCAGGCTCGTGGGCCATCAGGCCACCCGCGCCAACGGGAACAACCGCTTGAAGTTGGCAGTAGTCTGCTCAGCCAGTTGGTCATAACTGGCGCCCCGCAACGAAGCCACATACTCAGCCACTTCCCGTACATACTGCGGAAGGTTCGGCTTGCCACGGTACGGAATGGGTGCCAGATACGGCGAATCGGTCTCGACCAGCAAACGATCGACCGGCACCTGCCGAGCCACTTCACGCAGGGCATCGGCGTTGCGGAAGGTTACGATGCCAGACAGCGAGATGTAATACCCCAGGTCCAGCGCGGCCTTGGCCATCTCCCAGTCTTCGGTGAAGCAATGCAGCACGCCAGCCTGTGGCAGGTTGGCTTCACGCAGCAGCGCCAGGGTATCGGCACGTGCCGCCCGGGTGTGCACGATGACCGGCTTGCCGGTCTGCCGCGAGGCTTCCAGGTGCAGGCGGAACGAAGCCTGCTGCAGCTCGGCAGCTTCCGGCTCATAGTGGTAATCCAGCCCGGTTTCGCCTATCGCCACCACATGGGGGTGGGCCAGTTCGCGCAGCAACCATTCCAGCGCCGGGGTTTCACCCGGCGCCAGGTCAAGCGGGTGCACGCCCACCGAGCAATCGACATCGGCGTACTGCTCGCTCAACGCCTTCACGGCACCGGCGTTTTCGGCACTGACGCCAATACACAGAAAATGACCGACCCCACGCTCACGCGCTGCCTGCAAAGCGGCATCGAGGGAGCCCTGGTGGGCGCTCAGGTCAAGACGGTCGAGGTGGCAATGGGAATCTACGAGCATAGGATGACGACACACATGAAAAAGTGAAAATCAGCGGGTACCGGGCAGTTGCAGCCAGTGAGCCAGCAGCGATTCGAGCAGCAGGGCGCGGTTGAGGTTGGCCTTGCCCAGCACCTTCTGACGCTGCTCCAGGATCCAGGCCTGCACCTCCAGCACCTTGGCCTGGCGGCTCTTCTGCGCCAGGTATTGCACCACCTTGCGCATATCAGCCAAGCCTAACCCCTCCTCGTCCTGGGTCAACTGGTAGCGCAGGATCAGATGCGACCAATCGCAGAACCAGTCGAACAGCAACAGCAGTGGCACGCCGTTCCAGGCATCGGCCAACTGGCTGGGCGATTGCTGCTGCTTGATCAGCTTCTTCACCCCGTCAGTAACCAGCGCACGTTGCTCGCGCACACCTTGTGCCTGCAGGCTGACCGCCATCAATGGCGAACCGGCAGCCAGCGTCAGTAGCTCGTCACGCTCGGCCTCGTCACTGTCAGGCAACGCACCCGCCAGCCAGGCCTGGCTCTGGGCCAGGCTTGGCTGCGGGCACGCCACCTGCTGGCAGCGGCTCTTGATAGTCGGCAACAAGCGGCTGGGCTGGTGCGTGACCAGCAGCAGCACCGTGTCGCCAGATGGCTCTTCGAGGCTTTTGAGCAGCGCGTTGGAGGCGTTGACGTTCATCGCCTCGACAGGCTCGATCAGCACCACCTTGCGCCCACCCAATTGCGCAGTTTGCACCACGAACGCCACCAGCTCGCGCACTTGGTCGACCTTGATCGGTTTGTCGGCCTCTTCAGGCTCAAGCACAAAATTGTCCGGGTGGCTGCCGGCCTTGAGCAACATGCAGGCCTTGCACCCGCCGCAGGCATCCAGCCCTTGGGGCTGCTGGCACAGCAGGCGGGCCATCAGGCGTTCGGCCATGGCCCGCTTGCCGATACCCTGCGGCCCGTGCAGCAGGTAGGCGTGCGCGTGCTGGCTGCGGCCGGCCAGCTGCTGCCAAATAGCCTGCTGCCAGGGGTAGGCGTCAGCCACGGCAACGCTCCACAATCGCCGGGAGTAGCACATCGATAGCGCGCTGCACGGCCTCCAGCGATTGTGCGGCATCGAGCAGGCTGTAGCGCTGCGGCTCGCGCTGGGCGCGCTGCAGGTAAGCCTGGCGTACAGCTTCGAAGAACGCCTGGCCCTCCTGCTCGAAACGGTCCAGGCGGCCGCGGGCGGCAGCACGGGCCAAGCCCACTTCCACTGGCAGGTCGAAAACCAAGGTCAGGTCCGGGCGCAGGTCACCCTGGACGAATTGCTCCAGGGTGGCGATGCGCTCGACCAACAAACCGCGCCCACCGCCCTGATAGGCATAGGTAGCGTCGGTGAAGCGGTCACACAGCACCACGGCGCCGCGGGCCAGCGCCGGGCGGATTACCTGCGCGAGGTGTTGGGCGCGCGCCGCGAACACCAGCAACAGTTCGGTGTCGGCCGCCATGCTTTCATCGGTGGGGGCCAGCAGCAGCTCGCGCACTTTTTCGGCCAGCGGCGTACCACCCGGCTCACGGGTCAGCACGACATCCAGGCCCTGCTCGCGCAAGCGTGCAGCCAGGTAGTCGCGGTTGGTGCTCTTGCCCGCACCTTCGGGGCCTTCCAGCGTAATAAACAAGCCGCTCACAGGCAGTCCTTAATGTTGTTCGTCAGGCGTCGGCCGTTCGGCCGCTTGCGCGCCACCCGCAGGGGCATCCTGCGCAGGCGGCGCTTCGGGTGATGGCTGCGCAGCCGGCTCGTCAGTTGCAGGCACCTGGGGCTGGGCGTCGTCAGTACCCGGCTGTGCCTCTTGCTGCGGTGCGGGGCTGGAGCGGTAGCCTGCACGTCGCTTGAGCTGGAACTCACGCACCGCCGAGTTATGGTCGTCGAGGTCGTCGGAGAACACATGGCTGCCATCGCCGCGGGCGACGAAGTACAAGCTGGTGCCATCGGAAGGGTTGAGCGCCGCGTGAATCGCTTCACGGCCGACCATGGCAATCGGCGTGGGCGGCAACCCCGTCATGGTATAGGTGTTGTAGGGTGTCGGTTCGCGCAGATCGGCGCGGGTAATCTTGCCGTTGTACCGCTCACCCATGCCGTAGATCACCGTCGGATCGGTCTGCAGCATCATGCCCAGGCGCAGGCGCCGCACAAATACACCGGCAATCTGCCCACGCTCCTGGGGGATACCGGTTTCCTTTTCCACCAGCGACGCCATGATCAACGCCTGGTACGGATCGCGATACGGCAGGTCGGTGGTGCGCTCGGCCCATTCCTTTGCCAGCACTTCGTCCAGGCGCATGTAGGCCTGCTGCAGCAGCTCGACATCGCTCATGCCACGTACAAAGCGGTAGGTGTCCGGGAAAAAGCGCCCTTCCGGGAACACACCGGTATGGCCGAGCTTGTCCATCACCTCGGAATCCGACAGGCCGTCCAGGGTATGCTTGATTTTTTCATGCTTGGCCACGGCCGAGCGTACCTGACGGAAGGTCCAGCCTTCCACCAGGGTGAGGTTGTATTGCACCACGTCGGCCCGGCGCCAGGCGTCGAACAACTGTTCGACCGTCATGCCTGGGGTAAGGCGATACTCGCCTGTGTGCAGGGCAGTGCCTGCCATGTTGAAGCGCCAGTACAAGCGCAACCAGACGGCGTCGTCCAGCAAACCTTCTTGCTCCATGCGATAGAACATGCGGTTTGGGTTGGTGCCATTGGGCACGTCGAGCAGGCGCTCCTGCGTCACGTGCAAGGGCTGCTCAAGGACCGAGTTGACCTTCCAGGCCGACCAGCCAAGCGCCAACCCGGCAATGATCAGGCCCATTTCCAGCAGTAGCAGGAATTTACGTCTCACGAATTCAGGTTTCCAGTAACGTACGGGCAACGGCCTGCAGTTTACGGGTGAGCGGGCCAGGCGACCAGTTTAGCGCGGCTACGCCTCGCACGGGCCAGATGCCGTAAACGCTATTGCAAACAAATACTTCATCTGCCTGCTCCAACGCGTCGAACGGCAGGTCACATACCTGCGCCGGAATGCCCAGCAGCGCGGCCTGTTCCAGCAGTGCCGCACGCATCACCCCGGCCACACCACAACGGCTGAGGTCGGCAGTGAACAGCACGCCATCGCGCACCAGGAACAGATTGCTGTACACCCCTTCGATCAGCCTGCCCTGCCCGTCACGCATCAGGCCTTCGGCATGGTCGCTGTCCTGCCATTCGGCACGGGCCAGCACCTGCTCCAGGCGGTTGAGGTGTTTGAGGCCGGCCAGCAGCGGTTGTTCCCCAAGCCGGGTCTGGCACAGGAACAAGCGCACGCCCTGCTCGGCATGCTCGACAGGATAGCCGGGTAACGGGCTGCCCTGCAGAATTCGCCGCGGCGCAGCACCGGCAACCGGCGCATAGCCACGCTGGCTGTCACCACGGGTAAGGATGAGTTTGGCTACACCGTCACCGAGCTGGCTGGCATAGCGCAGGAGTTCGTCGCGCACCAGCACCAGGTCGGCGCTGAGCGCCAGGCGCTGGCAACCCAGCGCCAGGCGTGCAAGGTGGCCTTCCAGCAAGCGGGGCTGGCCACCACGCACAGCGATGGTTTCAAACAGCCCATCGCCGTAGGCCAGGCCGCGGTTCTGCAGGTTGACTGCAACCGCAGGCTGGCCATCGACCCAGCTCTGCATCAACCGGCGAACCGGCGGAACACCAGCGAGCCGTTGGTGCCACCGAAGCCGAACGAGTTGGACAGCACCACGTCGATCGGCATGCTGCGCGCCTGGTGCGGCACGAAGTCGAGGTCGCAACCTTCGTCCGGTTCGTCCAGGTTGATGGTGGGCGGGGCCATCTGGCTGTTGATCGCCAGCACACTGAAGATCGCTTCCACCGCGCCTGCGGCGCCCAGCAGGTGGCCGGTCATCGACTTGGTCGAACTGACAGCCAGCTTGTAGGCATGTTCACCGAATACGCGCTTGATCGCGGCCACTTCGGCCACGTCGCCCGCAGGGGTCGAGGTACCGTGGGCGTTGATGTAGCTGACCTCTTCCGGCTGGATACCGGCATCGCGCAAGGCGTTGGCCATGCAGCGGGCAGCACCCTCGCCGGTGTCGGGTGGCGAAGTCATGTGGTAGGCGTCGCCGCTCATGCCAAAGCCAACCAGCTCGGCATAGATGGTCGCACCACGGGCCTTGGCGTGTTCCAGCTCTTCGAGTACCAGGGCACCGGCACCGTCGGACAATACAAAGCCGTCACGGCCCTTGTCCCACGGGCGGCTGGCCCGACTTGGCTCGTCGTTGCGGGTGGACAGCGCACGGGAGGCACCGAAACCGCCCATGCCCAGGCCACAGGCAGCCATCTCTGCGCCACCTGCAATCATCACGTCAGCTTCACCGTAGGCGATATTGCGCGCTGCCATGCCGATGCAATGGGTGCCGGTGGTGCAGGCGGTGGCAATGGCGTAGTTCGGCCCCTGCAGGCCCAGGTGGATCGACAGGAACCCGGAGATCATGTTGATGATCGAGCCCGGCACAAAGAACGGGGAAATGCGACGCGGCCCCGAATCGTGCAGCGTACGGCTGGTTTCCTCGATATTGGTCAGGCCGCCGATTCCCGAGCCCATGGCCACGCCAATGCGCTCACGGTTGGCGTCGGTAACCTCCAGGCCGGCATTTCGCACCGCCTGGAAACCGGCCGCCAGGCCGTACTGGATGAACAGGTCAAGCTTGCGGGCCTCTTTGGCCGACAGGTATTGCTCAACCTCGAAGCCTTTCACCGAGCCGCCAAAACGGGTGGAGTAAGCAGACAGGTCCGTGTGTTCGATCGGACCAATGCCACTGCGGCCAGCCAGAATGCCCTGCCAGGTGCTCGGTACATCGGTACCCAGTGGCGACAGCATACCCATACCGGTGACCACGACGCGTCTACGCGACACAGTACTCTCCTTTTCTAATAACAGAGTCTCTTGCGATTACATTCAAGCGCTGGAATGGAATGGCAACAGGCTCTTGGTGCGCGGTGAGCGAAGCCGGCTCGCCAAAAAGCAGCACGTTCGCAAAGAAAAAACCGCACGCCGGCAAAGGCAGTGCGGTTTTTCTCGTCAAGTAGCGACGACTACAGCGTCTTAGGCCTTGTGGCTGTTGACGTAGTCGATAGCGGCTTGAACGGTAGTGATTTTCTCGGCTTCTTCGTCAGGGATTTCGGTCTCGAATTCCTCTTCCAGAGCCATCACCAGCTCAACGGTGTCAAGCGAATCGGCACCCAGGTCATCGACGAAGGACTTCTCGTTAGTCACTTCCTCTTCCTTCACGCCCAGTTGCTCGGCGACGATTTTCTTGACGCGTTCTTCGATGGTGCTCATACCTAGTTTTCACTCCTAATGGATATATGTCAGGCAGCTGGCCGGTGGCTAATTTTATAGAAAGACGTTCGCTTTTCAAGCTAAACGCACTCTCAGGCTAGACACCCTACCCGCTGCCTGGAATCTGGTTGCAGCTTTATAACGGATTTTAGGCTCGCAGTATGACTCTTTTTTTACGAAATCCGTCACATTGAGTTGCAGTGTTACATGTACATCCCGCCGTTGACCGGCACGGTAGCGCCGGTCACGTAGGCTGCACCGTCGGACGCCAGGAACGACACCACCTTGGCGATTTCGTCGGCCTGGCCCAGGCGGCCCAGCGGAATCTGGGTTTGCAGGGCTTCACGCTGCGCTTCTGGCAGCTCGCGGGTCATGTCGGTGTCGATGAAGCCCGGAGTCACCGAGTTTACGGTGATGCCACGCGAGCCCACTTCACGCGCCAGGGCGCGGCTGAAGCCTTCCAGGCCAGCCTTGGCGGCGGCGTAGTTGGCCTGGCCCGCGTTACCCATGGCACCGACGACCGAGCCGATGCTGATGATACGACCCCAACGTGCCTTGGTCATGCCACGCAGCACGCCCTTGGACAGACGGTAGAGGCTGTTCAGGTTGGTGTCGATCACGTCGAACCATTCGTCGTCCTTCATGCGCAGCATGAGGTTGTCGCGGGTGATACCGGCGTTGTTGACCAGGATGGCCGGCGCGCCAAACTGCTCGGCGATTGCACCCAAAACAGTTTCAACGGATTCGGCGCTGGTCACGTTCAGTTCCATGCCGGTGCCGGTGATACCGTGCTCTTTCAGGGTGGCAGCAATACGCTCGGCGCCGGAGGCCGAAGTGGCGGTACCGATCACGGTCGCGCCCTGGCGGCCCAGCTCGAGGGCGATGGCCTGGCCAATGCCACGGCTGGCGCCGGTGACCAGTGCAACTTTACCTTGCAGGCTCATGCAAGCTTCTCCAAATCAGGCCAGTGCCGCGCGGGTGGCGGCAACGGCGTCAGGGGTATTGAGGTTGTAGGTGGTCACGCCGTCGGCGCAACGCTTGTTCAGGCTAGCCAGGACCTTGCCCGGGCCGCACTCGACCAGGTTGACCGCACCGTTGGCAGCCAGGGTCTGCACGCACTCGACCCAACGCACAGGCTGGTACAGCTGTGCCAGCAGGTCATGCTTGAGGGCATCGAGGTCAGGGGCAATGGCAGCGGTGACGTTCTGCACCACCGGAATTTGTGGCGCCTTCCATTCGATGGCGTTCACGTTCTCGGCGAAACGCTCGGCGGCCGGCTTCATCAGGGCACAGTGCGACGGTACGCTGACCGCCAGTGGCAGGGCGCGCTTGGCACCAGCCTCTTTGCACAGCTCCATGGCACGGTCCACCGCAGCCTTGTTGCCAGCAATCACAACCTGGCCCGGCGAGTTGAAGTTCACCGCGCTAACCACTTCGTCTTCGGCCGCCCTACCACAGATCTCGACCACCACGGCGTCATCCAGGCCGAGGATTGCGGCCATGGCGCCATGGCCGGCCGGGACGGCTTCCTGCATCAGCTGGCCGCGACGCTCGACCAAGCGCACGGCATCTTTCAGCGACAGGCTGCCTGCGGCAACCAGGGCGCTGTATTCACCCAGGCTGTGACCAGAAACGAAAGCCGGCGTGGCGCCGCCCTCCTCCAGCCACAGGCGCCACAGCGCGATGGAAGCGGTGAGGATCGCAGGCTGAGTCTTGTCGGTTTGATTGAGTTGTTCTTCCGGGCCTTCCTGGACCAGCTTCCACAGGTCGTAACCCAGAGCGTCGGAGGCCTCCTTGAAGGTCTCAACGATCACCGGCTTTTCGGCGCCCAGTTCCTTGAGCATGCCCAGGGACTGGGAACCTTGACCGGGGAAGACGAATGCGAGGGATGCAGACATTGAACAAGCCCTTATGATCTTGTCGTCGAATGAGGTGCGCCGAGCCGTGGGCTGGACGCAGAATCTGAAAACTTGGATGAATACGCAGACCAAGCGGTCACATTTAAGCACTTCATCGGCGAAATGCCTAAGGCAACAAATCTTCAAGGCGGCCATGCAGGCGCTGCGGCAGGTTTTCCTGAATTTCGATCAACGCCCTCTGGATGGCGCTCTGGAAGCCCTGCACGCCGGCCGAGCCATGGCTCTTGATGACGATACCCTGCAACCCCAGAAAGCTCGCACCGTTGTGCCGCGCCGGCGCCAGGTCGGCCTGCAGGCGCTTGAGCAACGGCATGGCCATGACCCCGGCAACCCGGGCAAAAGCACCGCCCTTGAACAGTTTTTCGATGCGCGCACCGATCATCGTCGCCAAGCCCTCGCTGGACTTGAGCAGGATGTTGCCGACAAAACCGTCGCACACCACCACGTCCGCCTCACCCCTGTACAGGCCATCCCCTTCGACGAAACCGACATAGTTGAGGCCGCGAGCGTTCTGCAACAGCGTGGCCGCCAGCTTTACCTGCTGATTACCCTTGATGTCCTCGGTGCCGATGTTAAGCAATGCCACACGCGGCCGATGCACACCCAGGGCCTGGGCGGCCACCGAGCCCATCACCGCGAACTGATAGAGGTTTTCTGCACTGCAGTCGACGTTGGCGCCGAGGTCGAGCAACTGACAGTAACCCGCCTGGGTGGGAATCGCCGCCACCATGGCTGGCCGATCGATACCCGGCAAGGTCTTGAGCACGAAGCGTGACAGCGCCATCAGCGCCCCGGTGTTGCCGGCACTGACGCAGGCCTGGGCCTTGCCGTCGCGCACCAGTTCGAGGGCGATGCGCATCGACGAGTCCGGCTTGCCGCGTAGCGCCTGCGATGGCCGCTCGTCCATACCGATCACCTCACTGGCGGCGACAATCTGCAGGCGCGCGCGATCCGCAGCTGCAAGGCCACTGACAAGATCTTCTAGGAGGGAGGGTTGACCGACGAGGGTCAGGTGCAGCGAGGGGGTAGCCGAAAGGCAGGCAATGCTAGCCTGGACAATGCTGCGGGGACCGAAGTCCCCGCCCATTGCGTCGATCGCGATGATCTGAGCAGACAAGGATTACTCGTCAGCGCCCTTATCGATCACTTTACGACCACGGTATACGCCTTCTGGCGAAACGTGGTGACGCAGGTGAATTTCACCGGTGGTCTTTTCTACCGACAGCGCGTTTTCCGACAGGGCGTCGTGCGAACGGCGCATGTCACGGGCAGAGCGGGATTTTTTGTTCTGCTGAACAGCCATAATTGATTAACTCCTAAACGTTTGGGTCACGCTTTAACTGCGCCAAAACACTGAACGGGTTGGACCGCGATACCTCGTCCTTGCTCGATTCGGGCTCGTCTGCGCCCGCCGGCTGCTGGCATTCTTCCGGATGGTGAGCAGGCACGATTGGCAAGGCGAGCAGAAGCTCTTCCTCGACCAATGCCTGCAGATCCAAAGGATCTTCGCCCAGTTCCAGCACGTCATAGCCTTTCGGCAACGACTGGGTATTCGCACCCTCCTTCACCACAGCGTATGTACATTCGCTGTAGATCGGCAGGGTGACCAGCTCAAGACAACGCTGGCAAACCATCTTGACCTCGACGTTCAGCTCGGTGTGGATAACCACTACGTGCTGCTCATCTCGTTCAAAATCGAACTTCGCCTGCACCGTACCGACATTGTCGGAAAGCGGGTCGCAGAGTCTTTCCAAATCAGCGAGTTGCAGCGAACCGTTAAGGGTTACGCCACGATCGGCTAATTTGCGCGGGTCAACGTGAGGTGGAATCGGGTCATTCAACATAGGCGCAGCATTCTAGGGATGCCCCCCGCCCCTGTCAAAGGAAATTAGGCGGCATCGTGCGTGATAGGATTGGTTCAACCGAACCCGGAGTCTACCATGCTTCCTTTGTTACTGGCTTCCAGCTCTGCCTACCGCCGCGAACTGCTCACACGCCTGCGCCTGCCCTTCACCTGGGCAAGCCCTGATATAGACGAACAGCGACAGGATGACGAGCCCGCCGTGGACCTGGTGCGCCGACTGGCCAGGCAAAAGGCCGAGGTATTGGCGGGCAGCCACCCCGGGCACCTGATCATCGGCTCGGACCAGGTTGCGGTGCTGGGCGAACAGGTACTGGGCAAGCCGCACACCTTCGAGCGGGCTTGCGAGCAACTGCTGGAGTGCAGCGGTCAGCAGGTGAGTTTTCTGACCGGGCTGGCACTGCTGAACAGCGCCACCGGGCACTGCCAGGTGGATTGCGTGCCGTTTACCGTGACGATGCGCGAGCTGAGCCGCGAGCGGGTGGAACGCTATGTGGCGGCGGAACAACCACTGGATTGCGCGGGGAGCTTCAAGGCGGAGGGGCTGGGGGTGAGTTTGTTTCAGAGGACCCATGGGTGCGATTCGACCAGCCTGATCGGGCTGCCGTTGATTCGGTTGGTGGATATGTTGACCCGGGAGGGGGTGGTTGTCCCTTGAGCCTGGCTCGAGATTTTCTGCGCCTGTGAGACCGAGCGCCGCCCGCGCGGCGCTTCGCGGGGCAAGCCCGCTCCCACATCTGTTTCAGGCCAATTTCTCCTGTCACCATTGGCGCGCGGACCCTTTGGCGCATGACACGATATCGCGTCGTACCTCCAAGGGGGCGCGCACCAATGGCTCAGGACTGAACGGCCCAAAACAAATGTGGGAGCGGGCTTGCCCCGCGAAGCGCCGCACGGACGGCGCTCGATCTCACAGGCACCGCAAAATGCACGCCGAACTCAACGCAACTGCGGCCCCTGGAACCCCATCCACATCGCCAGGTGCTCAGCCACGCTGGCACCTACGCGCTTGGAGAAGCGATCGAAAGGCGATTCCTGAACGGTAAAGTCCACCAGCTCCTTCTCGCCAACAATCTCACGTGCCACATAGCTGGCACTGCCCAGCCCATCCACCAAGCCCAGCGCCTTGGCCTGCTCGCCCGACCAGACCAGGCCGCTGAACAACTCAGGATGTTCCTTGTCCTTCAAGCGTTCGCCACGTCCCTGCTTGACCATGGCAATGAACTGCTGGTGCGTGGTATCCAGCACACCCTGCCAGAACCGGGTTTCTTCGGGCTTTTCAGGCGAGAACGGATCAAGGAAGGCCTTGTGCTCACCCGAGGTGTAGGCGCGCCGCTCCACGCCCAGCTTTTCCATGGTGCCAACAAAACCGTAACCGGCCGCCGTCACACCAATGGAGCCCACCAGGCTGGCTTTATCGGCGTAGATTTCGTCCGCCGCACTGGCAATGTAATAGGCACCAGAAGCGCCGAGATCGGCGATGACTGCATACAGCTTGATAGCCGGGTATTCAGCACGCAGGCGGCGGATTTCGTCGTACACGTAACCCGCCTGCACCGGACTGCCACCCGGGCTGTTGATGCGCATTACCACCGCCTTGGTCTTGCTGTCCTTGAACGCCTCGCGCAGGCTCTTGACGATATTGTCCGCGCTGGCGGCCTCCTGATCGGCAATCACCCCGCGCACCTCGACCAGCGCGGTATGGCTGGCACTGCGCGATGCCGCCTTGTCGAAATCCATCAGCGGCGTGAACAACGCCAGGAAGCCGAACAGGTAGATGAAAGTCAGCAGCTTGAAGAAGATCCCCCAGCGCCGCGCCCGGCGCTGCTCCTGCACACTGGCCAGCAAGGTCTTTTCCAGCAGCTGCCAGCTCTTGCGCCCTTCGCGCTCCTCGGGTTCGGCCTCGGGGGCTTTCCATTCGTCTGCCATGCTTACCTACCTTGGAAGTGGAATTGCGGAACCACCCAGCCACTCGCGCAGCTGGGAAAAATGATCGATGCACACCTGCGGACCAAACTCGGCCAGCGCCTGCAGCGGCATGGCACCATAGCCCACCGCCACCGAATGCATCCCGGCATTGCTGGCCATCTGCAGGTCGAATGCCGAATCTCCGACCATCAGCGCACGCGCCGGTTCGACGCCGCAATGGCCGAGGATTTCCTCGAGCATCAGCGGGTGCGGCTTGCCACGGGTTTCGTCGGCAGCACGGGTGATGTCGAAGAACTGCTCCCAGCCATTGGCCTTGAGTACCCGGTCCAGCCCGCGACGCGCCTTGCCCGTAGCCACCGCCAGGCGGTAACCCTCGGCACGAAAGGCATCCAGCGACTCGACCACGCCCTCGAACAGTGGCGAAGGCTGCTGATCCAGCGCCATGTAGATATCAGCATAGTGCTGACGGAAGCTGTCGACCTGCGCAGGTGCCAGGTGCGGGTACAGGGTATGGATCGCCTCACCCAGGGCCAGACCGATGATGCCCTTGACCGCATCCTCACGGCTGGCGACCTCGCCGGCACGCTCGGCGGCGGCATTCATGGCCTCGACAATACGCCCGATAGAATCGGCCAGGGTACCGTCCCAGTCGAAGATCAGTAGCTCATAGCCTTTCTTCATGGATCAGGACGCACTCAGACGTTCAATGGTTTTCGCCCAGACTTCATCCACAGGCGCTTCAAGCTTCAGCTCACCACCATCCGGCAGCGGCACAGTCAGCGCATAGGCATGCAAGAACAGGCGTTTGCCCCCCAGCTCGCGAATTTCGCGGCTGAAGTCTTCGTCACCGTACTTGCTGTCACCGGCAATCATGTGCCCCGCATGCAGGGTATGCACGCGAATCTGGTGGGTACGCCCCGTGATCGGACGGGCCTCGACAATGGTGGCGAACTCGCCAAAGCGGCGGAGCACGCGGAACAGGGTCAACGCGTCCTTGCCCTCTTCGTTCACTTCAACCATGCGCTCGCCGGAGCGCAGGTTGCTCTTGAGCAACGGCGCATTCACCTGCTTCTTCGACGTCGGCCAGTGGCCGCGCACCAGCGCCATATAGCGCTTGTCGACCCCGTCACCGCGCAGGGCGGCATGCAAGTGGCGCAGCATGCTGCGCTTCTTGGCAATCATCAGCAGGCCAGAGGTGTCGCGGTCCAGGCGGTGCACCAGTTCGAGCTCCTTGGCGTCCGGGCGCAGCTGGCGCAGTGCCTCGATCACACCAAAGCTCAGGCCGCTACCGCCATGGACGGCAATGCCGGACGGCTTGTTCATCACGATCAGCGCCTTGTCTTCGTAGACAATGGCCGCCTCAAGGCGCTGCAGCAGGCCCTGGGCCACCGGTGCCGGCTCGTCACGCTCCGGCAGGCGGACGGGCGGCACCCTCACGATGTCGCCGGCCTGGATCTTGTACTCAGGCTTTACCCGACCCTTGTTCACCCGCACTTCACCCTTGCGCAGGATGCGGTAGACCAGCGTTTTGGGCACGCCCTTGAGGGCCGTGATGAGGAAATTATCAATGCGTTGGCCGGCAAGCTCCGGCGCGACTTCGATCAGCTGAACGCCGGAAGTCGGAGGGGTATTGGTCGTCATTGCGGGATCATAACAATTTTTTATGGAATTGAAGCACTTAATCATTGCTGCTATAGTCGCGAACGCCGCCAAAAGCGGCAGGCCAGCGGCAACAGGCTTTCAGCCGGCCCTGACCAACGCAATTCTCCAGGACGCGAGGCCGTCCTACGGGGTGTTCGCCAGTTTACCGAATTGCCTGGAATCGCCACCAGCGCCGTGTAGAGAAGACCGAAAAAAAACGACAAGCGCGGTGTTTCACCTGCTTACCCGATTCTTTTCGCAGCCCCTCTGCCCGCCCCGTCGCTTCCACGCAACGCACGGCGAATGCTTCGGAAATACCTGCCTTGGATATGAATGGCGCCAGTGCAGTACCTGCAGTGGCGAAAAATGCAACCCGTTGCGGATTCAGCGCGCGGCAGCACCCGAATTATCAGGGATACGTGCAGGGTGGAGATGCACAGCCCTCGGACCGTGTAGCACCGCGTCCGGCCACCAGCCCACTGACGGCTGGCGAGCGGATAAGGTCCTGAACAGATGCCCCCGGGCGTCCACGGCTGAAGGTTGATTCCTCCTCCTGACTGAGTGCACAAGGCCCGCTTGGTTGATTCGATCTCCATTCGAAGCCACCGGGGCCTTGTTGGCACCGCAGCAAACAGGACGCGTCGTCGCGACAACGGCAGGCTGGGCAACTGGCTGGTGCCGAACGTCGCTCGACACGGGGGTGGCCCGGCCACCCTTTGCGCACCTTGGCACCGACCATGAGAAGTCGTGTGTGCCGAACGCCGTTTCCGGCAGCCCGGAAACCGACGGTACAACATGAAAAGAATGCTGATTAACGCAACTCAACCCGAAGAGTTGCGTGTAGCCCTGGTGGATGGCCAACGCCTCTACGACCTGGACATCGAGTCTGGTGCGCGCGAGCAGAAAAAGGCCAACATCTACAAAGGCAAGATCACCCGCATCGAACCCAGCCTCGAAGCCGCCTTCGTCGACTTCGGTTCCGAACGTCACGGCTTCCTGCCGCTGAAAGAAATCTCCCGCGAATACTTCAAGAAAGCCCCCGAAGGCCGGGTGAACATCAAGGAAGTGCTCAGCGAAGGCCAGGAAGTCATCGTCCAGGTCGAGAAGGAAGAGCGCGGCAACAAAGGCGCAGCCCTCACCACCTTCATCAGCCTGGCAGGTCGTTACCTGGTGCTGATGCCCAACAACCCACGTGCCGGCGGCATCTCCCGCCGCATCGAAGGCGAAGAGCGCAACGAACTGCGCGAAGCCCTGAACGGCCTGACCGTGCCGGGCGACATGGGCCTGATCGTGCGCACTGCCGGTCTTGGCCGCAGCAGCGAAGAAATGCAGTGGGACCTCGACTACCTGCTGCAGCTGTGGACTGCCATCAAGGAAGCGTCCCTGGACCGCGCTGCGCCATTCCTGATTTATCAGGAAAGCAACGTCATCATCCGCGCTATCCGCGACTATCTGCGCCAGGACATCGGCGAAGTGCTTATCGACAGCATCGATGCCCAGGAAGAAGCCCTGACCTTCATCCGCCAGGTAATGCCGCAGTACGCCAGCAAGGTGAAGCTGTACGAAGACAGCGTACCGCTGTTCAACCGCTTCCAGATCGAAAGCCAGATCGAAACCGCCTTCCAGCGCGTGGTCGACCTGCCGTCCGGTGGTTCGATCGTGATCGACCCGACCGAAGCCCTGGTGTCCATCGACATCAACTCGGCGCGGGCCACCAAAGGCAGCGACATCGAAGAAACCGCCCTGCAGACCAACCTGGAAGCGGCCGAGGAAATCGCCCGCCAGCTGCGCCTGCGTGACATTGGCGGCCTGATCGTCATCGACTTCATCGACATGACCCCGGCGAAAAACCAGCGTGCCGTGGAAGAGCGCGTACGCGAGTGCCTGGAGGCAGACCGTGCCCGTGTTCAGGTCGGCCGCATTTCGCGCTTCGGCCTGCTGGAAATGTCCCGTCAGCGCCTGCGCCCATCGCTGGGCGAAAGCAGCGGCATCGTCTGCCCACGCTGCTCCGGCACAGGCATCATCCGTGACGTCGAATCGCTGTCGCTGGCCATCCTGCGCCTGATCGAAGAAGAAGCCCTGAAGGACCGCACCGCCGAAGTACGCGCACAAGTGCCGATCCCGGTGGCCGCATTCCTGCTCAACGAGAAACGTAACTCGATCACCAAGATCGAACTGCGCACCCGCGCACGCATCATCATCCTGCCGAACGATCACCTGGAAACCCCGCACTTCGAAGTCCAGCGCCTGCGCGACGACAACCCGGAAGTGCTGAACAACCAGTCCAGCTACGAGATCGCCGCCACCGAGACCGAAGAGGCACCGCAGCAGACCGCCACCCGCACCCTGGTTCGCCAGGAAGCGGCGGTCAAGACCGCACCGGCCCGCACCAGTGCGCCAGTACCGGCTGCTGAAGAGCCACAGGCTGTCGCCCCGGCTGCCCCAGCCCCGAGCGCCCCAGAGCCAAGCCTGTTCAAAGGCCTGGTGAAGTCGCTGGTCAGCCTGTTCGCCGGCAAGGAAGAACCTGCTGCTGCCCCGGTCGTCGCCGAGAAACCGGCTGCCGAGCGCAGCCCGCGCAACGAAGAGCGCCGCAACGGCCGTCAGCAGAGCCGCAACCGCAACGGCCGCCGTGACGAAGAGCGCAAGCCGCGTGAAGAACGTGCCGAGCGCGCCCCGCGCGAAGAACGCCAGCCACGTGAGGAGCGTGCACCACGCGAAGAACGTGCACCACGTGAAGATCGCGCCCCACGCGAAGAACGTGCACCACGTGAAGATCGCGCCCCACGCGAAGAGCGTGCACCGCGCGAAGAACGCGCCCCACGCCAGCCGCGCGAAGACCGCCGCAGCAACCGTGGCGAAGAACGCGTACGCGAGCTGCGCGAGCCGCTGGATGCCACCCCGCCAGCCGAACGCGAAGAGCGTCAGCCACGTGAAGAGCGTGTAGCCCGTGAAGAACGTGCTCCACGTGAAGAGCGCGCACCTCGCGAAGAACGTGCCCCGCGTGAAGAGCGCGCACCTCGCGAAGAACGTGCCCCGCGTGAAGAGCGCGCACCTCGTGAAGATCGCGCCCCACGTGAAGAACGTGCTCCGCGTGAAGAACGCGCACCTCGCGAAGAACGTGCCCCGCGCCCACCGCGCGAAGAGCGCCAGCCACGTGTAGCGGAAGAAGCGGCCGAGCAGGCTGCCGAACTGGCCGAAGAGCAACTGCCGAACGAAGAGTTGCTGCAAGACGAACAGGAAGGCACCGATGGCGAGCGCCCGCGCCGCCGCTCCCGTGGTCAGCGTCGTCGCAGTAACCGTCGTGAGCGCCAGCGCAACGCCAATGGCGAGCTGATCGACGGTGGCGAAGAGGACGAAGGCAGCGAAGAGCAGCCACAACAGCACAAGGCCACCGAGCTGGGTGCCGAACTGGCCGCCGGCCTCGCCGTGACTGCCACTGTTGCCAGCAGCAACATCAGCGCCGACGCCGAAGCCCAGGCCAACCAGCAGGCCGAACGTGCCACCGCCGAAGTCG
Organism: Pseudomonas sp. Irchel 3F3; assembly: GCF_900187545.1. NCBI lineage: Bacteria > Pseudomonadati > Pseudomonadota > Gammaproteobacteria > Pseudomonadales > Pseudomonadaceae > Pseudomonas > Pseudomonas sp. Irchel 3F3. The sequence continues at coordinate 92,066 of NZ_FYDS01000016.1, read as the reverse complement.
CTACCGCTGCAGAGGCCGACAACCGCGAGGCCGCCCAGCCGGCCGAGCAAGCTGAAAAGGTCGAGCAGGTCGAGGCCGTCGCCAAGGCTGAAGAAGTTGCCGTGGCCCCAGTGGTCGAGCAGCCTGTCAGCCAGCCGGTAATCGTGGCCGAGGTCACTGCCGAGCCAGTGGTCGAAGTTGCTCCGCAGCCAGTGGTTGACGAAGCACCTGCAGCCGAGCCTGCGATCATCGCAGAGGCACCTGTTGAAGCGCCTGCCGTCGAAGCGGGTGAAATCGAACAGGCTCCGGCCGTGACTGACACCGCTCCAGCTGCCGAGCAGCCTGCACCGGTTGTCGAAGCCCAGCCAGAAGTGGTGGCCGAGCCTGCCCCTGTGGTGGTCGAGCCTGCGCAAGTCGAAGCCCCGGTTGAGGCAGAACCTGCCACTGTCATGCTGGCCAACGGCCGCGCGCCGAACGACCCGCGTGAAGTGCGCCGCCGCAAGCGTGAGGCCGAGGCCGCTGCCAAAGCAGCCCAGGAAGCTGCTGCAGCCTCCCAGGAACCCGCCCTGGAAGCCGCCGATGAGCACAAGCCTCATCACGGTTGATAGCCAAGGCTGAATGAAAAAGCCCCGCCAGTGCAAACTGGCGGGGCTTTTTCTTGGCTTGACGCTTAATGTCAATGCTGGCTGCCGCATTTGTAGGAGCGGCATCTGCACCGCCTCAGTAAAGGTTAGGCTCCATCTCCAGCTCCACCCCGAACCGCTCCAGGATATCCGCCTGGATCTGCCGCGCCAGCGCATGCATCTGCGCCCCGCTCGCCTGGCCGTAGTTCACCAGCACCAGCGACTGCAAGCGATGCACGCCCGCATCGCCATCACGATGGCCCTTCCACCCCGCCTGCTCGATCAGCCAGCCCGCCGCCAGCTTCGCCTGACCATCGGCCTGGGGATAAGCCACCACTGCCGGGTGTTTCGCACGAATACGCTCGACTTGCTCCGCAGACACCACCGGGTTCTTGAAAAAACTCCCGGCATTGCCGAGCTCCACCGGGTCTGGCAGCTTTTCGCGGCGAATGCTGCAAATGGCATTACTGATCGCCTGCGCGGTCGGTTCGGCTACACCCTGCTCCGCAAGGCGCTGACGCACCGGACCATAGTCCAGGTGGGCCTGCAGGGTGCGGCTCAAGGCAAAACGCACGCGCAGGATCAACCAGCGCCCGGGGTTGCGCTTGAACAGGCTGTCGCGATAACCGAAGGCACATTCTGCCAAACCAAAGTCATGCAGTTCGCCAGTCTCACGGTCCAGGGCCGTCAGGCCGGCAAACACGTCCTTGATCTCCACCCCGTAGGCGCCCACGTTCTGCATCGGCGCGGCGCCCACCGTACCGGGGATCAGGCTGAGGTTTTCCAGCCCGCAATAGCCCTGCGCCAGTGTCCACTGCACGAACGGGTGCCACGGCTCACCGGCCTCGGCCTCGACCACGATGTGTTCGCCATCGTCACTGAGCACGCGGCAGCCACGGCTGGCCATGTGCAGCACCAGTGCATCGACATCGCGGGTCAGCAGCAGGTTGCTGCCGCCGCCGATCACCAGCACCGGCAGACCTCGCTGCTGCGCCTGGCACAGCGCCTGTCGCACCTGCTGATCATCCTGGGCCTGGCTGAAAAAACGCGCCTTCACGTCGATGCCGAAGGTGTTAAAGGGTTTGAGCGAAACCTGCTCCTGCCACTGCACTGTCATAGGCGGCCCTTGATTTCCAGCACCAGTGCCTGGCACGCCGCCTCGACCAGGTCGAGCACCTGCTCGAAGCCATCGGCGCCACCGTAGTAAGGGTCAGGTACTTCATCCAGCACTGAGCCATAGCGGCGCAGGAACAGGTCGAGTTCGCCCGCTGCAGTGGGCGGGCGCAAGGCGCGCAGGTCGCGCAGGTTGCTCTCGTCCATGGCCAGCACCAGGTCGTACTCGGCAAAATGCGCTGCCTTGACCTGCTGGGCACGCTGCGCTGAGAGGTCGTAACCACGTGCCAGCGCTGCCTTGCAGGTGCGGCTGTCTGGCGCCTTGCCAACATGCCAGTCGCCGGTGCCGGCAGAGGCCACGTGCACCCGGTCGGCAAGCCCGGCGGCCTGCAATTGATGGCGCAGCACGCCTTCGGCGGTGGGCGAGCGGCAGATGTTGCCAAGGCACACGAACAAAACGCGCATCAAGCCTCCAGCAAGCGCCGTACGCGCTCCAGGTCTTCAGGGGTATCAACGCCTACGGCTGGCGCCTCGATGGCGTCCTCGACGTGAATGCGCACGCCGTGCCACAAGGCACGCAGTTGCTCCAGCGCTTCGGTCTGTTCAAGCCAGCATGGGCCCCAACCGACAAAGTTCTGCAGAAAGCCGACGCGGTAGGCGTACATGCCGATGTGGCGGCGATACGGCACGCCTTCGGGCAGCACATTGCGGTCGCTGGCAAAGCCATCGCGGGCCCACGGCAGCGGCGCACGGCTGAAAGTCAGGGCCAGTCCGTTCTTGTCGCTCACCACCTTGACTGCATTGGGGTTGAACACGGTTTCCGGCTCATGGATCGGCTCGGCCAGAGTAGCGATGCCGGCCTCTGGATGCGCAGCCAGGTTGGCCGCCACCTGGTCGATGATCACCGGCGGGATCAGCGGCTCGTCGCCCTGCACGTTGACCACGATGGCATCAGCCGGCAAGCCCAGGTGCACAGCCACTTCGGCCAGGCGGTCGGTGCCCGATTCATGGTCGGCGCGGGTCATCAGCACTTCGGCGCCGAACGCCTGGCAGGCCTCGAAGATACTGGCGTCATCGGTGGCGATAACCACACGGCTCGCGGCACTTTTGCGTGCCTGCTCCCACACGTGTTGCACCATCGGCTTGCCGGCAATCGGCAGCAGCGGCTTGCCTGGGAGCCGTGTGGAGCGCAACCGGGCGGGAATCACCACGGTGAAGTCCAGGCTCATTTGTCCAGACGCTCGTCGTCGGTCAGGGTGCGCGCCTCGCTTTCCAGCATGACCGGAATGCCGTCGCGGATCGGGTAGGCCAGGCCGGCGCCCTTGCTGATCAGCTCGGTCTTGTCGGCACTGAGCTTGAGCGGGCCCTTGGTGATCGGGCAGGCCAGGATGTCGAGCAGTTTAGTGTCCATTGGAGGCTTCCTTTAGGCCAGGTGGCCGGAAATTGAAAACGGGCTCAGGGCTTGCGCAGCAGCCGCTGCAGCTGGTTGTCGAACCAGGTGCTGAACGCTGGCGTGGGCTGGGCCTCGACGGCCAGGTACCACCAGTCGTCAGCGGCGAAGGCTCGGCATTTCACCGCATCCTTCTCGGTCATCACCAGCGGCAGCGGCGGGCTGAAAGCCAGGCTCCGGGCGCTGAACTGTGCATGGTCGGCGAAGGGATGCGGCACCGGCTGCCAGTTTAGCCCCAGCAGGGTATTGAAGAAACGTTGCGGGTTGCCAATACCGGCCACCGCGTGCAGGCGCTGGCCTGGTGGGAAATGGTCGAGGGTACGACGTTCGCCGCTGCGCACGTTGACCAGTGCGGACGGTTGCAGGCAGAAGCCAAAACCATCGGCGCGGTCGGCACTGGCACCATTGAACAGCACCGCGTCGGCGCCTTGCAGGCGCTCGACGGGCTCGCGCAACGGGCCGGCAGGCAGGCAGCGGCCATTGCCCAGGCCGCGGGCGGCATCGATCAGCACCAGCTCCAGGTCGCGGGCCAGGCGATAGTGCTGCATGCCGTCGTCGCACAGGATCAGGTCGAGCGGTTCGCTGGCCAGCAACGCCTGCACGGCGCGGGAACGGTCAGGGTCGATCATCAGCGGCACGCCGGTGCGCTGCACGATCAGCAGCGGTTCGTCGCCCGCCTGTTCGGCCGGCTGGTCGGCCTGCACCCGCCAAGGCAGCTGTGGTGGCTTGGCACCATACCCACGGCTGACCACACCCACCTTCAGCCCCTGTTGGCGGCAGTGTTCGATCAGCCAGAGGATCATCGGCGTCTTGCCGGTGCCGCCCACGGTGATGTTGCCCACCACGATGACCGGCACTGGCGCCCGGTAGCTGGCACTTTCGCCACTGAGAAAACGTGCCCGCTTGCGGGTGACCACGCGGCGGTACAACGCCTCCAGCGGGCGTAATAGCGCCAGGGCGGGGTGCCCGGCGTACCAGGCGGCGAGCAAACCGTCGGCGAAAGGCATCAAGGCGTGCCCTGTGCCGCCTCGACGGTGGTCATGCGCAACTGGCTGAAACCGAGCTTGCCGGCGGCATCCATTGCGGTGACCACAGCCTGGTGCGGGGTCTTGCCGTCGGCGCTGATGGCCAGCGGCAGCGTGTTGTCACCGCCCGACTCACGCTCGATGGCCTCGCTCAAGGTGGCCAGGTCGCTCTTGGGCAGCAGGTGGTTGTTCACCGAATACACGCCTTCGGCGCTGATGGTGATTTCCACCAGCTTGTCCTGGTCGGCTGGCGCCTTCTCGGCGCTGGCAGCTTCGGGCAGCTCGACACGCAGTTGTGTCTCGCGGGTAAAGGTAGTGGTGACCACGAAGAACAGCAGCAGGACGAACACCACATCGATCAACGACGCCAGGTTGATGTCGACGTTCTCCCGCTGACGATTGCGCCGGAACTTCACGCCTTGCCTCCGGCCACTTCCACTTCACGGTCGCCCTGGATCACTTCCACCAGCTTGATCGCCTCCTGTTCCATGCCCACCACCAGCTCATCGATGCGGCGCAGCAGGAAGCGGTGGAAGAACACTGCCGGGATGCCGACCATGAGGCCGGCCGCAGTGGTGACCAGGGCCTTGGAGATACCACCGGCCAGCACGGCCGCATTGGCGGTCATTTGCGAGCCCATGAAGGCGCTGAAGATGTCGATCATGCCCAGCACGGTGCCCAGCAGGCCCAGCAGCGGCGCCATGGCGGCGATGGTGCCGAGCGTGCTGATGTAGCGCTCCAGTTCGTGAATGACGCGCGAGGCGGCTTCCTCGATGCACTCTTTCATGATTTCGCGGCCATGACGCGAGTTGGCCAGGCCAGCAGCAAGGATTTCGCCCAATGGCGAATCGGCGCGCAAGGCCTTGAGCTTGTCACTGGTCAGTTGCTTGTCCTTGATCCACATCCATACCTGACCGAGCAGGTGCGGCGGGGTGACGCGACTGGCGCGCAGGGTCCACAGGCGCTCGACGACGATAGCCATGGCAGCGATGGAACTCAGAATGATCGGCAGCATCATCCAACCACCGGACTTGACCAATTCCCACACAGTAAACGCCCCTTCGCAAAAAGGCCGCCACTCTACCATAGGACCGCCCGAGGGCTCATCTGCCGGAGGTCAGGGAATTGGCGTGCCGGGCTGGGAAGCGTACTCCGTTACAAGTGTGGTGCCTGTGAGATCGAGCGCCGCCCGCGCGGCGCTCGATCTCACAGGCGCTGAAAATACCATGGCATGCACCTGCCTGCCTCCCCCTCACTCAGCTCGAACCCGCCAAAACCGCCGCTGCCCCCTGATACCCTCAACCTCCCCATGCCGCCCCAACACCAACCGCAACGCCCCCTCCACCGCCGTGTCATGCACCGCCAGACCATGCCGCTGATAACGCTCCATTACCTGCACATGCGGGTGCCCGAAGCTGTTGTTACGCCCTCGCGAAATCAATACCCCGCGCGGCGCACTAGCCCGGATGAACGCCTCGGTGGACGAACTGCGGCTGCCATGATGCGGTGCCTGCAACCAGTCGATACGCGGCATTTCTGTGTCTGCCAGCCAGGCCCGTTCGGCCGCAGCTTCCATATCCCCCGCCAGCAGCAAGCGCTCACCCTGCGCCTCTACCAGCAAGACACAGGAACGGTCATTGCTGCTCTGCCCGTCCGCCCAGCGCCACAGCGAAAAGCGCACGCCATCCCAGTTCCATTGTTCGCCACTGGCACAAGGCTGCAACGGCACATCATCCAGCGCTTCCCCCCCGATCAGCCGCCTGACCGGCAGCCCACGCTGTATGGCCGCAGCACCGCCCGCATGGTCGGCATGCGCATGGCTGATGACCATCAAGTCCAGGCTGCCCACCCCCAGCTTGCTCAAGGTCGGGAGCACCACCCGCTCGCCCAGGTCGGTCTCCCCTCTGGCCGGCCCGGCGTCGTACAGCAGGTTGTAATGCCGGGTACGCAACAGCACCGCCAGCCCTTGGCCAACGTCTAGCTGCCAGACCTCGACCTGGCCGAGCGGCACCGGCTCCCTGGGCACCCACAGCGCCAACAACATGACCCCACCCAACCCCCGCAAAGGCACGCCACGAGGCAGCAGCACCAGCAGCGCACCCAGCAATACCAGCAGCCAGGCCCACAACGGCAAGGCCGGGGCCAGCCACGCCGGGCGCTGATGCGCCACCAACGCCAACAGCCGGAACAGCCCATCCAGCAGGCCACCCGCCAGCCACAGCAACGCTTCCCCTACCCCACCCAGCGGCAGCAGCAACGTCCCCAGCAACGCCAACGGCAACACCGCCAGGCTGACCCATGGCACCGCGACAAGATTGGCCAGCGGCGCACTCAGACTCACCGGTAAACCTGTGGCCAGCAACACCGGCAGCAAGCCGATGGCGATCACCCATTGCGCGCGCGTCCAGGCCTGCCAGGGCCGCCAACCGCCCAAACGGCCGCTGAAGCAGTAGATGAGCGTGGCCACTGCGGCAAACGACAGCCAGAACCCAGGCAGCAGCGCCGCCAAGGGTTCGACCAGCAGCACCGCGACCAGCGCCAGCAATAGCGGCAGCATTGCGCCGAGGTGGCGAAAACGCAGGCGCCACAACAGCACTACCGCCAGCATCAGGCAGGCACGCTGCACCGGTACACCCGCACCGGCCAGCCAGCCGTAGGCCAACGCCGCCGCCATGGCCAGGGCACAGGCACAGGGCAGCCACGGCAACCGGGCGGGCCACAGCCCCCAACGCGCCAGCCCGGCCACCAGGCCGTACAGCAGACCGGCCACGAGGCCGATGTGCTGGCCAGAAATAACCAGCAAGTGCACCGTACCGGTGGCCTGCAACGTCTGCCAGTCCTCCCGGGCCAGGCCAGCGCCGTCACCCAGCACCAGTGCCACCAATGCGGCCTGCCGGCCATTGGCTTGGACCACCAGCAAGCGCTGACGCAGCGCATCGCGCCAACCACCGCTTACCGGCGCCAGTAGCTGCCCGGCTTTTACCGTACCGGTGGCGCCCACCCGCCGCGCCAGCAGTTGCGCCTCCCGGTCGGGCCCATGTGGGTTGAGCAGCCCGGCCGGGCGCTGCAAGGTCACCGCCAGCCGCCACTGCTCGCCCGCCCGCAGCGGCGGCCCATCGAACCAGCTCAGTTGCAGCCGTTGCGGCAGTTCGGCCCGCCGCGAGCGTGCCGCCTCCAGCTCGAAGCGCACGCCCTGCGCAGTTCGCGCTGGAAGGCCGACCACCCGCCCCTCCAGCCACAAGGTGCGGCCGTCCAGGCCGGCAGCCAGGCGATCGTCAAGGGCCTGCTGGGCAGACCAGCACGCCCAACACAGCCCCAGCACAAAACAGCCCAATGGCCAAACGCGGGTAAACACGCTGACGGCCGCGCAGGCAGCCAGCGTTATCAACCATCCGACCGATGGCAATGCGGGGAAAAGGCCCGGGCACAACAGCCCGAGCGCGAGCGCAAACATCCCTGTGCGCATGAGGTAGAGCTCCAGAAGGTAAATCACCCCCTGAGGCATAGCTCAATTGCCGGCAACGCTTGCTCAACAATTGTCACAAACTCTAAACGAGGCCGAGCAGGATTAAAGGCATACTGCCCGGGTCAACGCTCCGGGAGCCTACATGCCGCGCCGACTTTTCAAACGCTACATGCCGGACCCGACCAGCATTCGGGAACACAAGTCCTTACGCTTTTTCGGCAAGCTGCTGCACGACCCCAACCTCTGGCACCTGAACCGCCACTCGGTGGCGCGGGCCATGGGGGTGGGCCTGTTCGCGGCGCTGATTCCCATCCCCATGCAGATGCTGCTGGCGGCGGCGCTGGCAATCCCGGTACGCGGCAACCTGCCGATCGCCGTCAGCCTGGTGTGGCTGACCAACCCGCTGACCATGCCGCCGGTGTTCTTCGTCACCTACATGACCGGCGCCTGGCTGATGCAGGTGCCGCCGCGCACCTTGCCCGACGAATTGACCTTCGAGTGGATCACCGACCAGCTTGCCACCGTGTGGCAGCCGTTCCTGCTGGGTTCGGTGGTGTGCGGGGTGGTGCTGGGCATCGTCGCCTACTTCACCACCCTGCTGTACTGGCGCTGGTGGATTGGCCGGCAGTGGCGCCGGCGCAAGCTCCGTTGCTCATGCACGCATGCCGCGGCCGCTGACCAGCAGCCGGATGCACAACGCGTAGAGCACAGCGGTGGCCACCAGCATGAAGGTGATCGCCGTGCCAATGCTGATATCCGACACCCCTAGGATGCCGTAGCGGAACGAGTTGACCATGTGCAGCACCGGGTTTGCCAGCGATACGGTCTGCCAGAATGGCGGTAACAGGTTGATCGAGTAGAACACCCCGCCCAGGTAGGTCAGCGGCGTCAGCACAAAGGTCGGAATGATCGAGATATCGTCGAAGTTGCGTGCAAACACGGCGTTGACGAACCCCAGCAGCGAGAAGATGGTGGCCGTCAGCAGCACCACGACCACGGTCACGCCCAGGTGGTGCACCTGCAGGTCGGTAAAGAACATCGACAGGATGGTCACGATCACACCGACCGCCAGGCCGCGCAGCACGCCCCCCAGCACATAGCCGACGAGAATGGTGTGCGGCGACACCGGCGACACCATCAGCTCTTCGATCGAGCGCTGGAACTTGCTGCCGAAGAAGCTCGACACCACGTTGCCGTAAGAGTTGGTAATCACCGACATCATGATCAGCCCCGGCACGATGTACTGCATGTAGGTGAAGCCACCCATATCGCCGATCTGCCGGCCGATCAGGTTACCGAAGATGACGAAGTACAGGACCATGGTGATGGCAGGCGGCAGCAAGGTTTGCGGCCAGATGCGCAAGAAGCGCCGCACCTCGCGGTAGACGATGGTGTTCAGGGCGACCCAGTTGGTGCGCAGTTCCACACTCATACGGCCACCTTCGACAGGTTTTTTTCCACCAGGGACACAAACAGCTCCTCAAGTCGGTTGGTCTTGTTGCGCAGGCTCTGCACCTCGATGTTCTGCAGCGCCAGCTGGCCGAACAGCGCGGTAATGCCAATGTCCTTGTCCACCTGCACTTCAAGGGTGTGCGGCGTCAGCAGGCGGCATGGGTAGCCCTGCAGGGCCGGCGCCTGGGCCAGGTCCTGCCTGAGGTCGAGGACGAAGGTCTCGACATGCAGCTTGCCCAGCAGCTTGCGCATGCTGGTGTTCTCGACGATGGTGCCGTGGTCGATGATGCCGATGTTACGGCACAGCTGCTCGGCTTCTTCCAGGTAGTGGGTAGTCAGGATGATGGTGATGCCCTTCTGGTTGAGCTCGGTGAGAAAGCTCCACATCGAGCGGCGCAACTCGATGTCTACCCCGGCGGTCGGCTCGTCGAGGATCAGCAGGCGCGGCTCGTGGATCAGTGCACGGGCAATCATCAACCGGCGCTTCATCCCGCCCGACAACGAGCGCGACTGCACATCGCGTTTGTCCCACAGGCCGAGCTGGGTCAGGTACTGCTCGGCGCGTTCCTTGGCCAGCTTCGGCGGGATACCGTAGTAGCCGGCCTGGGTCACGACGATGTCGAAGGTTTTCTCGAACTGGTTGAAGTTGAATTCCTGCGGCACCACACCCAGGCAGCGCTTGAGCGCCGCCGGCTCACGGTCCAGGTCATGGCCGAACACGTTGACCGTACCGCTGGTCTTGTTGACCAAGGTCGAGAGGATGCCGATGGTGGTGGATTTGCCGGCGCCGTTGGGGCCAAGCAAGGCGAAGAAGTCACCTTCGGCAACATCCAGGTCGATGCCCTTGAGGGCCTGGAAGCCATTACCGTAGGTCTTGGTCAGCTGTCGGATGGACAGGGCAGAACTCATAGCGGGTCACGTACCGAATAAAGAATGGTTCAGGACACGCCAGGCGAAGTCACTGGCGCAGTGAGTGCGGCCATGGTGCAAGGCCATGCCGCACAAGTACAGTCACATCTATTGATAATGACTATCGAAGCAGGTTCAGGTCAGTGCAGTCATCACTGCCGCCTGGTAGGCCGGGCGCTGTTTCAGACGTTGATACCAGGCTTCGAGGTGGCGCATGGCCGGGCGCTCGATGGGCATTTCAAACCAGGCATAGACAAAGCTACCCAGTGGGATGTCGCCCATGCCGATCTGGTCACCGGACAGGTAAGGTTGTTTGGCCAGGGTTTCGTCAGCAATGGCCAGCAACTGGGCACATTGCTTGTGCGCGGCGTTGATCGCCACCCAGTCGCGCTGGTCTTCAGGCGTGCGCAGCAGGCCCCAGAACAGCGGGCGGAACGGGGTGGCGAGTGACGAGGTTGTCCAGTCCATCCACTTGTCGGCCAGGGCGCGCTGGCGCGAGTCGTCCAGGTACCAGCCCTGCTCCGCACCGTATTCGGCGCACAAGTAGCGGACGATGGTATTGGATTCCCACAGCACCAGGTCGCCATCTTCGAGCATGGGCACCAGGCCGTTGGGGTTGAGGGCGCGGTAATGCGGTTCGTTGACCACACCGAAAGCGCCGCCGGCGTCGATGGACTCGAAATCCAGGCCCAACTCGTGGGCGATCCACAGCGCCTTGCGCACATTGCTCGAATTCTTGCGGCCCCAGATCTTCAGCATGGCAACGTCCTTATGAATGCGGAGATCGTGCAGTCTACTCCAGACCTTCGCCGCCTGTACCGGCCTCTTCGCGGGGCAAGCCCGCTCCCACAATCAATACGTTGTTCAATGAGAGCGGGTATGCCTGCAAAGAGGCCGGCACTCACGAACAAATGAACTGAAACTCCCACCGCCACACCCTGTCACTGTTCTGAAGCTGCCGTTCACAGCATTGCGTCTAAGCTGTCTGGGACGGCTCAAGCCCTTGGTTCCAAGGAGGACCGATTATGTTGCTGTTGTGGTTGGTAGTGCTGGTGATCGGCGCGGCGTACCTCACGCACCGGCGCCTGGCGCCCTTGCAGATTCTCGGCATCATGGCGGCCTATGTGCTGCTGATGGGCATTTTCAGCAGTGCCCCTGGCTGGCTACTGGCCCTGATCTGGGTGGTGCTGGCCCTGAAGATCGCTTTGGTGGCACTGCCGGAGTGGCGGCGCAAAGTGTTTACCGCTCCGGTGTTCCGCTGGTTCCAGCGCACCCTGCCACCCATGTCGCAAACCGAGCGCGAAGCCATCGATGCTGGCACGGTCTGGTGGGACGGTGAACTGTTCAGCGGCCGCCCAGACTGGCGCACCCTGCTGGCCTACCCGGCACCAAAGCTGACCGAAGAAGAGCAGGCGTTCATCGATGGGCCTACGGAAGCACTGTGCGCCATGGTCAGCGACTGGCAGATCGGCCAGGACCTGGACCTGCCGCCCGAAGCCTGGCAGCACATCAAGGAGAACGGCTTCTTCGCCCTGATCATTCCCAAGGAATACGGTGGCAAGGGCTTCTCTGCCTACGCGCACTCGCAGGTTGCGATGAAACTGGCCACACGCAGTGGCGACCTGGCCTCCACGGTCATGGTGCCCAACTCCCTCGGCCCGGCCGAACTGCTGCTGCATTACGGCACCGATGAACAACGCAACCACTACCTGCCACGCCTGGCCCGCGGCGATGAGATCCCCTGCTTCGCACTCACCGGCCCCCTGGCCGGGTCCGACGCGGGCGCCATGCCCGACACCGGCATCATCTGCAAGGGCCAGTGGCGCGGCGAAGAAGTGCTGGGCCTGCGCCTGAACTGGGAAAAGCGCTACATCACCCTGGGCCCGGTCGCGACTTTGCTGGGCCTGGCATTCAAGGCCTACGACCCGGACCACTTGCTGGGCGAGCAGGAGGAACTGGGTATCAGCCTGGCCCTGATCCCCACCGACACCCCCGGTGTCGAGATCGGCAAACGCCACCTGCCGCTGGGCGCGGCCTTCATGAACGGCCCCAACAGCGGCAAGGACGTGTTCGTGCCGCTGGACATGCTGATAGGCGGCCAAGCCATGCTCGGCAAGGGCTGGATGATGCTGATGAACTGCCTGTCGGTAGGGCGCTCCATTTCCCTACCAGCGGTCGGCACTGGTGCGGCCAAGTACACCAGCCTGGTCACTGGCCAGTACGCGAACATACGCGAGCAGTTCAACGTGCCGCTGGCGGCCTTCGAGGGTATCCAGGAATCGCTGGCACGCATTGGCGGCAACGCCTGGTTGATGGACAGCGCTCGCCTGCTGACCGCCAAGGCCGTGGACCTGGGCGAGAAGCCTTCGGTGCTGTCGGCAATCCTCAAGTACCACCTTACCGAACGTGGCCGCGAATGCATTCAGCACGCCATGGACGTGCACGGCGGCAAAGGCATCATCATGGGCCCCAACAATTACCTGGGTCGCAACTGGCAAGGGGCGCCGATCTTCATCACGGTCGAGGGCGCGAACATTCTCTCGCGCAACCTGATGATCTTCGGCCAGGGTGCCATCCGCTGCCATCCATTCGTGCTGAAGGAAATGGCCTTGGCCGGGCGCGAAGACCGGGAGCAGGCACTGATAGCGTTCGACGACCTGCTGATGAAACACATCATGTTCGCAGCCGGCAATGCCGCCAGCACGCTGGTGTTCAACCTGGGCCTTGGGCACTTCGAGCCAGTACCTGGGGATGCCTTGAGCCAAGGTTACTTCCGTGCCCTCAACCGTCAGGCCGCCGCCTTCGCCCTGCTGGCTGACCTGTCGATGATGCTGCTGGGCGGTGCGCTCAAGCGCCGCGAACGCCTTAGCGCGCGCCTGGGCGATGTGCTCAGCAACCTGTACCTGTCCAGCGCCGCGCTCAAGCGCTATCACGACCTGGGCTCACCCGAGCATATGCAACCCTTGCTGCGCTGGGCCATGGAAGAAAGCCTGGGCCAGGCGGAAAAAGCTCTTGATCAGCTGCTCGACAATTTTCCTAACCGTTTCGTTGGCTGCGCACTACGCCTGCTGGTTTTCCCCTTCGGCCGCCGCCACACCGGGCCAAGCGACGAACTGGATGCCGAGATTGCGGCCCTGATAGGGCGCAGCAAGGGCGATCCGGCGCTGGAAGAGCTGCTGGCGGGCTGCTTCAGGCCGCAGGCCAAAGGCGACCCGGTGGCGCAGCTGCAACGGGCAAGCGATTTGCTGGATGAAACAGCGCCCGCGCGCAAGGAACTGCATCAGGCGCTGAAGGACGGCAAAGTGAAGCCTCGACATGGGCAATCGTCAATCGACGCGGCAGTTGAGGCGGGCATCCTTCAGCAGAGCGAGTGCCAGCGGCTGCAAGCGTTGGAAGCCGCGCGAAGACTGGTGATCGATGTGGATGCCTTCGACCCACAAACGCTGCTACCAACCAAAGGCCAAGTGCGCTGACTGCACACTGCACGCGCTCCCGGCAACGCCGGGGGCGCGCATTGGTGTGGCTCATTGCAGATCCACCAACTGATCGACAGCTAGCGGCGGCAACACGGCGACCGCCCAGTACCATCTACGGTTATCCGACTCGACGGCCAAAATAGCCGAACAGCCACGCAAATCCGTACCAGGGGTGTACAGGCCCTCTTGAGAAACCGAGCCGTTGCCCGCCAACACCGTCCACTCAATATCTGCGGGGTCGACAACCTCCTCGACATCGTTTTTGTTGATGAAACACAGTGACAGCTGCAGCTTCCCCTGGACCTTCCCCAGGCGTAAGAAATGAGTGGGTGTCATGTTGAAGATAAGAAAAGCTGCGGAAGCTGACGCCCCACCGCCATCAATTTGTGCGATGTCAATATTTACCGGGACCAGATCGCCTGCCTTCAAGACGGCCAAGGGTACGGTTTTACTGTCGTCGTCAGGCGTCACACTCGATGCTGGCAGGACGGGTGGCGATTTATAGAACCATACCCCAGCCTCGCGCTGCAAAGTACCGCGGACGTCTCCTATCAAAGAGACGCCTGCGGGGTGAGTCATCGCCACCTGCATGGGGTAACGCACCGATCCGCGCTGAACCACCGTGATGATCGGATTGATGTCCTTTATTGCATCCAGCGGTTCAGCACGTACTGTGATCGCATCCGGTAAAGACAGCCTTGGCAAGAAGATCATCTGGTAGATCTCTTCTGAAATGGGCTGCCACTGCCCTGCCCTGAGCGTCTGATAGGGATAGATGATATAAGGCAGGTTCAGTAGCCACTCGCTTTCTGCGTCCCCGGGAACGCGCTTCGTGGCCATGCGCACCTGGACCATGAATGAGTGGTTTTTATCGTGTTCGACCCGATGAACTGGAGTCGTTGGTACAGCAGATCGCAACGTGTCGCGTATTGCTTGCGAAAACGAAAAATACAGTACGAGCTCTTCACTATAAATAATTGGCTTGACGACGGTGAGTTTGAACGAAGCATTGGCAAACAGTGGCGAGTTGTACTGTTGCCTACCCAAACTCATGAGGGAATCATTGATACTACGCAGCGCCTGCGCATATCTGGCAGCCATAAGCGTATCGTCCTGGCCATCTCGAATCAGGTGGTAATCAGCAGCAGGCACGTCGCTAAGCACCACTAGCCCGTCCGGCCGATAGGTGCCCTCACGTTCAGCCAGGAGGAAATCCGCCCGCAATAGCGCGTCACGGCTGGGTTTACTGACCTGCATGACGCTTCTGACGGGCACTCCCGAATTCTTGCTCATGATCAATTCGACAGCTTCCGAGAGCACACGGGACAACGATGCAGAAGCCGCTGAACCCGCAGTGCTACCCACAGCAAGCAAAGGAGCCCCCACTACGCCGTAGGACCTGAACCAGGTCTGCCCAGGGGTAATGATCGTTTCAAGCATCAAGGGCTGAGAATCAGTTTGCTCGTGTGCTTTAGCCAACGCAGTGTTCAGTTGGTTTACGCTGACCATGATCAGCCCGTCCCACCCATTCAGTTCAGAGGACGATTGGTTGTGTTCGTTATCCATCGCCATGCTTGCTCTCCCAGGTCAGGTGTAAGCGAACACTAGACCCGCCTCGCTGAGCCCTACAACTGGCAAAACTATCAGTACGTGCCCCTGCTCGTCGGTCACGCGTATACTTCAACCTCGTTTTTTACACCCCGAGGACCGCCTTATGGCCAACCCACATCTGGAATACCACCTGCAACTGCTGAACCACCTGCGCACTATCCTGGTGGCACTGGGTGAAGCCGAGCAGGTACCGCAGGAGAGCCACGGCCTGTTCCTCGAACGCTTCGACGAAATGCTCACCCTGCTGCCGCAAGACCCGCTGGAAAGCCAGTATCTGGGCCAAGACCTGCTCTGCCAGGTAGTCCAGCGCTACCCTCAAATTGCCCACTTGGTGCCACGCGACCTGTTGTGGTTCTTCGGTGGCGACTGCCTGCACTACATGCCCGACGAGGAACTCGCGCTGTATCAACAACTTGAGGAACTGCGCTACGAAGCCGGTGAACGCGGCGAACCTTTCGACTGGCACCAGCACAAGCAACTGCTTAGCCTGTCAGGTAACAGCCAGAACCAATGACCGGGGGCCCCTGCTAGTGGTAGGGGTCTGTCGAAAATGCCCATCGGTTTGCATGACTCGACCTACAGCCCCAAGCAATCACCATCCCTACCCTGTACGGCGCACTGGATAAATACAGAAAGTGCCGTGCGTTTGGCGCACGCCAACCAACAGCGTAGGAAGCACATCAATGAAGATAGCCATCATCCCTCTGGCACTGGCGTTCGCCAGCACTGCCGCCATGGCAGCACCGGCAACAGGCACTATCAATTTCTATGGCGCAGTGACCGATGGGGGCCCATGCCCCATCGAGGTGGTTGACCCCGACTCCGGCGTCCCTGCCCGCGTTGAACTGGGCCATCCATACACAAGCCACTTCAAAAACGTCGGCGATAAGACCGAGCCTCGTCAGTTTGCCCTCAAGATCACACCCAACAGTGAGTGCAGTATCCCTAGCGGCACGGAAGTGGATGTCACTTTTAATGCCGTAGGCAGCCCTGTTGGCCCAGCAAGCGACCTGTTCCCGCTCGTGGCTGGCGGTACCTCGACCCCGGATCTCGCCATCTCGATCCGCGACAAGACCGATACCCGCCTCGCCCCGGGAGAAACCTCGGCGAGGTACCTGCTGGACGAACTTGCTCCCACGCTCATGCTGTTCTCCGCCCATTACGAGGCCATCAGCACACCGGTCAAGGAAGGGTCTGCGCTCGCCAACGTGAATTTCGTCGTTAACCTTCCATAACGCAGCACGCCGGGTGCGCCAGCACCCGGTCCTTGCTCTCAACCGCCAGGCTTACACAATGTCATTCACTTCTCCCCGGCTGCGCTCTGCCGCCTGTCTGTTCGCGTTGCTCGGCTGCCTGAACAGCGCTCACGCAGCTCTAACACTCAGCAACAGCCGCATCATCCACGAAAGCGACAAGAACAGTAGCTCCGTCACAGTCGGCAATCCCAGTACGAAAACCTACGCGGCGCAAGCGTGGGTCAACACCGAAACGGACGACACCACCACGGCCGTGCCGTTGATCGCCTCTCCCGCCCTGTTCCGCATACAACCGGGCGATGAGCAGTCGGTACAGATCAACCGCCTGCCCAATGACCTGCCGCAAGATCGCGAGTCGCTGTTTTTCTTCAACCTGCAAGAAATCCCCCAGGCCGAGGCCAATGAGCGTAATACCCTCAACATCGCCTTGCGCACCCGGATCAAGCTGTTTTACCGGCCGAGCCAGCTCAAAGGCAACCCGCAAACCCACCTCAAAGACCTGAAGTGGTCAGTGCAGCGCCTCGAGGGCCAACTGCGCCTGGTGGTCGACAACCCCTCGCCGTTCCACTTCACGTTCGGCATGCTCGAAGTCAAGGGCAAGGGCAAGACAGAACCGCTCAAAGGGCGCGAAATGGTAGCGCCGTTCGGGCGCCAAACCTACACGCTTGCCAGCACCACGGAGTCGGACGACCTTTCATTGACGCTCAATGCGTACAATGATTACGGCGGGATCACGCCAGCCATCACGGTGCCTCTGCCCGTCGCGGTCCAGTAACGCGGCCATTCATAGTATGTTCATCCAGAGCCTGCCAAAGTTGGGCAGTAGTGGCCAGGTTGTACCATTGTCGTAGCTGAGCTTGGCGGTGACCTCCAGCTGTGAGCCGGGAACCAACTGGCGGAGGTATGACAGCGGAATAGGCACTGGCACGCCGCTACCGATACCTTCGGCCACATCGGTTTCAGACAACTTGTAATTGACCAGAATAGGGTGGAGTACCTGGCCGTTGCGGGATAATCCCTCTGCCTGGAGCGATACCCGTTGATCGACGCTGATGTGCAACCACGTTCCCAGCGTGACCAAAGGATCCGAGGTCAACCCTCCTACGTCCAGGTTGCCTCCTGAGCGTCCGCCGAGCTGTGGCGTAGGCATATTGGCCGTTGGAGTAGGGGTCACTTTGACACTGCGTGTATCTGAAGGCAGTGGCTCGTCACCCACCAGCACCCGGTAGTACAACTGTGCTTGCTTGCTGGCCATGGCCACCACATTACGCAACGGAACGGCGTAATCGTTCTTTCCTGGGACGCCTTCCTCACGCCAGGCGCCGAAGCACTCCTCGTCGCCCCAGAGCAACTCGAATGCCTCACCCGGTTTTATGACCGCAGCCTGCGGAATGCTCACATCAAGCGCGGCGTTGAGCTTTCTCAGCTCCAGCTCGGCCGACTGGCCCAACAACGGCACTTCCAAAGCCGGCAGTACACGCGGCGCCGGCTGCGCAGCGACCTCCAGGACCGATGGCGTCGCGACCTGGCTGGCATTACCAGCGCGATCCTCGATGAGGTACTGCGCATAACGCATCCCATCCCCTCGATCAACGATCACGTCGCCTGTGTAGGCAAACTCCAAAGGTTTTGCAAGGTCCTCGCGGGTGAGCACCCAACGGTCGACCTCGTTGTTTTCAAACGGTTCGCTGTCCCAGTAATAGATGATGACATCCCCCGGCGCTGCGCCCTGGTAGTCAGGCATCAGGGCCAGCAGACGATTACCGTGGGTGAGCAGGAAATCTTCCGTCAGGTCGCTGTCACCCAGTTCGGGAAACTGCAAACGCCCATTGTTGGCGCCCAGCACCGGCGGGGTCTTGTCGACTGTCAGTGTGAGGTCATCTGAACGCAGTTCGCTGGCGTTATAGACATGCCCCACATAGTGAAACTGCAACGTGCCTTCGCTGAAGCAGTCGGGCGTGATTTCCACGAAACGTTCACTTTCTGGTAATGGCTGAGTCCATCTCCTGTCGCCTACCTTGACACCCTCACAGAAAATTTCGACCGACTCGGGTTCCGTCGGCGTCGGCCTGGAATGCTGCCACAACGTGAACTCGAGACGCACAGGGTCGGCCAATGCCTTGATGGGCATCAGGTTCGGTACACCCCCCGGGATGTTCGGCAGAGCAGCGGGGGCGGTGGGCGCCGGCAGGGCATTGGCGACCCTCACTCGAACGATGTCTGCATTATCCATAGCGGTCTCCTGGCTCAATGGCGAAAAAAAAGGGTAGGCCCAATGCCTACCCTGTACTAATGCCTCACCAGCTGTAGCGCACCCCGACATTCGCCCCCCAGGGCTGTTCAATGTGTTCACCATTGCTGTAGTCGAAATCGGCATGCAGTTGCAGCCGCTCGTTAAGTGATATCGCCAGCCCCGCCCCCAGTTCACCACGTGAGCCGGACAGGTCGTTGTCGAAACGGTTGTCATTGACTTTGACGTCGTTACTGTTGACGAACTCATGAGCGTATGCCAGGCGCACGTATGGCTGAGCGAAGCGCCCTTGGCCAAGGTCGTAGGTACGGCCCACGGTAGCGCCGACTTTGCCCAGCAGCGAGCGGGTATCGTCGCTATTTGCCCGCAGGCCGTTATCCAGCTGGTAATCCTTGCCTTCGATACTGACGGCCGACCATTGGGTGTAGGGCTCGACGAAATAGCCATTGCCCAGTTCGACATGGCGGCCGAACTCGGCAGACACGCCCAGCCCGAGGTTGTCGTAATCACCCTTGGTACGCTTGCCATCACTGAGGGTCACCTCGGAGGAGTTGTCAAACCGGTTGAGTTTGACGACACCGTCGAAGTAATACCCGCTCGCGGCATCCAGCCACGTGCTGTAAAGCCCCAGGTAATAGCTTTTCACGTCGGCCGAAGCCCCGCGATCAAGGTTCAGGTCCGAACTGCTATGGCCCGCCATGACCCCGACCAGCCACTGCCCATCACCCACCGGCAGCGGGGCATCGGCACCGATGGAGAACCCTTGCTGGACCTGTTGATAGCCGCTGCCGGCTGTGGTCGATACATTGAATT
Organism: Pseudomonas sp. Irchel 3F3; assembly: GCF_900187545.1. Classification (NCBI taxonomy): domain Bacteria; kingdom Pseudomonadati; phylum Pseudomonadota; class Gammaproteobacteria; order Pseudomonadales; family Pseudomonadaceae; genus Pseudomonas; species Pseudomonas sp. Irchel 3F3. Next base: position 72,642 of record NZ_FYDS01000016.1, on the reverse strand, counting down.
TGTTGCCGTATGCCCGGACCCAGCCACCCGCCTTGCCTTCATCCTGGCGCAATTCACCCATACGGCTACGCAGCGTGGTGAGTTCGCCATACCAGACAGTAGGGGCGGTGTTGAACAAGGCCAGCACCGACGCCGTGCCCGGGCTGATGATCTTCCTCGAACCATCCAGGAACCAGTCGTTACCCCGCTGCGCCAGTTCATAGGAGAACGCGCCAAGGTCGACCGAGCCGTTGAGGAGCGAAAACTGTGCATCACCACTGCCAGCATGAACCAGGTGAAGCTGGCTTGCCTCCAGCGGATCCGCGCCGCTGCTGCCAACCAGCAGGCTGTGAGCACCCGTGGCAGAGCCGGTCACTTCAAGAAAGTCAGTTTGCCCGGTGCTGAAATCGGCATCCATGATGAAGGTGCCATTGCCACTCAACTCCCCATCCGAAGCGTACCGGCACGCACATCGATCCTTTCGGTTGTGGCACCTTCGGCAACCAGTTCCGCCCCCCGGTTGACGCGGTAGCTGTCAAGAGGCGTATCTTGGCCAATGTTCAACTGATCATCGACAATCGTAACCGCGTGGCTGACTTGTGACATTGAAAATGCCGAGGCCAATAGTAAGGCGTGGGCGAGCGGATGCATTCTTGCATGTCCAGGAATCATGGATTTTACCCCGTTAATACTTCGTATAAATGAACTGTTCTGACGCTACGAATTCCCGAGATTACAAGTCCAGTTCCGAAATAACTGTAGGAAAATTCTGATTTTCATTTTGACTTCATCCGTGACTTTTCTACGCACCCCACTCCACCTACGGTTTAGGTCTCAAGTCGCAGGTTGTTAGGCCGTTATGCATGGTAGCAATCGTCTCCTGAACGGGGGACTCGTAAGTTTTTTCATTCAAAACAAACGAATAATTCGCTCGCGCACGACCATCGGGCCTATTATTCTCCGGGTCATAAATTTGCTTCACGTATGTTTCGAATGGTACTTTCCAGATATACCCTTGTGCTTTGATCTGCCCCCAAGTTAACTCTTCATCCAACGCAGCGCCCGCCACAGGATCTTCGCCAGTATAATCATGCACTGCGGACCAGTGCATAAATACTTGGTCCTCGTCCTTCAAACCATGCTCGGCCAGGTCTGGCACTTTCACACGGACTGCCGGCTCCACGTCATCTTCACCTACGTAAATCGATCTACAGTCCAACCAACCCAATTCGCTAAGCCCGAGGAAATCAGGTGCAACAGGATGAATACCCACAGCCTCTACCAGCACACGGGTCTCTTCCGAGCGAATCGGGTTCGGGTTTCCTGGGCGTTGCACTCTGTAATAAACGAGCACGGTGTCGTCGCCTCGCGCCTTGATAACGTCCCACGGGACTGTTTTGGTTATTTCAGTTCCGGGTTCGCCATCCTGAACTTCATGATCTATACCTTCTATATAGACATCGCCCCAATAAAAGGTCAGCACATCACCCTGCTTGAGCGCGGCATTGACTAGAAGTGTGAGCGTTGCCGGCTGTTCATAGTCCCCAGGATCTACCAAGTGGTTCTCCCCACCCGATTCCCCGTTGATCGTGACTTTCTCCAGCCCCGGATTCAACGGATCCGGCCACTTAGGGTTACCAGGGCCAATTTGCTCCAGGTTGACATTCACAACGATGTTTTTCGAACCTTGCGGCACAGTGCCGCGACGAACCTCATAGGCCACGGAAGTTGATTTATCCCCTGTACCGTCTGCGCCGTAGTCCGCAAGCAAGGTGTCAGCATGGATGGAGAACGCCAGTGGGAACACCGGCGAGTCAGTGACCGGCCGCCACTCCGAAGGGGCCTGCTCGCCCCAAATAACCCGCACCTGGTCGGTGGGTTTCCAGTTGTCAAACTTGGGGACCTGCACAATAACCCCGTCAAAGGCATCCTGCTGGTAGATTCCCCCATCCGCCGCCTGCGGTACGATCGGGTCCTTGAGGTTTGCGGGCAGCGCCCCTAGGGCGACGCCGATGTGGGTGATATCTGACAGGTGGCTGTTGTTGCCTGCCTTGTCCAGCAAGACGTAGACAGCCATTACACCGCCATCCCCCACCCTCTCGATCACGTCGGCTGAAACAGGCAGTTGTGCCGGTAGTGCACCAACTTCCACGATACCGACCGGGTCAACACCCCACGGGTCTTCAGGAATCGATGCTTCCCACCAGTAGGCAACCCGGTCACCAGGCTGGTAGTCAACATATTCGGGCAGTTCGAGTTTGACGCCGCCTTTGTTGGCATCCGTGACTGCAGGGATAGCCGGGATTTTTGTAGGTGCAGTCTGATTGTAGGGTGGCACACGGTCGAAAATAAGTTCAAGGTCTAGCGAGTCACTATGCTCCCCATGGTAATGCGCAACTTCATAAGTGAAGGTATTTATACCCTCCCCCCACTTAGCAATCAATTCCTTTGGCACTTCGCAATCAAAGGGGAATTTTCCTTCGTCTCCCCGAAAAAACTCTGCGGTCGTGATTTCTGTACCGGTTTGCACATGCAAAATCGTCAGCGTATCGTGAAAAGTAGGATGGCCCGGCATCTGCCAAGGATTTTCAATCGTGATAATCAGTCGCGATGCTTCCTCCCTGAGGTACTTCACAAGCACAGTATTATCCTTTGGAACCGCCAGCAGTTCGTCCTTGATCGTCATGGCGTCCAACGTTGCCAGGGGTTGTGCACCGGCGTTGCGCATGTGGCGCACGAAACCTGAATTCTTGGCACTGTTCATGTGTAACCTCGCACAAGGTTTACGCTGTATTGAGGCGCAGAACAATCCACCTCCCTTTTCGTCCATACTCGTATCTGCACTGCCCTCACGCAACTGGCACTTTTATCAGTTGACAATGCGCCATACCCTAAGAAATTTTATTCATGGACTGCCGGTTACTGGCTCCCTCGAACTTGCGCGAGGCACCATAAAAAAACCCGCCTGTTACGGCGGGCTTCTAACTATTTGAAAGGGTCTGATTAATATGCCTGACTGGTCAATCTGTCCAACGCATCATACCCATACTCTGCAGTTTCAGCGCGCTGTACGGTGTCACACCACAAGAGCCTGCCGCTTTCCTCACGCCAGGCTGACAACAGCTTCCCTCCAGCCCCTTGTCTGCGCCTAACGCCACTGATTGGGCGTGTTACAGATGGCACATCCACCCTGATCACATTGCCTTGCTCGTCAGCCGTGAATCGCCGATTACCCTGGTCCCAGACACGGTTGCCCTGTTGGTCGAACGCCTCGCCGAACAATTGGGGGGCTTCCACACTGATCAGCCGCCCGAGCCCATCGTACGTCAACTTGCGCCCGGCATCGTCGCAGGTAAGATTGCCATCGCAGTCATATTCCAGCTTGATATTGGTCGGGTAATCTGCATGGCTGTTTTCGATGCGGCTCAGTTGCGCCGGGTCGTCTTCCTCGAAGTAGTACCTGGCCAGGTTATTACCTTCGGGATAGGTCGTACTGACCCGGGTAATGTTGTCCAGTTCATCAAACCGGAACACCTGCTCCCGTATGATATTGCCATACGGGTCCTCGGGAGAAAGGCGGCCCTCGCAATTATAGATGCGCAACCGGCCACGAATGTCGTATACGTAGGTTTCATGGCGTAACACTTCAAGGATTTCACCTTCACCCAGTGTCTTCCACACGATCGCATCTTCCGCATCGTAACCTTGGGTCAGCGATTGCAGCGTAGCGCCCGTGTCGAATTCACGCTTCACTTCTCTGTCGAATTCGTCAAATGCCAGTCGTGTTTCAAGGTATTGGCTACCTTCCGTGGTCCGGGTCTTGAACAGCCGCCCAAGGCCATCGTATTCGAAGTTCGCCGTCATCGTGCCCAATGTCGTTTTGTCCAGCCTGCCGTAGCGGTCGTAGGCATAGGACTGCTGCCCGCCGACTACGTCGGTGTAAGCCAGCTGGCGCCCCAGCAAACTGGTCTGGTAGTGCATGACATGGGTTTCACCCTCATACTCCCTGGTCTCGCTCTTGACCTCCCCGTGGCTGAAATACTCACGCGACAGTACCAGCCCCAGTTCCTCGCAGCGCTTCAGACGCGCGTTCTTGTTGTCGAACTCGTAGTCGGCCTTGATCCCCTTCTCGACGATCTGCCGCAACTGCGGTTCGTCACTGAGCTCAGGCTGATAGCGGTACTCGATCAGTTGATTGCTTGGGGTCAAGACCGTGCTGGGTTTCATCTCGCCCGGCTTGAAACCGAATTCGCGCACCCGCCCACCCGTGATCGATTTGACCATGCGGTCCAGGCCATCGAAACGCTGCTCGCCCAACACCATGCCGTTGACACTGATCTGGACAGGCAGATCCTCTCGGCTATGCTCGGCGTAGTCGCGGTGCACCACGCTGTCATCAGCGAGGGTTTCATCCATCAGACGATCGAATACATCGTAGACAAAGCGCTGGGTTTCACTGCGAGCATTGACTTCACGCGCTTTGCGCTGCAAACCATCATGGAACGTCAGGTTGATGCTGTACGACTTGGCGTCGGCATCAAACCGCTCGAAGGCTCAGGCAAGCTCACACAATATGAATTCAATCTTCCGGACTCGAGCTGCAAAAATATAAAACCACGCACAATACAATTTGATGGCCTCCCCAGCGCCGCGACAATCCTGATTACCGATGGCCTTGGTTGCGACTTGGAAGATGCCAAGTTCCGACTAAAACTTCGCACTACCCGCCGCGTAACATCCATGCCCGCCTTCGAATTCGAAGACTTGGTTTCATTCGAAAACCACATCGCACCCGGTGTGCTAGTGATTGAAAAAGACTTCACGCAAGACAGCGACGCCCGGGACAGCACTGCTTGTATCCGTATAACGACCTCGCCAGCCACCAAGCGCCCTGATCCTATACCCGCAACGCAGGTTAAAGAAGCCGCATACTTCGTGGATCCAAGGGAGCGATTCACATGCGGCTTACACGAGGTGATCACGGCGCGCTTACATCGGGGCGACGAAACGGATGGCCGGACCGCCTACATATGCGCGACCTTCAAGCAGGCTTCAACTGATCTCTTGATAGGGCCTCTCTCCTGGTCCAACAAAATCATCGAAAGCAGTGGCACTTACTATATGTGCCCTCCAGGAAAGGTCATGGTTGGCCGCGATCACTGGAATGACGAGAATGGTTCCACCACTTATGCCTGTGCCTCACTGAAAAACGGGAGTAAAGATCTGGAAATTATATGGTCTGACGGGTGGTCCGCACCACAAGGAGAGCATGAGAGCGGTTTTGCCTGCCCCACCGATAGCTTTCTGGTAGGGCGCTATCACGATGGCGATGAAGAAGGCCCTACCCGCTACCGATGTGCAACTGCACAGTAAATATTGAACTAAACTATCAAGACCATCACCCCCAACATGGAACGTCTGGGTGAGGGACTTCAACCGCCCCGGCAGATCAGAAAATTGAATTTCATGATAAATTCAGCGCCCCCTTTTCGCTTAGCATACGCACTGGATACTAGCAAAAAAACAATAAGTCGGCATCGGCAGTCTTGTTGTGTTACCTCGAGGCCGCTCACTCCACCTACCTAGTATTTTTGCCAGGTGTTCCACGCGCTGGAACTGGCTAGACTCGACGTGCACTCTTTTTTTCTAGCCAATGAGGACCCGCTCATGAACAGTAAATGGCCCGCACCTGCGGCCGCAGCGTTGCTGCTACTGCTGTGCAACTCTGCCGTTGCAGAACTTGCAATCATCGATCCTAATGAAATTTCGCCCCCTCCGCTAGTGGAGTTTCACCATGACTTCAAGTGTAAACCCGGCAATGTAATGGTGGGGCGTGTTCGCTTGGAAGACGAAGTTGGGTACGTATGCGGAAGTGTTACTCAAAGCGGGGAGGTGCTCAATACCTACAATGAAATCAAAATTATTGCAACAGGCGCTCTCGCCAACTGCCAGAGTCCGAAGATCATGACCGGGCGTGGCCGAGACATACTTGACGCCTCAAACTACTGGATACATTGCGCTGAAGTCAGAGACATCTGGGGCCAACCATTGACCCCCTCTCATACCAGCACCCGGAAATTCAAAGAGCCTGACCACGGCATGCAATGCGCTGCAAATGAAGTACTTTCGGGCATGGCGCTTTCCAGTGACAAGGAAATGGAGACCGAGTACTACTGCAGCAAACTGTTCTGACCAAACATCCGAGGTTTCATCATGTCAATCGCACTCAGACTCAGCATCATTGCTTTACCCCTACTGCTGGCCAGCCTGCATCAAGCGGTGCAGGCAGCCACACAAAACGGCACAATCCTTATCCGGGACAAAGACAATGCGCAATGTTCACTGACTGTTCCCGGCGAAGGCTCAGGCGAACAGGTAAACTATGAATTCAACTCTCCCAACACCTGGTGCAAAGATATAAAGCGACGCACCATACAGTTCGATAACCTCCCATCTTCCGTGAACATCCTGATTACCGATGGCATTGGTTGCAACACAGAGGATGGCAAGTTTTCGATGGAACTTCGCACCACGAGGCGCGTGACGTCCACCCCCGCCTTCGAATTCGAAGACTTGGTTTCCTACGAAGACAATACGATCATCGCCCCGGGTTTGATGATGGTTAAAAAAAGAAAAACGCAAGACAGCGACGCCAGGGACAGCACTGCTTGCATCCGTTTAATTACATCGTCACGCACCCCTCTACGCCCCACGAATCAATATAGAGTGAAGGTATATGAAAACGTAGGCACCCTAGATGAATTCAAATGCGGGCTGAACGAGGTGATGACGGGGCGCAAGGTAGTAGATGGCAACCTAAAGCAAATTTATACCTGCGCGGGATTCCAGCAAGATTCAGCCTCTCTCATGGTAAGAGATCCATCTTGGTCCGATGATATCCTTGAAAATGATGACGTTTACTTTATGTGCCCGCCTGGGAAGGTCATGGTTGGCCGCAAACAAGAGACTTTTTATTTTGGACCCACCAATTACGCCTGCGCCGCACTTACAAACGGCGACGAAAAGCTGAACATTCGATGGTTCGACGGATGGTCTGCACCACAAAATGAGAATGAGAGCGATTTTACCTGCCCAGACGATAGCTTCCTGGTAGGGCGCTATCACGATGGCGGTTTTGATGGCCCTACCCGCTACCGCTGTGCAACTGCACTTTGAACCTGGAGCTGAATTGTCATGACCATCACCTCAAACACAGCGTCCAACGCCTTCAACTTCCTGAGTTTCGTCAATAACAGCGTCGACCCCCGCACCGGCCAATACACGCTGGGCATCGAGTTGCCGGAGCTCGCCGCCAACAATCTCAGCGGCCCGTCGTTGCCCCTGCACATCGGCTTCAACCCGATGAACACCCAGGACTCGGGCTTCGGCATGGGCTGGACACTCAACCTCACCCAGTACGACCCCGCCAGCAACCTGCTGCACCTGCACACCGGCGAAAGCTATAAGGTCACAGGCAGCGACGCCAGTGACGGCACCGGCAAGGTAATCAACGGTTCAAGACGCGCGATGCCGAGGGTGGGCTATGGAAGTACGACTACGACCAACGCGGCAATGTCATTGAAACCCTCGATCCACTGGAGAACAAAACTCAGTACACCTATAACACCGTGGCGCCACCAAGCGCATCGCGGTGCGCAGCTATCGGTACGACGAGGCCGGTCAGCTCACCCATATCAATGACCTGAATCGAGGGGACCTCCGATACCGCTACGATCCCGTAGGCCGGTTGC
>NZ_FYDS01000016.1:0-64816 GCF_900187545.1 Pseudomonas sp. Irchel 3F3 | reverse complement strand
ATAACACCGTGGCGCCACCAAGCGCATCGCGGTGCGCAGCTATCGGTACGACGAGGCCGGTCAGCTCACCCATATCAATGACCTGAATCGAGGGGACCTCCGATACCGCTACGATCCCGTAGGCCGGTTGCTCGAAGCCAGCCTGAATTATGACAAGGAGCTCTTTGCCTTTGACCCAGCGAGCAACCTGCTCGACCCACAGGCACCGCCTGGCCCAAATCCACATTCACCGCGCAGGATCAGCGACAACGTGCTGCGCAGCTACTGCGGTACACAGTACCGCTACGATGAACGCGGCAACCTGCTGGAGCGCATCGAGAATGGCAAAACAGGTCACTTCACGTGGGACCTCTACAACCGGCTGCGTAGGTACGAAGATGATCGGCTGATTGTTGATTTCGCCTATGACGCTTTGGGCCGACGTCTCTACAAGAATTCTCGCTCCAAGTACCGGGATCGTCCTCAGGCAGGTCCAGTATGGAACGAGAACGCTCGATGGCAGCGGGATGAAGAACTGGGCTGTGGGTTCACCTGGTTCACCTGGGAGGGTGACACGCTCGCGACGGAGTGCCATGACCGGGAGGAACGCGGCGGTAGTACGACCCACTACGTGTTTGAGCCTGGCACGTTCGTTCCCGTGGCGCAGGCGGTGATCAACTCAACGCTCGAGCTGATACCGCAACCCACCTATGGCGATCACTACAACATCGATCGAGATCCTGTATGGCTGCACCGGCCGACTCTAGGGCCAATTAATACCTTTGCCTGGTATCAATGCGATCAGCTCGGCACGCCAATAGAATTGACTGCAGAAAATGGGCAAATCGCATGGACCGCAAGCTACAAGGCTTGGGGCCTGGCAAAGGAAAAGCGGAGGGAGCAAGCACAGCGGGCGGAGATCCTGAATCCGCTACGCTTTCAGGGGCAATTCTTTGATACCGAGACTAATCTCCACTACAACAGACATCGCTATTATGATCCTTCAACTGGACGGTTCATTGGAAAAGATCCAATCGGATTCGCAGGAGGTTTAAACGCCTATGCTTACACGCCAAATCCAACTCAGTGGACTGACCCGTTAGGCCTTGCCAAACTGGATCATGCTGCAGACTTCGACACAGCCAGGAGGATGGCATTCAAGAATGCGGGCATGGATGACCCGGATAAAATATCGTTCACCAAAAACGACCCCGAGACAGGAACCATAGTAGAGTTTAAAGGACCTGGAGGAGGCAAAGTTGCTTATGATGCCCCTCACGCCGACATGGACGCTAAAAGCGGCCATGATAAGCCCCACATCGGCTGGCAAACTGCAGGAAAAAGAAATAAATGCGGATGCGGGGATAGAGGCAATATAACATATTCCGGCCCTCAGCATCCGCACCGATCTGATCAAAAGTGAGAACCCCAGTGACAAATATAAATATTTCACTAGCCGAAGAGTTACGCAGCGCACTTAAAGAGCAAGGAATTTCGTCCGACGAACCATCAGAAAAACCAGAAATCATATTGAAAATCCAATCAACATTCGTAATAGGGAATCCTCGTGCATGGTGGTTATCACTAGCTGCTGCGCCAACAATCCAGGTATTTTATGAAAATACTGGACACCTGCACCTATGCGAACTGGCACCAGACCACTCCGGGGAAATCTGGTTTATTGCCGACGAAGACAACGAAGACAAATTGATATTTAGTGCCCCATTAGAAAAAATATCATTAGTACTAGAAAACTGCAGATTCTTTGAATACTACATAGTTGATAAAAATTTAAAATGGATGATTACAGAGAACGATCATGGCGATTTATTACTCAGCCAAGTTGACTGAGCATAAATATCTAGCTGAGCGCGAAATCGCCTAGTGCATATATTTCTAAAAACACTGAGGAACTTACAATCAGATCGAGGGCCTGGCGAATATCTCATTCAATTCGCCAAGCCCTCGATCTTGGAACAGATTTCTTCTGCTCGCGGAGAACATTGATCGGCATCCTGTTTGGTTGCACAGGCCGGCCCCAGGGCCATTTAATACCTTTGCCTGGTATCAGTGCGACCAGCTCGGAACGCCAATGAAGGTGACGGATGAACGTGGGCAAACTTCCTGGAGCGGCACCTACAAGGTATGGGTGCTCGCGCAGGAAAGCAGGAGCGAGATTGCACTACGGGTAGAAATGGGAAATCCATTGCGCTTTCAGGGCCAGTACTTTGATATTGAGACTCGGCTGCACTACAACAGATGCCGGTACTATGACCTGCAAGTCGGACGGTTTATCGGGACGGATCCGATCGGCGCGGCTGGAGGAATAAACTTCTATAGCTATGTAACTAGCCCCACCAGCTGGGTCGATCCCGATGGTTTAGCCACAAAACCATTGCCATTCAAAACACCAGTACTTCTACGATCTGGCGGGCAACAACACCCGTGAACACCAGCACTTCAAGTACATGCAGCAGCCGAAGGTCGCGGTATTCACCCACGAATACGACGCGCTCAATCTGCGCATTGCCACCACCCGGCCTGACGGCCACAGGGTCAGCTGGCTGACTTATGGCAGCGGCCATCTACTGGGCCTGAAGTTTGACGACCGCGAACTGCTCAACTACCAACGCGATGATCTACACCGCGAAATTGGTCGCGAGCAAGGCAACGGCTTAGTCCAACGCCAGACCTGGACTCCAAACGGCCAATTGCTCGAACAGACCTTGGCACACCGTGGCGCCACCAAGCGCATCGCGGTGCGCAGCTATCGGTACGACGAGGCCGGTCAGCTCACCCATATCAATGACCTGAATCGAGGGGACCTCCGATACCGCTACGATCCCGTAGGCCGGTTGCTCGAAGCCAGCCTGAATTATGACAAGGAGCTCTTTGCCTTTGACCCAGCGAGCAACCTGCTCGACCCACAGGCACCGCCTGGCCCAAATCCACATTCACCGCGCAGGATCAGCGACAACGTGCTGCGCAGCTACTGCGGTACACAGTACCGCTACGATGAACGCGGCAACCTGCTGGAGCGCATCGAGAATGGCAAAACAGGTCACTTCACGTGGGACCTCTACAACCGGCTACGTAGGTACGAAGATGATCGGCTGATTGTTGATTTCGCCTATGACGCTTTGGGCCGACGTCTCTACAAGAATTCTCGCTCCAAGTACCGGGATCGTCCTCAGGCAGGTCCAGTATGGAACGAAAACGCTCGACGGGAGCGGGATGAAGAACTGGGATGCGGGTTCACTTGGTTCACCTGGGATGGTGATACGCTTGCTACTGAATGTCGTGACCGTGAAGAACGGGGTGGCAGCACTACTCATTATGTGTTTGAGCCTGGGACGTTCGTTCCCGTGGCCCAAGCGGTGATCAACTCCACGCTCGATTTGTTGCCGCAACCCATCTATGGCGATCACTACGACATTGAGCGGGATCCGGTGTGGCAGCACAAGCCAACTCCAACGCCGGCAGATACGTTCGCTTGGTATCAGTGCGATCAGCTTGGCACCCCTATGGAGGTGACAGATGAAGGCGGACTAATCACTTGGACCGGCATTTACAGGGCATGGGGGCTAGCGGAGGAAAATCGGAGTAAGAGAACGGGCACAGAAATGCGAAGTCCGCTACGCTTTCAGGGGCAGTATTACGACATAGAGACAAAACTCCATTACAACAGGTATCGATACTATGAACCTTCTACGGGAAGATTTATCGGAAAAGATCCTATTGGAATGGACGGCGGACTCAACCACTATACGTACGCCCCTAATCCAGTTGAGTGGATCGACCCATTAGGCTTAGCCAAATCGAAACCAAGCGGCACACCTAAGCAAGCACAACGAAAGGTAATGAGGGAGCAAGCACCTGCTGAAATTACAAGAATTGACGCCCCTGAACAGGATGTACCTGCAAGTCAGTGGCACGCTCATTGCCCATGCGGATCCGGTTACAATCAGGATGGATCGATTCATGACAAGGCCAAAGGTGAAGTCACATTCTCAAGAAAGACGATACAATGGCTAAATGACCATGGTTGGAGAATCAACAAATGATGAGCTTGGCGAACATCATGAACGAGCTGTTCAAGAATGAGCCTTGGGTTGATGTCAATACGTTTTTTGACAACTACGAAACCCTTGAAGAAATCCCTCTAGTATCTCGATATAGGAAAATTCCATCCATAATAACCAGCACTGGCTGTGAAGATATCGCAGAGTTCCTAGCAAGCACTTCTTTCTTCGTTCTAAGCTGGGCAATGCTTTTTGCTCGCAACAAGGATATAAATCTGAACAACCGATTTATAGCACTGAGCTATACGGATTTTGATTTTTCAAATCCTCAAGAGCCACCCATTCCAAACTTTTTTATACATTCAACAGAGACAAAAATGGAATTCTTAAACCGCCTTAAGTCTCACCAACATATAAACAGCTCACAAGAATTAAAATCGATCAAGAAGTTATTTAGATCATGCAAAATTGAATCGGCATTGAACTTTTACGAAAGCAGATTTTACGACGAAGCTTGCAATGAGGAGCTTGTTAGGGTTTATGCTGTCCCTCGCTGACATGCAACTGATAAGTAGCCAAAGGAGTGACACCACTCAATGAACATCGTACGACTTGGTGACAGCACGGACCATGGGGGCAAGGTTTCTTCCTCCATCCCCCACACGAACCTCAACGGCAAACCGATAGCAGGTAAAGGAAACATGGTTTTTTGTCCGTTATGTAAAGGAGAATTCCCAATTGTGGAGGGCAGCGGCACCTACCGCGTCAATGGAATACCCGTCGCTCTTGACGGTATGAAAACCGCCTGCGGCGCCCGCTTGATCGCCAGCGCATCACACGGCAGCGTTCATCGCTGAGTGAACTAGGCCAGATGGAGTAGGTGAACAACAGACATCCCAGCAGTATGTCTGTTGCCGCCGCTGCTGACCTACGAGCAAGGCGTGATCGCTCGAGGATGTATGGCATTGCCGGATGGCATCCTCCCCAAGCGCCTGGCAGCGCTATTGGCGAGGAAGAACCCGGCATCAATCCCCAGCTGTTCGGAGTGCCGCTCGCTAAACAACTTAAAGGCCTGCAGCGCAACCTTTTCGATGCCGGCTTCGACTGTAACCCTGGAGAGCCTATGGCCTGCCCAGCGAACCGCTGTTGCAGCCCGAACTGGTTGTCGCCCTCCCCTTTGGCGATGTTCAATCCAGCATTCGGGAGCGAGCTGCACCGGATTGTCGAGCTGCGCGGAAGCGGAACTGGCGCGTCGACTCAGCCTCGACGGCTATCCCGTGCAGCAGTCATATATCAGTCGCATGCGCGATGCCTGACCATCCTGCGCGAGCTGTGGACCGAGACCAAGGACGAGCGCTTCTTTCGCGTAGCCTGTCTGTTTCGACCTTAGCCAGCCCGTGGGGAAATCGTCGCGCTGACTGGACACCTGGCAGAAAACGAGCTGCACGGCGGACTGATATCGATGCCCAAGGCCCAGATCAGCCATCAATCCGCTACCCCAACCACCCGGAATCGCTGTACTTAAAAATGTACTTAAATTTCGTGGCTGCTGGTGGATTCTGGCAGATTGCGCTGGAACGAAAAAAGACGCCGAAGCGTCTATTTTCAAGAACTTACAGACTTCCATGGAACTCTGTAGATCGATATTTGGAGCGGGAAACGAGACTCGAACTCGCGACCCCGACCTTGGCAAGGTCGTGCTCTACCAACTGAGCTATTCCCGCATTGTAAAACTTTTACCGCTTTTGGCGTGAAGCGCCTTGACGACCTTCACCACCACTGCACCGCATAGACGCCACAGTATTTAAACTGGAGCGGGAAACGAGACTCGAACTCGCGACCCCGACCTTGGCAAGGTCGTGCTCTACCAACTGAGCTATTCCCGCAAATGGCGTCCCCTAGGGGACTCGAACCCCTGTTACCGCCGTGAAAGGGCGGTGTCCTAGGCCACTAGACGAAGGGGACACACAACACTTTTCAGTGCACCAGCACATGAACCTCACGGTTCAGACTGGATTTTCTTTTCCTGCCCCGCCGTTAAGCAGTGCCGGAGAAACTGGAGCGGGAAACGAGACTCGAACTCGCGACCCCGACCTTGGCAAGGTCGTGCTCTACCAACTGAGCTATTCCCGCATTGGCGTCCCCTAGGGGACTCGAACCCCTGTTACCGCCGTGAAAGGGCGGTGTCCTAGGCCACTAGACGAAGGGGACACGCTACAAGCATTACTGCTTGCTTTCACTCCCTGCCGCGTTTCGCTGTGTGCTTTACGCTGCAAGTGGCGCGCATTCTATGGATGGATCGGGAAGGCGTCAACCCCTTTGTAGAAATTTATTTAAATCAAAGACTTCCGGGTGGGTTGGGGTGTAAATGCGGGGCGGGTTGTCGATAGAGAGAGCAGTCATCCTGCACTGGCCTCTTCGCGGCTTTAGCCGCGAAAGGACCAGCACTGGCATACAGCCGCTGTTCGCCCCTTGGCAAACTCACTACACTCAAAGCTGTAATTCTTCTTCAATGAGGCATTAACGGTGACACCACTTCTGATCACCCTGCTCATCGTGGCGGGCATCGCGTTGCTGATCGTGATCGGCTACCTCAACAATGTGGTCGAAAACGGCAAACTCGAACGCGCCCGGACCAAGATCGAGCTGGCCGACCGCCTGCGCCGCTGTGGCGAAATCACCGAGACCTTCCCGGGCCAGTTCATGACCCCGGCCCTTAAACTGTTGCTCACCCGCCTGGAGCTGAACCTTACCCAGCGCCAGCTGGCGGTGGACAAGCATAATGCCGAACTCAAGGCGCGCATTGCCGAGCTGGACGTGCTGATTGCCCTGGGCGAAAAGATCCCGGTGAACAACCCGCCCAACCCGATCCATACCGAGATCAAGGCCAAGGACGTGCGCTTCTTGCTGGAGGCCATGCACAACCAGGTGACTCGTGCGGCCCAGGAAGGCTTCCTGACCACGCCTGAAGCCAAGCACTGGGTCAAGGAAATCCGCCACATCCTGGTCCTGCTGCATATCGAGTTCTTCAACAACCTCGGCCAGCAAGCCCTGCAGAAGAACCAGCCCGGCCAGGCACGCCTGGCATTCGAGCGCGGCGTGCAGTACCTGCGCAAGCAGCCGGAGCCGAAGGTGTATGAAGAGCAACTGACGTATCTGGAAAAGCTGCTGGCGCGGGCCAATGCCCAGGTGCTGGACCGCATGGCACCTGCGGAGGACGAGCACAACGAACTGACCGACGGGCTCAAGACCGATGCAGAAGAGACCTGGAAGAAGAAAGTGATCTACGACTGATTCGTTAGCCTGTGCTGGCCCTGTGAGAGCGGCCAGTACAGCGAACCTGTTGGTCAGCAGTCTGTCAGCTCCAGGAAGATCGCCGCCAAGCGTTCCAGCCCCGCCTGGTCTGCCTCGCTGAACCGCCCAACCTTCGGGCTATCCAGGTCCAGCACACCAATCAACCGCCCCGCCTTAACCAACGGGATTACCAGCTCGCTGTTGGACGCGCTGTCACAGGCAATGTGGCCCGGAAACGCATGCACGTCCTCTACCCGCTGGGTCTGGCGCGTTGCCGCCGCTGCACCGCACACGCCCTTGCCGAACGGAATGCGCACGCACGCCACCTGGCCCTGGAACGGGCCCAGCACCAGCTGTTCGTTGCGGTTGAGGTAGAACCCCGCCCAGTTCAGGTCGTCCACCTGGTTGTACAGAAACGCCGAAAACTGTGCGGCATTGGCGATGAAGTCACGCTCGTCGGCAAACAGCGCCTGCACTTGCGCCGCCAGCAGGTGGTAGCCGTCGAGGCCGGCGCCACTGGCATTAAGGTCGATCATTTACTTTGCTCCAGCAATTGCAGCCCGACCCAATAGCGGGCGAACTGATAGGCACAACGGCCATTACGGTTACCGCGGCCGGTGGCCCAGCGCACGGCGAGGATGTCGAGTGCTTCAGAGCGCTGCCAGGCAAGCCCGGCAGGCCGTGCCAACTGGCCAATCCAGTGCTCGACAACATTCAGGAAGTGGTCCTGGGTAAACGGGTAGAACGACAGCCACAGGCCAAAGCGGTCAGACAGGGCAATCTTGTCCTCCACCGCTTCGCTGGGGTGCAGTTCGCCATCTACGCGCTTCCAGTTTTCGTTGTCGCTTTCTTTTTCGGGCACCAGGTGGCGGCGGTTGGAGGTGGCGTACAGCAGCACGTTGTCCGGCGCCTGCTCCAGCGAGCCGTCGAGCACGCTTTTGAGTACCCGGTAGTCGCCCTCCCCGGCCTCGAACGACAAGTCGTCACAGAACAGGATGAAGCGTTGTGGCAGCTTCTGCAGCTGCTCGACCACCCGTGGCAGGTCGGCCAGGTGGTCGCGTTCAATTTCGATCAGGCGCAGGCCGGCGCTGGCATGCTCGGCCAGCAAGGCGCGCACCAGCGACGACTTGCCAGTACCGCGCGAGCCCCACAGCAGCGCGTGGTTGGCCGGCAGGCCGTTGATGAACTGGTGGGTGTTGCGGCCCAGCTGGTCGCGCTGCTGGTCGACGCCGATCAGGTCGGTCAGGCGGATGTCCAGGCTGACTTCCAATGGCAGCAGATAACCGCTACGGCCATCGCGCTGCCAGCGCGCGGCCAGGGTGGTGCCCCAGTCGATGTTCGGGCGCTGTGCCGGTAACAGGGGCTCAAGGCGCGCCAGTACCGATTCGGCGCGGTCCAGAAAAGCAATCAAGCGAGCGTCCATGACGACTCCTAACAATTCAGATTCGAGGCTGCTGTGCTGGCCTCTTCGCGGCTAAAGCCGCTCCCACAGGGACCGCACCAGGCCAGAGGACGGCGCAGTACCTGTGGGAGCGGCTTTAGCCGCGAGAGGCCGGTACAGCCAGTTGAGCAATCAAGGCTGAATGTGTGACAGACCCACCAGTAGCCGGGGTTGATCGGCTATGCTTGCGCAGCGCAAGGAACGGGAAACCGGCTCGGGACTCATGGATATCAAGTTCACCAATCGCCTGTCATACAAGCAAGCCCGGTTGACAGTCCTGGTCGGCTTCATCCTGGGAACATTGCTCAGTCTCATCCAGATCGGCATCGATTATGCCAGCGAAGATGCGTCCATCAACCGTGAAGTGAATGCGTTGCTGCAAATCAGCCACAACCCGGCCTCGCGCATCGCCTACAACATCGACTCGGAGCTGGCGCTGGAGCTGACCCGCGGCTTGTTGCAGTCGCCGGCCATCATCCGTGCGCGGCTGATCGACAACAACGACACCGTGCTGGCCGACGTCGAGCGGCCCAGGCTGCAACACCGCTACCGGCCGCTGAGCGACTTCCTGTTCGGCGAGCAGCGCCAGTTCAAGGAACGCTTGTACCTGACCCACATGCCAGAGGAAAACCTGGGCACCCTGTACCTGGACGTCGACACCTTTGCCTTCGGCAGCCGCTTTCTCGAACGCGCCGGCATCACCCTGCTCAACGGTTTTGCCCGTAGCCTGGTGCTGACCGGCATTCTGCTGGCGCTATTCTACATGATGCTGACCAAGCCACTGGTCACGGTGATCGGCGCGCTCAGCGGCAGCGACCCGCGCAAACCCCGGCAAACCCGCCTGGACTGCCCGCACGGCCACGAGCACGACGAAATTGGCGTGCTGGTGAAAGTCGCCAACCAGCAGTTCGTCAGCATGGCCACCGAGATCGAGCAGCGGCGCACCGCCGAAAACCGCCTTACCCAGTACCTGAACGAACTGGAAGACATCGTCTCGGCACGCACCAACGAGTTGAAGGCCAGCAACAACAGCCTGAGCCTGTCCAACCAGGAGCTGGAAGAAGCGCGCCGCCGCGCGCTGGACATGGCCCAGGCGCGTGCGGCGTTCCTGGCCAACATGAGCCACGAAATCCGCACCCCGCTAAACGGCATGCTCGGCATGATCGCCCTGGCCCTGGACAGCCCGCTACCCAGCGAGCAGCGCCAGCAACTGGCGATTGCCCACGACTCGGGCAAAGTACTGGTGGAGTTGCTGAACGATATCCTCGACCTGTCCAAGTTCGATGCCGGCCAGCTGGAGCTGGAACGCATTCCGTTCGACATGGGTTCGATGGTGGAGGACACCGCCAACCTGCTGTCTCAGAACACCGCACAGAGCGTGGAACTGACCTGCCTGATTGCCCGTGACTTCCCCAGCAGTGTGCTCGGCGACCCCACGCGGGTGCGGCAGATCGTCAGCAATCTGCTGTCCAACGCGCTGAAGTTCACCCGCTTCGGCCGCGTCGATGTGCGCCTGGTGACTATCGTCGGCGGTGTCCGGCTAGAGGTGCGTGATACCGGCATCGGCATCCCTGAAGACGCCCAGGCACGGATCTTCCAGCCGTTTACCCAGGCCGGCGCCGGCATCACCCGCCAGTACGGCGGCACCGGCCTGGGCCTGGCGCTGACGCGCAACCTGTGCAAGGCCATGCAAGGCCATTTGCACATTCGCTCCGAAGCGGGCTTTGGCAGCTGCTTCAGCGCCGAGCTGCCGCTGGTCGTGCACACTGAAGCCATCGCACCGTTGCCGCTGCATGGGCGTGTGGCCGCCCTGAGCGATGCAGGCAGCGGGCTCAACGAACTGTTACAGGGCCTGCTGCCCGCCTGGGGTTTGACCTACCAGCGGCATGACAGCAGCGCGACGCTAGCCGCCACCGCGATGGACCTGCTGATCACCGACGACGTAGAGCGCCTGTTCGAACTGCGCCAAACGCTGAAAACCCCCATCTTGCTGGTGACCGCCTACGGCAACTTCCTGTCAAGCGAGCAATCCGCCGCCCTCGCCCCACTCCATCAACTGGCCCGGCCACTGGCGCGCAACGCCCTGTACCAGACCCTGCGCCGCACCCTGCAAGGCTTCGACCCCGAGCACCCGCTGGCCAGCCCGGCCATCAGCCTGGAGGCAGGCCGCGCGCGGATCTTGCTGGTGGAAGACAACCCCGTGAACCAGTTAGTGGCCAAGGGCATGCTGGCCAAGCTCGGCTGCCAGGTGCAACTGGCCACGCAGGGCGCCGAGGCCCTGGAGCAGCTGGAACGGGATGACTTCGACCTGGTGCTGATGGACTGCAACATGCCAGTGATGGACGGTTACGAAGCCAGCCGACGCATCCGCCAGAGCGGCCGCTGGCCCAACCTGCCAATCGTCGCCCTCACCGCCAACGCCATGCCCGAGGAGCGCGAGCGCTGCCGGACCGCGGGCATGAACGACTACCTGGCCAAGCCATTTCGCCGCGAAGAGCTACTGGCGCTGATCGACCACTGGGTTCCGCTCAGCGGCTAAGCAGGCGCTCGATGTCTGTTGCCAAGGCCTGTGGCTTGGTAGTGGGTGCATAACGCGACACCTGGCCGCTGGCCGGGTCGACCAGGAACTTGGTGAAGTTCCACTTGATCTTCTGGCTGCCCAAAATGCCCGGTGCGCGCTGCTTGAGCTCGACGAACAACGGGTGGGTGCCTGGGCCGTTGACTTCGATCTTGCGAAACAGCGGGAAGCTCACGCCAAAGTTGCGTTCGCAGAACTGCGCAATGTCCCGCGCGTCGCCCGGCTCCTGCTTGCCGAACTGGTTGCAGGGAAAGCCCAGCACCACCAGGCCGCGCTCGCGGTAGGCCTGCCACAGTTGCTCCAGGCCCTTGTACTGCGGGGTAAAGCCGCACTGGCTGGCGGTATTGACCACCAGCAACGCCTTGCCCGGGAAGTCGCCGAGCTTCTTTTGCTCGCCGCCCAGGGTCACGCAGGGGATGTCCAGCATCGATCCAGCCATGTCAGGGCTCCGGTCAGTCGCGCGGGCGCAAGTCGATGCACACCGAGTTGATACAGTAGCGCAGGCCAGTCGGTGGCGGGCCATCGGGGAACACGTGGCCCAGGTGCGCGTCGCAGCGGGCACAGGTGACTTCGGTACGGATCATGCCGTGGGAGGTGTCACGGATCTCGATCATCGCACTGTCTTCGATCGGCGCGTAGAAGCTGGGCCAGCCGCAGCCGGAATCGAACTTGGTCTGCGCATCGAACAGTTTCGCGTTGCAGCAGATGCAATGGTAAATGCCGTCTCGGCGCTCGCTGTTGTACTTGCCGCTGAACGGCCGCTCAGTACCTTTTAGGCGGCATACCTGGTACTGCTCGGGGTCGAGCATCGACCGCCATTGCTCCAGGGTTTTTTCGATCTTTTGCATATGGAAACCTCGGCAGGCTGAATTTCACCTCGCACCGTCTTTTCCGGGGCGCGGGTGGCACGTATATTAGTTGGCTTCGTGTGCCAGGCGTTCAGTCTGGCACCCGCTTCCTGCCGTTACAAACCTTTCGGCGGGGCGTAGCGCGTTTTCTCATATCGGGATCCCATCATGCAGTTCAGCAAATCGAACAAGCTCGCCAATGTCTGCTATGACATTCGCGGCCCAGTGCTCAAGCACGCCAAGCGCCTGGAAGAGGAAGGCCACCGCATCCTCAAGCTGAACATCGGCAACCCAGCGCCGTTTGGCTTCGAGGCGCCCGATGAAATCCTCCAGGATGTGATCCGCAACCTGCCCACCGCGCAGGGCTACAGCGACTCCAAAGGCCTGTTCAGCGCACGCAAGGCCGTGATGCAGTACTGCCAGCAGAAGGAAATCGAAGGCGTCACCATTGAGGACATCTACCTCGGTAACGGCGTTTCCGAGCTGATTGTCATGTCGATGCAGGCGCTGCTGAACAACGGCGACGAAGTGCTGATCCCGGCCCCCGACTACCCGCTGTGGACGGCCGCCGTAAGCCTGGCCGGGGGCAAGCCGGTGCACTACCTGTGCGACGAGCAGGCCGACTGGTTCCCCGACCTTGAAGACATCAAGGCCAAGATCACCCCGAACACCAAGGCCCTGGTGATCATCAACCCGAACAACCCGACCGGCGCGGTGTACTCCAGGGAGCTGCTGCTGGGTATGCTGGAGCTGGCCCGCCAGCACAACCTGGTGGTGTTCTCCGACGAAATCTACGACAAGATTTTGTACGATGAAGCGGTACACATCAGCACCGCCTCGCTGGCACCAGACCTGCTGTGCCTGACTTTCAACGGCCTGTCCAAGTCTTACCGGGTGGCGGGCTTCCGTTCCGGCTGGCTGATCATCTCCGGGCCCAAGCACCACGCGCTCAGCTACATCGAAGGCATCGACATGCTGGCGAACATGCGCCTGTGCGCCAACGTGCCGGCCCAGCATGCCATCCAGACCGCACTGGGCGGCTACCAGAGCATCAACGACCTGGTGCTGCCGCCAGGCCGCCTGCTGGAGCAGCGCAACCGTACCTACGAGCTGCTAAACGATATCCCGGGTGTAAGCTGCGTGAAGCCGATGGGTGCGCTGTATGCCTTCCCGCGGATCGACCCGAAGGTGTGCCCGATCCTCAACGACGAGAAGTTCGCCCTGGACCTGCTGCTGTCGGAAAAGCTGCTGATCGTACAAGGTACGGCGTTCAACTGGCCGTGGCCGGACCACTTCCGCGTGGTGACCTTGCCGCGGGTGGATGACCTGGAAGCGGCGATTGGCCGGATCGGCAATTTCCTGCGGACGTATTCGCAGTAAATGATGGCCTCTTCGCAGCACCAGGCTGCGCCTACAGGTGTACGCGTTCTCCTGTAGGCGCAGCCTGGTGCTGCGAATGGGCTGCAAAGCAGCCCCTCGCACTCTCACAGGGTGTTTCTTACATCCTGCAACGCTCTATCCCACAGCTCCCGCGTCATCCTCTGCCATACTCCGCCGTACACAGTTTGAAATAGTCGGCCGATTGAATCGGCGCGACAGGCCCCTTATATACCCCGCAGTAAGCGACAATTCATCCGTCAGGAGAACGTAACAACCATGATGCGCATTCTGTTGTTTGTGGCCACCAACCTTGCGGTGGTGCTGGTTGCAAGCATTACCCTGAGCCTGTTCGGTTTCAACGGGTTCATGGCCGCCAACGGGGTCGACCTGAACCTCAGCAGCCTGCTGGTGTTCTGCGCCGTGTTCGGCTTTGCCGGCTCCCTCGTCTCGCTGTTCATCTCCAAGTGGATGGCAAAGATGAGCACCGGCACCCAGATCATCAGCCAGCCGCGCACCCGCCACGAGCAGTGGCTGTTGCAAACGGTCGAAGAGCTCTCCCGTGAAGCGGGTATCAAAATGCCCGAGGTGGGTATCTTCCCGGCGTACGAGGCCAACGCCTTCGCCACCGGCTGGAACCGCAACGACGCATTGGTAGCCGTGTCCCAGGGCCTGCTGGAGCGTTTCTCGCCCGATGAAGTGCGGGCGGTGCTGGCCCACGAAATCGGCCACGTGGCCAATGGCGACATGGTCACCCTGGCGCTGGTACAGGGCGTGGTGAACACCTTCGTGATGTTCTTCGCACGCATCATCGGCAACTTCGTCGACAAGGTCATCTTCAAGAACGAAGAAGGCCAAGGCATTGCCTACTACGTGGCGACCATCGTTGCCGAGCTGATCCTGGGCATCCTGGCCAGCATGATCGTGATGTGGTTCTCGCGCCGCCGCGAGTACCGCGCCGACGAAGCCGGTGCGCAACTGGCTGGCACCTCGGCCATGATCGGCGCCCTGCAGCGCCTGCGCGTGGAACAAGGCCTGCCAGTGCACATGCCAGACACCATGAAGGCCTTTGGCATCAACGGTGGCCTCAAGCACGGCCTGGCCGGGCTGCTGATGAGCCACCCGCCCCTGGAAGACCGTATCGAGGCCCTGCGCCGTCGCGGTTGATCCATCGGGTAATACAGAAAGGGCGACTTTGGTCGCCCTTTTTCGTATTACCGGCCAAGCCGGTAAACCCGCTCCAACAGACTGGAAACCCCGGCCTGCACAAACTTGGGGCTCTCCTGAATCACCTCTACCGCCTCCAGCTCATGCAGCTGCCACCCTGCAAACCCCTGCCGCACCTCTGCGTCCCCGACTGAAAACGGCGGCCCGGGCAGCAGTGACTGATCATAATCCAAGGTCACCACCAAACCCCGGCAATTGGCCGGCAGCAAAGCCGTCAGCGCCTGCATGTACATCGCGCGCATTTGCGCCGGCAGCGCAATCAGCGCCGCCCGGTCATACAGCCCCACGCAGTCGCCTATATCCTGCGCACGCAACGCAAAGAAATCACCACACCACAGCTCCACGTCACCACTGCGCCAAACTTCGAAGTCCCCGCGCTGCTGCACCTCGGCTTCAAGCCCGTGCTCGCCGAAGAAATCCTCTACCGCGCGCCGCGACAGCTCCACACCCAACACTCGGTACCCCTGCCCGGCCAGCCAGATCAAATCCAGGCTTTTGCCGCACAGCGGCACCAGCACTCGGCTACCAGACTCAAGGCCGAGTGACGGCCAGTGCGCCTGCAGGTACGAATTGACCTGCCCCTGATGAAAGCCGATCTGGTTATCGACCCACCGCTTGTGCCAGAAAGCTGGCTCCATGGTTGCTCCTTGTTTATCGAGTAAACCGATAGAAAACGCGTAAAACTTGCGATGGATATCGATCAGTTTCTGACCGAAGATGAGTGCATCTTAACCTTCAGGACCTTGCCATGCTGCCCAGCCTGTTCATTTCCCATGGTTCGCCCATGCTCGCCCTGCACCCGGGTGCCAGCGGGCCGGCCTTGGCCGGGCTGGCCAACAGCCTGCCACGCCCCAAGGCAATCGTGGTGGTGTCAGCGCACTGGGAAAGCCGTGAACTGCTGGTAACCAGCAGTGCACAGCCAGAAACCTGGCACGACTTCTACGGCTTTCCACCGGCATTGTATGCGGTGCAATACCCGGCGCCGGGCGAGCCTTCCCTGGCAGGCCAGGTCAGCGAGTTGCTGAAGGCTGCCGGGCTGCCAGCCCGGCTGGACGCCCAGCGGCCGTTCGACCACGGCGCCTGGGTACCGCTGTCGCTGATGTACCCGGACGCAAGCATTCCGGTGGTGCAGGTTTCCCTGCCCAGCCACATGGGGCCTGCGCTGCAGGTGAAGGTGGGCCAGGCGCTGGCGAACTTGCGTGCCGAGGGCATCTTGCTGGTGGGTTCGGGCAGCATCACCCATAACCTGGGGGAACTGGACTGGCATGCAGGGCCGGATGTGATCGAGCCATGGGCGCTGGCGTTCAGGGATTGGGTGGTGGAGCGGCTGCAGGAAGATGACCAAGCGGCATTGCTGGATTACCGGAAGCAGGCGCCACATGCTGTGCGTAACCATCCCAGTGATGAGCATTTGCTGCCGCTGTTCTTTGCCCTGGGGGCTGGGAGCAGGTTTGGCGTGGTGCATCAGGGGTTTACCCTAGGGGCGCTGGGGATGGATATATATCGGTTCGACTGAAGGGCCTCTTCGCGGGCTTGCTCGCGAAAGGGCCGGTACAGGCAAAAAAAATCCCCGACCTGGGCCGGGGATTTTTTTATAGCGCCAGGATCAATCCTCGCGGTAGCGACGCAGCTTCAGCTGCTTGCCAGCTACGCGGGTGTCCTTGAGCTTGGACAGCAGCTTCTCGAGGCCGTCTTCCGGCAGCTCGACCAGGCTGAAGCTGTCGCGAACCTGGATGCGACCGATGGCATCACGCGCCAGGCCACCCTCGTTGAGGATCGCGCCCAGCAGGTTCTTGGCAGCGATACCGTCGCGGGCACCCAGGGCGGTACGGCAACGTACACGGCCTTCGGCCAGCGGCAGCGGCGCACGGCGCTCGCGGTCACCGCGGTCAGGGCGCTCGCCACGCTCAGGACGCTCACCACGCTCACCACGCGGGGCACCAACGCCCGGCACCAGCGGCTGCTCACGCTCTACCGCAGCCAGGTCCAGCGCCTGGCCATTGGTGGCTTTGCGCAGCAAGGCCGAAGCCAGCGCACGTGCGCTGCAACCCAGGTCGGTGGTCAGGCGGTCGAACAGTTCACCGTGGGTGGCTTCTGCTTCGGCTACCAGCGGCGCCAGGCTCGAGGTCAGCTTCTTGATGCGGGCATCCAGCACGGCCTGGGCATTCGGCAGGCGGGCTTCGGCAACTTTCTGTCCGGTTACACGCTCGATCACCTGCAGCATGCGGCGCTCACGCGGGGTGACCAGCAGCAGCGCACGGCCTTCGCGACCGGCACGGCCAGTACGGCCGATACGGTGCACGTAGGACTCTGGGTCGTACGGCATGTCAACGTTGAACACGTGGGTGATGCGCGGTACGTCCAGACCACGGGCAGCGACGTCGGTGGCGACGACGATGTCCAGGCGGCCATCCTTGAGCGAGTCGATCACGCGCTCACGCTGGTTCTGGGCGATGTCGCCGTTCAGCGCGGCAGCCTTGTAGCCTTTGGCTTCCAGGGCGGCGGCCAGGTCCAGGGTGGCTTGCTTGGTACGCACGAAGGCGATCAGTGCGTCGAACTCTTCCACTTCCAGCAGACGCAGCACAGCCGGGATCTTCTGGTCGGCATGGACCATCAGGTGGGCTTGCTCGATCGCGGTTACGGTCTGGGTCTTGGTCTGGATCTTGACGTGCTTGGGCTCGCGCAGGTGGCGCTCGGCGATCGAACGGATCGACGACGGCAGGGTTGCGGAGAACAGTACGGTCTGACGGGTAGCCGGGATTGCGTCGAAGATCACTTCGAGGTCATCCATGAAGCCCAGCTTCAGCATCTCGTCGGCTTCGTCCAGTACCAGGTACTGCACGGTGGACAAGACTTTTTCGTCACGACGCAGGTGGTCGCACAGGCGGCCCGGGGTGGCGACGACGATTTGCGCGCCGTTGCGGATTGCACGCAGCTGTGGGCCCATCGGGGCACCACCGTATACGGCAACCACGTTCACGCCCGGCATCTGCTTGGCGTAGGTTTCGAAAGCGGTAGCTACTTGCAGCGCCAACTCACGGGTTGGCGCCAGGATCAGGGCTTGCGGTTCGCGCTTGCTCACATCGATCTTGTTGAGGATCGGCAGGGCGAAGGCAGCGGTCTTGCCGGTGCCCGTCTGCGCCTGGCCGATCATGTCGTGACCGGCGAGGATGATCGGGATCGATTGTTGCTGAATGGCGGACGGCTCTTCGTAGCCGGTAGCCACAACAGCAGCAACAATGTTCGGATTAAGATCGAGAGCGGCGAAGCCGCCGGTTTCCTGGGTCATGGGTCTGCCTCTAGGTGCATCCGCAAAGACCCATGCTCCAAAGCTGCACATGCCTTGAAAGACCGTCAGGTCACCCAGGCAGCTTTGGCGGCGGGGATTTGCGAAAACGATTGAAAAAGAAAACTTGGGAAGGTCCGCCTAGCGGACGCGCAGCCGAAGCTGGACTCGGAGGATTTGCACCACCTGATTTTGAGGTCCGCTAAAAGACCGGCGCGTACTATACCTGAAATAGCGGCAACCGTGAGGAATATTTTCAGGGGGCAAGGCCATTATCGGGCCATCAACCAATCCGAGCTGAATCGATAATTCCCTGAAGCCTCACCCGATCTGTGTGGGAGCGGCCTTGCGTCGCGAAAGGGGTGCGAAGCGCCCCCAGGATTTAAGCCACGCCGCATAGATTGCCGGGGCCGCTCTGCGGCCCTATCGCGACACAAGGCCGCTCCCACAAATGGCCGCGTCAGGCGTTCAAGTTGCTGGCCGAATCTCTTTGATCAACCCATCCAGGCTATAACCCAGCTGCGGCGCCAGCGCCTCGGCCCGGGCACGCAACCCCTCCAGATCCAGCACCTGCTCAAGATCAGCCGGCACCAGCAAGATCACATTACCCTCCTTCACCGGCAGCTCCCAGTAATGCCGATGGTACAGCCCGCGCAGCAATGCCGCGCCCAGCGGCTTGCCGTCGTCGGTAGCCCACTGGTTGATTACCAGCCAGCCGCCCGGGTTCAGTTGCTGCTGGCAGTTTTCCAGGAATTTCCATGCCAGGTGCCCCACGCCCGGCCCATGGTCGGTGTACAGGTCGACAAACAACAGGTCGGCCTTCTCCGCCGTGGGCAGCAACTCGATGGCATCACCGATGCGCACGTACAACCGAGGGTCATCATCCAGGCCCAGGTGCTCCATGGCCAGGCGCGGTACGTCCGGGCGCAGCTCGATGGCCTCGATGTCTTCAAGTGGCAGGAACTTCATGCAGGCCTGGGTCAGCGTGCCGGCACCCAGGCCAAGAAACAGCGCGCTCTCCGGCTGTTCATGGCACAACGCCCCCACCAGCATGGCGCGGGTGTAGTCGTACTCCAGCCAGCTGGGGTCGGCCGTGAACACACAGCTCTGCTCGATGGCATCGCCGAATTCCAGAAAGCGGTAGTCGTCGACTTCATACACGCTGATGACGCCAAAAGCGTCCTCTACCCGTGCCAGTAGCCGCTCTTCCCGTTCCGCCGTCATGCTTACCACCCACCCGCGCAAAACGCGCATTGTCCGTCAACACCCTTGATGCAACAAGCGCAGCGCCAACTGTTACCATGGCCTATAGCCTACAACCTACAAGACCGAGCCCGAGATGAACCGACCGTGGAGCCCTGACAGCTGGCGCGCCCTGCCGATCCAGCAGCAACCGACCTACCCCGATGCTGCGCACCTGCTGAAGGTTGAACAGACCCTCGCCAGCTACCCGCCGCTGGTGTTCGCGGGCGAGGCACGCGAGCTGCGCAGGCAGTTTGCCGAGGTTACCGAAGGCCGCGCCTTCCTGCTGCAAGGTGGCGACTGCGCCGAGAGCTTCGCCGAGTTCTCGGCGGCAAAAATCCGCGACACCTTCAAGGTGCTGCTGCAGATGGCCATTGTGATGACCTTTGCTGCCGGCTGCCCGGTGGTGAAGGTGGGGCGCATGGCCGGGCAGTTTGCCAAGCCGCGCTCCTCGGGCGATGAAACCATTGGCGACATCACCCTGCCCGCCTACCGCGGCGACATCGTCAACGGCATCGGTTTCGACGCCAAAAGCCGCATCCCCGACCCGGAGCGCCTGCTGCAGGCCTATCACCAGGCCACCGCCAGCCTCAACCTGCTGCGCGCCTTCGCCCAGGGCGGGTTTGCCGACCTGCACCAGGTGCACAAGTGGAACCTGGATTTCATCGCCAACTCGGCACTGGCCGACAAGTACCACCAACTGGCCAACCGCATCGACGAAACACTGGCATTCATGCGTGCCTGCGGCCTGGACAGCGCGCCGCAACTGCGCGAAACCAGCTTCTTCACTGCCCACGAAGCGCTGCTGTTGAATTATGAAGAAGCCTTCGTGCGCCAGGACAGCCTGACCGGCGACTACTACGACTGCTCGGCGCACATGCTGTGGATAGGCGACCGCACCCGCCAGCTCGACGGCGCCCACGTGGAGTTTTTGCGCGGCGTGCACAACCCGATCGGGGTCAAGGTCGGCCCGAGCATGAACCCCGAAGAGCTGATCCGCCTGATCGACACGCTGAACCCGGCCAACGACCCCGGGCGCCTGAACCTGATAGTGCGCATGGGCGCGAGCAAGGTTGGCGACCACCTGCCGGGGCTGATCCGCACCGTCGAGCGCGAGGGGCGCAAGGTGCTGTGGAGCTCCGACCCGATGCACGGCAATACCATCAAGGCCAGCAGCGGCTACAAGACGCGCGACTTTGCGCAGATCCTGGATGAGGTGAAGCAGTTCTTCCAGGTGCACCAGGCCGAGGGCAGCCATGCTGGCGGCATTCATATCGAGATGACCGGGCAGAATGTCACCGAATGCATCGGTGGCGCCCGGCCGATTACCGAGGATGCGTTGTCTGACCGGTATCACACCCATTGTGATCCGCGGATGAATGCCGATCAGTCGCTGGAGTTGGCGTTTTTGATTGCCGAGACGTTGAAGCAAGTCCGGCGGTGAGGCTGGGGCGCATGCCTTGAGAAGCCAGGCGCCCGGCCCACACTCACTTCCTCAGCGGATCATCCCAGAAATGCCGCTCGGCCTCTTGCTGGATATCCGCCCGGCTCAACCCCAAGTCGTGCAAGGTTGCGTCACTGAGGCTGGCCAGCTCCTGGCGCTGGCGGTACAGCTGCAGCCAGCGCGCCGGACGCTGCAGGGCCGCATGCCACAGGTGGTTCAGGGAAAAGGCAGGTTGCTGGATGCTGCTGACATGACCTTTCATCGTGAAGCCCTCCGTGTTGGATGGCCTCAGTCTCGCGCCGGGCTTAAGATCAATCCAACGAATGTTTCTGATGCCATGCATCTCGGAGATTGATGCAATGTCCCAGTACCAGAGCCTCGATGCGGACGTATTGCGCACCTTCGTCGCCATCGCCGAGCAAGGCGGCTTTACGCGCGCCGGCGAAGTGGTCAACCGCACCCAATCGGCGGTGAGCATGCAGATGAAACGCCTGGAAGAAGACATCCTGCAGCGCCAGCTGTTCGAGCGCGACGGCCGCCAGGTTCGCCTCACCGCCGAGGGCCAGGTGCTGCTGGGCTATGCCCGGCGCATCCTCAAGCTGCATGGCGAGGTGTTCAATACCCTGCGCATGCCGCACATGGTCGGGCTGGTGCGGATTGGCACGCCTGACGACTACGCCATGCGCTTTCTGCCGACCATCTTGTCGAGCTTTGCCCAGGCCTACCCGCTGGTGCAGGTGGAAGTGCATTGCGACTCTTCCAAGCAATTGATGCTGCGCCAGGACCTGGACCTGACCATTGTCACCCGCGAACCAGGTAACGAGGTGGGCCAATTGCTGCGCCAGGAACGCTTGGTGTGGGCCGCCGCCGAAGGCTTTTGCCCACAGGAACAGCGGCCGATGCCCGTGGCACTGTTCAATACCGACTGCTTCTGCCGGGCCTGGACCTGCAATGCACTGCAAGCACAAGGTATCGACTACCGCATTGCCTATACCAGCCCCAGCCTGGCGGCGATCTTTGCCATCGTCACGGCAGGGTTGGCGGTGACGGCGCAACTGCAAAGCCTGATTGGTGGCAATATCCGCATACTGGGTGAACAGGACGGGCTGCCGCAGTTGCCCTTAGCCAATGTGATGCTGGTGCGCAGTGCGCAGAACCCCTCGCCGATTACCGACTGTATGGCCGACTACATCGTTGAGGGTTTCAAATAATTGGGGCTTGTGGGAGCGGGCTTGTCCCGCGAATGGGCCGCAACGCGGCCCCACAATCTCACAGTTCAAACCCCAGCATCACCGCACACACCACCAAAAACACACAGAACATCGCCCGCAGTACCTTCTCCGGCAACGCATGAGCCAGCTTCACCCCCCAGCTGATGCTGAGCAAACCACCCACCGCCAACGGAATCCCCACCGCCCAGTCGACACTGTGGTGCACCCCATAGGTCACCAACGTCACCAAAGTACTCGGCGCGGCCAGCGCCAGCGACAGCCCCTGCGCCACCACCTGGGTGGTGCCGAACACACTGGTCAGGATCGGCGTGGCCACCACCGCCCCGCCCACGCCGAACAAGCCGCCCATGGTGCCGGCAAAACTGCCCAGCACGCCCAGCCAGGGCCAGGCATAACGCAGTTCGGCACTGGGCGGCGATGCCTTCATGAACATGCGCGCCACGTTCCACACCGCCAGGGCGACCAGAAAGCCGACAAAGCCCAGGCGCATGGATTGCGCATCCAGCCCCACTGCCCAGATCGACCCCAGCCAGGCAAACAAAAAGCTGCACGCCGACAGCGGCAAGGCATGGCGCAGCTCGATGCGGTTGCGCTGGTGATAGCGCCATAACGCCAGCAGCACGTTCGGCACCACCATCACCAGCGCCGTACCCTGCGCCAACTGCTGGTCCAGACCAAACAGCACGCCCAGCGCGGGGATTGCGATCAGCCCCCCACCAATACCGAACAAGCCCCCCATGGTGCCCAAGGCAGCGCCCAGCACGATATACAACAACCACTCGATCATCAGGGCCTCGTTTGCCTGTACAGATAATGCGAGCATGCTAACGACTGTGTGCTGGCGGGGAAACGCACAGCAGCGCACAATGGCTATGCGTTTTTCGCAAAAGCAAGGCAGCCATGAGCCCCGATACCCTGACCGACCAATTGAGCCTGTTCCTCGATGTGTTGGAGGCTGGCAGTTTTTCCGCCGCCGCCCGCCGTCACCCGCTGACCCCGTCCGCTGTGGCCCGGCGCATCGACAACCTGGAAAGCGCCGTCGGCAGCCGCCTGTTCACCCGCAGCACCCATGCCGTGCGCGCCACACCCGCAGGCAATGCCTTTGCCGAACGGGCCAGGCGCATCATCGAGGAGCTGCGCCTGGCCCGGGCTGAAGCGGTATCGCTGAGCAACGCCCCCGAAGGCCTGATCCGCATCGACGCCCCCGCCGCGTTCGGCCGCCGCCATCTGGCCCCCGCCATCGCCGACTTCCTGGTGGCCTACCCCGGCCTGGATGTGCAACTGCGGTTGATCGACAGCTTCGTCGACCTGCAGGGCAGCCACCTGGGCGAGGTCGACCTGGTACTGCGTGCCGGCCCCTTGGCCGACACCCGGTTGGTCGCCACGCCGCTGGCTTACATGGTGCGCGTCGCCTGCGCCAGCCCCGCCTACCTGGCCAGCCGCGGCATGCCCACCTGCCCCAGCGAACTGCCTGGGCATGACGGCCTGGACTGGGACGGCCTGGCCCCGCCGTTCGCCTGGCGCTTCAACGTGGCCGGGCAAACGCGCCTGTACCGTCCTGCGCGCATGCGCATGGCCGCCAACAATGCCGAAACCTTGCTGTTCGGTGCCCTCGCCGGCTTAGGTGTTGCCCACCTGCCTACCTGGCTGATCAGCGAATACCTGCTGCGTGGCGAACTGGTTCCGCTGTTTTGCGACGGCGGCCTGCCAGCAGCCGAGACCAGCGGCATTTACGCACTACGGCTGGAACATGAAACGAACTCTCGCAGCCGTTTGCTGCTCGAATTCCTCAAGAGCCGCTTCAGCCCGATTCCACCCTGGGACCTGGCCTTGCGCAGTGAACTGCGTGAGTAATGCGCGCACTAAAAATAAGCGTGCCAGAATTCCCCATTGATCAATTTCAAGGACCTGCATGAACGCCGACACCCAAGCCTCTTGCGACGAGCTGCTGCTGGACAACCAGGTCTGCTTCGCCCTGCACTCCACCTCGTTGCTGATGACCAAGGTCTACAAACCGCTGCTGCAAGCCTTGGGCCTGACCTACCCACAGTACCTGGCCATGCTGGTGCTGTGGGAGCGCGACGACCTGACAGTGGGCGAAATCAGCCAGCACCTGCTGACCGACCCGGGCTCCCTGACGCCACTGCTCAAGCGCCTGGAAAGTGAAGGCCTGCTGCAGCGTAACCGCAGCAGGGAGGACGAACGGGTAGTAATGGTGCAGCTGACTGAAAAGGGCCGCGCCCTGCAACAGCAGGCCAAAGAAGTGCCGCAGTGCATCCTCAAAGCCAGCGGGCGCAGCCTGGAGCAGTTGCAGCAACTGCAGGCCGACCTGCTGAACCTGCGCGAGAACCTGCAGAAAAACCTCTGACAGCTATGCTGTGCACTGGCCGTTCGGATGGACGGCAATGATTTATCTTGCGCGCAAACTAATTGCGCGCTAATTTAAATCCCACACCAATCCGCGCCCTCCTTGACCGGGAGCGCACAGCACATTAGCGAGGCTCAAGATGCAAAAGGTCACTCCGCTGTACATCGCAGAAGCTACCTCCACCGGTGGGCGCGACGGAAAATCGAAATCCAGCGACGGCAAGCTGGCAGTCAGCCTGAGCACGCCCAAAGAACTGGGCGGCGCAGGCGGTGACGGCACCAACCCCGAGCAGCTTTTCGCTGCCGGATACTCAGCCTGCTTCATCGGCGCCCTGAAGTTCGTGGCCGGGCAAGAGAAGAAGGCCCTGCCGGCAGATGCCTCTATCACCGCCAAGGTGGGCATTGGCCAGATCCCAGGCGGTTTCGGCCTGGACATCGACCTGCACATCAACCTGCCAGGCCTGCCCCAGGCCGATGCCGAAGGCTTGGTGGAAAAGGCTCACAAAGTTTGTCCGTATTCCAACGCTACCCGCGGGAACGTGGATGTGCGCCTGCATGTGACGGTTTAAGTCGCAGGCACAAAAAACCCGGCCGAGGCCGGGTTTTTTGTGCACATTGCAAGAAGAATTACTTCTTGGCACGGCCTTTGTACGAACCGCCTTCGCGGGTATCGATTTCGATCAGGTCGTCGATTTCGATGAAGTCAGCAACGCTGAGTTCAGTACCGTTTGCCAGCTTGGCAGGCTTCATGACTTTGCCCGAAGTGTCGCCACGAGCCGAACCTTCGGTGTAGGCAACCTTACGCACGATGGTGGTCGGCAGCTCTACCGATACCAGACGGTCTTCGAAGAACACAGCTTCGCAGATGTCTTCCATGCCTTCTTCGATGAACGGCAGAACGGCCTCGATGTCTTCGGCGTTCAGCTCGTACATGGTGTAGTCGGTGGTGTCCATGAAGGTGTATGTGTCACCGCTGATGAACGACAGGGTCGCTTCTTTGCGATCCAGGATCACGTCGTCCAGCTTGTCGTCCGCACCGTATACGGTTTCGGTCTTGTAGCCGGTCAGCAGGTTCTTCAGCTTGGTCTTCATGATCGCGCTGTTACGGCCCGACTTGGTGAACTCAGCTTTTTGAACCAGCCACGGGTCGTTGTCGATCCGCAGGACGGTACCGGGTTTCAGTTCTTTACCAGTTTTCATTACGAAGTATCCGAATCTGGATGGATTTATAAAAATCGAGGCCGCGTATCATAGCGAATTTCGGTAAAAGTGTACTAGCGCTGTGGCAAGGTCCGGCTGAGCGGCCTGTCGCACCGCCCAAAGCCGGGCATGCCGTTGCAGTTCCGGCCAGTGCTGGCGGGCTGCCTGCCACGCCTGGCCCATGTCGCAGTCCATGTTCCAGGCACGCCACAGGCCCAGCAGGGCGGCATCGGCTTCATCTGACAGGCCGCGTCGATAATGCGCCAGAAACGCTTCGAGCTTTTCCCAGTGGGCGTTCTCGTCCTGCACATAGATGTGCCACAGCATCGGCTGCCCGGCCCACTGCGCCCGCACGAACGAGTCTTCACCACGCACCGCGTTGAAATCGCAACTCCACAGCAGCCGGTCGAAGTCGTCCTGGCTGACGAACGGCAGCACCTGCACGGTCAGCGCGCCCCGCTTGCGCACGCTGCCCACCTGCAGCGGCACCTCGCCAAGCCACTGGCTCAGCCCCGCCACGATACGCCCTTGCGGTACCAGCAGGTGGCACGGTTGCGCGCCTGTGGCCAAGGCATTCAGCCAGCTGGCCAACTGCGGGTTTTCGTAGGCAAACAGCGATATCAGCAATGCCCCCTGCTCGGGCGCTACCCCAAGCTCCTGCAGAAACGCCTGGCGTGCCCCGGCCGACTGCTGGAAGGCATCACGCCGCGCCAGCAGCGAGCCCTCGCGTAGCAGGCCGCCGGTTTTTTCGGTAAAGCCGGGGAAGAAAAACACCTTGCGCAGGCCGTTGGGCTGCGGCGAAGGCAAGCCATGGCAGCCCTCCACCCAGTCCTCGGCACTGAGGTATTCAAGGTTCAGCCACAGCGGCGGCGTGGCGCAGGCACGCATTGCCTCTACATAGGCCGCCGGCAACTGGCACGCGAAGGCGCCGATCACCCCATCGGCCGGTGCCACCGGCAGCCAGGCCGCAGGCCACTGACGCACATCCACACCGTGCTGCCACTGCTGTGCTGCGCTGGCATCAGCCCCTGGGCACATGGGCGTGAACGCGTTCAGGTCATCTACCCACAGGCGCACCGCCAGGCCATGCTCAGCCACCAGTTGCCGGGCCAGGCGCCAGGTCACGCCTATGTCGCCGTAGTTGTCGACGACGCTGCAGAAAATGTCCCAGGTGGCTTTCACCCGCCCCTCCCGTTCTGGTGCAAAAAACGCGAATTCTGCGGATAAATTGTCGCCGACAAAAGCACCCGCACGGAAAAATGCTCAAGTGCATGCGACAATGTACCCCGACCTACCCTGCCAGGAGGCTGCCATGGCCCGCCACCGTGAACTCAAGATCACCCTCAAGCCGCTGCCGTTGATTGTGTGCGTTGCCTTTGGCCTGTGGCTGGGCGCCGTGGCCATTGCCGCGAGCCTGTGGCTGGCGCTGCAACTGTGGCCACAGCAGGTGCAGCCGCTGGCCCAGGCCGTGGCCCCCGGTGTGTACCGGCCTGCCGCCCCCCCGGCGCCAGCCCCGGCACAAGACGCCCAGGCCGAGATGTTCGAGCACTACAAGGGCATTCTGCGCAAACAGGAACTGCAACAGGCCGCCGAGGCCGCGCAGGGCAACCCGCGCAACCTCAACAGCCCCAAATGCCAGTTCTGGATGCAGCAGAACCGCACCGCCCCCACCGACAAAAGCCAGGCCAACGTGCTGGAGTTCTGTTACTGACCATGGACAAGACCCGCCTGCTGGCGCAGATCGTCGCCACCCTCGAGCATGACCTTGACGTGCTGACCCGCGCGGCGCAAAGCGCCTACGAAACTGCCACCGCCGAAGAGAACATTGCCGAGAACAAGTACGACACCCTGGGCCTGGAAGCTTCGTACCTGGCCACCGGCCAGGCCCGCCGCAGCGCCGAGATCCGCCAGGCGCTGCTGACGTACCAGCAATTGCTGCTGCGCGACCATGACCCGGCGCGCGGGGTGCAGATCAGCAACCTGGTGACCCTGGAAGATGACGCTGGCGGACAGCGCCGGTTGTTCCTCGGGCCTGAGGCGGCGGGGTTGAAGATTGGTGAGGGGGATGAGCGGGTGACCGTGATCACCCCGCGCTCACCGCTGGGGCAGCAATTGATGGGCAAGCGGGTGGATGATGAGGTGAGCCTGGGAGCGCAGGCATTGTTCATTACGGGTATTGCCTGATCGGGCCCTATCGCCGGCAAGCCAGCTCCCACAGGATTACCACAGGCCTGAATACTGCAGGCTCCCTGTGGGAGCTGGCTTGCCGGCGATAAGTTTCGGTCAGGCAAAACACACCTAAAGGGTTTGCAAGGCATCGAACCGCCCCGCCAACCCCTGTTCGGCAAACTGCTCCACCACAAAATCGATGAACGCCCGGGTCTTGCCCGGCATCAGCTTGTGCTCGGCGAAATACAGGCTGATATGCCCGTCATCCACGTACCAGTCAGGCAACACCCGCCGCAGCCGCCCTGCCTGCAGGTATGGCACGGCAAATGGCAGGCTCACCAGGGCAATCCCCAGCCCCTGCTCGGCCACCGCGCACGCCGCGTCCGAATCGCTCATGGTCATCGCCTGGCGCAGTTGCATCGGCTGCTGCGCCTGCCAGCGGCTGGTCAAAGGCCACGAGCGCACCCGCCCGGTCTGCGGTGAGCGGATCAGGATGCCGTCGTGCCGCTGCAGCACCTGCGGGTCGTCAATCGGTGCGTGCCGCTGCAGGTAGGCCGGTGCTGCCACTAACACCCGGTGGGCCGGGGTCAGCTTGCGCGCCACCACCCCCGGCGGCAGATCGAAACCACCGCCAATCGCTGCATCGAAGCCCTGGCCGATCAGGTCGACCTGGCGGTTGTCGAAATGCCAATCCGGGGTAATCGCCGGATAACGCCGTAAAAACTCACCCAGCAAGGGCAACACATACAAGCGCCCGAACACAGTGCCCATGCTCACCCGCAACAACCCGGCCGGCTGGCCTTCGGCGCTGGCCAGGTTGGCCACGGCATACTGGATGGTACGAAAGCTGTCGCTGACTTCGCCCAGAAAACGCTGCCCCGCCTCAGTCAGGGTCAGCTTGCGGGTACTACGCTGGAACAACCGCACGCCCAGGCGCGCCTCCAGCTGAGCCACGTGCTTGCCCACGGCGGCGGGGGTAATGCTCAGGCGCCTGGCAGCTTCGGCAAAGCTGCCGACCTCAGCACTGCGGATGCAGCACTCCAACGCGTTGAACGATTCCACGGCCATCATTGCCAACCCAAGGTTTACTCTGCTGATAGTGATTGCCATCTTATCAGCAGGTAATCAAGCGCCGATACTTTGCCCATCCAAGGCATTTCGGCCTGGCTTCCAGCAGGAGATCAGCATGTCCAAGCAACTTTCACTCGAAGGCAAAGTGGCCCTGGTTCAGGGCGGTTCCCGCGGCATAGGCGCAGCCATCGTGCGCCGCCTGGCACGCGAAGGTGCGCACGTGGCCTTCACCTATGTCAGCTCCGCCGGCCCGGCAGAAGACCTGGCCCGCGAGATTACCGAAAACGGCGGCAAAGCCCTGGCCCTGCGGGCCGACAGCGCCGACGCAGCCGCCGTGCAACTGGCAGTGGATGACGCCGTGAAGGCCTTTGGCAGGCTGGATATCTTGGTCAACAACGCCGGTGTGCTGGCGGTAGCACCGGTGACCGAGTTCGACCTGGCCGACTTTGACCGCATGCTGGCGGTGAACGTACGCAGCGTGTTTGTCGCCAGCCAGGCCGCAGCCCGTTACATGGGCCAGGGCGGGCGCATCATCAATATTGGCAGCACGAACGCCGAGCGCATGCCATTTGCCGGCGGTGCGCCTTATGCCATGAGCAAGTCGGCGCTGGTTGGCCTGACCCGTGGCATGGCGCGTGATCTGGGGCCACAGGGCATTACCGTGAACAACGTGCAGCCGGGGCCGGTGGACACCGACATGAACCCCGCCAGTGGCGAGTTTGCCGAGAGCCTGATCCCGTTGATGGCGATTGGACGGTATGGCGAGCCGGAAGAAATTGCCAGCTTTGTGGCTTACCTTGCTGGGCCAGAGGCGGGGTATATCACCGGGGCAAGCCTCACGATTGATGGTGGGTTTGCCGCTTGAATTGATGGGTTGCCTATTTCGGCCCATTGCCGGCAAGCCAGCGCCCACAGGATCACCACAGGCCTTGAACCCGTGGGGTTCCCGTGGGCGCTGGCTTGCCGGCGATGGGGCCAGAACAGGCTCAATCATTGTCCCCCCAGATGCTGTTCCATCACCTCCAGAAACGCCCGGGCAGCAGGCGTCGGGCTGGAGGACCACACGGCATACAGGTGCCGCACCGGCGCATCTACCAACCGCGCCAGTGCCACACCTTCGAAACCCTGGGCCACCCGTTCCGGCACCAGGCCCACCGCCATGCCCCGCTGCACGAACTTTTCCACCAGGCGCACATGGCCGATCTCGAATTGCACCCGATGCTGCAGCCCCGCTGCCTGAAACGCCTCATCTGTCTGGCGCCGCGCCCCGGTGCCTTCGGGGAAATCCACCAGCACTTCATCCGCCAGATCGGCCAACGCCAGCTGCCCGCAGCCGGCCAGCCGATGATCAACCGGCAACAACGCCACCAGTTCCTCCCTGGCCAGCAACCGATGCTGCACGCCCTGCACCACCTCGCCCTGCCACAGGCCAATGAAACCAACGTCCAGGCGCCGCTCGACCACATCGGCTATCAGCCATTCGCTCTTGGCCGTGATCCAGCGCACATCCACATCCGGGAATCGTTCGTGGAACACGGCCAGCAAGTCGACCAGGTCCAGCGCCGTGAGCGAGCTGATTTCCCCTATCGCCAGCCGCCCGCGCACCTGCCCGCATGCCGCCGCCACGTCATCGGCAATGCGCCGGGCCGCGTCCACCGCCGGCCGCGCGCTGAGCACAAAGGCCTCACCGGCAGGCGTCAGGCGCACCCGCCGCGAACTGCGCTCAAACAGGCTTACACCCAGCTGCGCTTCCAGCCGCGCCACCTGGTGACTGAGCGCCGACTGCACCACATGGCAGCGCTCAGCGGCACGGGTAAAACTGCCAGTGTCGGCCACGGCGAGGGCGTATTCGAGCTGCTTGAGGTTCATCGATCTATCTGCTTTCAAGATGGATAAGTTGAAAACTATACATTGGCGTCATGCCTGACACTTCTTGATAATTCCCCCACTTCCTACTGCCCGCCAAGAGAACCGCATGAACGCCCCCACTCTCAGCCGCGCCATGATCCTGCTGATGGCCACCGCCACCGGCCTGGCCGTGGCCAGCAACTACTACGCCCAACCGCTGCTGCACAGCATCGCCCAGCAGTTTGGCCTGAGCACTGCCAGCGCCGGCAGTATCGTCATTGCCGCACAGCTCAGCTATGGCGCCGGCCTGTTGCTACTGGCGCCGCTGGGTGACCTCTTCGAGCAGCGCCGGCTGATCACCGTGATGACCGCCATTGCCACGTTAGGGCTGGTCATCAGTGCATGTGCGCCGAGCCTGCCCTGGCTGATCCTCGGCACGGCGCTGACCGGGCTGTTCTCGGTGGTGGCGCAGATTCTGGTGCCCATGGCCGCGACCCTCAGCGAGCCGCATCAGCGTGGGCGCGCAGTCGGTACGCTGATGAGCGGCCTGCTGCTGGGCATCCTGCTGGCACGTACTGCTGCCGGTTTTATGGCCGAACTGGGCGGCTGGCGCAGCATCTACGTGTTGGCCGCTGTGCTGATGGCGGTCACCGCGGTGGCGCTGTACCGCAGCCTGCCGCAGCATCACAGCCATGCCGGGCTGAAGTACCCGGCACTGATCGGCTCGGTGTTCCGCCTGTTCATTGAAGAACCGGTCCTGCGCCTGCGCTCGCTGCTCGGCCTGCTGGCGTTCAGCCTGTTCGCCCTGTTCTGGACGCCCCTGGCCTTTTTGCTGACCAAGGGCCCCTACCACTACTCCGATGCAGTGATCGGCCTGTTCGGCCTGGCCGGTGCAGCCGGTGCGCTGTCGGCGAACTGGGCCGGGCGCCTGGCCGACCGCGGCAAAGGCGCGCTGGGTACCACCGTGGGCCTGGTGGTGTTGCTGCTGTCGTGGGTGCCGCTGGGCTTTGCCCAGCAGTCATTGCTGGCCCTGCTGCTGGGCGTGCTGATGCTCGACCTGGCGGTACAACTGGTGCACGTGAGCAATCAGAACGCAGTGATTGCCCTACGCCCCGAGGCACGTACGCGGCTGAACGCCGGGTATATCACCTGCTATTTCATTGGCGGGGCGCTGGGGTCATTGCTGGGCACGCAGTTGTTCCAGTACCAGGGCTGGATGGGCATTGTGGCGGCGGGCCTGGTGATTGGCGGGCTGGCGTTGCTGGTGTGGGGCCTGGCCGAGCGTAAGCGCAAGACCACCTTGCAGGTGGCCTGAAAGATACCCGCGAAGAGGCCATTAGCCACGGCGACAATGCACCGCACGACCCTCCGTCGCATGGTCGTTGACTTGCCAGGCCAGGCAGCGCCCATTAGGCGCTGGTCAATGCCCTTTCCTGACAGGACGACTTTATGACAAGACTCACGGTGCAATCCGGCGATTTCTTGCAAGGTGAAGGCGAGTATCGCAACGGATCGCTCACACTCAAGACCCCGCGCAGCCCGTCACCGGGTGAGCGGATTTCCCTGGCCCGCATCAGCGACCTCCGGCTGGCCAGCCTGGAAACCAGCCGCAGCCTGGGCAGCGCCCTGGGCTGGGGTGTGGCGGGGGCCCTGGTGGCCGGGCCGGTGGGCTTGCTTGCCGGGCTGTGGCTAGGCGGCAAGGAGCAAGAAGCTACCTTCCTGGCCACCTTCAAGGATGGTCGCAAGCTCATGGCGATTACCGACGGCAAAACCTGGTCGAAGATCGATGACAGTTGGCGGCAGCACAATCACCCTGCCAACCAGGGCTGAATATCGCGGGGCCTGGATCGTTTTATGCTGAAGGCGGCTGTTAAGATGCCGCCTTTTTCATGGCCTGTGCCGGCCTCTTCGCGGGTTTACCCGCGAAGAGGCCGGCACAGGTGTGCGCATCCAGGAGCCCCGCATGCCCCCGCGTCCCCCCCGCCTGCCCCTGAGCCTGCTCAGCCTGGGCCTGGCCCTGCATTGCCCCCATGTGCTCGCCGAAAACAGCGTGGTGCTGGCCCCGCTGCAGGTGTCCGACACCTACGGCGACGACGGCTATCAGGCACACCAGGCCGCAGTGGGCGGCTTCCAGCCCGCGCCCTTGCTTGATACCCCTGCCGCCATCAGCGTTTTCAGCCAGCAACTGCTTGAAGACCGGCAGGTGCGCCAGCTAAGCGAAGTGCTGCAAAGCGACGCCTCGGTTGGCGAAAGCTATGCCCCCATCGGCTACTACGAAAACTTCAACGTGAGGGGCTTCGAGCTTAACGCCGCCAGCAGCTACCGTATCAACGGCCAGACCATTGCCGGCGAGCAGAACGTGGCCCTGGAAAACAAACAGCAAGTCGAGTTGCTAAAGGGCCTGTCCGGGCTGCAAAGCGGCGTTTCAGAGCCGGGTGGCCTGGTCAACTACGTGACCAAGCGCGCCGAGGATGTGCGTAGCGTCACGCTGTCGACCAACGCACAGGGCGAACGCTACCTGGCCACCGACCTGGGTGGCTGGTTCGGCAGCGAAAAACAGTTCGGCCTGCGTGCCAACCTGGCCCATGAGGACATCCGCTCGTATATCGACCATGCGGATGGCAAGCGTGACTTCGCCTCGCTGGCCTTCGACTGGCAGATCAACCCGGATGCCACCCTGCAACTGGATGCCGAATACCAGCACCGCGAACAGCGCTCGGTGCCGGGTTACCAACTGCTGGGCGGCACCGCAGTGCCTCATGGCATCGACCCGGACGACCGTTTGGCGTACCAGCACTGGGCCAAACCCGTGCAGAACGACTCGCTGAACCTGGGCGGGCGCTTCGAGTACCGCTTCAACGAGGCCTGGACCGGCACCTTGAGTGCCTCGCGCAGCAAGGTGGTGATCGAAGATTACAGCGCGTTTGCCTGGGGTTCGAGCGAAGGCGCGTTCTTTGCCAGCAATGGCGACTACGACATCTACGACTTCCGCAGCCCCGACGACACCCGCCGCACCGATGAAGCACAGGCCATGCTCAACGGGCACTTCGATGCGCTGGGCGTGGGGCATGAACTGACCGTGGGCACCAGCGCGCAGCGGCGCACGCTGGATCAACGGCCGTACTACAA
Source organism: Pseudomonas sp. Irchel 3F3 (assembly GCF_900187545.1). Classification (NCBI taxonomy): domain Bacteria; kingdom Pseudomonadati; phylum Pseudomonadota; class Gammaproteobacteria; order Pseudomonadales; family Pseudomonadaceae; genus Pseudomonas; species Pseudomonas sp. Irchel 3F3. The sequence goes on along the minus strand of NZ_FYDS01000016.1, from coordinate 31,062 downwards.
CGAGTGGCTGGGTACCGGCAACATCTACACCGGCGCCCCCGCCTTCGCCCCGTCCGACAAAGCTGTCGGTGCCAGCGAACGCCGCCTGGACAGCCGTCAGTACGGCCTGTTCGTCAGCGACCGCATCAGCTTCAACGAACAGTGGCAGACCGTGCTGGGCGCCCGTGAAGTGCGCCTGGATGAAAAGACCTGGGACGAGAATGGTGTTGCCGGGCGCCATACCCGCCAATATGAGTTGCTGCCCAATGCTGCACTTATCTACAAGCCGCAGCCAGATACCACGGTATACGCCAGCTACGCCCAGGGCCTGTCTGCCGGCGGCACGGCACCCTGGTTTGCCAGCAACGCTGCCGAAATCCTCGCACCCACAACCTCACACCAACTGGAACTGGGCCTCAAGCACGACTGGCAAGGCCTGAGCCTCAGCGCCGCGCTGTTCCAGATCCGCCAGGCCTACCAGTACGCACGCCCGGACGGTGCTGGCAACTTCACCTACGTGCAGCAAGGCCAGCAGAAAAACACCGGCCTGGAGCTGGGTGCCAGCGGCTGGGTAACCCGCAACTTGCAGGTACAGGCCAGCGCCGCAGCCATTCGTGCGCGGGTGAAAAACAGCGGTACCGATGCCTATGAAGGCCATCAGGCAATCAATGTGCCCAGGTTCCGGGCAGCACTGCACGCGCAATACACGCTGCCGGTACCGGGGCTGGCACTGTTGGGCGCGGCGCGCTACAGCGCCAGCAAGTATGCGAGCCAGGCGGGCAATGTGGAGGTTGGCGGGTACACCGTGTTCGATGTAGGGAGCCGGTATCGTACGCGCATTGGCGGGTATGACACGGTGCTGCGCCTGACCGTGGATAACGTGTTCGACAAACGCTATTGGCGCGATGTGGGGGACTATCTGGGGGATAACTACCTGTTCCAGGGGGCGCCACGTACCGCTCGGCTTTCGGCTTCGGTCAGCTTTTAAGATCTTGGGGCCGCTTTGCGGCCCATCGCGACGCAAGGCCGCTCCCACAGGGGACCGCGTGAATCTCAGGTGAACGCGGTCCCCTGTGGGAGCGGCCTTGCGTCGCGATGGGCTGCAAAGCAGCCCCAAAGGCCCAAATACAAAAAGCCCCCGTGCTTTTCAGCGCGGGGGCTCTTCGTAGAATGTGGCGGTGAAGAAGGGATTTGAACCCTTGATACGATTTCTCGTATACACACTTTCCAGGCGTGCTCCTTCGACCACTCGGACACTTCACCGTTTCTCTTCAAGCCTTGCGGCCCGTCGAGGTGCGCTAATTTAGTGAAAGACATTCCCTTTGGCAAGCACTTTTTTCAATTTTTTCATGTATTTGCATTTGGCACGCGGTGAACGCTGACCGACCAGTCAGCCTTGCTGCTTTACCTGGCCTCTGGCGCTGGGTAACGTCGTCGCCACGCCAACAAAAGGACTCTGCCATGAGCGAGCTGATTACCTACCACGCCGAAGACGGCATCGCCACCCTGACCCTGAACAACGGCAAGGTCAACGCCATCTCGCCGGACGTCATCACCGCCTTCAACGCCGCGCTCGACCGCGCGATCGAAGCGCGCGCAGTGGTGATCATCACCGGGCAGCCAGGCATCCTGTCGGGTGGTTACGACCTCAAGGTGATGACCAGCGGCCCGCAAGAGGCAATCAGCCTCGTCACCGCCGGCTCTACCCTCGCCCGCCGCCTGCTGTCGCACCCGTTCCCGGTGGTGGTCGCCTGCCCGGGCAATGCCGTGGCCAAGGGCGCTTTCCTGCTGCTGTCGGCCGATTACCGCATTGGCGTCGAAGGCCCGTTCAAGGTGTGCCTGAACGAAGTGCAGATCGGCATGACCATGCACCATGCCGGTATCGAACTGGCCCGCGACCGCCTGCGCCGCTCAGCCTTCCACCGCTCGGTGATCAATGCCGAGGTATTCGACCCACACGCGGCGGTCGATGCCGGCTTCCTCGACAAAGTGGTGCCGGCCGAGCAGTTGCAGGAAGCGGCACTGGCGGCGGCGCGTGAATTGAAGAAGCTGAACATGCTGGCGCACAAGAACACCAAGCTGAAAGTGCGTAAAGGCCTGCTGGAGGCCCTGGACAAGGCGATCGAGCTGGACCAGCAGCATATGGGCTAGGCCCACCGGCCTCTGTGGGAGCGGGCTTGCCCCGCGAAGCAGGCAACGCGTTGCACGGCACCGGCTCCGCCGGTGTTCGCGGGGCAAGCCTGCTCCCACCGTCAGCAAGGCGCAGCAACAAGGTTTGCCCGAACCAGTGCACACCCGTACACTCCCCGGCGACTGTCTGGTGTGAGTCGTACCATGCTTTATTCCTTGCGCATGCTTCTGCTGGCGCTGCATTTCCTTGTGGTTGGCGTCGTGGGCCTGGTCATCGGCCTGTGCCGCCCCTTCAACCCCGACAACAGCCGCATATTCGCCCACCTCTACAGCCGCCCGGCCACCAGACTGCTGCGCATCAAGGTCAAGGCCGAGGTCGGCCCGCTATGGGATCAGCCCCCCGGTTGCGTGATCATCGCCAACCACCAATCCAACTTCGACCTGTTCGTGCTCGGCCAGGTCGTGCCACGACGCACCGTTGCCATCGGCAAGAAAAGCCTGGGCTGGGTTCCGTTGTTCGGCCAGCTGTTCTGGCTGGGCGGCAACGTGCTGATCGACCGCAAGAACAGCTACCAGGCACGCAAGGCCCTGCAGAAAACCACCCGCGTGCTCCAGGACGATACCTCGATCTGGGTGTTCCCCGAAGGCACACGCAACCCCGGTGAACACTTGCTGGCATTCAAGAAAGGTGCCTTTCACATGGCCATCGAGGCCGGCGTGCCGATTGTGCCGGTATGCGTCAGCCGCTATGCCAAACGCATGGGCCTGAACAGCTGGCGCCAGCGCACGGTAGTCGTCCGTTCGCTGCCGCCCATTACAACCGCCGGCATGACCCAACGGGATATCCCGGCGCTGATCGAGCAGTGCCGGGTGCAGATGCAGCAATGCATAGACCGCATGGAACACGAGCTGGCCTGAAGCCGGTTGCTCTTGGGCCGGGTACGGCCCAAGCTGTACCCCGTGTTCAACCGGAATAAGCAGGCAACCATGGGTCGAGTCGTGGCATCGGCGGTGTACAGCGCCGGCAGAAAGGTCACCAACATCAGCATCGACGAAGGCAGCGAGTGGGCGCGCAAGCCGGGGCACTTTGTGTGGATTGGCCTGGAAGAGCCCAACGCCGAGGAACTGGCCAACCTGCAATGCCAGTTCAACCTGCACGAGCTGGCCATCGAAGACGCCCTGGAAAAGCACAGCCGGCCCAAACTGGAAACCTTCGGCGACGCGCTGTTCATCGTCACCTACTCGCCAGTGCGCCATGAAGGCAAGCTGGAGTTCATCGAAACGCATATCTTTGCCGGCAACGGCTACATCATCACGTGCCGCAATGGCCACTCCAAATCCTATGCCCTGGTGCGCCAGCGCTGCGAGGCGCGGCCGCTGCTGCTGGAGCACGGTGAAGATTTTGTGCTGTACGCCCTGCTCGACTTCGTCACCGAGAACTACCAGCCGGTCAGCGAGGCCATTCATGGTGAAATCGAGGAGTTGGAGCAAAGCGTGCTCGGCGGTTCGTTGCAGGAGGATGACATCCGCCGCCTGCACAGCCTGCGCCGCGACATCCTGCGCCTGCGCCGCTATGTGGCGCCGATGGTGGAAGTGAGCGAGGAGTTGCAGCGCCTGAGCTTTCCGTTTATCGACAAGAACATGCGCCCGTATTTTCGTGATGTGCAGATTCACGTGACCCGGCAGATGGAAGACCTGGCCGGCATCCGCGACATCGCCAGCCAGACCATCGAGATCGGCATGCTGCTGGAGTCGTCACGGCAGAGCATCGTGCAACGCAAATTCGCGGCCTGGGCGGCGATTCTGGCGTTCCCTACAGCGATTGCGGGGATTTACGGGATGAACTTCCAGAACATGCCGGAGCTGGGGTGGCACTATGGATACTTCGGGGTACTGGGGGTGATCGTGCTGGGATGTACGGGGTTGTTTGCCAGCTTCAAGAAGTCTGGCTGGCTCTGAGATTGCCGGGGCCGCTTTGCGGCCCCCGCCACTACGCCGCGTTATGCTTGCTCACCGGCTGCTGGATAAAGCGCATCATCCACTCCCCCACCAGGTCGCCCTGGTGCTCGGTGGCCAGGCTGGCCACCGCCTTGTGGTACACCTCATCCCCCAGGTATTCCTGGCGGGCATCCAGCAGCGCGCGTGAATACTCGTGCACGAACTCCGGGTGGCCCTGGAAGCACAGCACCTGGTCACGGATGTGGTACGCCGCATTCGGGCAGAAATCGCTTGAAGCAATCACCGTGGCGCCTTCCGGCAGTTCGGTCACCTGGTCCTGGTGGCTGATCAGCAAGGTCAGCTCCGACACCTCCGGGTCCATCCACGGCGCATGGGCCGCCAGCGAGTAGCGATGGATGCCCACGCCCCAGCCCTTCTCCGCCCGCTCGGCCTTGCCACCCAAGGTCAGCGCCAGCAACTGATGGCCAAAACACACCCCCAGCAGCTTCTCGCCACGCTCGTAAAGCTTCAGCAAGTAGGCCTTGAGCGTCTGGATCCAGGCATCTGTACCGAACGAATCGGCCTTGCTGCCCGTCACAAGGTAGGCATCGAACACTTCATTCTCGGCGGGATAGTCGCCGTGCATCACGTTGTAGACACGAAATTCGGCGGCAATCGGCTGACGCGAGAAAAGCTGCTCGAACATCCTGCCGTAGCCCTGGTACTGCGCCGTCAACTCCGGTCGCAGGACATCGGTTTCAAGGATGCAGATGCGTAACGACATAGGGGTAGTCCTGAACGACATGGGTGGGAATCTGCTGTAGAGACTGACGCGAAAGACACGTACAAGCAAGTAGGCTGCACTGACGAACGGTCACATTTCGTCGGTACCCGCTTTGTGCTTGCGCCCCTGTCTAGTCAGAGCATGCCAGCCAGATGGCACATGGCCTCATAGCTAACTGAAATCAATGAACCACACAATTAGAACAAAGGGTTCTCAAACATGCATCACACACACCCTACTGTTGGATGTATATCCACTTTCAAGAGGCATGCAGTTCAGGCGCCAAGCGTCGCCACTGTGATCGACCCGAAGCGCGACAAGGAAGCCAACGGGTATTCAGGAATAACAACAAGAAGGCGGTCCGCCATGTTCAGACAATCAAAAATTCGCCAAGCTGGGCTCATTCTCTTTGCCACGACATTGCTGTTGATATTGCCGAACCTGACACGTTTGTTCGGCTGACCCTGGCGGTGGCGCCAACGGGCAGTGCACAGGTAACCTGCCGGCCTTGATGGTCGGAGATTACCCATGCGCCACTGCCTTGCACTGTTTGCGTTGTTCCTGAGCCTGCCGCTGTCGGCGGCGCAACTGCACCTTGAGCTGGGCGCCAGCGCGCACCAGTGGAGCAGCGCCGAACTGCTCGGCCACCCGCAGGCCCGGGATATCAGCGTCGATCAGGATGTGTCATACAAACGCCCCATGCACTATCGGGCGGTGCCATTGGCCACGCTGCTGGAAGGCGTAAGCCCCGCTGATCACCTGCAGGCCGTGGCACGGGATGGCTTTGCCGCCGAAATGCCCGCCGCACCGCTGCTGCAGCAAGGGCCGGCACGGGCCTGGTTGGCCATAGAGGACCCCGACAAACCGTGGCCGGCATTAGGCAAGGGCAAACCCAGCGCGGGGCCGTTCTACCTGGTGTGGACTCAGCCGCAAGCGAGCGGCATTCGCCCGGAGCAGTGGCCGTTCCAGATTTCCACCCTTCGTAAACTGGACGCTGTCGAGACGCGCTTCCCGGCCTTGCTGCCCGATCCGAAGTTGCCAGCCGATAGCCCGGTGCGCCAGGGCTTTGCCTTGTTTCAGCAGAACTGCATGGCGTGCCACCGCCTTAACGGTGCGGGGGATGCGCAAATGGGGCCGGATTTGAACATGCCGCACAACCCGACCGAGTATTTCCAGCCGGGTTATCTACGCCAATTGATTCGCAACCCGCAAAGCCTAAGGCAGTGGCCGCAGGCAAAGATGCCGGGGTTTGCTGAAAACGTGCTGAGTGAACAAGACCTGGATGCGTTGCTGGCTTATCTGGGGCATATGGCTGGGCGCAAGCCTTGAGGGCTTCTTCGCGGCTTCACCCGCGAAGAAGGCAACGGAAAACCTTCAGGCAGTCTGCCGTTCGTGCTTGACTCCCCACCCTTCCACCTCCCCCCCATAAGGTGTCACCAACTGCTCGAACGCCTCTTCAAAGTCGCCAATCCCGCCATAGGTCGCATACATGACCTTGCTCAGTTCCAGGTGCCAGGCACCGTCGCCCAGCTCTTTCACCTGGGCATTGAGCGATTCGCCACGAAACTGCCCGGCGGCGCGGCGGGCACCTGCTTCATCGGGGAATACGGCATAGAACTCGATGGGGTGGATCTGGGTGAAGTCGAAACCGCCTGCCTTCATCTGGCGCAGGACGTTGCTGCTGATATCGTCGTTCTGGCTGCTCATGAATCGTCCTCCTGAATAACGCAATGGATAGACTTTCCGTGCACTACGCACCTGCCGGCAATCAATGGCCGAGCAGTTCGAGCTGATGCAAGACGCGAATTGAAACGGCGCCTACCCGCAGAATGGCAGGCACCTTTCATCATCGTAGCGCTTGAACAGGCACCACGCAAACGTGTGGGTCAGGGCGCTTCGTGAATACTGGTGATGGTCACCCCGCTATGCTCCTTGAGCCAGCGGGCGGTCGGAGAAATGGTGCGGTCCTGGAAGTCGTTGAGGTCCAGCTCGTCCATCACCGGGAACAGCTGCGAACGGATGGCCCGCGCGGCTTCCTCCTCGCTGGGACGGTGCTCGGTCCGCAGCATCAGGGTGGACGGTTCGCCTTTTTGATCGGCAAAGATGACTTCCCACTCTTTCATTGAACAAGTCCTCCCAATCCAGATACACCACGGTGTGATGCCTGATCAACTGACCTTGGGGCCGGGAGAATGTTCAGTCTGTAAAGGCCTCTTCGCGGGGCAAGCCCGCTCCCACAGAGATATCAACGGCGGGTTTGCGATGATTTCCCTGTGGGAGCGGGCTTGCCCCGCGAATGGGCCGCAAAGCGGCCCCTTTTGCAGCCTTACTTCGGCGTGCCGTGCACGACACCGGCGGTGTTATCCAGCAGGCTCTTGGTCGCCGTCTGGATATACGCTTCCAGCTTTTTCAGCATTTCTGGCTGGTCCGGGCTTTCAATCAGTTCGGCCTTGAACTCGCTGCCCAACTGATAGCGGTACATGCGCGGGGTCATGTCCTTGGACTCGATCAGGATGCGGTCGCCTTGCACCAGGCCGACGATCTGCTCGCTGCCCGACGGCTTGATCATGCCCACGCCCTGGTCACCCTCAGGCAGGTTGAGCAGATCACGCCCCCAGCACTGGTGGCGGGCCTTGCCACCCAGGCGGCCCATGATGGTCGGCACGATGTCGACCTGGGTGCCCACGGTGTGGTTCACCGCACCAAACTTCTCCTGAATGCCCGGGGCAATCAGCAGCAGCGGCACGTTGAAACGGCCCAGGTCCAGTTCGGTGACTTGCTGGTGGTTGCCAAAGCCATGGTCGCCGACGATGACGAACAGGGTTTCCTTGAAGTATGGCTCTTTACGCGCCTTCTCGAAGAACTGGCCCAGCGCCCAGTCCGAATAGCGCATGGCAGTGAGGTGCTCGTCCAGGCGGCCTTGCCCGGTGACCTTCTCGACCGGCAGGTCTTTGGGCAGCGCGTATGGGGTGTGGTTGGAAAGCGTCTGCAGCAGCGCGTAGATCGGTTTCTTGCCGTCGTGCTTGGCCAGCTCCTCGTTGCCGCGGTCGAACATGTCCTGGTCGGACACGCCCCAGGTCGGGTCGGAGAACACCGGGTTGACGAAGTCGTTACGGCCAATGAAGGTGGTCATGCCCTGGTTGCCGAAGAACCCGGACTGGTTGTCCCAGGCAAAATCGCCGTTATAGACGTACACGTCGTCGTAATCACGGGCGCTCAGCAGTGCCGGCAGGCCCGACAGCTTGTGGCCGCCTTCCGGGGTCTGCATCAGGTATTCGAAGCCTGGCAGGTTGGGGAAGCAGGCCATGGTGGCGAACATACCTTGATGGGTATGGGTGCCGTTGGAGAAGAAGCGGTCGAATAGCAGGCCTTCTTTGGCCAGCTTGTCGAAGTACGGGGTAATGTTGTTGGGGCTGCCCAGTGCGCCTACCGAGTGGCCGGCGAAGCTTTCCATCAGGATCACCACCACGTTCTTGATCGGCAGGGTGCGCTCGGCCGGCGGCACGAAGTCGCGGCGGATGGCAGCCTCGTCGGCATCGACCAGGGTGTCGTGTGCCGTCAGCAGTTGCTCGCGCACGCTTTGCGTGGCCACGTTCTGCTCCAGTACCGGTTTCCAGATGTTGGCGCGGTCTTCGCCGAAGCGGCTCTTGGCAGCGTCGATCAGGGTCAGGGTGCCGTTCAGGCCTAACTGGTTGACGAAGTTGGAGTCAGTGGTAAACGCATCACCCCAGCGCATTGGCGGGCCTTGGCGCAGGGTGCCACGGGCAGCGACCACGGCCACCAGCAGAATCACCATGAACACCGCCAGGCGGTTGTACCATGGGGCAACCCGGTGCAGGCCTTCGCCACGGGTCGCGCGGTCGATGCCCTTGAACAGCAGGCTCAGCAGCCAGGTACCGAAGGCCCAGGCCAGCAGGTAGCGCACCACCGGGAAACCGTACCAGAGCATGCTCATGACGGTTTTCGGGTCTTCCTTGATGTACTGGAACACCAGGCCGTTAAGGCGCTGGTGGAACTCGCGGTAGAAGTCCATCTCCATCAGGCCGAGGAACATTACCACGCTCGAGGCAAGGGTCAGCCAGAAGCGGAACACCCCACGCCGGGCCATGGCCCAAGGGCTTAGGATGGCCAGCAGCAGCGGGATGCTGAGGTACACCACCACGCGCAGGTCGAAGCGCAAGCCGTTGAGGAAGCCTTCGGCAACGGTGGAATACGGGGTATCACCGATCATGTCGCTGTTGTAGACCAGCAGCGCCAGGCGCACCAGGCTGAGCATCAGCATGATCACCAGCCCGCTGAGCAGCGTGTAGGCCAGGTGGGATTTCAGGGTCGGCGAAAACGACGTTCGCGCGCCCTGTTGCTTCAAGGCGTCCGTGTTAGCCATGAATGGGGAGGTCCTAGGATTGCGGTTTGCGAAGAGGCGATGGCGCTAGACCAACGCAGCATTGTGCGGGTGCGGATTCTGTTTAAACCAATGTGAAAATTTTGTCACTGGGATGTTGCGGCTTTTGTCTGTGCCGGCCTCTTCGCGGGCTTGCCCGCTCCCACAGGAGCCCCACAACTCTTGAGAGCGGCGCAGTACCTGTGGGAGCGGGCGAGCCCGCGAAAAGACCGGCACAGGCGTTCAGATGCGCACGTTCCCCCGCGGCCCGGCAATTGCCCAGATCACCAGCCCTACCACCGGCAACAGTGCGATCAGCAAGATCCACAACACTTTGACACCCACCTCGCTGCCACTCTTGATGACATTGAGGATGGCCCAGATATCCAGCGCCAGAATGATCAGCCCGACGAGGCTGTTGAAGGTAGACCCCATGCCTAAACTCCTGTCCAGAGGCTTTGCTGCACAGCATAGCCAGCTATCGCACCAATAGAAGGGAATCCTTGGCCGTTGGCACAGGTCCCTGAGTAGACTGACTGCAATAACTGATTCGAGGTTCGCATGCCCCCCGCACACAGCCAAAGCGCCGCCCCACTTTCACTGCTGCACGCCTGGCGTCAGCAGGTGGCCCACACCCCTTGGCTCAGCGCCGGCCTGGGGCTGAGCCTGCTGGCAGTGATCGCACTGCTGGTGGCCAGCTTCTGGAACGCGGTGAACGGCGACCATGCCGATAACCTGCACCTGGCCGTGCTAGGCGGGTTGTCCGGCTTTGGCGCCACCGCGTTGGGTGCAGTGCTGGCGGTAGTGCTACGCGATGTCAGCGCCCGCACCCAGGACGTGATGCTTGGCTTTGCCGCCGGCATGATGCTGGCGGCCAGTTCGTTTTCACTGATTCTGCCGGGCCTGGACGCCGCCCGCGAGATCACCGGCAACGGCCCGGCTGCGGCCTTTACCGTAGTGCTGGGCATGGCGCTGGGCGTATTGCTGATGCTGGGCCTGGACCGGTTCACCCCGCACGAGCACGAAAGCACCGGCCCATGCGGCCCCGAGGCCGAGCGTATCAGTCGGGTATGGCTGTTCGTGCTGGCGATCACGTTGCACAACCTGCCCGAAGGCATGGCGATTGGCGTGAGCTTCGCCAATGGCGACATGAACATCGGCCTGCCGCTGACCAGCGCCATCGCCATTCAGGACATCCCTGAGGGGCTGGCCGTGGCGCTGGCCCTGCGCGCTACCGGGCTTTCGAACATGAAAGCCGCGCTGGTGGCTATAGGGTCTGGGCTGATGGAGCCGCTGGGGGCGGTGATCGGGCTGGGGATTTCGACCGGCTTTGCCCTCGCCTACCCGATCAGCATGGGGCTGGCGGCGGGGGCGATGATCTTTGTGGTGAGCCACGAGGTCATCCCCGAAACCCACCGCAATGGGCACCAGACGGCGGCAACCCTTGGGTTGATGGGTGGCTTCGGCGTGATGATGTTTCTGGATACCGCGCTGGGCTGAGGTTTTGCGGTTGCCTGTGCCGGCCTCTTCGCGGGCTCGCCCGCGAAGAGGCAAACGACGAAATCAGATGTGCACGGCGACTTTCAGGGCTTCCAGGGCCGGCTCGACCTTGATGCCCAGCGCTGCACCCAGTTCCAGCACGCGCGCCAGGTCGTTCTGCCCCACCATCACCACCTGCAGCTCGTCATCCAGCAACTGGCTGAAGTTCAGCAACACATAACCACCGGCTTCTTTGTTCAGTGCGCCCATCTGCACCTGAATGCGGTTGAGCGCGGTCAGTGGCTCGGTGCGGGCCAGTTGCTTGGGCTTGAGGGTGAACGGCACGCTGCTGTCGAACGAGTCGCTGATCTGCTGGAACAGGTCCTGATAGCTGTCAGCCTGGAACACTACGGTGTCCGGCAAGCTGCCCAGCACCACCCATTCGCCCAGCGGGATGGGGAAGCTGTCGTCGTAGTTGATGTCGGGGTTGGCGGCCAGGAAAGCGGCCGGGTCGGCGTAGGCCTGGGCGGCCTCGTCGGCGATGCGCTCGATGTCGGCCTCACGCATGCAGCCGGCGCCAATGAGGCTGATGAATTCGAGCAACTGAGTTTTCATGAAAGGGGGCCTGCGACGGGTGAAAAGTCGCCAAGGATAGCCGCAAATGCCCCCGGGCGGTTAGCCGGCCAGCGTTTGCAAGCGTGCGGCTGTGTCCACCGCGCCCATGGTTTGCGCGGCCATCAGCGCGGTGGCGCCGCGGGCATCCTGGCGAGTCGGGTCGGCGCCTTGGGCCAACAGGTACTCGAGGATTTCGCTGCGGTTGAACATGGCCGCCAGCATTAATGCGGTGCGGCCGTCCTGCGCCGCGGCATCGACTGGCACGCCGTGCTCCAGCAGCAGGCGGATCATCGCCAAATCCCCCTTGAACGCGGCACCGGCAATCGGCAACTGGCCGTTGTCGTTGGCAATCAGCGGGTCGGCGCCCTGCACCAGGAGCACGCGCACCGCGTCGTGGTGGCCGTGGTAGCTGGCCAGCATCAGCAGGGTATCGCCTTTGTGGTTACGCAGGTTGGCCGGCAGGCCGCTGGCAAGCAGGCGACCAAGCATTTCAGCATCCCCCTGGCGGGCACGTTCGAACACTTGCTCGGCGAACGCAGCAGTTTCGTCGTCGGTCATTGTGGCTGGCGCGGTGTGGCTGGACATCGGGAACCTCCTGGCATAAATGATTGCCCAAGTGTTTGTCAGGCACGCCATTGTGGTCAAAGGTTCAGATTCTATAGGGCCAATAGCTAAAGCCGGACCCGTGCAAAATGCACTGTGCAAAATGCACGACCATGCAACCTGCACGGCACCGCTTCTTCAAATACCTATTAAGTGACTGTTTTTACTGGGTTTTTTCTGAAATCAAGTTCTGGCACGGTCGCTGCAATCATCAACTCATGTCTGCCACACTAGCCAGGAGTTGATATGGACCTCATCCAGCAAAAGTTCGTCTCGGTATTTTCGGCCTATCAGGTGACCACCCAGGCACGCCCTGATGGCGGCGTACTGTTGACCCTGCGTGCCGCTGACAACAAAGTCACCCGCCGGGTGCTGACCTATGCGCAGCTGCACAACGCAGAGCAACTGTCCTGGGCGATCAGCGCCATCCGCCGTGACCTGGCTGAACAGGCCAGCGAGTTGCCAGTGATTACCATGCTGCAGAGCCAGCAACGGTTTGCCCTGCCGACCTATCGCTGAGCTTGGTGGTGTTGCTAGTGGCCCCATCGCCGGCAAGCCAGCCCCCACATTGACCACGTCGGCCTCAAGGCCTGCGCATAACCTGTGGGAGCTGGCTTGCCGGCGATAGGGCCTACCCAGCAATTAAAGCTCGTCAATCCCCATGAACGCCCGCGCAGTCACATCTCCGGTGAATCGCGCTTGCGCGCCCTGCTCGCTGCCATACAAACGCAACGCCAGGCAAAAAGGCGTCGCGCCCAGCTCTACCCAGCGCCGTGTTCCCGCCGGCACTACCAGCTGGTCACCCTTCTCGCACAGCACCGAATACACCCAGTCGCCCAGCCGCAGGCCAACCTGCGCCCGCCCGCTGACCACGGCAAACACCTCGTCGGCATCATGCACATGCTCATCGCGCACATCGACTTGCAGCGCGTCTTCACCGTCACGGTTCAACAACACGTAGGCTTTGCTGCCGTGTGCAGTCATCAACTGGTCCAGATACTCACGGCTGAGCTCCAGTGCCTCACCGTCGGCCGTGCCAGGCCGCACCCGCAGGCCAGGCTCGCAATGGGAAAAATGCACGCCCTGCTCGGCAAGGGTCGCGGCGATATCGTCGTGGTGGGTCAACACCTTGTTCGGCAGTTCCGGGCTGGCGGGGTGAAAAACGCTGAGAATGCTCATCAGGGGCGGGTCCTGGTCGGTTGCGAACAAAGGGCAATGATAACGGCTGCAGCCAAGGCTGCGGCACTGGCCATACCAAAGGTGAAGGTGGGGCCCAGCAGTTTCCAGCTGTAGCCCGAATATAATGCCCCTAGTGCACCGCCGGTGCCCGACAGCGCCGCGTACAACGCCTGGCCCTGGCCCTGCTGGCGGGCGCCGAAACTGGCCTGGACGAACGCGATGCTGGCAGCGTGAAAGCAACCGAAGGTGGCCGCGTGCAGCAGCTGGGCGAAGATCAGCACGGCCGGTGCCTCGGCCAGGTTGCCCAGCAGCAACCAGCGCAAAGCCGCCAGCAAAAAGCTGACCAGCAAAACGCGTTGCACACTGAAGCGCGCAAATAGCCGGCTCATCACCATGAACATCAGCACTTCGGCCACCACCCCCAGCGCCCACAGCAGGCCGATGGCACTGCGGCTGTAACCCAGGTGCTCCAGGTGCAGGGTAAGGAAGGTGTAGTACGGCCCATGGCTGAGCTGCATCAGCGCCACGCAGGCGTAGAACGCGACCACCCCCGGGGCCCGCAACTGCTGCAGGAAGCCGCCGGCGCCTTTGCGCTCGCCCTGCTCCACCGGCTGGGCGTTTGGCACCCACAGGCTGGCAGCGACAATACCGGCCATGATCGTGACCAGGGCCACCGGGTAGATGTCCAGGCTCAGCCATTCGAACAGGCGGCCCAGGCCAACCACCGTGAGGATGAAGCCGATAGAGCCCCACAGGCGCACCTGGCTGTAGCGCGACGTTTGCCCGTGCAGGTGGGCCAGGGTGATGACCTCGAACTGCGGCAGCACCGCGTGCCAGAAGAACGCGTGCAGGGCCATCACCAGCGCCAGCCACGCGTAGCTTTTGCCGAAGAAGATCAGGGCGAAGGTGGCCAGGGTGGACAACGCGCCCAGGCGCACGATCAACAAGCGCTGGCCGGTACGGTCGCCCAGCCAGCCCCACAGGTTGGGGGCGATGCAGCGCATCAGCATGGGAATGGCCACCAGCTCGCCGATACGCGCCGGGGAGAAGCCCAGGTGGTCGAAGTACAGGGCCAGGAAGGGGGCGGTGGAGCCTAGCAGGGCGAAGTAGAACAGGTAGAAGCTGGACAGGCGCCAGTAGGGGATGGGTTGCATGGATTTACCGTCTGAACCGGCACCACCCTGTAGGCGCAGCCTTGTGCTGCGAAAGGGCCGATGTCGCCATAGAGATGTGTGCTAGCTGCACCGGCCCTTTCGCAGCACGAGGCTGCTGCTGCAAAGAGCGGGCCGGCGCAAGCAACACGGTCAGAGCTGGCCCAGCACCGGGGTGGTTACCTTCACATCGGCATTCTGCGCGCGGTGGCGCAGCAGGTGGTCCATCAGCGCGATGGCCATCATCGCCTCGGCGATCGGCGTGGCGCGGATGCCCACGCACGGGTCGTGGCGGCCTTTGGTGATGACGTCCACCGGGTTGCCGTCGATGTCGATCGAGCGACCCGGGGTGGTGATGCTGGAAGTCGGCTTCAGCGCCAGGTGGGCAACGATCGGCTGGCCCGAGGAAATGCCGCCCAGGATGCCACCTGCGTTATTGCTGAGGAAGCCTTGCGGGGTCAGCTCGTCACGGTGCTCGGTACCGCGCTGGGCCACGCTGGCGAAGCCGGCGCCGATTTCCACGCCTTTGACCGCGTTGATGCTCATCAGCGCATGGGCCAGCTCGGCATCGAGGCGGTCGAAGATCGGCTCGCCCAGGCCAGGCATCACACCCTCGGCGACCACGGTGATCTTGGCACCTACAGAGTCCTGGTCACGGCGCAGTTGGTCCATGTAGGCCTCCAGCTCCGGCACCTTGTCCGGGTCGGGGCTGAAGAAGGCGTTCTGCTCCACCGATTCCCAGGTCTTGAACGGGATTTCAATCGGACCCAGCTGGCTCATGTAGCCACGTACGGTGATGCCCTGGGTGGCCAGGTACTTCTTGGCGATGGCACCAGCAGCCACGCGCATGGCGGTTTCGCGGGCCGAACTGCGGCCACCGCCGCGATAGTCGCGGATACCGTATTTGTGGTGGTAGGTGTAGTCGGCGTGGGCCGGGCGGAACAGGTCCTTGATGGCCGAGTAGTCCTTGGACTTCTGGTCGGTGTTGCGGATCAGCAAGCCGATCGAGCAGCCAGTGGTGCGGCCTTCGAACACGCCGGAGAGGATTTCCACCTCATCGGCTTCCTGGCGCTGGGTGGTGTGCCGGCTGGTGCCAGGCTTGCGCCGGTCGAGGTCGTGCTGCAGGTCGGCCAGGGAAATTTCAAGGCCCGGTGGGCATCCATCGACAATGGCGACCAACGCCGGGCCATGGCTTTCGCCAGCGGTGGTGACAGTGAACAGCTTGCCGTAGGTATTGCCGGACATGGGCGCTCCGCGAGTTCTGCCTGAAATGGACGAAAGCGGCAGTATACAGATGGATTGGTTGTCTGTACTGGCCCTATCGCCGGCAAGCCAGCGATGGGGCCGATCCTGCAACACACTACCCGAGAACCTTCCCGCAAACATTGGGTCAAAGCTGCATCTCCCCATGTAGTACCGCATGATGTCGCGCCTCGTCGCCTTGCTCTTACTGCTGTGCACCGGCCTGGCCCAGGCCGCTGCCCCCACCGTGCTGCAACGCCCGATCGACCTGGACACCGGCCAAGGCGTGCTGCACGGCAGCCTGCTGCTGCCGCAACAGGCCTCCCCGCCGCCGGTGGTACTGATTATCGCCGGCTCCGGCCCCACCGACCGCGACGGCAACAACCCGGCGTCGGGCCGGGTCGACAACCTCAAACGCCTGGCTTTGCTACTGGCCAACGAGCACATTGCAAGCGTGCGCTACGACAAGCGTGGAGTGGCTGCCAGCCAGCCGGCCACGCCTGATGAGCGCAACCTCAGCGTGGAGCGCTACGTGGCCGATGTGGTCGCCTGGAGCCACAAGCTCAAGGCTGACCCGCGCTTCGGCCCGCTGATCCTGGTTGGGCATAGCGAAGGTGCGCTGATCGCAAGCCTGGCCGCAGAACAGGCCGGCGCCAGTGCGGTGATCACCCTGGCCGGCAGTGGCCGGCCGCTGGCCGACGTGCTGCGCGAGCAACTGGCCAAGCGGCTGCCACCGGCGCAACTGGCCAGTGGCAGCGCCCTGCTCGACCGCCTGCAGGCCGGGCAAACCAGCCTGGAAGTACCCGCGCCGCTGCGCCAGGTGTTCCGCCCCAGCGTTCAGCCCTACCTGATCTCGCTGTTCCAGCAGAACCCGGCGGCAGCCTTTGCCCGCCTGCCCATGCCCGCATTGATCGTGCAGGGGCGCAACGACGTGCAGGTGGACGTGGCCGACGCCGAACGGCTCAAGGCGGCCAAGCCGGATGCGCAGCTTGTGCTGATCGACGGCATGAACCACATGCTGCGCATCAGCCCCAGGGACATGAGCCAGCAGCGCGACAGCTACCTCAACCCCGAGCTGCCGCTGGCGCGCGAGCTGGGTGAGCGAATTGTGACGTTCATCCAGCATTTGCCTTCGGCATGAGGTAAACGAGCTCAGGTCCGCGGCAAGCCTGCCGATACAGCAGGCATAGCCGAGGACAAGCCTGATGACTACCGCCCCCGCCGCCGCAGAGCCGGCCGAAGAATCCCAGGAAAACCCTGCCCTGCCTTGGGCAGAACTGGCCACAGAACACTTCCAGCTGCTGCGCCTGGCCGCGCTGCCCACCGACCGCAGCACCGGCGCACGGCCGCTACGCTTTGTGCAGTTCGGCTATGCCGAGCGCCACGACAAGGCCCACAGCTTGCTACGCATGGAAATCCAGCTGCCTGGGCAAAAGGTGCACAAAGAGCAGAACCGCCTGGACATCCGCGTCGACCATACCGAGCGCCTTGTGCGCATTGGCAGTGAACACGGCCTGCAACTGGAACCGGTAAACCGTGGCATTGGCCGCTTCATGCTCGCCCAGGCCGCGCAATGGCTGCAGCGCAAGTGGCCGCACTACCGGGTGCCAGGCATGGCGCTGCCGAGCAAGGATGCCCTGAGCGAGGACTCACGCCTGCGCCGTGACCAATGCTTGCGCGGGGTGGGGATCGAAGTGGAGTACGAGGACGGCCAGCACCTGAAGGGCCGGACCGTGGACATGACCGTAGGCCAGCTGAAGGCCGCCTGGAGCAACGAGCGCCTGCAGCGAGTGGAGATTCTGGACGCCGCCAACCTGCTGCAGCAGGCGGACCAGCAGTTGCAAGAGATGGAGGGGCAACTGCGCGAGCGCGATGAACGGGTGGCCAAGTACCACCGCGAGGACAGCGGGCTGCGCTTTACCATCACCTGCCTGGTGGCGTTTGCGGTGTTTCAGGCGGGGTTGTTGATCTGGATAGCAACCCGCTGACACCGCGCCAGCGGGTGGATATTAGGGCCGCTTTGCGGCCCATCGCGACACAAGGCCGCTCCCACAAGGTATCGCGATCAATCTGTGGGAGCGGCCTTGTGTCGCGATGGGCTGCAAAGCAGCCCCAAATAGCCTAAACGCGGGCTTTGAACAACTCCTGATGCTGGCGGCACTGCTCGGCGGTGAGCATGAACACCCCATGCCCGCCACGCTCGAACTCCAGCCAGGCAAAGTCCACTTCTGGGTACAACGCCTCGACATGCACCTGGCTGTTGCCCACTTCAACAATCAGCAGGCCCTTGTCGGTCAGGTGGTCTGCCGCTTCGGCCAGCATGCGCCGTACCAGGTCCAGGCCGTCGTTGCCGCAGGCCAGGCCCAGTTCGGGCTCGTGGTGATACTCGGCCGGCATGTCGTCGAAGTCTTCGGCATCGACGTACGGCGGGTTGGACAGGATCAGGTCGAAACGCTGCCCCGGCAAGCCGCCAAAACCATCGCCCTGCACGGTATACACGCGGCCGTCCAGGCCATGGCGCTCGATATTCTGGTTGGCCACTTCAAGGGCCTCGAACGACAGGTCGGCCAGCACCACCTCTGCCTCGGGGAACACGTCGGCGGCGACGATACCAATACAGCCCGACCCCGTGCACAGGTCAAGAATGCGTGCCGGCTCGCTCGCCAGCCACGGTTCGAAGCGTTTTTCGATCAGCTCGCCAATGGGCGAGCGCGGCACCAGCACGCGCTCGTCAACGATGAACGCCATGCCGCAGAACCACGCTTCGCCCAACAGGTAGGCAGCCGGCACCCGCTCTTCGATCCGGCGTTTGAGCAAATGCTGCAGGCGTACCCGCTCGTCGTCCTCGAGCATGCAGTCCAGGTAGCTGTCGGCCACCTCCCATGGCAGGTGCACAGCACCCAGCACCAGCATGCGGGCCTCGTCCCAAGCGTTGTCGGCACCGTGGCCGAAGAACAGGTCGTGCTCGTGGAAGCGGCTGACCGCCCAGCGGATGTAGTCGCGCAGCGTGCGCAGACGGGATGTGATCACGGGGTACTCCTATTTCAGACCGGCCAAAAGTCTAACAGCCCCACCCGCACATTTGTTCGTTTGCCGTGACCAGTGGCTAGCCAGAGGCCAGTAACCACGCCGCTTGCGTTGTCAACCATTCCCATTGGCGTCAAGGCAGGGGACAATAGGTATACAAAAGCCCTTCCAAGGAGCCCTTGATGTCCGTTCCAACCACGATGTTCCGCCTCACTGGCCGCGACTACCCGCCGGCCAAGCTGAGCCACGCCAGCCTGATCATCATCGATGCACAAAAGGAGTACCTCAGTGGGCCCCTGCAGCTGTCGGGCATGGACGAGGCCGTGGCCAACATCGCCAGGTTGCTCGACGCCGCCCGTAAAAGCGGCCGTCCGATCATCCATGTTCGCCACCTGGGCACTGTCGGTGGCCGCTTCGACCCACAGGGGCCTGCCGGCCAGTTCATTCCGGGGCTGGAGCCGCTCGAAGGCGAAATCGTCATCGAAAAACGCATGCCCAACGCATTCAAGAACACCCAACTGCACGAAACGCTGCAGGCGCTGGGCCACCTGGACCTGATCGTCTGTGGTTTCATGAGCCATTCCAGCGTCAGCACCACCGTGCGCCGCGCCAAGGACTATGGTTACCGGTGCACCCTGGTGGAAGACGCCTCGGCAACCCGTGACCTGGCCTTCAAGGATGGCGTCATCCCGGCCGCGCAGATTCACCAGTGCGAAATGGCCGTGATGGCTGACAACTTCGCTTGCGTGGCCCCCACCGCCAGCCTGATCTGAGCGGCTAGGCACTACCGCCCGGCAGCCGGGCGGAACCCGATGGGCGGCGGCAGGTCGAATTCCGGATATCCACAGAGGAGAGCGGAATGAAGCTTAAAGGCAGTTTCGACGCCAAGCGCCTGCGCCCGCGCCAGCCGCGCAATTGGGGCGCCCGCCTGGCGGCCGGCCTGTCGGCGCTGCTGGCGACCCTGGGCGTGCTGCTGGCCATGGCCGGCGTCGCCGGTTTGCTGGGTAACTACCCTGCCCTGCAAGAACTCAACACCAACAAGCCGCTGTCCAGCATCCTCACCGTGGCTGGCTTGTTGCTGCTGTGGCTGGGGGTGCGCTTCTGGCGGCGCAGCCGTATTCGCTTGCGTCGCGGGCGGGAATTGAACCTGTCGCCGCACCTGATGAAAAAGCACGACTGAATCCTGCACTGGCCCTATCGCCGGCAAGCCAGCTCTCACAGGATTACCACAGGCCTGAGTGTTGTGCAGTACCTGTGGGCGCTGGCTTGCCGGCGATAGGGCCCGCACAGGCTGCACACGGCCCCACAGTCGCGTAAACTACGCCGCCCACGTGGAGGCATCATGCAAGACGACGATTTTTCCCTGTTCAAGGCCGAAGTGCGTGGCGTGAAGCCAATCCGCCACGACCGCGCCGAAGTCGGCAAGCCCAAGGCCGACCGCCAGAAGCTGGCCGGTCTGCGCCAGGCAGCGACCGTGCGCAGTGACAAGGCCTTGGTAATCGACGGTATGTCCGACCTGTTCGTCATCGACGTTGGCGCCGAAGACGAGCTTATGTGGCGCCGCGACGGCGTTCAGGAAGGCCAGTTGCGCAAGCTGAAGCTGGGCCAGATCCCGTTCGAGGGCAGCCTCGACCTGCACGGCATGACCGTGGAAAAGGCCCGCGAAACCCTGTGGGACTTCATCGCCGAAGCCACCCGACTGGAAGTGCGCTGCGTAAGGGTTACCCACGGCAAGGCGGCACGTCTGGACGGCAAGCGCCCGATGATCAAAAGCCACGTCAACACCTGGCTGCGCCAGCACCCGCAAGTGCTCGGTTTTGCCTCGTGCAGCGCCCGCCACGGCGGCACCGGCGCGGTGTATGTCATGCTCAAGCGAACCATGCTCGAAGGCCGCGACGAGTAACGCCGCGCTTGCAGCGCCGCCCTCACCGCCGTAACCTTCGTTTTTGCGATTTTTTCCCACAGGTAGATCCATGTCCCTGGAACAGAACTACACCGAGATCCTCAGCCAGATTGGCGAGGACGTCTCCCGTGAGGGCCTGCTCGACACGCCCAAGCGGGCTGCAAAGGCGATGAAGTACCTTTGCCGCGGTTATGAGCAAACACTGGAAGAAGTCACCAACAACGCGCTGTTCAGCTCTGACAACAGCGAAATGGTGCTGGTCCGGGACATCGAGCTGTATTCGATGTGCGAACACCACATGCTGCCGTTCATCGGCAAGGCACACGTGGCCTACCTGCCCAAGGGCAAGGTACTGGGCCTGTCGAAAGTAGCGCGCATCGTCGACATGTATGCCCGCCGCCTGCAGATCCAGGAAAACCTCAGCCGCCAGATCGCCGAAGCCGTGCAGCAGGTCACCGGTGCCGCCGGTGTGGCCGTGGTGGTCGAGGCCAAGCACATGTGCATGATGATGCGCGGTGTCGAAAAGCAGAACTCGACCATGATCACCTCGGTGATGCTGGGTGAGTTCCGCGACAACGCCGCCACCCGCAGCGAGTTCCTCAGCCTGATCAAGTGATTGGCTGCTGACCCCAAGCCGACCCAGCCGGGTCGGCTTTTGCATTTCAGGAGTTGCCCATGATCGTCAAAGCCCTGCGGGTTGGCCTCGGCCAGCTCATCGTGTTCGGTGACTGGATCAGCCGCCCAGCCAAGCGCAAGCGCGACGCCGCTGCCCAGGCCCGCGTCGAGCAAGCGGCCAAGGGCCTGGCGCTGTACCAGTTCCATGCCTGCCCGTTCTGCGTAAAGACCCGCCGCACCCTGCACCGGCTGAATGTGCCGGTGGCGCTGCGCGATGCAAAGAATGACCCGGTGCACCGCCAGGCCCTGCAGGAAGGTGGCGGCCGGGTGAAGGTGCCGTGCCTGCGCATTGAAGAGGCCGGCAAGGTGACCTGGATGTATGAGTCCAAGGCCATCGTTGCCTACCTGGATGAGCGTTTTGCCTCGGCCTGATAGCGTCTAGTCATCCTGTATCGGCCCTATCGCCGGCACAGGCTGACAGTCAACCCACCATCGGCACATGCCGCGGGTGGCTGCTGACCCGCTCCAGCCAGGCCTGTACCGCCGGGTAATCGGCCAGGTCGAACCCGCCCTGCTGCGCCACATGGGTGTAGGCGTACAGCGCCACATCGGCAATGGAGTACTGCTCACCCACCAGGTAAGGCGTCATCTGCAGCTGTCGCTCCATCACCCTCAGTGCCTTGTAGCCGCCCTTGTGCAGCTTGCGGTACTCATCCACCCGTTCATCCGGCAGCCCCAGGTAGAACTGGATGAAGCGCGCCACGGCAATGTACGGCTCATGGCTGTACTGCTCGAAGAACTGCCACTGCAACACCTGCGTGCGCAGGCGCGGTTCGCTGGGCAGGAACTCGCTGCCATCGGCCAGGAAGTTGAGAATGGCATTGGATTCCCACAGGTAGCTGCCGTCTTCCAGCTCCAGCACGGGCACCTTGCCGTTGGGGTTCATCGCCAGAAACTCAGGCGTTTCGGTCTCGCCCTTGAGGATGTCCACCGGGTGCCATTCATACGGCCGGCCCAGCAGGCTCAACATCAGCTTGACCTTGTAGCAGTTGCCCGACTGGTAGTCGCCATAGACCTTGTACATCGCCCCTCCCCCTCCAAGCAGTTTTGCAATTGCGCCCAATAGTTGGCGACTGTACGGCTAAAAGCAATGGCCGCTGTATGGCAAGGATCAATCTTGCTCGCTGTAGTCTGAAAAAACTGCTTACACCTTTACAAGGACTTTGTTCATGACCGATGCCACTTCCGCACGCCTGCGGCCCCTGGCAGACACTTCCCCGTCGGCGGTGGTCGCCGGCTTCATCGCCATGCTCACCGGCTATACCAGTTCGCTGGTATTGATGTTCCAGGCCGGCCAGGCAGCCGGGCTGACCACCGCGCAGATCTCCTCTTGGATCTGGGCGCTGTCAATCGGCATGGCGGTCTGCAGCATCGGCCTGTCGCTGCGCTACCGCACCCCGATCACCATTGCCTGGTCTACCCCCGGTGCCGCCTTGCTGATCACCAGCCTGGGCGGTGTGAGCTATGGCGAGGCCATTGGTGCCTACATCACCTGTGCCGTGCTGGTACTCCTCTGCGGCCTCACCGGCAGCTTCGAGCGCCTGGTCAAACGGATTCCGGCTTCGCTGGCCTCGGCGTTGCTGGCGGGTATCCTGTTCAAGATCGGTAGCGAAATTTTTGTTGCGGCGCAGCATCGCACATTGCTGGTGCTGGGCATGTTCTTCAGCTACCTGCTGGTCAAGCGCCTGTCGCCGCGTTACTGCGTGCTGGCGGCGTTGCTGGTGGGCACGGCATTGTCCGGCGCCCTGGGCCTGCTGGACTTCAGCGGCTTCCACCTGGAGGTGGCCAAGCCGGTGTGGACCACACCAAGCTTCTCGCTGGCGGCGACCATCAGCATTGGCATTCCGCTGTTCGTGGTGGCCATGACCTCGCAGAACATGCCCGGCGTCGCCGTGCTGCGTGCCGACGGCTATCAGGTACCGGCCTCGCCGCTGATTTCAGCCACCGGCTTTGCCTCACTGTTGCTGGCGCCATTCGGTTCGCACGGGGTCAACCTGGCGGCGATCAGCGCGGCGATCTGCACCGGGCCACACGCCCATGAAGACCCAGGCAAACGCTACACCGCAGCGGTATGGTGCGGGATTTTCTACGGCATCGCCGGGGTGTTCGGGGCGACCTTGGCGGCGCTGTTTGCAGCGTTGCCGAAAGAGCTGGTGCTGTCGATTGCCGCCCTGGCACTGTTCGGCTCGATCATGAACGGGCTGACCGTGGCCATGAGCGAGGCGCGCGAGCGGGAGGCGGCAGTGATTACCTTCATGGTCACGGCTTCAGGACTTACGTTGTTCTCGATTGGCTCGGCGTTCTGGGGGATTGTGGCGGGGGTGCTGGCCTTGATGATCCTCAACCCGCGCAAGGCCTGACTGCAACGCGGTAAATGTGGGAGCGGCCCTTTCGCGACACAAGGCCGCTCCCACAAAGACCGTATTCACAAAGCCTGCTGAATCACAACCTGAAATGCCCCACCATCCCCTTCAAATCAATGCCTAACTGCGCCAGTTCCACACTCGACCGGGCATTGTCCTGCATTGCCAGCGCCGCCTGATCCGCACTGCCGCGAATCTGCGTGACACTGCGGCTGATCTCTTCCGCCACCGAGCTCTGCTGCTCGGCCGCCGCAGCAATCTGCTGGTTCATCTGCTGGATCAACGAAACCGCAGCAGCAATGCTGCCCAACGCGCTCTCGGTGTGCAGCGCATCGGCCACCGCCAACCGCACCAGCTCGGTGCTGCCACGGATCTGCGCCACCGACTGCTGGGCATTGCCGCGCAGGCTGGCAACCAGTGCCTCGATCTGCTCGGTAGACTGCCGGGTACGCCGCGCCAACGCACGCACCTCATCGGCCACCACGGCAAAACCACGCCCCTGCTCGCCAGCGCGGGCGGCCTCGATGGCGGCATTCAGCGCCAGCAGGTTGGTCTGCTCGGCCACGCTTTTGATCACTTCGAGCACGTCGCCGATGGTGTGGATTTCGGCACTGAGGCTGTCGATGCCGGCGCTGGCCGTTTCCGCTGCCGACGCCAACTGCTCGATGCGCTGCATGCTCTGACGCACCACCTGCTGCCCCGAGCCGACCTTGTCGTCCGCCGCCTGGGCGGCCTGCGCCGCTTGCTCGGCATTGCGCGCCACATCGTGCACAGTGGCCGTCATCTGCTGCATGGCGGTGGCCACCTGCTCGGTTTCCTCCTTCTGGCTGCCCACCTCACGGTTGGTCTGCTCGGTCACGGCCGACAACGCCTGGGCGCTGCCAGCCAGTTGTTCGATACCTTGCTGCAACCCACTGACAATGCCCGACAGGCCCGCCGCCATCTGCTGCATGGCCTGCATCAACTGCCCCACCTCGTCGCGCCGCGGTGGCTGGGCGTCAAAGCCAAGCTCGCCAGCCGCAATGCGCTGGGCGCGGCCGATGACATGCTTGAGCGGGCCGACGACCGCGCGAGTGATCAGCCAGGCAGCCAGTACACCCACCAGCAGCGCCAAGGCAGTGGCCAAGGCAATGGCCACAGCATTGCGTTGCAGCTCGGCCTGCAGGGCCTGCTGCTGGGTCAGGTAGGCCTGGTCGACCCTCCCGGTGACCTGCTCAGCACTGGCCTGCAACTGGGCTTTGAGCCCCTGCTCACGGGCCAGCTGGTCGGTATATTCATTGAGTTTTTCCGAGAAGCTGCCAATGTGCCCCGCCACTTCGCCCAGCACGCTCTGGTAGCCGGCATCACTGACCGTGCCCTGCAACTGACCAACCAGGCTGGCAGCCTCCACTGTCTGGGCAATGCGCGCCTGGCTCACGCCCTCTTCGCCCTTGCGGCTTTTTTCCAGGCGTACGCGCGCTTCGTCCATGGCCTGCAACATCAGCCGCGATACCTGTGCCACCTGCGCAGCCTGCTCAAGAAACTCGCCCCCCTGCTGGCCCTGGGACTGCTTGAGGGTATAGACGCCGTCATCGGCCAGGCCGGCCTGCAGCACATCAAGGTTATTGGCAACGCTGGACACCGACCAGCTGGCCATGTCCAGCGCCAGCTCCTTGGCCTGCACCGCGGCTACGAAAGCCTCGAACGCCTGGCCGTAGGCCGCCAGGTCAGTTTCTGCGGCCACCAACGCCGGCAGGCCACGGGCGCGCTCGGCCAAGCCCTGCAGGCCACTGCGCAAGGCCTCGGCCTGCTGAATATCGGAGCGCAGGGCAAATGCCTGCTCATGCTGACGCAAGCGCAGCAGGTCGGTATTGAACTGTGCCAGTTGGCGCAAACTGTCGAAGCGCTGGCCAACGCTGGCCAGCGCGGCGATGCCGATGGCCGCCACCGCCAGGGTCAGCACCAGCACCAAGGCAAAGCCCAGGCCGAGTTTGCGGGCCATGCCCAGGTTGGCCAGCACACCGTGCTTGCTCGCGCCCATCGCCGATTCCCCTTCTGCGTGCGAGGTGATCCCGAAGGCCAAGGGTGGCAACGTTGCCCGCCGATGAACAAGGGCCTGGCGTCAGAATAGTGTCAAATAGCTATGAGCGTGTCGTTTTCAGCTTGGCAGAGGTCGCCCTGCATACCGGTTAGGGGCCTCGACCCGCGAATACTGCCCAGAGGCGACATGGGTGCGCACCTGGCTCAGATCGCCGTAGCCCCGCCATCCACCGTCAGGCAATGCCCGGTGGTAAACGCTGCGCCGTCGCTGCACAGGTACAGCACGGCGCTGGCAATTTCCTCGACCTTGCCAATGCGACCTACCGGGTGCATGGCGGCGGCGAACTCGGCTTTGCGTGGGTCTGCCTCGTAGGCGCGGCGGAACATGTCGGTATCGATTACCGCCGGGCACACGGCATTCACACGGATGCCCTTCTTGGCGTATTCGATGGCCGCCGACTTGGTCAGGCCTATCACTGCGTGCTTGGAGGCGCTGTAAATACTCATCTTTGGCGCCGCACCCAGCCCCGCCACCGACGCGGTATTGACGATCGCCCCACCGCCTTGGGCCAGCAGCAAGGGCAGCTGATACTTCATGCACAGCCACACGCCCTTCACGTTAACGCCCATGATGGCATCGAACTCCGCCTCACTGCCTTCGGCCAGGCGGTGTTGCTCAATCTCGATGCCGGCGTTGTTGTAGGCATAGTCCAGCCGGCCGAATGCAGCGATCAGGCGCTCGTGCAACTGGCGCACCTCGGCGTCGCGGGTAACGTCACAGGCGATGAACAAGGCCTCGCCACCTGCGGCGTGAATCTGCGCCACCGTCGCCTCGCCACCCAGCGGGTCGAGGTCGGCCACCACCACCTTCAGGCCCTCATGGGCGAACGCCAGGGCCGTCGCCCGGCCTATGCCGGCAGCGCCGCCGGTGACCAGCGCTACCTGGCCGGAAAAGGTCATGCTCATTGCGTGCTCCTCAGGGGATGGTGGGTTTCAGAGCATAGTCAGACACCGCCAGGCCGGGCAGCATCATCACACCAACGGTTGAGCTACCATGCTTGTCAGTGATGTTAGGGACCTGCCTACATCAACAAGGTAGATTGAACACCTATCATCTTCCATTGCCCACAAGGACCCCGCCATGACCCAGACCAACCGCCGCTTCCTGCTTGCCAAACGCCCGGTCGGCGCAGTGCGCCGTGACGACTTCACCTTCGAAAGCGTACCCGCCGAACAACCTGGCGAAGGCCAGGTGCTGGTGCGCAACCTGTACCTGTCGCTGGACCCCGCCATGCGCGGCTGGATGAACGAAGGCAAGTCCTACATCCCCCCCGTGGCCCTGGGTCAGGTCATGCGTGCGCTGGGCGTGGGCGAAGTGGTTGCGTCCAACCACCCGGCGTTCAAGCCGGGCGACCACGTCAGTGGCGCCCTTGGCGTGCAAGACTACTTCACCGGCGAGCCCCAGGGCCTGCACAAGATCGACCCCAACCTGGCGCCCCTGCCCCGCTACCTGTCGGCACTGGGCATGACCGGCATGACCGCCTACTTCGCCCTGCTGGAAGTTGGCCAACCCAAGGCCGGCGAAACCGTGGTCATCTCCGGCGCTGCCGGTGCGGTGGGCAGCATTGTCGGGCAAATTGCCAAGGTCAAAGGCTGCCGCGTGGTCGGCATTGCCGGCGGGGCCGAGAAGTGCCAGTACCTGAAAGATGAACTGGGCTTTGACGGGGTGATCGACTACAAGGCCGAAGACGTGCTGGCCGGCTTGAAGCGCGAATGCCCCAAAGGTGTGGACGTTTACTTTGACAACGTGGGCGGCGACATCCTCGATGCCGTGCTGACGCGCATCAACTTCAAGGCCCGCATCGTGATTTGCGGTGCGATCAGCCAGTACAACAACAAGGAAGCGGTAAAAGGCCCGGCCAACTACCTGTCGCTGCTGGTGAACCGTGCACGCATGGAAGGCTTTGTGGTGATGGACCATGCCAAGGACTACGGCAAGGCCGCGCTGGAGATGGCCGGCTGGCTGGCCAGTGGGCAGGTGAAGAGCAAGGAGGATGTGGTGGAGGGGCTGGAGACGTTCCCTGAGACGTTGCTGAAGCTGTTCAGTGGGGAGAATTTTGGCAAGTTGGTGCTGAAGGTGTGACGTTGTGAGTTGCGTTTGGGGCTGAAAGCACATGCCTTGAGGGGTTTAGCGCCTGTGAGATCGAGCGCCGCGCGGGCGGCGCTCGATCTCACAGGCAAAGAAAATGCCCTGCCGGACCTTCCAGCCATCACACCTCATCCAGCCCGAAAAAAAAGCCAGCACACGCGTGCTGGCCTTTTTCATTACCGGGGGCTATTTACCCACGAATCTGCGCCACCACCGCAGCCAGCGCCTGGGCCGGGTCTGTGGCCTGGCTGATCGGTCGGCCGATCACCAGGTAATCCGAACCCGCATCCAGCGCCTGGCGCGGGGTAAGGATACGGCGCTGGTCATCCTGCGCGCTGCCCGCAGGGCGAATGCCCGGGGTTACCAGCTGCAGCGACGGGTGCGCCGCCTTCAACGCCGGGGCCTCCAGCGCCGAACACACCAAACCGTCCATGCCCGCCTTTTGCGCCAGCGCCGCCAGGCGCAATACCTGCTCTTGCGGGTCGACATCCAGGCCAATACCGGCCAGGTCTTCGCGCTCCATGCTGGTCAGCACGGTCACGCCAATCAGCAATGGCTGCTGGCCGCTGCGCTTGTCCAGCACTTCACGGCAGGCGGCCATCATGCGCAGGCCACCGGAGCAATGCACGTTCACCATCCACACACCCATCTCGGCAGCAGCTTTTACAGCCATTGCCGTGGTGTTGGGGATGTCGTGGAACTTGAGGTCCAGGAACACTTCGAAGCCCTTGTCGCACAGGGTTTCGACAATGCCCGAAGCGCTGCTGGTGAACAGCTCCTTGCCAACCTTCACCCGGCACAGCGCGGGGTCAAGCTGGTCAGCCAGCTTCAGGGCGGCCTCACGGGTAGGGTAATCCAGGGCGACGATCAGGGGCGTCTGGCAGGCGGACATGGGCAGGGTCTCTTGGCAAGTCGAAAACGGCGCGCATTGTAAACGAAGTGACGCAGGCTTTGGGGCCCATGGGTCACGGAATTGGCCCAGCGGCGGCTGGCTTCTATAATTGAACCAACGGAACGGGTTAATGCTCAAATTTCGTACAAGCACTGCACACCCCCCCCCCGCTTAAGGAGTATGACAATGCCCTGGTATGCCTGGCTGATCCTCATCATAGCCCTCGGCTCCATCGTCGGCGGGCTGATGATGCTGCGCGATACGGCAAAAAAACTGCCACTGACTGACGAGCAACTGCGCAAGGTGCATGAGCGCAATGCCGAAGCGGACGCAAAGGACAACCAAGACCGCTGACGCACCAGGCGCTTGATTGAGGGCCAGGGCGACAAGCCCCAGCCCGCTCTCCCCTTACTCCACCATCACTTTGTCCCGGTTACGCTCCAGCAACGCGTTTCCGATCCCCTTGATCTCCAGCAATTCATCCACCGAAGCGAACGGCCCATTAGCCTCACGGTAGGCGACGATGGCCTCGGCCTTGGCTTTCCCTATCCCGTTCAACTCCTTCTGCAACGTCAGCGCATCAGCCTTGTTCAGGTCAAGCCGTGGCGCCTGCTGGGTCGGCATTTGGGCCACCACCGGTACCGGCTCGGGCACCGCCGTGGCGCTGGCAGGCGCCGCGCTAAGGGAGAAAGACAGGCTGGCGAACAGCGGCAGCAGCAGGTACGACAGAACGTTGTTGCGCATTGAAGAACACTCCTTGGGTTGGTCATTTTCCAGCAGCCGTTTTCCTTCGGCTGCGCAACAAACCCTAGTGCCTGCCCCCGCAGCAAAACAGCCCCCAACAGTGGAGAATGGTTACAGAAACTGTCTGCAATGGGCTCAACGTCATCTACCCAAAAAAGCCGTCAGCACGCCCACACCAGCCTCGCCCCATTTTTTATAGGCGTTTCGCTAAATTTACAGCCAGATTCTCGTTGGTCAGATACGGGCTGCCGACCTGCACCTGGCCATTCTCCTACAGCACCCGCCGCTCGTGGCCCGCCTCTCAGCAACCTGCCGCCGGCCCGCAAATCTCCTCGGCATGGCTGGCACCCTGCCGGCCTGCTGCTAGATTTGTTCAACACGGAAAACCGGTTTGCTTAAAGGACCCAAGCAAGAGGACCACCGCTGTGCCTCTCAAGACCCTCATCGTGTTCGGTACCCGCCCAGAAGCCATCAAGATGGCCCCCTTGGCCCTTCAGCTTGCTAACGACCCCCGCTTCGAGTCACGCGTGTGCGTTACCGGCCAGCATCGGCAAATGCTCGACCAGGTGCTGAAACTGTTCGAGATCAGCCCCGAGTACGACTTGAACATCATGCAACCCGGCCAGGACCTGACTGGCGTAACCACCGCGATTTTGCATGGCATCAAACCCATACTGGCTGAATTCAAGCCCGACATGGTGCTGGTGCACGGCGACACGGCCACCACCTTTGCCACCAGCCTGGCGGCGTACTACCAACAAATCCCGATCGCCCACGTTGAGGCCGGCCTGCGCACCCATAACCTGTATTCGCCCTGGCCCGAGGAGGGCAACCGGCGCCTGACCGGTGCGCTAGCCGCACTGCACTTCGCCCCTACCGCCATCTCGCACGATAATTTGCTGCGCGAAGGCATCGACCACGCCAGTGTTTTCATCACCGGCAATACAGTGATCGATGCCTTGCTGCAAGTGGTGCGCAAACTTGAGGTGCCAACACTGAGGGCTCAATTCGAGCACATGTTCCAATACCTTGCGGCTGATCGGCAGATGGTATTGATTACAGGCCACCGGCGAGAGAACTTTGGTGATGGCTTTGACCGCATTTGCCAAGCCCTGGTGCAAACCGCGCGGCAGTTCCCTGAGGTAGACATGGTGTACCCGGTGCACCTTAACCCTAACGTACGTGAGCCGGTAACGCGGTTGCTGGCGGACGTGAGCAACATCCACCTGATCGAGCCGCTGGACTACTTGCCGTTCGTTTATCTGATGACCCGTGCATACGTGATACTCACCGACTCCGGCGGTATTCAGGAGGAAGCACCAGCGCTGGGCAAACCCGTGCTGGTGATGCGCGATACCACAGAGCGGCCGGAGGCGGTAGCGGCGGGGACCGTGAAACTGGTCGGCACGCAGGTTGACGTCATAGTCGGGGAGCTGGCCAGGTTGCTGACGGATGAGCGCGCCTACCGTCAAATGAGCGTGGCGCAGAACCCCTATGGCGATGGCAAGGCATGTGACCGCATAGTTCAAGCGCTAGCCAGTTTTTGTATGAGCTTGAAAAGCGCATAGCCAGCCGTTCCAGGCAGCGAAGGGGGCTATTGCGTAGCCCCCTGCCGAGCAAGTTGGCTGACGGATCAACCGCGATGCCTACCCCGGAAGTAATCGATCAGCCCCTGGGTGGAGCCGTCTTCGGCGCTGTCTTCCAGGGTGCCAACCAGGCGTTGGTACACACCCTTGCCCAGCTCTTTGCCCAGC
Organism: Pseudomonas sp. Irchel 3F3; assembly: GCF_900187545.1. Lineage (NCBI taxonomy): Bacteria > Pseudomonadati > Pseudomonadota > Gammaproteobacteria > Pseudomonadales > Pseudomonadaceae > Pseudomonas > Pseudomonas sp. Irchel 3F3. Next base: position 55 of record NZ_FYDS01000016.1, on the reverse strand, counting down.
TCCACGCCCCACTGGTCAAAGGCGTTGATGCCCCAGATGACGCTCTGCACGAACA
>NZ_FYDS01000017.1:0-86195 GCF_900187545.1 Pseudomonas sp. Irchel 3F3 | reverse complement strand
TGGAAGGAGCAAATAGCTCATTCGTAGGAGCGAGCCTTGCTGGCGATGCCCGGCAGAGCCGGGCTTGGGGCGCTACTCGCCCCATCGCCGGCAAGGCCAGCTTCCACAAGAAGACAGTTGCTCCCACAGGTTCGGTGCCGCCCTCAGGCCTTGCACGGGTCCTTGTGGGAGCGGGTTTACCCGCGAAGGGGCCGGCACAGGAAAATCCCTGACGTCAATTTTTTGATTTGCCGCATTTGCCGCCCGGCAATTGCCGCTTTCGCCGCCGTGGGCGGAAGGCCTTTGCCGCTTTTCTGGCATCACCCTGACAGCACTGCGCCTCGTAGCCCCGTATTTGCGGGCTTTGCATGGGTTGGCACAGCCCTTGCTATACCTTGCTCAACGATATTCCGGTCAACCTCCGAAGGTTTCCCCGACATGAGCATCAGCTTCGACAAGGCGCTTGGTATTCACGAAAAGGCTCTGGGCTTCCGCGCCCAGCGCGCCGAAGTGCTGGCCAACAACATCGCCAACGCCGACACGCCCAACTACAAGGCGCGTGACATGGACTTCGCCTCTGTGCTGGCCGCCGAAAGCGACAAGCAGCAAAGCGGCCGTTTCGCCATGGATCGCACCAATAGCCGCCACATCGAAGCCGAAGGCCTCGCCATCGCAGCCGACGATACCCTCAAGTACCGCACGCCGCTGCAGCCGTCGATCGACCAGAACACCGTGGACGCGCAGATCGAGCAATCGAACTACACCGAAAACGCCATTGGCTTCCAGGCCAGCTTCACCTTGCTCAACAGCAAATTCAAAGGGCTGGTATCGGCCCTGCGGGGAGAATGACCATGTCCCTTTCCAGTGTCTTCAATATTGCCGGTAGCGGCATGAGCGCGCAGAACACGCGCCTTAACACCGTCGCTTCCAACATTGCCAACGCCGAAACCGTTTCTTCGAGCATCGACCAGACGTACCGCGCCCGCCACCCCGTGTTCGCCACCACCTTCCAGGATGCGCAAGCCGGCAGCAGCCAGTCGCTGTTCGAAGACCAGGGCGAAGCAGGGCAGGGCGTGCAGGTAAAAGGCATCGTCGAGGATCAGAGCACCCTGGAAGCACGCTACGAGCCCAATCATCCGGCGGCGAACAAGGACGGCTACGTCTATTACCCGAACGTCAATGTGGTCGAGGAGATGGCAGACATGATCTCCGCCAGCCGTGCGTTTCAGACCAACGCCGAGCTGATGAACACGGCCAAGAGCATGATGCAGAAAGTCCTGACCCTGGGGCAGTGATAGGAAGCCGACATGACCACCACCAATTCCACCTCTGACGTCAGCAGCGCGTACCTGACCTCGCTGCAGAAGCAGACGTCGAAGACCGACAGCAGCACCGGCGCTGCCGGCAGCGCGCTGGGCAAAGATGCTTTTCTGCAGTTGCTGGTTACCCAGATGAAGAACCAGAACCCGCTCGATCCACAGGAAAACGGCGAGTTCGTGGCGCAGCTGGCGCAGTTCAGCAGCCTCGAGAGCATGCAGTCGCTGAACGATTCTGTGACCTATATCGCGGCAGGGTTGCAGTCTTCCCAGGCGTTGCAGGCCTCGTCACTGGTCGGGCGCAATGTAATTGTCCAGACCGACAAGGCTGTGGTCGACACCAGCAAGGATATGAAAGGCACGGTCAACCTGACGTCGTCCAGCACCGCCACCTCGGTGGGCATCTACGACAAGGATGACAAGCTGGTACGCACCCTCGACCTGGGTACCCAGAAAGCCGGCAAGGTCGACTTTACCTGGAATGGCCTGAACGACGACGGCGAAGCGGCGCCAGCCGGTACCTACACCTTCAAGGCCACCGCTTCGATCGACGGCAAGGCCACGGCCATGACCACCAACCTGCCGGCCTCCGTTACCAGTGTGACCATGGGCACCAACGGTTCTGAGATGACGCTCAACCTGGCTGGGCTGGGCAGTGTTGCGCTTTCCAAAATCCAAAGCATCGGCATCTAGGGCCTGAGCAAAACGACAGGAGTTACACATGTCTTTCAATACCGGCCTTAGCGGCCTCTATGCAGCGAACAAGGCCCTGAACGTTACCGGCAACAACATTGCCAACGTTGCCACTACTGGCTTCAAGTCCTCGCGCGCCGAGTTCGCCGACCAGTATTCCAACTCCATCCGCGGCACCAGTGCCGGCAAGAACGTGGTCGGCACGGGTGTGAAGACTGCCGCTGTGTCGCAATTGTTCACGCCGGGCAACATCAATGGCACCGGCCAGGCGCTGGACATGGCCATCGATGGCAACGGCTTCTTCGTGATGAACGACAACGGCTCGAAGATCTACACACGTGCCGGTGCTTTCTACAGCGACAAGGACGGCTACGTGGTCAACTCGTCGGGCGCCAACCTGCAAGGTTATGCAGTGGATGCCAACGGTAAGATCGTCCAGGGCGTGCTGACCAACCTGCAGATCGACACCTCGAACCTGACGCCCAACCCGACCGGGCGCATCTCCGAGAACGTCAACCTCAACTCCACTGCGACTGCGCCCAGCCAGACGCCGTTCGATCCGACCAATACCAGCACCTATAACTACACGTTCAATACCGACGTGTATGACAGCCAGGGTAACGCGCACCAGCTGAACCAGTACTTCGTCAAGGACGCCACCAGCAACTCCTGGACCATGTACACCACCATCGACGGGCGCAACCCTGCCAACCCGGCCTCGACCACGCCGCTGGCCAACAATCTGCCGTTCAAGTCTGACGGCACCCTGGATTCTGCCTCGATGACGGCAGGCCCGGTGGCCGGTGGCATGACCATCGCGGCCAACAAGACCTTCACCCTCGACAACTGGATCCCGGCACAGAAGAACGCCGCCGGTGTGTGGAGCGCCAACGGCGCTACCGCCAACGTCGCCGGGGTGAACCTGGACATGCTCGGTACCACCCAGTACAACGCAGCCTCCGCCACCACTGCCAAGAGCCAGGATGGCTTTGCCACGGGTGAGCTCTCGGGCCTGACCATCGACGAAAGCGGCAATATGTTCGCCAACTTCACCAATGGCCAGGACAAGGTGATCGGCCAGGTGGCGATCGCCAACTTTGCCAACCTGCAGGGCCTGACCCCGGTGGGTGGCACCAGCTGGAAAGAATCCTATGGCTCGGGTGTGCCGGTGATCGGCGCCCCGGATACTGGTACCTTGGGCCAGATTACTGGCGGTGCGCTGGAAGACTCCAACGTCGACCTTACCGGTGAGCTGGTCAACCTGATCAAGGCGCAGAGCAACTACCAGGCCAACGCCAAGACCATTTCCACCGAAAGCACCATCATGCAGACCATCATTCAGATGACCTGATGGCCGCCTGCTAGTGTGGTTTTGTCTGTAATTGGGGCCGCAAAGCGGCCCCAGGTTCTTCAAGGTTCACGCCCATGAAACGGCTAATGCTCACCGCCCTCCTGGCCATGGCCTTGCCGCTCTCGGCCGCTCCCGCCCCGTTCTACCAATGGCAAAGCCTGGCCACCGGCCGCTACCTGTGCTCTGCCAACAACCCGGGCGAGGGCTGGGTACGCCATTCCGGCCCCTACAACAACGCCGCTTGCCGCACCTTCTGAGCACGCCCTTGCCGCAGGCGGCAAACTTCCGCCGACAAACTGACGTTTGTTGCCCCTTGCTGCGCTGGAGCCCCTGTAAACAGGCGGTTTCAGACTTGGTTCGATTATTGCTTCGGACCTGGCCAGTGACAGCGCGGCAGCGACGCGCAGAGGAGATACTGTGGACAAGTTGCTTTATGTGGCCATGACCGGCGCCAGCCAGAACGCGCTGGCGCAAAAGGCCCACGCCAACAACCTGGCGAACATTTCCACCAACGGTTTTCAGCGTGACCTGGAGCAGGCCCGTTCGATGCCGGTGTTCGGCGACAGCTTTCCGGCGCGCGCCTTTGCCATGACCGAACGCCCGGCCACCGACTTCAGCGAGGGCCCGTTGGTCGAGACGGGGCGTGACCTGGATGTCGCCGTGACCGGCAAGGGCTTCATTGCCGTGCAGGCCCCGGACGGCAGCGAAGCCTACGTGCGTACCGGTAGCCTGAACATCGACGCCCTCGGTGTGCTGCGTGCCGGCAACGGCATGCCGGTGATCGGCAACGGTGGCCCGATTGCCATCCCGCCAGAGCAGAAGGTTGAGGTGGGTGCCGACGGCACCCTCAGCATTCGCTCCATGGGTGAAGACCCCCGCGTAATGGCCGAGGTCGACCGGATCAAGCTGGTCAACCCAGACACCAAAGGCCTGCAAAAAGGGCTGGATGGCTTGATCCATACCGCTTCTGGCCAACCGGCCGATGCCGACGTCAACGTTCGGGTGGTGTCGGGCTTCCTGGAAGGCAGCAACGTCAATGCTGTCGAGGAAATGACCTCGGTGCTGGCGCTGTCTCGCCAGTTCGAACTGCACGTCAAGATGATGAACACGGCCAAGGAAGGCGACGAAGCCATGGCTCGGGTTTTGCAAATCGGCTAATCACTTTTGAACGGGTGCCGTAAAACAGGCGCACGAGGAGAAACTACATGCTTCCGGCTCTTTGGGTCGCTAAAACCGGCCTGTCCGCCCAGGACACCAACCTGACGGTCATTTCCAACAACCTGGCCAACGTCTCCACCACCGGCTTCAAGCGTGATCGCGCCGAATTCGCAGACCTGCTCTACCAGATCAAGCGTCAGCCTGGCGCGCAGTCGACCCAGGACAGCGAGCTGCCTTCGGGCCTTCAGGTCGGTACCGGTGTGCGCATTGTCGGCACGCAAAAAAGCTTCGTCGCTGGCAGCCTGCAAACCACCGAGAACCCGCTGGACATGGCGGTCAACGGCCGTGGCTTCTTCCAGATTCTGCAGCCGGACGGCACCGTGTCGTACACCCGTGACGGCACCTTCCACCTGAACTCCGACGGCCAGATCGTCACCGCCAATGGCTACGCCCTCGAGCCTGCCGTTGTGGTGCCGAACGACGCGCAAACCTTCACCGTCGGCCAGGACGGCACCGTATCGATCACCACCGCCGGCAACCCGGCTGCGCAGGTGATCGGCAACATCCAGACCGCCGACTTCATCAACCCGGCTGGCCTGCAGGCCATCGGCGACAACCTGTTCCTGGAAACTGCCGCCAGTGGTGCGCCGCAAGTCGGCACACCGGGCTTGAACGGCTTCGGTACCACCCAGCAGCAGACCCTGGAAAACTCCAACGTCAGCACCGTGGAAGAGCTGGTGAACATGATCACCACCCAGCGCGCTTACGAGATGAACTCCAAGGTCATTTCCACCGCCGACCAGATGCTGTCGTTCGTGACTCAACAGCTCTAAGCCCTGTCGCTTCGTTACACCCGTGAGGTATGCACCATGAATCGTCTGTTGTCCGTGTTCGCCCTGGGGGGGGCGGTGTTGCTGGCAGGTTGCGTCGGCCCGACGCCCAAGCCCAACGACCCGTACTACGCGCCGGTACTGCCGCGCACCCCGTTACCGGCAGCGGCCAACAACGGTTCCATCTACCAGGCCGGTTTCGAGCAGAACCTGTACAGCGACCGCAAGGCGTTCCGGGTGGGTGACATCATCACCATCACCCTGAACGAGAAAACCTCGGCCAGCAAGAACGCAGGTTCGCAGATCCAGAAAAACAGCAAGGCCGATATCGGCCTGACCTCGCTGTTTGGCAGCACACCGAACACCAACAACCCGTTCGGCGGTGGTGATCTGTCGCTGGAGGCCGGGTACAACGGCGAGCGTGCCACCAAGGGCGACAGCAAGGCCACCCAGGGCAACACCCTGACCGGTTCGATTACCGTGACCGTGGCCGAAGTGCTGCCCAACGGCATTATCGCCGTGCGCGGCGAGAAGTGGCTGACCCTGAACACCGGCGAGGAGCTGGTGCGCATTGCCGGCATGATCCGCGCTGATGACATCGCCACCGACAACACCGTGCCGTCTACCCGGGTGGCCGACGCGCGCATCACTTATTCCGGTACCGGCTCGTTCGCCGATGCCAGCCAGCCCGGGTGGCTGGACCGCTTCTTCATCAGCCCGCTTTGGCCTTTCTGAGTACGGATGACCATGTTCAACGTGAGGCAGCTGATTGCCGCAACCCTGCTCCTGTCCTGTGCCTTCGGTGCCCAGGCAGAGCGCCTGAAGGACATCGCCAGCATTTCTGGCGTGCGTTCCAACCAGTTGATCGGTTACGGCCTGGTGGTGGGCCTGAACGGCACGGGTGACCAGACCACCCAGACGCCGTTCACCCTGCAAACCTTCAACAACATGCTGTCGCAGTTCGGCATCAAGGTGCCGGCCGGCTCCGGCAACGTGCAGTTGAAGAACGTCGCGGCGGTGTCGGTGCATGCCGACCTGCCGGCGTTCGCCAAGCCCGGCCAGGTGGTGGACATTACCGTGTCGTCGATCGGTAACTCCAAGAGCCTGCGTGGCGGCAGCCTGCTGATGACCCCGCTCAAGGGTATCGACGGCAACGTCTACGCCATCGCCCAGGGCAACCTGGTGGTGGGTGGCTTTGACGCCGAAGGCCGTGACGGCTCGAAGATCACCGTCAACGTTCCGTCGGCGGGTCGTATTCCGGGTGGTGCCAGCGTTGAACGGGCTGTGCCGAGCGGCTTCAATCAGGGCAACAGCCTGACCCTGAACCTGAATCGGCCGGACTTCACCACGGCCAAGCGTATCGTCGACAAGGTCAACGAGCTGCTTGGCCCGGGTGTGGCCCAGGCCGTGGACGGTGGTTCGGTGCGGGTCAGTGCGCCTATGGACCCCAGCCAGCGCGTGGATTACCTGTCGATCCTCGAGAACCTCGAAATCGACCCGGGCCAGGCGGTGGCCAAGGTCATCATCAACTCGCGTACCGGCACCATTGTCATCGGCCAGAACGTCAAGGTGTCGCCCGCGGCGGTGACCCACGGCAGCCTGACCGTGACCATTACCGAAGACCCGATCGTCAGCCAGCCGGGGGCCTTCTCCAATGGCCAGACGGCCGTGGTGCCCCGCTCGCGGGTCAACGCCGAGCAGGAAGCCAAGCCAATGTTCAAGTTCGGCCCAGGCACCACACTGGATGAGATCGTCCGGGCGGTGAACCAGGTGGGCGCGGCGCCCGGCGACCTGATGGCCATTCTCGAAGCCCTGAAACAGGCCGGCGCCTTGCAGGCCGACCTGATCGTGATCTGAGGACGGCGCGGATGAATATCAAAAGCCAGGTCTCCGGCAGTGCCGACAGCGGTGCCTATACCGACCTCAACCGCCTGAGTGCTCTGAAGCACGGTGATCGCGACAGCGAAGCCAACGTGCGCAAGGTGGCACAGGAGTTCGAGTCGCTGTTCATCAGCGAAATGCTCAAGGCCTCGCGCAAGGCTAGCGACGTGCTGGCCGATGACAACCCGATGAACACCGAAACGGTCAAGCAGTACCGCGACATGTACGACCAGCAGCTGGCCGTGAGCATGTCCCGCGAAGGTGGTGGTATCGGCCTGCAGGATGTGCTGGTGCGCCAGCTGACCAAGGGCCGCAGTGCGTCGATCAACACCAGCCCGTTCCCGCGTGCCGACGCCAGTGGCCCGGCGCTGTGGGGCAACAAGGTGGCGGAGCCGGTGCATGCCACGGACTCGGTCAGCACCCGCAACGACGTCGCTGCGCTCAACTCGCGGCGCCTGGCCTTGCCGAGCAAACTCACCGATCGCCTGCTGGCCGGTATCGTGCCATCGGCCGCCAGTGCCAATGCCGCCGCCGTGCCTGCCCGTGACGGCCAGCAGGTGGCCAAGGCTTTCGCTGTGCCGGACAACGGCCTGCGCATTGTCGGCCGCGCCGTGGCCCAGCCCCCGCTGGCGCCGAACAAGGCCTTTGCCGACAGTGACGAATTCGTTGCCACCATGCTGCCGATGGCCGAGCAGGCCGCCAAGCGCATTGGCATCGACCCGCGTTACCTGGTGGCCCAGGCCGCACTGGAAACCGGCTGGGGCAAATCGGTGATGCGCAATACCGATGGCAGCAGCAGCCACAACCTGTTCGGCATCAAGGCCACCGGCAACTGGCAGGGTGAGCAGGCACGGGCGATCACCAGCGAGTTCCGTGATGGCCAGTTCGTCAAGGAAACCGCAGCCTTCCGCAGCTATGACTCGTACCAGGACAGCTTCCACGACCTGGTAAACCTGCTGCAGGGCAATTCTCGCTATCAAGATGCGTTGGCCTCGGCCGATAACCCTGAGCAGTTTGCAAGAGAGCTGCAAAAGGCAGGTTATGCGACCGACCCGGGCTATGCGAAGAAGATCATCAGCATCGCCCAGCAAATGCAGACAACCCCGCAATACGCCATGGCTGGCAGAACCACGAATCTATAAAAGGACTAAATCATGTCGAGCCTGATTTCCATCGGCCTGAGTGGCCTGAGTGCCAGCCAGGCGGCCTTGTCGGTAACCAGTAACAACATCGCCAACGCCGCGACCAGTGGCTATTCGCGCCAGCAGACGATTCAGGCGGCGGGGCCTTCGCACAACATCGGCGCGGGGTTCCTGGGTACCGGTACCACGCTGTCGGACGTGCGTCGCATCTACAGCTCCTACCTGGACAACCAACTGCAGACCGCGACTTCGCTGCAGGCGGACTCGGTTGCCTTCCAGGACCAGATCACCAGCATCGACAAGCTGCTGGCCGATCGCGATACCGGCATCAGCTCGGTCCTCACGGCGTTCTTTTCGGCCCTGCAGACGGCAGCGGCCAAGCCCGGTGACGTTGCCTCCCGGCAGCTGTTGCTGACCCAGGCACAAACCCTGAGCAACCGTTTCAACGCGGTGAGTACCCAGCTGACCCAGCAAAACGAAACGATCAACTCCCAGCTCGACACCATGGCTGGGCAGGTCAACAAGCTCACGGCCAGCATTGCCGAGTACAACAAGCAGATCGCGGCGGCCTCGGGCACTGGCAACACGCCGAACAGCCTGCTGGATGCGCGCAGCGAAGCGGTACGCCAGCTCAACGAGCTGGTTGGCGTGACCGTGCAGGAGCGTGACGGCAACTACGACGTGTACCTGGGCAGCGGCCAGTCGTTGGTCACCGGCAACAAGGCCAACACCTTGTCGGTGCAACCGGGTACTGCCGACAAGAGCCAGGCCAGCCTGCGTATCAACTACGAGTCGTTCAGCTCCGACGTGACCTCGGTCGTGACCGGTGGCGCGATCGGCGGCCTGGTGCGCTACCGCCAGGACGTGCTGACACCGTCCATGAACGAATTGGGCCGTGTAGCCCTGGTGGTTTCGGACAGCATCAACAGCCAGCTGGGGCAGGGCCTGGATGCCAATGGCCAGTTCGGCAGCTCGCTGTTCTCCAGCATCAACAGCGCCACTGCCGTTGCCCAGCGCAGCCTGGCCTCGTCGAGCAACAGCACCGGCTCCGGCAACCTGGACGTGACCATTGCCAACAGCGGCGCGCTGACCACCTACGACTACGAGGTGAAGTTCACCAGCGCCAACCAGTACAGCGTACGCCGCTCCGACGGCACCGACATGGGTAGCTTTGACCTCAGCGCCGACCCGGCGCCGGTCATCGACGGCTTCAGCCTGTCGCTGAAAGGCGGTGGCCTGGCGGCAGGCGACAGCTTCAAGGTCATCCCCACTCGTGCCGCAGCAGGCAGCATCACCACAACCCTGACCGATGCCAACAAGCTGGCCTTTGCCGGGCCGATCAGCGCCGCCTCGGGTAGCGGCAACAGCGGCACCGGCACCATTACCCAGCCTACCTTGAGCCAGTCGCTGGATATCTATGGCGGTGCCGACACCGCACTGATCCAGCAGTCTATTCGCGACTCGATGCCGGTGCGCGTGGTGTTCGACGCTGCCAGTGGTGGCTCACAAGGCTACAAGCTGTTCGATGCCAAGGGCACCCAGATCGGCACCGGCAGCGTGGTGCCGGGAACGGACAACAAACTGTCGGTGGCCGTGCCAATGCTCGATGCGGCTGGGCAGCCGATTCTCGATGGCAGCGGCAACCCGCGCACGTTCAGTGTCGAGACCACCATCGGCGGCAGCCCGGCGGCCAACGACAGCTTTACCCTGTCGTTCAATGCCGACGGCAAGGCCGACAACCGCAACGCAACGGCGCTGCTGGGCCTGCAGACCAAGTCGACGGTGAACACCGGGTCCGGCGGTGGCACCAGCTTCACGTCGGCCTATGCCTCGCTGGTGGAGCGCGTGGGTGCCAAGGCCAACCAGGCGACCATCGATACCACGGCGACCGAGGCGGTGCTCAAGAGCGCCAGTGAAAGCCGCAGTGCGGTATCCGGGGTCAACCTGGATGACGAGGCGGCCAGCCTGGTCAAGTTCCAGCACTACTACACGGCGTCGTCGCAGATCATCAAGGCGGCGCAAGAAACCTTCAGCACCCTGATCAATGCCTTGTAAGGAGTAGACTCTCGTGCGTATTTCCACTGCTCAGTTCTATGAGGCCAGCGCCAGTAGCTACTCCAAGAACTTCTCCACCATGAACAAGACCAACGATCAGGTCACGTCGGGTATCCGTATCCAGACGGCCGCCGATGACCCGGTCGGCGCGGCGCGACTGCTGCTGCTGCAACAGCAGCAGTCGCTGCTGGACCAGTACAGCGGCAACATCAACACGGTGAGCAACGCCCTGCTGCAGGAGGAGAGCGTGCTCTCCACCATCAACGACACCATGCAGCGCGCCAGCGAGCTGGCGATCCGTGCTGGCGGCCCTGGGGTTACCGACTCTGACCGTGTGGCCATCAGTACCGAGCTGAAAGAGATCGAGGCCAACATCTTTGGCCTGCTCAACTCGCGCGATGCCAACGGCGACTACATGTTCGGCGGCTCCAAGAGCACCACGCCACCCTATGTGCGCAACTCCGATGGCACCTACAGCTATCACGGTGACCAGACCCAGCTGAGTCTGCAGGTCTCCGACACCCTGAATCTGGCCACCAACGACACCGGCTTCACCATCTTTGATTCCGCCAGCAACAAGAGCCGCACGCAGTCGACCCTGGTGGTACCGGCAACTGACGATGGCGTTGTCGGGGTATCGTCTGGCCTGATGACCTCAAGTACCACCTACAACAACAGCTTTACTGCCGGCCAGCCGTACAAGCTGACCTTCACCAGCGCGACCCAGTACACCATCACCGATGCAAGTGGCAGGGACATCACGTCTGAAACCGCCACCAACGGTACCTTCGACAGCAAGACCGAGGGCGCCAACAGCATTGCCCTGCGTGGCGTCGAGTTTGAAATCACCGTTACCGTGGAGGAGGGCGCCGACGCCGACGCCGCGGTGGCAGGGCGCGAGTTTTCCCTGGCGGCGCGCCCGGACTCGTTCAACGCTACCCGCAACGCCAGCAATACCTCCAGCGCCCAGATCACCAGCAGCACCGTGACCGACCAAGCGGCGTATCGCAGCACCTTCCCCAGTAACGGGGCTGTGATCAAGTTCACCGGGCCCGGCGCCTACGAGCTCTACGCCCAGCCGCTGACGGCTGACAGCAAGGCCGTGGCCACGGGTACCTACACCGCGCCAGCCTTGACGGTGGCAGGTGTGACCTACCAGGTGACCGGTTCGCCGGAGGCGGGTGACCAGTTTGCGGTCACCGCCAATACGCACCAGAACCAGAATGTTCTGGAAACCCTCAGCCAGCTGCGTGCTGCGCTGGATACGCCGGTAACGGGAGTAGGCCAGGCCAATGCGCTGAAGGATGCGGCGGCCTCGGCGATTGCCAACCTGGCCAGTGCCCGTGAGCAGGTCGATATCACCCGTGGTTCGATCGGCGCCCGTGGCAACTCGCTGGAGATCCAGCGCCAGGAGAACACCAGCCTGGGCCTGGCCAACAAGACCACCCAGAACGCCATCGGCAACACCGACATGTCGCAGGCGGCCATCACCCTGACCTTGCAGCAGGCCATGCTGGAGGCGTCACAACTGGCCTTCTCGCGCATTTCGCAACTGAGCCTGTTCAACAAGCTTTGATCTGTCTTGCTGCTCCATCAGGCTGGGAATGCCCTGTGGGAGCGGCCTTGTGCCGCGAAAGGGCTGCGAAAGCAGCCTTGGCATTCTGCATTAACGCTGAGATCGCCGGGGCCGCTTTGCGGCCCTTTCGCGGCACAAGGCCGCTCCTGCAGGGATTTGTGTCCGCCTGGTCATTCCCCGAATTCCCCAGTCTCCACGCCCTCGCCACGGCTTTCGTAGCATTTCAATGTGACCAATGAGTCAAAACGATCATCTTCCCTGTATTCTATGCAGCAGCTGTTGCAGCATTTTGTTACCGGTGCGCAGGTGAGCTCTGCCTTCAACCCCTGGCGGTGACGCCCCGGTATTTGGCGCCCTCAATTCATCGAGTGGTGGTCTTTGGCTGTTTTCATTGGGAAGCCAGAATGATTGGCATCAAAAGCATCGCGAGTTACGTGCCTACCGCTGGCCTGGACAACTACGTCCAGGGTGCGAAGTTTGGCAAGGACGAAGAGTTCATGTTCGGCAAGATCGGCGCGTCGTTCCTGCCGCGCAAGGCCGAAGAGCAAGAAACCTCCGATCTGTGCGTAGAAGCCGCCCGGGCCCTGTTCGCCAGCAACCCTGACCTGGATCCGCAGTCGATCGATGCGCTGATCGTGGTCACCCAGAACGGTGACGAAGAAGGCCTGCCGCACACCGCAGCCATCGTCCAGAGCAAGCTCGGTCTCTCTACCCGCGTGGCGGCGTTCGACGTGTCGCTGGGCTGTTCCGGCTATGTGTATGGCCTGTATGCGATCAAAGGCTTCATGGAAGCTGCAGGGCTGAAAAACGGCCTGCTGATCACCGCCGACCCGTATTCGAAGATCGTCGACCCGGAAGACCGCAACACCACCATGTTGTTCGGCGATGCCGCCACAGCCACCTGGATGGGTGAAGGCGCCGTATGGAACCTGGGTCAGGCGCGCTTCGGCACTGACGGCTCCGGTGCCGAGCACCTGAAAGTGACCGACGGCAAATTCTTCATGAACGGCCGCCAGGTGTTCAACTTCGCGCTGGTCAAGGTGCCGGCGCACCTGCACGAGCTGCTGGATGCCAGCGGCCTGAAGTCGTCGGATATCGATGCGTTCTGCATCCACCAGGGCAGTGCGGCGATTGTCGACGCCGTGGCGCGGCGCTTCGAAGAGCAACACCCGGAGAAGTTCGTCAAGGACATGCTGGAAACCGGCAATACCGTGTCCTCCAGCGTGCCGCTGCTGTTGCAGAAGCACATGCTCGACGGCAGCTGGAAGCGTGTGGCGATCAGCGGCTTTGGCGTGGGCCTGTCGTGGGGCTCGGCCATCCTGTACCGCGACTGATCCCTCAGCAGTCCCCCGAAGCGCCCGGCGGCCAACGCCTGGCGCTTTTTTTTGCCTGCAAAATGCTGTGGCATGGCGCAGCTTCTGTGGGAGCGGGCATGCCCGCGAAGCAGGCGACTCGGTGTATGGCACCGGCTTTGCCGGTGTTCGCGGGCGCGCCCGCTCCCACAGGTGGAGGCTGGTAGGTGATGCTCAGTGTGCTTGGGAGTGGAATTTGACGCCAATAAAATGCCCTTAACCCCTTGATTTCTCGGGGCTGGCCCCATGCCAGCATTTTTTTTTCGAAAAACCCCTCAAGCATCCCGCGCACCCGACGATAACTATTACGAAGGTTCTCTAGGCCAGTCCGGCGGTTGCCAAGGCCGGAAGCCGCAGTACCCATCCAACGAGGATTTCGTCATGGCTTTAACTGTAAACACCAACATTGCGTCGATCACCACTCAGGGCAACCTGACCAAGGCTAGCAACGCTCAGACTACTTCGATGCAGCGTCTGTCCTCGGGTCTGCGTATCAACAGCGCTAAAGACGACGCTGCAGGCCTGCAGATCGCCAACCGTCTGACCAGCCAGATCAATGGCCTGGGCCAGGCTGTCAAGAACGCCAACGACGGTATCTCGATCGCCCAGACCGCTGAAGGTGCAATGCAGGCTTCGACCGACATCCTGCAGAAAATGCGTACCCTGGCCCTGTCCTCGGCTACTGGCTCCCTGAGCGCCGACGACCGTAAGTCGAACAACGACGAATACCAGGCTCTGACCGCTGAGCTGAACCGTATCTCGGAAACCACCACCTTCGGTGGCCAGAAGCTGCTGGACGGCTCCTACGGCACCAAGGCCATCCAGGTCGGCGCCAACGCCAACGAAACCATCAACCTGGCGCTGGACAACGTTTCGGCCAAGAGCATCGGCTCGCAGCAGATCAAGTCGGGCACTATCGCGCCGAGCGCTAGCGGCGTGGCAGCAGCAGATCTGGTTGTAACCGGCAACGGCCAATCCAAGACTGTCAGCTATGATGAAGGCGCTTCGGCCAAAGATATTGCTGCCAAACTCAATGGCGCAATCGGTGGCCTGACAGCCTCTGCCAGCACCGAAGTGAAAATGACCGTTGCAAGTGGTGCCGCAGCCACCCCTGCCAACTTCGAGCTGACCGTTGGTGGCAGCACCGTAAGCTTCATTGGTGTTACTGACACTGCGAGCCTGGCTGATCAATTGAAGTCCAACGCCGCCAAGCTGGGTATCAGCGTCAACTACGATGAATCGACCAAGAGCTTGTCGGTGAAGTCGGACACTGGTGAGAACCTGAAATTCACCTCCAAGGCTGGCGCTGATGCCATTTCTGTCGGTGCGCGGGATGGTAATGGTGATTTCCCGAACTCTCTGACCACGCTTTCCGCTACTGCTGATGACACATCGGTTGTAACTGGCCAGATTTCCCTGGACTCTGCCAAAGGTTACTCGGTAGCCGATGGTACAGTCGGTACTGGTGCTACCGACCTGTTCGGTTCAGCTTCCAAGTCTTCGGCCAAGACCACCATCGCCGACACCGATGTGACCGACGCCGTCAACGCCCAGAACGCCCTGGCCGTTATCGACAAGGCCATCGGTTCGATCGACAGCGTCCGTTCGGGCCTGGGTGCTACCCAGAACCGTCTGCAAACCACCGTCGACAACCTGCAGAACATCCAGAAGAACTCCACCGCTGCCCGCTCCACCGTGCAGGACGTGGACTTCGCTTCGGAAACTGCCGAGCTGACCAAGCAGCAGACTCTGCAGCAGGCTTCGACTGCGATCCTGTCGCAGGCTAACCAGCTGCCATCTTCGGTCCTGAAACTGCTCCAGTAATTCAGGCGCCTGAGTAAAGGGTGAAAGGGCGCGTTTACGTGCCCTTTCACCCTTTTTGACATGAGGAGTTCGAAACATGGACATGAGTGTCAAGCTGAGCCAGGTGTATCCGTCTGTGTTACCCCAGGCGCCAGTCGCTGACCGGGACCCGGTAGTGCCTGCCAAGGTGCAGGAGGCTGCTGCCCCCGATAGCCAGCCGCACTCGCGCGAAGACCTGGAGAAGGCGGTTGGCGAGATTCGTGATTTCGTCCAGTCGAGCCAGCGTCAGCTGGACTTTTCCATTGATGATTCCACGGGGCAGGTTGTGGTCAAGGTGATCGCCACCCAATCAGGTGAAGTGATTCGCCAGCTCCCGTCGGAAACGGCGCTGAAGCTTGCACAAAGCCTCAGTGAGGCCAGTAGCCTGCTGTTCGATGATCAGGCATAGGCTGGCATGATTTTTGTTGCTGCTGGCCCATTGATGGATTTATCCGCCAAGGATCCGGCAGCTACTGAACAAGGAGAGCAATGATGGCAGGTACAACAGTCAGCGGTATTGGCTCGGGCATTGATACCCAGGCGATCGTCGATTCCCTGGTGGCCGCGCAGAAGGCGCCCAAACAGGCGCAGATCAATACCCAAACGCTGAAGGCAACCACCACGTTGTCCTCTATCGGCAAGATTCAGTCGGCGCTGGATGCCTTCCGTGGCGCCTTGACCAACATGACCGACACCAACAGTTTCGGTGGCCTTAGCCTGAAGTCTTCGGATGAGAAGGTGGCGACCGTCACCATGGGTACCGGGGCTGCCAACGGTTCGTTCAAGTTGATTGTCGACAAGCTGGCGACTGCGTCGAAGGTGTCAACGAAGGTCTACGCAAATGGCGCGGGCTCTGTAGTCAACGCCACTGGCAGTCCGACCACGTTGACCATGACCCAGAATGGCAAGGCCTACGATCTGAGTGTTCCTGCTGGCGCAACGCTGCAGCAGGTGCGCGATAGCATCAACAGTCAGTTCAGTACGGCAGGCCTGAGCGCCAACGTACTGACCGACGCCACGGGTTCGCGTCTGATCATCACCTCGACCAAGATGGGTGACGGCTCCGACATCACCCTTTCGGGCAATTCGGGCATTGATACTGGCTATACCGTGGTCGACGAGCCGGCGGACGCCGAGTACACGCTTGACGGTATTGCCATGAAGTCCAAGACCAACGACATCACCGATGCCGTGAGTGGTCTGAACATCAAGTTGCTGGGTACTTCACCGAAAAACGCTACCAGTGGCGAGGTTACAGCCACTGTTCTCTCGCTGACTACCAGCTCCACTACTTTGAAGTCGGGCCTCAAGGGTTTCATCGATACCTACAACGCCCTGCTCAAAGTCATGAATGCCGAAACCAAGGTCACCAAAAACGCTGATGGCACAATGACGTCGGCGGCGCTGACCGGTGATGCCACGATGCGCACGTTGATGTCCTCCATTCGTGAAGAGCTCAATGCGGTGTCGGGCAACGGTACCTTGAAATCGCTCGCTGCCTTTGGCGTCACTTCTGCCCAGGATGGCGGTACGCTGAGCCTGGATGACAAGAAATGGGACAAGGTCGCCTCCACCAATGCGGCGGACCTGACCAGTATCTTCAATGGCAAGGATGGACTGTTGGCACGCCTGCAAAAGGTGACCGAACCGTTTGCCAAGGCCAGTACCGGTACTTTGGCCGAGCGCTCCAAGGTGCTGAGCGAAAGCCTGACCAAGCTCAAGAGCGAGCAAGATACCCTGGACACCCGCATGGAAGCCCTGCAGAAGAGCCTGCAGGACAAGTACAACAACATGGATACCCTGGTCACCCAGCTGCGCCAGCAGCAGAGTTCCGTGCTGAGTACGCTCAACGCGCTGAACAAGTCGAGCAGTGACGATTAAACCGTGAACATTGCATGAAGTGCGGGCATGATGCCCGGCTTCATGTCATCGGCCGGTAAAGTTTTTCACCGTCTGCCCGATACAAGGAATATCTCTCCCTTAAGCCTGCCCGTCACGAGGTCGCAAGATGAATCCCATGAGAGCCCTTCGTCAGTACCAGAAGGTCAATTCCCATGCCCAGATTTCCGAAGCCACGCCGCACCGCCTGGTGCAGATGCTGATGGAAGGCGGCCTTGATCGCATGGCCCAGGCCAAGGGTGCCTTGGCGCGTGGCGACATCGCGGAAAAGGGCCTGATGCTCGGCAAGGCGATCGACATCATCATCGGCCTGCGCGATGGCTTGCAGCCTGAAAAGAGCGAAAACCCGGAATACGTCGAAAAACTAGACGCCCTTTATGTCTACATGACCAACCGCCTGATGCAGGCCAATGTCGATAACGATGCCGGCATTATCGACGAAGTTGCCCAGTTGCTGATCACCGTTAAAAGCGGTTGGGACGGCATTGCCGACGCCCAGCCTGCCAGCTGACGGCAAGGAGATTACCGTGACCGCACTGCAACGCCTCGATGACACCTGCGATGCCTTGGTTGGTGCCTTGGGTGAGCGTGACTGGGATGCCATTGCCAAGCTGGATGTGGCCTGCCGCGCGTGCATCGACGAGGTGCTGGAAACCCATGCGATGGACCAGGCGTTGCTGCGCGAGAAGCTGGAAGGGGTGCTGCTGGTCTACCGCAACCTGATCGAAGTGACAACCGGTGAGCGCCAGGCAATTGCCGAAGAGATGATGCAGATCAACCAAGCGAAAAATGCTTCGAAGGTTTACCATCTGTTCAGTTAAGATGCACACAACTTGACAAAAGGCGCCATAAATTTGACTGTGCGGGCCTTTTTGACTTTACTAGTGGCTGTTCTCGAATTTCAGACGTCCGAACACTGACCATTCAGTCGGAATGATGTCGAGCATGCCCCTGCAGGGCGCCGATATGACTAGGGAAGTTGCTATTGCATGTGGCGTGAAACCAAGATTCTGCTGATCGATGACGACAGCGCGCGCCGCCGCGACCTTGCGGTGGTGCTGAATTTTCTCGGCGAAGAGAACCTCGCTTGCTCGAGCCAGGATTGGCAGCAAGTGGTCGAGCCGTTGTCCTCGAGTCGTGAAGTGCTGTGCGTACTTGTCGGCGCTGTAGACGCTCCGGGTAATCTCCTGGGGCTCATTAAGACACTGGCTGGGTGGGATGAGTTCCTTCCAGTGATGCTTTTAGGTGAAATTTCTTCTGCGGAGTTCCCGGAAGACCTTCGCCGTCGTGTGCTGTCCAACCTGGAAATGCCGGCAAGCTACAGCCAGTTGCTGGACTCGCTGCACCGTGCCCAGGTCTATCGCGAGATGTACGACCAGGCGCGCGAGCGCGGCCGCCAGCGTGAGCCCAACCTGTTCCGCAGCCTGGTCGGCACCAGCCGTGCCATCCAGCACGTGCGGCAGATGATGCAGCAAGTGGCCGATACCGACGCCAGCGTGCTGATCCTGGGTGAGTCGGGCACCGGCAAGGAAGTGGTGGCGCGCAACCTGCATTACCACTCCAAGCGCCGTGAAGCGCCGTTCGTGCCGGTCAACTGTGGCGCGATCCCGGCCGAGCTGCTGGAAAGCGAACTGTTCGGGCACGAGAAGGGCGCCTTTACCGGGGCGATCACCAGCCGTGCCGGGCGTTTCGAGCTGGCCAATGGCGGTACCCTGTTCCTCGACGAAATCGGCGACATGCCATTGCCGATGCAGGTCAAGCTGCTGCGCGTGCTGCAGGAGCGTACCTTCGAGCGTGTGGGTAGCAATAAAACCCAGAGCATTGACGTGCGCATCATTGCTGCAACGCACAAAAACCTCGAGACCATGATCGAGGACGGCACCTTCCGTGAAGACCTGTACTACCGCCTGAACGTGTTTCCCATCGAGATGGCGCCGCTGCGTGAGCGGGTGGAAGACATCCCGTTGCTGATGAATGAACTGATTTCACGCATGGAGCACGAGAAGCGCGGTTCCATCCGCTTCAACTCCGCCTCGATCATGTCGCTGTGCCGCCACGGCTGGCCGGGGAACGTGCGCGAGCTGGCCAACCTGGTAGAGCGCATGGCGATCATGCACCCGTACGGGGTGATTGGCGTGTCCGAGCTGCCGAAAAAATTCCGCTACGTCGATGACGAAGACGAGCAGATGGTCGACAGCCTGCGCAGCGATCTGGAAGAGCGCGTGGCCATCAACGGTCACACGCCAAACTTCAGCAACCCTGCGATGCTGCCACCTGAAGGCCTGGACTTGAAGGACTACCTCGGTAGCCTGGAACAAGGCCTGATCCAGCAGGCGCTGGACGATGCCAGCGGTGTCGTTGCACGCGCGGCTGAACGTTTGCGTATTCGCCGGACCACCCTGGTCGAGAAGATGCGCAAGTACGGCATGAGCCGACAGGGCGGCGAGGACCAGGCGGAGGATTGACGCCGAGGTCTGGGTGTTCGCCTCGGCCTTTCTGGTGTCTGTGAGATCGAGCGCCGCCCGCGCGGCGCATCGCGAGCCGCGCTCGCTCCTACGTTTGTTTCGGGCCAGTAACGCCTGTGACAGGCGTGCGCGACCGCCGGGTTCATACGACGCGATATCGTGCCGTACACCAAAACCTACGCGCGCAAATCCCCCAGGAATAATTGGCCCAAAACAAACGTAGGAGCGAGCGCAGCTCGCGATGCGCCGCGCGGGCGGCGCTCGATTTGCGCCCCCTATAAATCTCCAGTCATGCATTGCGATTGCCACCCTAAAGCAGGCATGCGTTTTGCTTTGCCTAGCATAAAGGGCCCGGGGCCAGTTTTTTGTCGCCGCCCCCTCCGACCAATGCGGACCAACAGTACAATGAAAGCAGTCATTCTGGCCGGTGGGCTGGGCACACGCATCAGCGAAGAATCTCACCTGCGCCCCAAGCCGATGATCGAGATAGGCGGCAAGCCGATCATCTGGCACATCATGAAGATCTACTCGCACTACGGCATCAACGACTTCGTCATTTGCCTTGGCTACAAGGGCTACGTGATCAAGGAGTACTTCGCCAACTATTTCCTGCACATGTCGGACGTGACCTTCGATATGGCGGAAAACCGTATGGATATCCACAATCGCCACGCGGAGCCGTGGCGGGTGACGTTGGTGGACACCGGGGAAAACACCGCCACAGGTGGTCGTCTAAAGCGTGTTCGCGATTATGTCGGCAATGAAACCTTCTGCCTGACTTACGGCGATGGTGTGTCCGACGTCGATATCCCGCGCCTGGTCGAATTCCACCGCCAGCACGGCAAGATGGCCACGGTTACCGCCGTACAACCGCCGGGCCGTTATGGCGCCCTGGATGTGCAGGGCGAGCAGGTGCGCGGCTTTCAGGAAAAGCCGGCGGGCGACGGTGGCTGGATCAACGGTGGCTTCTTCGTGCTTGAACCGGCTGCGCTCGAGTACATCGAAGGCGATGCCACCACCTGGGAAGACGAGCCCATGCGTCGCCTGGCCGAAGACGGCCAGCTCATGAGCCACCTGCACCGTGGCTTCTGGCAGCCGATGGATACCCTGCGTGATCGCACGTTGCTCGAAACACACTGGAAGAACGGCGAAGCAGCATGGCAGCTATGGCGTTGAGCCCGGCATTCTGGGCGGGCCGCCGAGTCCTGCTGACCGGGCACACTGGCTTCAAGGGTGGCTGGCTGGCTGTATGGTTGCGCCAGCTTGGCGCTGAGCTGCGTGGCTTGGCCTTGCCTGCCGCGACCACGCCATCGCTGTGGCAGGTTGCGCACTTGCAACAGCAGGTGCCCGGCGAGTTTGCCGATATTCGTGACGCCTCGGCCGTGGCCCGTGCCGTGCAGGCGTTCCAGCCCGAACTGGTGCTGCACCTGGCGGCTCAGCCACTGGTGCGCGAATCCTACCGGGCGCCGGCCGACACCTACGCCACCAACGTCATGGGTACGCTGAACCTGCTGGAGGCCGTGCGTGCCACGCCTTCGGTACGTGCGGTGCTGGTGGTGACCACTGACAAGTGCTACGACAACCGCGAGTGGCCCTGGCCCTACCGCGAGCAGGATGCCCTGGGCGGCTTCGACCCCTATAGCAGTAGCAAGGCCTGTGTCGAACTGCTGTGCGCAAGCTACCGCGACGCTTTCCTGCGTTCCGCCGGCGTGGCCCTGGCCACGGCGCGCGCAGGCAACGTATTGGGTGGCGGGGACTGGTCTGCCGAGCGCCTGCTGCCGGATATCTTGCGCGCCTGGCAGGACGGTGAAGAAGTGGTCTTGCGCTATCCCCATGCGACGCGCCCCTGGCAGCACGTCCTCGACCCGCTGATGGGCTACCTGCAGCTGGCGCAGGGCTTGCTCACAGACGCCGAGCGATACGCAACTGCCTGGAACTTCGGCCCGGACAATGCAGGCCTGGCTACCGTCGGCGAAATCGTCCGGCGTCTTGCCCTGCGCTGGCCAGGCGAGGCGCGCTGGTCGGTTGCCGGCGATGCCCAGCCGCACGAAGCCGGTTTGCTGGCACTGGATTCCAGCAAGGCGCGGCAAGTGCTTGGCTGGTCACCGCGCTGGTCGCTGGATGACACCCTGAACCACACCCTGGACTGGCACCTGGCCTGGCGCGCAGGGCGTGACATGAACATCGTTACCCGCGAGCAGATCGCGGCTCACCAAGGCGGAACCCATGAGTGACAGTACGGCGCAGCAGTTGCGCCAACAGATTGCCGAACTGGTCGGGCGCTATGCCGAGCTGCAGATGGCACCCAAACCTTTCGTGGCGGGGCAGAGCAACGTGCCGCCTTCCGGCAAGGTGATTGGCGCCGGCGAGCTGCAGTCCATGACCGAAGCCGTGCTGGATGGCTGGTTGACCACCGGCCGCTTCAACGAGGCGTTCGAGAAGCGCCTGGCCAAGTACCTGGGGCGTCGCTGCGTACTCACCACCAACTCCGGCTCGTCGGCCAACCTGCTGGCGTTTTCCGCGCTGACCTCGCCGCGTCTCGGCGACCGTGCGATCAAGCCAGGTGACGAGGTGATCGGGGTTGCCGCCGGTTTCCCCACCACCGTCAACCCGATCCTGCAGTTTGGTGCGGTACCGGTGTTCGTCGATGTCGAGATGGGCACCTACAATATCGACCCCGCGCTGATCGAAGCGGCCATCGGCCCGAAGACCAAGGCCATCATGCTGGCCCATACGCTGGGCAACCCCTTCGACCTCAGCGTTGTGCGCGCCCTGTGCGACAAGTACGGCCTGTGGCTGATCGAAGACTGCTGCGATGCGCTGGGTTCCACCTACCAGGGCCGCATGGTTGGCGGCTTCGGCGATATCGGCACCCTCAGCTTCTACCCGGCGCACCACATCACCATGGGCGAGGGCGGTGCGGTGTTCACCGACTCGCCGTTGCTCAAGCGCATCATCGAGTCGTACCGCGACTGGGGCCGCGATTGCTACTGCGCACCGGGCGAGGACAACACTTGCAGCAAGCGCTTCTGCTGGCAAATGGGTGACCTGCCGCAAGGCTACGACCACAAGTACACCTACTCGCACCTGGGCTACAACCTGAAGATCACCGACATGCAGGCCGCCTGCGCGCTGGCGCAGATGGACCGGGTTGATGATTTCGTTGCCGCGCGCAAGCGCAACTTCGCCTGGCTCAGCGACCGGCTGGCCGGTTGTGCGGACAAACTGATCCTGCCGCAGGCCACCCGCGAAAGCGACCCTTCCTGGTTCGGCTATCCGATCACCCTGCGCGATGGCTGCGGCATCAATCGCGTCGAGCTGGTGCGCTACCTGGATGAACAGGGCGTGGGCACGCGCTTGCTGTTTGCCGGCAACCTGACGCGCCAGCCCTACATGCAAGGGCTGAATTACCGTGTTTCCGGCGAGCTGTCGGTGACTGACAAGATCATGAACGACACGTTCTGGATCGGCCTCTGGCCGGGCTTGAGCGACGACCATCTGGAACATGCGGCCAGTCACATCGAAGCCTGGCTCAACCGAGGATCCCACTGATGAGCACAGCCCCTACCGCCAACGCGGGAACGTTGTTCGACAAACCGCTGTTCATTCTGGAAATGGCGAACAACCACATGGGCGATGTGGCGCATGGCGTGGCGCTGATTCGCGCCTTTGCCGAGGTGTGCAAGGCATTCCCGTTCCGCTTCGCTTTCAAGCTGCAATACCGTGATCTGGATACCTTCATTCATCCGGCCATGCGCGGCCGTGACGATGTCAAGTACATCAAGCGCTTCAGCGAGACGCGCCTGTCCCGTGAGCAGTTCGATAGCCTGGTGGCGGAAATCCGTGCCAACGGTTTCCTCTGCCTGTCCACGCCGTTCGATGAGGCATCGGTGGAGGTGATCGAGCAGCAGCAGCTGGATGCGATCAAGATCGCCAGTTGCTCGATGAGCGACTGGCCATTGCTGGAGCGTGTGGTGCAGACTCAGCATCCGCTGATCGTTTCCACTGCCGGTTCGACCCTGGAAGAGCTCGATCGCCTGGTCAGCTTCCTTGCCCACCGGGAAAAGAATTTCGCCATTCTGCATTGTGTAGGCGAGTACCCGACCGCCGATGCCAACATGCATCTGTCGCAGGTGGATTTTCTGCGTCGGCGTTATCCGGGCGTGCGCGTGGGCTTTTCAACGCATGAGAACCCGGACAATACCGATATCGTCAAGATTGCACTGGCCAAGGGCGCGCGCATCTTCGAAAAGCACGTTGGTTTGCCCACCGAGCAGTTCCCTCTCAACGCCTATTCGGCAAGCCCTGAGCAGGTTCGACGCTGGCTGGAAGCCGCGCAGTATGCCTTGCTGCTCTGCGGTGAAGGCGAGCAGCGCTTGCCGGTAAACGAGAGTGAAGTCGCCAGCCTGCGCTCCCTGCGTCGTGGTGTATTTGCGCGCAGGGCCATTGCCGCAGGCGAGGTAGTACAGGCTGACGATGTGTATTTCGCTTTCCCGCCGCAGGACGGGCAGATCACTGCCAACGACTGGTCGAAATACGCCACCTTTACTGCCCAGGCGGACATTCCCGAGCATGCAGCGCTGAGCACACAGAACAGCACGCGGCGCGATGTGCGTGACAAGGTCTGGGAGATCGTCCAGCGCGTTCGCGCCCAGCTGAGCAGCAGCCACGTGGTGGTGCCGGGCCGGGTCGATCTGGAAATATCCCACCACTATGGTCTGGACCATTTCGACGAGATCGGTTTGACCATGCTCACCGTGGTCAACCGGGGTTACTGCAAGAAACTGCTGATGCTCCTGCCGGGTCAGCAGCACCCGGAGCAATATCACCAGCGCAAGGAAGAAACCTTCCACGTCCTGCATGGCGAGCTGACGCTGCAGCTGGACGGTGTGAATCGTGCCTGCCGTCCGGGGGATGTGGTCACCGTCGAGCCGGGTGTTCGCCATGCCTTCCACAGTCAGGAAGGGGCAATCATCGAAGAGCTGTCTTCCACGCATTTCAGCAATGATTCGTTCTATACCGACGAAGCGATCAATGCCAATCGCGACCGTAAAACCCTCTTGAGCTATTGGATGGACTGACGTGCCAAGCCCTTATCGTGTTGCCGACTACATTGCTGACTTCATCGCCGATCTGGGCGTGGAGCATGTCTTCCTGTTGCCAGGCGGAGGTGCCATGCACCTCAACGACGCAGTCGGCAAGCACCCCGGCCTGGAGGTAGTGGCCTGCCACCATGAGCAGGCTGCCGCGATTGCTGCCGAAGCCTACTGCCGCATCAACGAGAATATCGGTGTGGCCATGGTCACAACCGGGCCGGGTGCGACCAATGCCGTGACTGCCGTCGCTGGCGCCTGGATCGAGTCGGTGCCGTTGCTGGTTATCTCCGGCCAGGTCAAGCGTGCCGACCTGTTGCGTGGTGCGCCACTGCGGCAGAAGGGCGTGCAGGAAGTGGATATCGTCAGCGTGGTCGAGCCGATCACCAAGTACGCGGTAACCATCCAGCAGCCAGAAGACATTCGCCGAGCGTTGGAGCGGGCTGTCTTTGTGGCACGAGATGGCCGTGCCGGCCCGGTATGGATTGATGTACCGCTGGACGTGCAGGGCGCGCCGATTGATCCCGACAACCTGGTGGGTTGGGACGAGGCCGCTGCACCTGTTGCAGCGCTGGAGGCGCAAACGCTGACGCAGATCCGCAGCTTGCTTGAGGGGGCCCAGAGACCGCTGATCCTCGCCGGCCATGGCGTTCGCTTGAGCGGAGCGGCAGCAGCTTTTCGTGATCTGATCGAATCCATGGGCGTGCCGCTGGTGACGACCTGGAATGCAATGGACCTGCTGCCTCATGAGCACCCGTTGTATGTGGGGCGGCCAGGTGTGGTTGCACTGCGTGCGCCGAACTTCGCGGTACAGAATGCCGACCTGCTGATCACCCTCGGCTGTCGTCTGGACAACATCATCACTGCCTATGCTCCACGCGACTTTGCCCGCAATGCACGCAAGGTCGTCGTGGATGTGGATGCCAACGAGATCGCCAAGCTCGACATGGATATCGATGTCGCCGTTACCAGCGACGCCGCCAGCTTTGTCGACACACTGGCTGCCTCTCTGAAAGGCGCTTCGTTCAGCCGTCCACAATGGTTGGAGCGTTGCCGCGACTGGAAGTCACGCTATGGCGTCAACGACGGCAAGCCCTTCGCCGCCAGCGGGCCGATCAGCCACTTCCAGTTTGCTGACTCGCTTTCCAATGCGGTGCCGGAAAATACCTTGGTCAGCACCGGCAGCTCCGGGCTGGCGGTCGAAGTGTTTTACACCGTATTCCGCAATCGTCCAGGCCAGCGTGTGTTCCTGACCTCGGGTCTGGGTGCGATGGGTTACGGCCTGCCAGCTGCGATTGGTGCTTGCTTCGCCAACGGCTGCAAGCCGATGGTGGCGGTGGAGAGCGATGGCAGCCTGCAATTGAATATCCAGGAGCTGGCCACGCTACGCGGTTTCAACCTGCCGATCTGCCTGGTGGTGATGAACAACGGCGGTTATGCCTCGATCCGCAATACCCAGCGCAACTACTTCGAAAGCCGCTATGTGGGCACAGGCCCTGAAGCTGGCTTGTGGATGCCGGACCTGGAAGAACTGGCGCGTGCCTACCATTTGCCATTCAAGCGTATCAGCGATGCCGCCGAATTGGATCAGGGCCTGGCCGAGGCGATGCAAATGCCGCGGCCGATGATTCTGGAAGTCCTGTTGATGAAAGATGAGGCATTGAGCCCGAAAGTCGCCGCGATTCCGCAGGCCGATGGTTCGATGACCTCCATGCCGCTTGAGGATATGTCGCCCTTGCTGCCGCTGGCAGTACTGGAGGAAGAAATGGCTGGCAACATCGCCCCGGTATCGCGCCAGGTTCGGCAGCAGGTCAAGTGATGAAGCGCCACGTCCTGTTCGACTTCGACGGCACCTTGGTTGACTCCGCGCCGGCCATTCTGGCCTGCTTTGCCCGTGTGCTGAAGGCACACGGCCTGCACGCCATGTGCCCGATAGACGCCAGCCTGATCGGGCCGCCTTTGCGCCAAACGCTGGCGACACTCAGCGGTAGTAGCGACGCAGCATTGCTGGATGCCCTGAGCGCTTCGTTCAAGGACATCTACGACGCCGAAGCCTGCCTGGAAACGGCCGCTTATGAAGGGTGCCAGGCGGCCTTGGAACAGCTGCGCGCGCAGGGCTTCAATCTGTCGATCGCGACCAATAAACGGCTGCTGCCAACCCAGCGCATCATTGCGGCATTGGGTTGGCAAGGGCTGTTCAGCGAAGTGTATGCCAGTGACTCCTACCCTGGTCGCTATTCAGACAAGAGCGGCATGATCGCTGCCTTGCTGGAAGACGGCGGCATTGCAGCGCAATCGGCCATCTACATTGGCGATACTGTAGCGGATGGTCGCGCAGCGGCTGCCAATGGTGTCGAGTTCTGGCCAGTCGTTTGGGGCTATGGCCAATTTGCCAGCGATGAGCAGCCGTTGCCTTCGCCGCAACAACTGTTGGAACGCCTGGTACGCGCATGATGACAACCACTACAGCCAGTGCATGCCCCTGCTGCGGATCCATCGAGATGCTGTTGCCCAGCCCGGAGTACACACCTTGCCGGCTGTGTGGCCATCGCTGGCGGATGCCGTTGGACCAGGCGGGCTACTATGAGACGTTGGTTGCACGTAACGATCTGAACACACCCTGGTTCAAGCGCAAGATGCGTGAACGCGTCGCTGCGGTATCTGACCTGCTGAAGACGGGTAAGGAGCGCGTGCTCGAAGTCGGCTGTGCGGAGGGTGAGCTTGGGCGCGAGATCAAGGCGCGCTTTGCCGTCACCTATGAGGGTGTGGAGTTGTCGCAAGACAGGGTGCTGGCCGAGCAGAAGCTTGACCGCGTCTTCCATACGCCGACCAGTCAGATCGTGGCAGCGCCGTACCAGTTGATCGTGTCCTTTCATGTGCTGGAACACATCGCCCGACCCGAGCAGGAGCTTGCGGCCTGGTCGAGTCTTCTTGGTGCGGACGGGCGTGTGCTGATCGAGGTACCGAACCAGGCCGGGCATCCACTGCTGGCCAGTGATCGCAATCTTGAGCACTTGCACCAGTTCACCCCGGCTTCGCTGACCCTGCTACTTGCACGTTGCGGGTTTAGCTGTGATGGGGTGTCCGTGGGGCATTACGAATCACCGGTCTACTCGGACTCGATCCGCATCGTCGCCCGCCTGCAACTTGGGGCAGAGCGCCGCGAGCAGCTGCTGCTGCAGCGTTTTCGTGAAAGAACCGGTGGCCCGTTCCTGGTGTACGGAATTGGCGGCGACTACCTCAATTACCTGGCACCGTTAGCCGAGTCGCTGGATATTCACGCCTTGCTGGACTCATCCGAAGCCAAATGGGGGCAACGCCTGGGTAAACACGTGGTGTGTGCCTACGACCCGCAAGCGCATGCGGAATTACCCATCGTCATCTGCTCCATCCGCTTCGCCGCAGAAATCCGTCAGCACCTGCTCAATCTCGGGATTGCAGCGCAGCGTATCATCGGTCTGGACAGCATTTATGAAGACGCCTGATTCCATTCTTGCGGGGGATTTGAGCGGTATGCTCGCCGCCTCGTTGCCTTGGGAGGCCCTGTACGGTCGTCACATCCTGGTCACTGGGGCCTCGGGTTTTATCGGTGGGCACGTAGTCGAGGCCCTGGCCTGGCTCAATCGCCTTCAGCCCCAGGCGAACCTGCAGGTGTATGCCTTGGCTCGGGACCTGGAAAAACTGCGTCAACGCATGCCCTGGCTGGATATGCCTGGTGAAGTGACGCCCCTGATCCAGGATGTCACCCAGCCCTGTGGCCTTGCTGCACCACTGGATTTCATCATCCATGCCGCCAGCCCTGCCAGCCCCAAGGACTATCTGCAGCGGCCGGTCGATACGATTCGCGCCAATACCGATGGCACCCGGGCACTGCTTGAGCTGGCCCGGGACAAGCAGGCACGTGTTCTGTTTCTCAGCAGCGGTGCGGTGTACGGCGATAATCCCTGGCAAACCGATGCAATCGCGGAAGGTGATTTTGGCCGTGAAGACCCGTTGGCTCCTCGGGCCTGCTATGGCGAGAGCAAGCGGCTGGCTGAAACGCTGTGCCGGGCCTACCACACCCAGTACGGCGTGGATGCCAGGATTGCGAGGATTTCCCATTGCTATGGGCC
The DNA here is from genome assembly GCF_900187545.1 of Pseudomonas sp. Irchel 3F3. Classification (NCBI taxonomy): domain Bacteria; kingdom Pseudomonadati; phylum Pseudomonadota; class Gammaproteobacteria; order Pseudomonadales; family Pseudomonadaceae; genus Pseudomonas; species Pseudomonas sp. Irchel 3F3. The sequence goes on along the minus strand of NZ_FYDS01000017.1, from coordinate 57,451 downwards.
GGGTATGCGTCTGGACGATGGCCGGGCGATTTCCGATCTGCTTGCCGATGTACTTCACAACCGGGATATCCAGCTGGATTCCGATGGAAGCGCCTCGCGTCCGTTCTGCTATGTCTCCGATACCGTGCTCGGGCTGTTCCACATCCTGTTCCGGGGCCAAGCGGGCCATGCCTACAACGTCGGTGAAACGCAGGAAACCAGTATCCTGGAATTGGCCGAAAAGTTGATTGCCTCAGCCGGTAAGGCTGGGCAGCTCAAAGTCAGGCCGAAGGCGCGCAGTGGTCCGGCGCCCGCCGTGCGAAGCGCCGGGCATTTCAATATCGACAAGATCCGCGCTTTGGGGTGGGTGCCATTCACATCTCTGGATGTGGGGTTAACCAGACTCTTGCAAGCCAATACATGAATGCTCGATTCACGTCCGGCACTGATTGTTTACCTCCCTCGCCTTGAGGGAACAAAAAAATACGCGGCTGAATGCTGGAACACTGTGGATAGCGATATGAGAGCGTGTGAAATTTGTAGCGGAAGCCATCTAGAGCAACTGCACCGTCAGCATTTTCTGTTCCCAGGGCTTCCCCAGGCCGTCCATTACGATGTGGTGGCCTGTCGTAACTGCGGATTTGCTTACGCCAGCGACATTCCGGATCAGACGGCACTCGATCAGTTCTATCAGAACGTCGAGCATCATCTGCATACCGACCTGCCGCCCGGATTGGCGCGGATTCATGGGGATTTCTTCCACTTCGTTCAACAACATGCAGACCTGTCATGCGACGCTCGCATTCTCGACATCGGTTCGGGCATGGGGCATTTCCTTGCACATTTCCAGCAGGCAGGCTTCCAGCGCTTGCTCGGTATGGAGCCCAGCCCGGCTGCTGCCAAGCTGGCGCGCGAAATTTACGGGCTGGAGATCAGAAGCGCTACCGTGGACGCTTTCGTCACTGATGAGCGCTTTCAATTGATCAGCCTGTGCGGCGTCCTGGAGCATATTGCAGACTTGCGCAACAGTATGGCCAAGATGACAGCGCTCCTGGCGGACGATGGCTACCTGTTCATTGCTGTTCCCGATGCCGAGGCCTTCGGCAAGAGCCCGCCGGCTGAGCCCTTCCTTGAGTTTGCGCTCGAGCACATCAACTTCTTTAGTGCCGTCAGCCTCGACAATCTGCTGGCTGCCAGCGGCTTCGAGAAAGTGACGGTCATCTCCCAGCACAATGACTTTTACGACAACCGCTATCTGTTGGCCTTGTACCGCAAGACGACAAAGGCAGAGAAGCGTTTCAGGGATGATGGTGTGGCCGCTGACAGCCTGCTCAGCTATGTCGAGCTATCGCGACAGGTATTGCGCCCTGTGGAAGAGCTGGCGCAGCAGCTCGAGGCGAGTGGTGAGCCGTTGGTGATCTGGGGCGCTGGTTCCCTCACCAGTCGGTTGCTCTGCGATACCCGGCTGGGCAAGGCCAATATCCGCAGTATCGTCGACAGGAACAAGAACCTGCAGGGCAAGTCCCTGCTCGGTGTGGCAATTGCCGACCCCGATGATCTGACAAGGCACCAAGGGGCCACCGTCTTCATTGCCAGCACCACTTACGCTGCAGAAATCCGCGAAACCCTGACCCAGCAATATGGCTGGAGCGGCAGGATCCTCAGCCTTGCTACCGGAGCCAGGTAATGCCGATGAACATGCTCAACTCCATCCGCACGGCCTATGAGGCGGGTGATACTGCCAAGCAGGACTATATCGAGGCCATCCACGCAAGGCATGCCAGTCTGTTCGATTATCCCGAGTTCATCGCCGGTACCGATGTGGAGTCTCTGCGCATCCTGCCGGAAGGTATCTTCGTCCGATCCCGCTCTCAGCAGATCGAGTTGTTCCTGGACCCCCAGGATCAGCACCTGGTGCCCTGCACACTGATGAACTTCCGTGCCTACGAAACCATTGAGACCGAGTTCCTCAAAGCCATCACTCAAGAGAAGGGGGTGATTCTGGACATCGGCGCCAACTGCGGCTGGTATGCCCTGGCACTCGCTCGGCACTGCCCCTCGGCACAGATTCACGCGTTCGAACCGATCCCCTATACCCATGGGATCCTGGAGCGCAACATCCGCCACAACGGCTTGCCCAACATACAGGCGCACCGGCTGGCCTTTTCCAATCAGGAGGCAACTCTGGAGTTTCTCTATACGCCAAACTGCTCTGGAGCCACTTCCCAAGTGCTGGCAGGGCAGCCGGGCAGCCAGGAAAGCCTGCAGAGGGTGTCCTGCCCTGCCACCACACTTGACAGGTTCTGCGCCCAGCATGAGCTGGTACCTCAAATCATCAAATGTGATGTAGAGGGGGCGGAATTGATGGTGATCCAGGGTGGCGAAGCCATGCTCGGCCGGGATAGGCCAGTGATTCTGATCGAACTATTGAGGAAGTGGGCCAGGAAGTTTGACTATCACCCCAACGAGGTGGTGGAGCGGCTTGGTCGCCTTGGCTATCAGGCCTATACCCTGAGTAATGAGGGACTACGTCTGTGCCCAGGCATTGACGAGGAGACTCAGGAAACCAATTTTGTCTTTCTCCACGAGCAGAAGCACCGTGAAATCCCAGATCTGGTGCGGTCCTCGCTATGAACCCAGCTATTCCGCCGTTGACAGTTGCTCTGCTGACCTACAACCGACTGCACTACCTTGAGCAGTCCATCGCTGCCGTCCTCGGCCAGAGCTATGAGGATTTCGAGCTGCTGGTGCTCGACAATGGCAGCACTGATGGGACTGCCGAGTTCCTTCTGCGCCTGGACGACCCCCGAATCCGTTATGTCAGGAACTCTCGCAATATTTCCACCGTGGAGTTCAACTGCCTTTCGGCATACCACCTTGCTCTGGGGCGTCGGGTCATCGTGACTCATGACGACGACATCATGGAGCGAGACATGCTGGAACGGCAGATGCGTTTCATGGATTGCAATCCCGACGTACGACTGGTGTGGACCCGCGTCAGCGACATTGACCAGGATGGCCATGCGCTAGTCGACGGCAGCACCGTGCCCGACTCGGAGCGAATCTTCGCTCCCGGCGAGTACATCAGCAGCTTTCTCAAGGAGCGGCTGTGGCCGATGCCCAGCGGCGTGATGCTGGAGCGGGCCGCACTGCCCAAGTCCTATGCGGTACACCGCTACCTTGGCGACGCTCCCCGCAAGCAAACGAAGGACGCTGCGGGCATCGAGGATGTGCTGTTGCCGGCGCGCATCAATCGCCGGCATGCCATCGGCTACCTTGACCAACCATTGCTGCGCCGTCGCGTGCATACCAGGCAGTTCTCCCATGTGGCAAGTCTGTCGTTGCCAGGGGTCGCCCTTTATCGAGGGCTGAAGCACATCGCCAGGGGAGTTGCCGGGTTAGAGGCAGACGCTCTGCATTTCGATGCCTGCACGGCGCGCTTTGAGATTCAGGAGGCAATTACAACCGAAGCAGGCAGGTCGGTCAGCAAAGGCGTTCTGAGAAAGATTGCTAAAGCGGCCGCCGGCTTGCAGGCTAACATGGAGCACGCACCCGACGCCTTCCTGGCGGGCTTGCCGGTGGTCTTGCTTACCCATCTTCTGTCGCTGGATCTGGCGGCGGGCCAGATGGATAAACTGTCAGGGTCTGGGCACGCCAGTGCTACTCAGAAACTTCTGACCTGGACACGCAAAACCATTGAAACGCCATCGGCGAGCATCCTGGCCAGCCTGGAGGGGCGCAGGATCATCATCTTTGGTAGTGCCTTCGTCGCCGCACTGCTGATTCTTGAAGCCGAGAAAATCGGCGGTCAGGTCGTCGCCTGCATCGACTCCAACCTCAATCGCCAGGGTAAAGAAATGCTGGGCGTACCCATTCAGCCCTTGGCCTGGATGAGTGAGCAAGTCGGCCCAGACGATGTCGTGATCATCAGTTCCGAGCGGGATCATGAACATTACATCGAAGCGCTTATTCGCCAAAATCTCATGACACCGGCAAGCGTCGTGTCCTGGAAAGAGCTGACGGAAGCTTCTTGATTCACGACATACAGTCTGCGTGCGGACAGGCGCCGTGTCGCCTGCGGCAAGCGAGCAACAATATTGGGGAGTGACAGCATGACGAATTGGGCTTTGATCGCTGGTGGGCGATGTGTCGGGCAGCCTTGGCGAGTACGGGTCGCCGGGTTTTGCCTGGACGATCAGCAGGCATTCCTGTTGTCCGATGCTGATTGGGAAGCATTGCAGCGACAATTGCCCCTGCAGCCCCTGGCAGCCTATGGCTTGGGCAATGGAATGTTGTTCGAGCGGGCTACCGATGCCGTGGGGCAGTCCGATGGCGTTCTGCTGATTGCCCACTCTCGTCATGCCCAAGCGGTATTCAAGTTGCCATTGCAGGCGCAACGGTATCTGCTGCTACGCACCTCCGAGCAAGCGGACGCACTGCAAGAAGATTCATCCTTCAGCAAAGTTCTTGTTCCAGCATGGGAAGGGCGTCTCAGTCGTTCGCGGGTCTATACGGGTTGCCTGGAGCTTTCCGATTCTGACGGGTCCGATTCGGGAGAGTGGCCAATACCCCGAGGTACGGAAGATCGTGATTATTCCCTCAATTATCACTGTTCGGCTGACTATTGGCTTTGTCAGGTAACTGCCGCAATCGCTGATGATGCGGCAGCGGCACGCAAGATCGAGCCTCTGCTGAGTGTTGCCATCCCCACCTACAACTACGGGCGTTATCTGGCCCAGTGTGTTCAGTCGGTGCTCGATCAGGGTGTGGACAATATCGAGATCCTGGTCCTGGACAACGCTTCCACGGACGATACCGCTGAGGTAATGGCGGCATTCGCGAGCAACCCGAAAGTGCGTTACATCCGTAACCGATACAATTACGGCCCGGGTTACAACTGGCGAAATGGCTTGCGTATCGCACAGGGGCGTTATTTCACGTTCCTTTCCGCCGATGACTATTTCAACCCAGGGCACCTGACGCGTTTGCTGCCCACGCTGGAAAACAATCCCAACGTTGCAGTGGGCTATACCGGCATTCGCTGGGTCGATGGTGCCGGGCAGCCCTTGAACCGGTCTCGCCATCCGGGATACCGCAATGGCGATTACGTAGGCGACCGCAATGAAGTCGCTGATCTGTTGATCCACGACCTTTACATGACGCCCTCGGCGGTAATCTACCGGCGTGAAGCGTTTTGCAGTGTCTGGAAGCCGGGGAACACCTACGGTGCTGGTGACTGGGAAATGGTCGTGCAGATGGCGGAGCGTTACCCCGATTTCGCCTACGTCGACATGCCGGGTGTCAGCTATCGCTGGCATGGTGCGCAGTATTCGAGCGGGTTTTATGCCTCCAGCGAGCCATTGATGGGGCACGTGGCCATTGTCGAAGGCGTATTCGAGCGCAATGCGCAGCATCACCTTCACGGGCGTGAGCGCGAGGTGGCGGGGCACCTCAAGCGGCGTCTGGATCTGTATCCTGACGAGCAGGGTTCCGAGCTGGGGGCCCGGGCGCGCCGGCTTTGCGAGCGCCTGGAAGAACAGGCGCGGCAGCAAGAGGAGACGTTGTTCTCTGTTATCCTGACCACCTACAACCGCCCGCAATTGCTCAAGGATGCGCTGGACAGCATTGCTCATCAGTCCTTCAAGGACCTTGACGTCATCCTGGTCAATGACAACGGTGACCCGGTCGAGTCGCTGCTGGCTGAGTACGATTTCCCTGTCACGTACATCCGCCAAGGCCGTAATCGCGGCCCTGCCGCAGCCCGTAATACCGCGTTGCACGTGGCCCGGGGTCGGTACGTCGTGTATCTGGACGACGACGACCTCTACCTGCCTGACCATCTTGAAACATTGGCCAAAGCGCTGGATGCCCACCCCGACAGTGTGGTGTACACGGATGCAGTCTTCATTCAGGAAACCATTGCGGCAGGCAAGCGGACCGAGGTGTCGCGTGAACAACGCTATCCACACGAGGCCTACTCGCGAGAGCGTTTGCTTGTAAACAACTACATCCCGATCAACACCTTTGCCTGCCCACGCGCGCTTGCCCTCGCCGTGGGGGACTTCGACGAGTCGCTGGCAGGGCTGGAGGATTGGGATTTCCTCATGCGCCTGAGTGCGCGAAGCGCTTTCCATCATGTGCGCAGCGAGACGGTGGAAGTCCGTATGCGCCGGGACGACAATGCACCTGCACGACGCTCCGAGCAGGCACTGAAAGATTACCCAGCGCTTTATCGCGAGCTGTATGCGCGCCATGGCGACGTCGGCAGCGAAGAAGTACAGCGCGGGCGCCAGCAAATGCTGGAGCATCTGGGTGGCAAGCCCAAGGCGTTGACACTGCAAACCTGGCTGGCCGAACGCATTCCGGATGCCATGCAGAGTCGCCTGATCGAACAGCGTCTGCAGGCCCATCAGGGCGGCCCTGTGATCGGCATTATCGTGGTTGACGCTGATGGGCACGCAGATGCATTGAAAGCCTCTGTGCAAAGCCTGAGTAGCGATCACTGCCTCTATTCCACGTTGAAAATTGTGGCGCTGACAAGGGGCGAGGCACCCGCGACTTCGGCGCAGGACAAGCTGCATTTCCTGCGTTTGACCGATGCCAGTCTGGGCGATCAGCTGAACCAGGCAGTTCAGGCGGGTGAGTTCGACTGGTTCATGCTGGTAGAGGCGGGGAGTGAGTTCACTGCGAGCGGCTTGCTGATTGCCGCGCTTGATCTGTTGGCGGCGCCAGGCTGTCGTGCCGTATATGGCGATGAAGGGTTGCGTTTCGATGGGGCGGAAATGGGCGCCGCGCTGCGCCCTGATCTCAACCTTGATCTGCTGCTCAGTTTGCCGGCAAGCCTGTCACGCCACTGGCTGTTCAACCGTCAGGTGTGGCTGGAGATGGGGGGCTTCCGCCAGGAGGCCGGCCAGGCATTCGAGCTGGATTACATCCTGCGCCTTATCGAGTCTGCCGGTTTCGAGGGGTTGGGACATATCAGCGAGCCGTTGTTGGTCTGTGATGCCCCGTCGCTGCGCGACTGCCCGGACGAGCGTGGTGTCATTCAGCGCCATCTGCAGACCCGCGGCTTTGCCCACGCCCGCGTCGGGTCTCGTCTGCCCGGTCGTTATGATCTCGACTATGGCGCCCCCGGTGACGCACCGGTCAGCATCCTGATTCTGCTCCAGGGCAACAGCACCGAGCGGGTGCAGCGTTGCATGGAAACCATTCTGGAGAAGACAACCTATCGAAACTACGAGGTGCTGCTGCTGGCGCGTGATAATGCCAGCCCGGCAGTAAACAGCTGGCTCGACAACGTTGCCCGGCTTGGCACCGATGCCATTCGTTGCATGCGTTTCCCGGCAGGCATGGCGCCTGTGCAAATGCGCAACCAGGCTGCCGGGCAGGCCCGTGGTGATTTCTTGCTGTGGCTGGACGAAGGCGCAGCGGTGCTCGATAACGATTGGTTGCAGCAGATGCTCAACCACGGCATGCGCCAGGAAGTCGGCGTAGTGGGGGCCAAACTGGTGGCGGGGGACGCCACCATCAGCCATGCCGGTTACGTGCTTGGCCTGAATGGCCCTGTTGGCGAAGCCTTTGCTGGTCAGCCGATGGACGCGTCCGGCTATCTGCAGCGCCTGCAAATCGATCAGAACTATGTCGCAGTCAGCGGCAAGTGCTTGCTGGTGAGCAAAAGCCTGTTCCTGGAGGCAGGCGGTTTCGACGAGGCGCCCGAGTTGCAGCGCTGGACGGATGTTGATCTGTGCCTGCGCCTGCACCGTGGCGGCTACCTGAACGTGTGGACGCCGCGTGTGCAGTTGCTGCTCAGTGAGGATGCTGTAACGCCGGCCACCGCCGCAGAAGAAGATGCGTTGTATGACCGCTGGCTGCCTGTATTGGCACGCGACCCGCTCCACAACCCGAATTTCTCGCTGTCTTCCAACAATGGCCTCGGCCTGGCGCCCTCCGGTCTGAGCTGGCGACCGTTGTCGTCCTGGAACCCGCTGCCGACTGTCCTTGCCCATGCGGCGGACAGAGGGGGGTGTGGCAACTACCGGGTCATTCAGCCGCTGGATACGCTCAACCGCGAGGGGCTGGCCGAGGGGGTGGTGGCGTGGAATTATCTGGCGCCAGCGGAGCTTGAGCGCTATCAGCCGGACAGCATCATCCTGCAGCGCCAGGTGGGCGACGAGCAGATTGAGCACATGCGCCGGATGCACGCGTTTTCGCGGGCCTTCAAGGTCTTCGAGCTGGACGACTATCTGCCCAACCTGCCACTCAAGAGCGTGCACAGGGCACACATGCCCAAGGACATTCTGCGCTCTCTGCGTCGCGGCCTGGCCTATGTGGACCGCTTTGTCGTCTCTACCCAGCCGCTGGCCGAGGCCTTCGCAGGCCTGCATGGCGATATCCGGGTGGTGCACAACACGCTGGATACGCGCTACTGGAAAGACCTCAAGGCCCTGCGCCGGCAGTCGCGCAAACCGCGTGTCGGCTGGGCAGGTGGGGCGAGCCATACGGGCGACCTGGAAGTGATCGCGGACGTGGTCAAGGAATTGGCCAATGAGGTGGAATGGGTGTTCTTCGGCATGTGCCCGGACAAGCTGCGGCCTTATGTTCATGAGTTCCACCCGAGTGTCTCGATTGAGCAATACCCCGCGACGCTGGCCAGGATGAACCTGGACCTGGCCCTGGCGCCCGTCGAACAGAACCTGTTCAACGAGTGCAAGAGCAACCTGCGCCTGCTGGAGTACGGCGCCTGTGGTTTCCCGGTAATCGCCAGCGACCTGCGTTGCTACCAGGGCTACAGCGATTTGCCGGTCACTCTGGTGAAAAACCGTTTCCGAGGCTGGGTAGATGCCATTCGCATGCACATCTCGGATCTGGATGCCACGGCCAAGGCCGGTGATGCGCTGCGCGATGCAGTGCTGGGCGGCTGGATGCTCGAAGGTGACAACCTGAGCAACTGGCGCAAGGCCTGGCTGCCGGACTGATACATCGCCGTAGGCTTGGGCCGGCCTCTTCGCGGGCTTGCCCGCTCCCATAGGTACAGTACAGGGCTTAAACCCATGCTGGCCCCGTGGGAGCGGGCAAGCCCGCGAAGAGGCCGGCACAGGCAACTCAAATCCCCATCTCCGGCACGGCTATTGCTACACCGCTGGCAACACACCGTTTTTATGACGGTCAGCCACGCGAGAGAGCACGATGCCCCAGGCCGCCCACGTAACCCGAGCCCCCAATCAGCAGGGGCATGCCCCGATCGAGCAGGACAGCCACCAGGGTATCGAGCACGCCTTCGCCCTGTTCAACCAGGTGTCCAGCCAACTCAGCCAGTCCTACAGCCTGCTCGAAGCCCGGGTCAGTGAGCTGAAAGGCGAGCTGGCGGTGGTCAGTGCGCAGCGCATCGAAGAACTCAGCGAAAAGGAACGCCTGGCCAACCGCCTGCAGAACCTGCTGGACCTGCTGCCTGGCGGGGTAATCGTGATCGATGGTCATGGCCTTGTACGTGAAGCCAACCCGGCTGCCTGCGAACTGCTCGGCGAGCCGCTGATCGGCGAATTGTGGCGCCAGGTAATCGCCCGCAGCTTTGCGCCGCGCAAGGACGACGGCCATGAAATCTCGCTGCGCGATGGCCGCCGCCTGTCGATCTCCACCCGGTCGCTGGATGCCGAACCCGGCCAACTCGTGCTGCTCAACGACCTGACTGAAACCCGTCGCCTGCAAGACCAACTGGCCCGCCACGAGCGCCTGTCATCGCTGGGGCGGATGGTCGCCTCGCTGGCCCACCAGATTCGCACGCCGCTGTCGGCAGCCATGCTCTATGCCAGCCACCTGGCCGATAGCGAGCAAGCGTTGAGCGCGGAAACCCGCCAGCGTTTCGCCGGTACCTTGAAGGAGCGCCTGCACGAGCTGGAGCATCAGGTGCGCGACATGCTGGTGTTCGCCCGTGGCGAGTTGCCGCTGGGTGACCGGGTTACCCCAAAAGCCCTTTTCCAGGCCCTGCAGCAGGCGGCCCAGGCCCATGTGCAGGGGCACGCTGTGCGCTGGCAGTGCGACAGCCATCTGGGTGAGCTGTTGTGCAATCGCGATACCTTGGTCGGTGCCTTGCTCAACCTGATCGAGAATGCCCTGCAGGCCAGCGACAGCTCGGCGCGGTTGAAGGTGCACCTGTTCCGCCGCGAGCGCACCTTGCAGATGTGCGTAAGTGATGCGGGCAGTGGTATCGACGCCGGGTTGTTGGCGCGTCTGGGTGAGCCGTTCCTGACTACCAAAGCCACTGGCACCGGCCTTGGCCTGGCGGTGGTCCAGGCTGTGGTGCGTGCCCATCAGGGCCGTTTGCATCTGCGCTCGAAAGTGGGCCGTGGCACCTGCGTGCGGGTAGAGCTGCCGTTGATCGACGGGCAATTGGCGGAGGGGGTGTAATGGCAATCAAGGTGCTGCTGGTCGAGGACGACCGCGTATTGCGCCAGGCGCTGGGCGATACCCTGGAAATCGGCGGTTTCGCCTACCAGGCGGTGGGCAGTGCTGAGGAAGCGCTGGAGGCGGTGCTGGATGATGCTTTCAGCCTGGTGGTCAGCGATGTGAACATGCCCGGTATGGACGGGCACCAGTTGCTGAGCCAGTTGCGCCGTCAGCAGCCCCAGTTGCCGGTGCTGTTGATGACGGCGCACGCCGCCGTCGAGCGTGCCGTCGAGGCCATGCGCCAGGGGGCTGCCGACTATCTGGTCAAGCCGTTCGAGCCCAAGGCGCTGCTCAGCCTGGTCGAGCGGCATGCCGCGGGGCGGGTGGTCGCCGAAGAAGGCCCGGTGGCCTGCGAGCCGGCCAGCCGCCAGTTGCTGGAGCTGGCCGCGCGCGTGGCGCGCAGTGATTCGACTGTGCTGATTTCCGGGGAATCCGGCACCGGCAAGGAAGTGCTTGCACGTTACATCCACCAGCAATCGCCGCGGGCAGCGCAGCCCTTCGTGGCAATCAACTGCGCGGCCATCCCCGACAACATGCTCGAAGCCACCTTGTTTGGCCATGAAAAGGGTGCCTTCACCGGTGCTATCGCTGCCCAGGCCGGCAAGTTCGAGCAGGCCGAAGGGGGCACCTTGTTGCTCGACGAAATTTCGGAAATGCCAATGGCCTTGCAGGCCAAGCTGCTGCGCGTGTTGCAGGAGCGCGAGGTGGAGCGGGTCGGCGGGCGCAAGCCGATCAGCCTGGACATCCGTGTGCTGGCCACGACCAACCGCGACCTTGCTGGCGAAGTGGCCGCCGGGCGCTTCCGTGAAGACCTGTACTACCGCCTGTCAGTGTTCCCCCTGGCCTGGTGCCCATTGCGTGAGCGCCCGGGCGATATCTTGCAACTGGCCGAGCGCCTCCTGGCGCGCCACGCGGCCAAGATGAAACACGCCCCGGTGCGCCTGTCGCCGCAGGCCCGGGCTTGCCTGCAGGCCTATGCCTGGCCGGGCAACGTGCGCGAACTCGACAACGCGCTTCAGCGGGCGCTGATCCTGCAGCAGGGCGGGGTGATCGAGGCGGCGGATTTCTGTCTGGCAGGCGCCATTCCATTGTCAGCTGGCACAGAGCCATCACCTGGAGTGTCAGTCGAGGCCAGCGGGCTGGGCGATGACATGCGTCGCCATGAGTACCAGATGATCATCGACACCCTGCGCGCCGAGCGCGGTCGGCGCAAAGAGGCGGCCGAACGGCTGGGCATCAGCCCACGCACCTTGCGCTACAAGCTGGCGCAGATGCGCGATGCCGGGTTCGACGTCGAGGCCAGCCTGTTCGGCTGACACTGCGCCCCGCTGTGAATGGATACCACCCTGTGGGAGCGGGCATGCCCGCGAAGAACCCCACGCGGTGGCTGGCACCGGCTGCGCCGGTGTTCGCGGGCTCGCCCGCTCCCACAGGGGCCGCACCAACCCGTGAAGGTGATTGCCAAGGCTGGCACCTTTGTTGCTTTACGTAGGCTATTCGCCGCATGAGTGTCAAAAAAATGCGGCCGCAGGAGAGAGAAGGGTCATGAGCCAAGGTGTTGAATTCAATCGTCTGATGCTGGACATGCGGGCCATGCAGGCCGATGCCATGTCGCTGCCTAAGGTCACCGCAGCCCCCGAGCTGGCACCGGGGCAGAGTACCTTTGCCGACATGCTTGGCCAGGCCATCGGCAAGGTGCATGAGACGCAGCAGGCATCGACCCAACTGGCCAATGCCTTCGAGATCGGCAAGAGCGGCGTCGACCTGACTGACGTGATGATCGCTTCGCAAAAGGCCAGCGTGTCGATGCAGGCCATGACCCAGGTACGCAACAAGCTGGTCCAGGCGTATCAGGACATCATGCAGATGCCGGTTTGAGGACGGACGTAAACCATGGCTGAAGCAGTCGTCGACAACGCCCCCGCCAAGACGGGCCCGGCAGCGGCCAAGCGCCCGCTGCCAGGTATGTCGTTCCTGGAAAACATCGCGCAGATGCCCATGCTGCGCCAGGTCGGCCTCATGGTCGGCCTGGCGGCCAGCGTGGCGATCGGCTTTGCCGTGGTGCTGTGGTCGCAACAACCCGATTACCGTCCGCTGTACGGCAGCCTGTCGGGCATGGACACCAAGCAGGTCATGGACACCCTGGGTGCCGCTGATATCCCTTATAACGTTGAGCCCAACTCCGGTGCTCTGCTGGTCAAGGCCGACGACCTCTCCCGTGCGCGCCTGAAACTGGCGGCTGCCGGCGTAGCGCCCAGCGATGGCAATGTTGGCTTCGAACTGCTCGACAAGGAGCAAGGCCTGGGCACCAGCCAGTTCATGGAGGCCACGCGCTACCGCCGCAGCCTGGAAGGCGAGCTGGCGCGTACCGTTTCCAGCCTGAACAACGTGAAGGCCGCGCGCGTGCACCTGGCCATCCCGAAAAGCTCGGTGTTCGTGCGTGACGATCGAAAGCCCAGCGCCTCGGTGCTGGTCGAGCTGTACCCGGGCCGTGCCCTGGAGGCCGGTCAGGTGTTGGCCATCGTCAACCTGGTGGCGACCAGTGTGCCGGAGCTGGATAAATCCCAGGTCACCGTGGTCGACCAGAAGGGTAACTTGCTGTCCGAGCAGTTGCAGGACTCTGCCCTGACCGAAGCCGGCAAGCAGTACGACTACAGCCGCCGCATGGAAAGCATGCTCACCCAGCGCGTGCGCAACATCCTGCAGCCCGTGCTGGGCAATGACCGCTACAAGGCCGAAGTGTCTGCCGACCTGGACTTCAGTGCCGTCGAGTCGACCGCCGAGCAGTTCAACCCCGATCAGCCAGCATTGCGCAGCGAGCAGTCGGTTGAAGAGCAACGTGCCAGCAGCCAAGGCCCGCAAGGCGTGCCTGGTGCGCTGAGCAACCAGCCGCCAGGCGCCGCTTCGGCACCGCAAACCACCGGTGGCGCCGCTACCCCGGCCGCCGCCATTCAGCCTGGCCAGCCGCTGGTGGATGCCAACGGCCAGCAGGTCATGGACCCGGCTACCGGTCAGCCGATGCTCGCGCCGTACCCGTCGGACAAACGCCAGCAAAGCACCAAGAACTTCGAGCTGGACCGCTCCATCAGCCACACCCGTCAGCAGCAGGGGCGCATGACCCGCCTGTCGGTGGCGGTGGTCGTGGACGACCAGGTCAAGATCGACCCGGCCACCGGCAACACCAGCCGTGCGCCGTGGGCTGCCGAAGACCTGGCGCGCTTCACTCGCCTGGTGCAGGACGCGGTCGGCTTCGACGCCAGCCGTGGTGACAGCGTGACGGTGATCAACGTGCCATTTGCCGCCGACCGTGGCGAAGAAATCGCCGATATCGCCTTCTACCAGCAGCCGTGGTTCTGGGACATCGTCAAGCAAGTGCTGGGCGTGGTGTTCATTCTGGTGCTGGTGTTCGGCGTGCTGCGGCCGGTGCTTAACAACATCACAGGGGGCGGCAAGCAGGCGGCTTCCGATAGCGACATGGAGCTGGGCGGCATGGTGGGGTTGGATGGCGAACTGGCCAACGACCGCGTCAGCCTGGGTGGCCCGACAAGCATTCTGCTGCCTAGCCCGAGCGAGGGTTACGAGGCACAGCTCAACGCAATCAAAGGCCTGGTGGCCGAAGACCCGGGCCGTGTAGCCCAGGTCGTCAAAGACTGGATCAACGCCGATGAGTGATAACCGAGCCGTTACCGCCAAGCTGAGCCGCGTCGACAAAGCGGCAATCCTGTTGCTCTCGCTGGGCGAGACCGATGCGGCCCAGGTACTGCGGCACATGGGCCCCAAGGAAGTGCAGCGGGTGGGTGTGGCCATGGCGCAGATGGGTAATGTGCACCGTGACCAGGTGGAGCAGGTGATGAGCGAGTTCGTCGACATTGTCGGCGACCAGACCAGCCTGGGCGTGGGGTCCGATGCCTATATCCGCAAGATGCTCAACCAGGCGCTGGGCGAGGACAAGGCCAACGGCCTGGTCGACCGCATCCTGCTGGGTGGCAACACCAGCGGCCTGGACAGCCTGAAGTGGATGGAGCCGCGCGCCGTCGCCGACGTGATCCGCTACGAGCACCCGCAGATCCAGGCCATCGTGGTCGCTTACCTCGACCCTGACCAGGCGGGTGAAGTACTGAGCAACTTCGACCACAAGGTGCGCCTGGACATCGTCCTGCGCGTGTCGTCGCTGAACACCGTGCAGCCGGCGGCGCTCAAAGAGCTGAACCAGATTCTGGAGAAGCAGTTCTCGGGCAACTCCAACGCCGCGCGCACCACCTTGGGCGGTATCAAGCGCGCTGCCGACATCATGAACTTCCTCGACAGCTCCGTGGAAGGTGCACTGATGGATGCGATCCGCGAAGTCGACAGCGACCTGTCGGAGCAGATCGAAGACCTGATGTTCGTCTTCAACAACCTGGCCGACGTCGACGACCGGGGTATCCAGGCGCTGCTGCGCGAAGTGTCGTCCGACGTGTTGGTGGTGTCGCTCAAGGGCGCCGACGAGCGGGTCAAGGACAAGATTTTCAAGAACATGTCCAAACGTGCCTCGGAACTGCTGCGCGACGACCTGGAGGCCAAAGGGCCGGTGCGGGTCAGCGACGTGGAAACGGCGCAGAAGGAAATCCTCACCATCGCCCGCCGCATGGCCGAGGCCGGCGAGATCGTGCTCGGCGGCAAGGGTGCCGAGGAAATGATCTGAGTCACTAGCGGCGGGCCTTGAGGGTTCTGTGTAGGAGCGGGCTTGCCCCGCGAACACCGGCAACGCCGGTGCCATGCACCGCGGCGCCTGCTTCGCGGGAAAAGCCCGCTCCCACAGGGGCCAGACCTGTATCCCTTTGAACAGGGTTGTGAGTACCTGAAAACATGTCCAGCAAAGAACATCACCCCAGCGACCTGATCCGCGCCCGCGACCTCGAGGGTGTGGACGTGTGGACGCTGCCCAGCTTCGACCCGGAGCCAGAGCCCGTACCCGAGCCTGAGCCGGAACCCGAGGCGGTCGAGGAAGAAATCGAGGAAGTGCCGCTGGAAGAAGTCCAGCCACTCACCCTGGAAGAGCTCGAGGCGATCCGCCAGGAAGCCTACAACGAAGGTTTCGCCACCGGCGAGCGAGAGGGCTTTCACAGCACCCAGCTCAAGGTCCGCCAAGAGGCCGAAGCGGCCCTGAAGGCCAAGCTCGACAGCCTCGAGCAACTGATGACCCACCTGATGGACCCGATCGCCGAGCAAGACACGCAGATCGAGAAAACCCTCGTTCACCTGGTGGCGCACATGACCCGCCAGGTGATTGGCCGCGAATTGCGCAACGACTCCAGCCAGATCACCCAGGTGCTGCGCGAAGCACTGAAGCTGCTGCCCATGGGGGCGGACAATATCCGCATTCACCTCAACCCGCAGGACTTCGAGCTGGTCAAGGCCCTGCGCGAACGCCATGAGGAAAACTGGCGGTTGCTGGAAGACAGCGCACTGCTACCGGGGGGCTGCCGTATCGAGACTGCCCATAGCCGCATTGATGCAACCATGGAAACGCGCATCGAGAAAACCGTGGCGCAGCTGTTCGACCAGTTGCACGATCATTCTCTGCACCCGGCGGCGCCAGACATGTCGGTAGACCTGGACGCCCCCGTCGAGCGTTCGGTGGAAAGCCCTGATGCACCTTAAGCGCACCAGCTTCGGCAAGCGCCTGGGCAGTTATGCCGAGGCCATCGCGCTGCCGACCCAACCCATCGTCGAAGGCCGCCTGCTGCGCATGGTCGGGCTCACCCTGGAGGCCGAAGGCCTGCGCGCCGCCGTGGGTAGCCGCTGCCTGGTAATCAACGACGACAGCTACCACCCGGTCCAGGTGGAAGCCGAAGTCATGGGGTTTGCCGGGCCCAAGGTGTTCCTCATGCCGGTCGGCAGCATTGTCGGTATCGCCCCCGGCGCCCGGGTGGTGCCGCTGGACGACGGCGGCCGATTGCCCATGGGCATGAGCATGCTCGGTCGGGTGCTGGATGGCGCCGGCCGCGCGCTGGATGGCAAGGGCGGGATGAAGGCTGAGGACTGGGTGCCGATGGATGGGCCGGTGATCAACCCGCTCAACCGTGACCCTATCAGCAAGCCGCTGGACGTGGGCATCCGCAGTATCAATGGCCTGCTGACCGTTGGTCGCGGCCAGCGCCTGGGCCTGTTCGCCGGTACCGGCGTGGGTAAGTCGGTGTTGCTGGGCATGATGACCCGCTTTACCGAAGCCGAAATCATCGTGGTTGGCCTGATCGGCGAACGGGGCCGCGAGGTGAAGGAATTCATCGAGCACATCCTGGGTGAGGAGGGCCTCAAGCGCTCGGTGGTGGTGGCTTCACCTGCCGATGATGCGCCGCTGATGCGCCTGCGTGCTGCCATGTATTGCACGCGCATTGCCGAGTACTTCCGTGACAAAGGCAAGAACGTGCTGTTGTTGATGGACTCGCTCACCCGTTTCGCCCAGGCCCAGCGGGAAATTGCCCTGGCCATCGGTGAGCCGCCGGCCACCCGTGGTTACCCGCCGTCGGTATTTGCCAAGCTGCCCAAGCTGGTGGAGCGGGCGGGCAATGGCGAGCCGGGCGGTGGCTCGATTACCGCGTTCTACACCGTATTGTCCGAAGGTGATGACCAGCAAGACCCCATCGCCGACTCGGCGCGCGGTGTACTCGACGGCCACTTCGTGCTGTCGCGCCGGTTGGCCGAAGAGGGCCATTACCCAGCGATCGACATCGAAGCCTCGATCAGCCGGGTGATGCCCCAGGTGGTCGACGCCGACCACTTGCGCCAGGCGCAAAAGTTCAAGCAACTGTGGTCGCGCCTGTCGCAAAGCCGCGACCTGATCAGCGTGGGCGCCTACGTGGCCGGCGGCGACCCGGAAACCGACCTGGCCATTGCCTTGCAATCCAGGCTTGTGGATTTTCTGCGCCAAGGCCTGCAGGAGAATGTGGGCATGGCGCAGAGCCGCGAACAGTTGGGGGCGATCTTCACGCCCCCGGCAGGCTGATAGGGCATGGCCCTGCCTGGGCGCGCGGCGCGCCTGACGCCGGTGGTGGGCATGGCCGAAGAGGCCGAGCGCAAGGCCGCCCAGCGCCTGGGGCATTTCCAGCAGCAAGTGGCCACGGCTCAGGCCAAGCTGGCCGAACTGGAGCGTTTTCGTGAGGATTACCAGCTGCAGTGGATCAACCGTGGCGGGCAGGGGGTAAATGGCAGCTGGCTGGTCAACTACCAGCGTTTTCTGGGGCAGCTGGAAACGGCCATGACCCAGCAGCGTCAGAGCCTGGTCTGGCACCAGAACAACCTCAACAATGCCCGTGGCATTTGGCAGCAGGCCTATGCCCGGGTAGAGGGGTTGCGCAAGCTGGTGCAGCGCTACATGGACGAAGCCCGGCGCGCCGAAGACAAGCGTGAGCAGCGGTTGCTGGATGAGTTGTCGCAGCGCTTGCCCCGCCAAATCCTTTAGCCAAAGCCTTGCGCTGTGCCTTGTAGGAGCGGCCTTGTGCCGCGAAAGGGCCGCAGAGCGGCCCCGGCGATATCTGCTGCGAAGCTGAAAATCTGGGGCCGCTACGCGCCCCTTTCGCGGCACAAGGCCGCTCCTACAGGGGGCGCGTTCTTGCGACCCATGCCATCGCCTGCTAAACCTTACTGGAGTTGCATTCGCCATCATCGAAGGAATCGCTAGCATGGCAGTCGAGACTGATTTTTCGCAGGAAGGGAAAAAGCTGACAATCAAGATCAAGGGGCGCTTCGATTTCGGCAAGCATCAGGAATTTCGTGACGCCTACGAACGCCAGCCGTACCGGCCCGATTCGGTGATCGTTGACCTGAAAGACACCACCTACCTCGACAGTTCCGCGCTCGGCATGCTGCTGTTGCTCAGGGACCACGCGGGCGGCGATGAGTCGGACGTGCGCGTGGTGCATGCCAGCTCTGATGTGCGCAAGATCCTTGCGATCTCCAATTTCGAAAAACTCTTCGACATCAGTTGAGCGTCGACATGCCCGCCGAACAGGCGTTGACAGTGCTGGTCGCCGAAGACGGAGCCGCCGACCGACTGCTGTTGGCGCAGATCGTGCGACGCCAGGGCCATCAGGTAGTCACCGCAGAAAATGGCGAGCAGGCGGTGGCGCTGTTCGTCGAGCGGCGCCCGCAGCTGGTGCTGCTGGATGCACTGATGCCGGTGATGGATGGCTTTGAGGCGGCGCGGCAGATCAAGGCCCTGGCCGGCGAGGCGCTGGTGCCGATCATTTTCCTGACGTCGCTGAATGAAGAAGAGGGCCTGGTGCGTTGCCTGGAGGCCGGGGGCGATGATTTCATGGCCAAGCCTTACAGTGCGGTGATCCTCGGCGCCAAGATTCGCGCCATGGACCGCCTGCGCCGGCTGCAGGCTACCGTGCTGGAGCAGCGCGACCAGATCTCCCGGCACCACCACCACCTGCTCAACGAGCAGCGGGTGGCCAAGGCGGTGTTCGACAAGGTGGCTCACTCCGGATGCCTGTCTGCCCCCAACATCCGCTACCTGCAATCGCCCTATGCGCTGTTCAATGGCGACCTGATGCTGGCCGCGTTCACGCCGGCCGGTGACATGCGCGTGCTGCTCGGCGATTTCACCGGCCACGGCCTGCCGGCGGCGGTGGGGGCCATGCCACTGGCAGAGGTGTTCTACGGCATGACTGCCAAGGGCTACGGCATGGCGCAGATCCTGCGCGAGATGAACGCCAAGCTCAAACGCATCCTGCCAGTGGACATGTTCTGCTGTGCGCTGCTGCTCGACCTCAGCTTGCAGCGTGGCGCAGTAGAGGTGTGGAATGGGGGCATGCCCGATGGTTATCACTTGTCGATTGATGGCCAGGTGCTATCATCGCTGAGGTCGCGGCACCTCCCACTGGGCATCCTGGCTGCGGAGCGTTTCGATGACAGCACCGAAGTGTTGCCATTGGCGCCGGGTGAGCGGCTGTTATTATTGTCGGACGGCGTGCTGGATACCGCCGATGACCAGGAGCGGTTATTCGGCGTCCGGCGCCTGCGTACGGTGCTGGCCGACAATCGCGACCCGGAGCGGCTGTTCGATGAGGTGATGCAGGCATTGAAGCGCTTTGGCGGGCGCCCGCGGGACGATATCAGCCTGTGCGACATTCGCATGTTCAGCGCTGAGGAGCGGGTGCCGGCGCCGATCATCTACTCTGATAGCGGCCGCTCCAGCCCGCTGGACTGGTCGCTGGGGTTCGAGGTGCGGGGCGAAAGCCTCAAGCGCTTCAATCCGGTGCCGTACCTGGTGCAGTTGTTGCAGGAAATTCACGGCCTGCGCGCACGCACCGGCAGCCTGCACGCAGTGCTCAGCGAACTGTATTCCAATGCGCTGGAGCATGGGGTGCTGGGCCTGGATTCGCGGCTCAAGCGCGATGGGCAGGGGTTTGCCGACTATTACCAGGAGCGCGCCCGGCGTCTGGGCGCGTTGACCGACGGGTTCGTGCGCATCGACTTTACGGTTGAACCGCACGCCGGTGGCGGGCGTCTGATAGTTGAGGTGCTCGACAGCGGCGCCGGGTTCGACGTGCAGCGTGTGCTGTCGCGGCCTTCGCTGGCGCACGGCCTGAGCGGGCGAGGCCTGAACCTGGTCCAGCGGCTGGCCAGCAACGCCCGCTGGAGTGAGGACGGGCGTCGCGCGCATGTGGAGTTCATATGGTGAGCCACAGGTTGGCTCGGGCATAATCTGGCTTGATCAAGGAGTGAGCAAGTGACTGACATGCATATTGACCACAAGGTCCTCAGTGACCTGCGTGAAGTCATGGAAGATGGCTTCCTGCAGTTGGTGAAGACCTTTCTCGACGATTCCGAGCGGCGCTTGAGCCAGTTGCACGCGGCCAAAAGCGCCGAAGAGCTCGGTGCTGCCGCCCACAGTTTCAAGGGCAGCAGCAGCAACATGGGCGCAGTGGCCCTGGCGCGCTTGTGTCAGCAACTGGAAGACCGCGCCCGGCAGCGTCCACTGTATGGTATCGAAGACCTGATCCACCGTATCGATCTGGAATATGGCGTGGTGCAGCGCTTCTACCGTGATGAGCAGCAGCGTATTTCTGCAGGCTGATGCGTGAGTTGGCGCGAGTCTTGCTTTTCTCTGGCTGGATGATTTTACTGTTCCTGGCGCGGAGACCGCTCAATGCCTGTCGCACCCAACCCTTTGTTGCAAGCCAACGCCATTAAAAGCACCTCGCGTTCGGCCACCGCGCAGGCGGATAAACCGCTGCAGGCGTTGGGTGACAAGGGTGACGGCTTTGGCCAGGTGATGGCCAGGCAGGGGCGTGACAAGGCCGCTGGGCAAAATGACAAGGTCGCCCCGGCCCAACCCAAGGACAAACCTGAGGCGGCAGCGGGGGGCAAGAAAGAGCCCGCCGAGAAAACTGCGGTTGCCGATGACGGCAACAAGTTGCCAGCTGATGACGCTGCCCAGGCCGATACCGCGCTGCGTGATGCCAGCCTGGTGGCCGGCCAGGTCACCGACGCCCAGCCTGGCGCCCAGCTGATCCAGGCGCAGGCCGAGGCTGTCGCGCCGGTGCTGCAGGCGGCCACGGCGCAGGCTGCGGCACTGCCCGAAGCGCCATCTGCCGAAGAAGCCTTCGACCCCGATGCCGACCCGTTGGCCAACCTGCCAACCTTGCGCCTGGCGCTGGAGCACAGCGCCCAGGCCAAAGGCGCTACCTCGGCGCATGCCCTGGACCCGTCCCGCGCCCAGGGCGAAGATGGGCAGGCAACCGTCAATACCTTGGCGAACCTGGTGGAGCATGCCGAGGGTGAAGCGGGTGAGTCGGGTGACAAGGCTTTTGGTGCCCTGCTTGAAGATGGCCTGAAAGACACCAAGAGCGCCGATAGCGACACTCGCATCGATGATTTTGCCAACCGCCTGGCCAGCCTGACCCAGGCTGCCACGGCCAAGACCGCCAACGCCGTACCGGCCAATGCCGGCCCGCTGCACCAGCCATTGCCGATGAGCCAGGGCGCCTGGGCCGAGGGCTTGGTCAACCGGGTCATGTACTTGTCCAGCCAGAACCTCAAGTCGGCGGATATCCAGCTGGAGCCGGCCGAGCTGGGCCGTTTGGATATTCGCGTCAATGTTGCGACGGACCAATCGACCCAAGTCACCTTCATCAGCGGCCACGCCGGTGTGCGTGATGCACTCGACAGCCAGGTGCACCGCTTGCGCGAACTGTTCGCCCAGCAGGGGCTGGCGCAGCCAGATGTCAACGTGGCCGACCAGTCGCGCGGGCAGCAACAGCAGCAGGGGCAGGCGCAGGGCAGCAACCTGTCCGGGGTGGCGGCACGGCAGGCGGAGCAGGGTGGGGCCGAGCCAGTCGAAAGCGCCCGACCTGTGGAACAGCAAGTGGTTATCGGCGACAGTGCGGTTGATTACTACGCGTGATGCATGGCTGGGGGGGGTGGCGCCTACTTAGATCGAGCGCCGCCCGCGCGGCGCTCGATCTCACCGCCGTAAAATCCCTGAAGCCGAATTCTGGCATAACACTTGCTCAAGCCAAGCCATCCACCTTTGAACCCCCGATGGACGACGGATTATTGGCATGGCGAAGAGCGAAGCAGTCAAAGACCCCGCCACTAAAGGCAAACTCAAGCTGATCCTGCTGGCGGTCGTAGGCCTGTTGCTGGCAATCGGCCTTTCGGTGGGCGCTACCTGGTTCATCATGCACAAGAGCGAGTCGGCCCCGGCCGCCGAGCCTGCCGCCGGCAACGTCAAGCCTGCGGCGATCTACGAGGCGCTGACCCCGGCATTCGTGGTGAATTTCAACCAGAACGGCCGCCAGCGCTACATGCAACTGAGCATCACGATGCAGGCGCGTAACCAGGCTGACCTGGATGCCCTGAAGGTGCACATGCCGGTGATCCGCAACAACCTGGTGATGATGTTCTCCGGGCAGGGTTTCGACACCCTGGCCAGCAGCCCGGTCGGGCAGGAGATGTTGCGCCAGAAGGCTACCGCAGTGGTCCAGGAAGTGGCGCAGAAGGAAGTCGGCAAGCCGGTCATCGACCAGTTGCTGTTCACCAATTTCGTATTGCAGTAGGAGTCCGCAATGGCCGTACAGGACCTGCTGTCCCAGGATGAAATCGATGCCCTGTTGCACGGCGTCGACGACGGGCTGGTGCAGACCGAAAGCGCATCCGAGCCTGGCAGTATCAAAAGCTACGACCTGACCAGCCAGGACCGTATCGTACGGGGTCGCATGCCGACCCTTGAAATGATCAACGAGCGCTTCGCCCGTTACACCCGTATCAGCATGTTCAACCTGCTGCGCCGTTCTGCCGACGTGGCCGTGGGCGGCGTGCAGGTGATGAAGTTCGGCGAATACGTGCACTCGCTGTACGTGCCCACCAGCCTCAACCTGGTGAAGATCAAGCCGCTGCGCGGCACCTCGCTGTTCATCCTCGATGCCAAGCTGGTGTTCAAGCTGGTAGACAACTTCTTCGGTGGCGATGGCCGCCACGCCAAGATCGAAGGCCGCGAATTCACCCCTACCGAACTGCGCGTGGTGCGCATGGTGCTGGACCAGTGCTTCGTCGACCTCAAGGAAGCCTGGCAGGCGATCATGCCGGTCACCTTCGAGTACATGAACTCCGAAGTCAACCCGGCCATGGCCAACATTGTCGGGCCCAGCGAGGCAGTGGTGGTGTCCACCTTCCACATCGAACTGGACGGCGGTGGCGGCGACCTGCACGTGACCATGCCGTACTCGATGATCGAGCCGGTGCGGGAAATGCTCGATGCCGGTTTCCAGTCCGACCTGGACGACCAGGACGAGCGCTGGGTCAAGGCCCTGCGCGAGGACGTGCTGGATGTGGCCGTGCCCCTGACCGCCACGGTCGCCCGCCGCCAGCTGAAGCTGCGCGACATTCTGCACATGCAGCCTGGCGACGTGATCCCGGTGGAGCTGCCCGAGCACCTGGTGCTGCGTGCCAACGGCGTGCCGTCGTTCAAGGCGCGCCTGGGTTCGCACAAGGGCAACCTGGCCCTGCAGATCATCGACCCGATCGAACGCCGCTGACGGCGTACCGGTCGCTCATAACGAATTGAATGCCTGTAGAGGAAACCATGGCTAACGAAAACGAGATCACCTCCGCAGAGGACCAGGCGCTGGCCGATGAGTGGGCTGCGGCCCTTGAAGAGACCGGCTCGGCGGGGCAGGCCGACATCGATGCGCTGCTGGGCGGTGACACCGGCAGCAGCGGCGGCCCCGGCCGCATGCCGATGGAAGAGTTCGCCAGCTCGCCGAAGCCGAACGAAAACGTCAGCCTCGAAGGCCCGAACCTGGATGTGATCCTGGACATTCCGGTGAACATTTCCATGGAAGTGGGCAGCACCGAGATCAACATCCGCAACCTGCTGCAGCTCAACCAGGGCTCGGTGATCGAGCTTGACCGCCTGGCCGGCGAGCCGCTGGACGTGCTGGTCAACGGCACACTGATTGCCCATGGCGAAGTGGTGGTGGTCAACGAGAAGTTCGGCATTCGCCTGACCGACGTGATCAGCCCCAGCGAACGTATCAAGAAGCTGCGCTGAGTGAAGGGCACGATGCGCGCCTTTGCGGCGTTCGCTGCGCTGCTGGCCAGCCAGGCCTGTCTGGCTGCAGCCACGCCGGCGGCAACCCCGGCGACGGCGCCTGGCAGCCTTGGCGGTCAGTTGGCGCAGATGGTCTTCGGTCTGCTGCTGGTGGTGGGCCTGATCTTCTTTCTGGCCTGGGTGCTGCGGCGCATGCAGAGCACGGCGGTGAAGGGCGGGCAGGTGATCGAGATCGTCGGCAGCCGGGCCATCGGCCCGCGTGACCGCCTGCTGCTGGTGCAGGTGGGCAAGGAGCAGATCCTGATTGGCCACACCCCCGGTAGCATCGAGGCGCTGCATGTGCTGGCCGAACCCGTGGAAGTGCCGGCTGGCGCACGTCAGGCAACGCCGGAATTTGCCCAGCGGTTGATGGAGCTGATGGGCAAGGACCCTAAGGACAAGAAGTGATGAGCGGCCCGCTGCGTATGTTGTTGACTTTGGCGCTGCTGCTGGCTGCGCCGCTGGCCCTGGCCGCCGACCCGTTGTCGATCCCGGCCATTACCCTGTCCAACGGGGCGGACGGGCAGCAGGAGTATTCGGTCAGCCTGCAGATTCTGCTGATCATGACGGCGCTCAGCTTCATCCCGGCGTTCGTCATCCTGATGACCAGTTTTACCCGCATCATCATCGTGTTCTCGATCCTGCGTCAGGCCCTGGGCCTGCAGCAGACGCCGTCCAACCAGATCCTGACCGGCATGGCGCTGTTTCTGACCATGTTCATCATGGCGCCGGTGTTCGACCGGGTGAACCAGGACGCCCTGCAGCCGTACCTCAAGGAGCAGATGACTGCCCAGCAGGCCATCGACAAGGCCCAGGTGCCGCTCAAGGACTTCATGCTGGCGCAAACCCGGCAAAGCGACCTGGACTTGTTCATGCGCCTGTCCAAGCGCACCGACATCGCCGGCCCCGATCAGGTCCCGCTGACGATTTTGGTGCCGGCATTCGTTACCTCCGAGCTGAAAACCGCGTTTCAGATCGGCTTCATGATCTTCATCCCGTTCCTGATCATCGACATGGTCGTGGCCAGTGTGCTGATGGCCATGGGTATGATGATGTTGTCGCCGCTGATCATCTCGCTGCCGTTCAAGATCATGTTGTTCGTGCTGGTGGATGGCTGGGCGCTGATCATGGGCACCCTGGCCAGCAGTTTCGGCGGCGTCTGACGCCGTCAAGGAGAGCCGCCGATGACACCCGAAGTAGCCGTCGACCTGTTCCGTGACGCCCTGTGGCTGACCACCCTGATGGTCGCTGTGCTGGTGGTGCCGAGCCTGCTGGTGGGCCTGGTGGTGGCGATGTTCCAGGCCGCCACGCAGATCAACGAACAGACCCTGAGCTTTTTGCCGCGCCTGCTGGTAATGCTGGTTACGCTGATCGTTGCCGGGCCATGGCTGGTACAGAAGTTCATGGAGTACATCACCACCCTCTACACCAACATCCCGCAGCTCATCGGTTGACGCTGACATGCTGGAGCTGACCGACGCGCAGATCGGCACCTGGGTCGCCACCTTCATCCTGCCGTTGTTCAGGGTGACTGCGGTGCTGATGACCATGCCGATCTTTGGCACTCGCATGCTGCCGGCGCGGGTGCGCCTGTACGTGGCGGTGGCCATTACCGTGGTGATCGTGCCGGCGCTGCCGCCGCTGCCCGAATTCGACCCGCTGAGCCTGCGAGGCCTGTTGCTGTGTGGCGAACAGATCATCGTCGGCACGCTGTTCGGCCTGGCCCTGCAGTTGCTGTTCCAGGCTTTCGTGATTGCCGGGCAGATCGTCGCGGTGCAGATGGGTATGGCCTTCGCCTCGATGGTCGACCCCGCCAACGGCGTGAACGTCACGGTGATCAGCCAGTTCATGACCATGCTGGTAAGCGTGCTGTTCCTGTTGATGAACGGCCACCTGGTGGTGTTCGAAGTACTGACCGAAAGCTTTACCACCTTGCCGGTGGGCAATGCGCTGGTGGTCAACCAGTTCTGGGAACTGGTCGGGCGAGTGGGTTGGATGTTTGCGGCCGGCCTGCTGCTGATCCTGCCGGTCGTCGCCGCCTTGCTGGTGGTGAACATCGCCTTTGGCGTGATGACCCGAGCCGCGCCACAGTTGAACATCTTCTCCATTGGCCTCCCGTTGACCCTGGTCCTGGGCATGCTCATTTTCTGGGTGGGTCTGGCCGATGTGCTGTCCCACTATCAGGCATTGGCCAGCGAAGCGCTGCAATGGCTGCGTGAACTGGCGAGGGCGCGCTGAGCATGGCAGAAAGCGAGAGCGGTCAGGACAAGACAGAAGACCCCACCGAGAAACGCAAGCGCGATGCCCGCGAGAAAGGCGAGATCGCGCGCTCCAAGGAGCTGAACACGGTGGCGGTGACCTTGGCTGGCGCTGGAGGCCTGCTGGCGTTCGGCGGTCACATGGCCGAGACGTTGCTGAGCATCATGCGCATGAACTTCAGCCTCACGCGCGACATCATTGTCGACGAGCGGGCAATGGGCGCCTTCCTGCTGGCCTCGGGCAAGATGGCGATATGGGCTGTGCAGCCGGTGCTTATCCTGCTGTTCGTGATTTCCTTCGTTGCGCCCATTGCCCTTAGCGGTTTCCTGTTCTCGGGCAGCTTGCTGCAGCCAAAATTCAGCCGCATGAACCCTCTGTCGGGGATCAAGCGGATGTTCTCGGTGAACGGCTTGACCGAGCTGCTCAAGGCGCTGGCCAAATTCTTCGTGATTCTGGCGGTGGCGGTGGTGGTGTTGGTCAGCGACCGCCAGGCATTGTTGTCGATCGCCAACGAACCGCTTGAGCAGGCGATCATTCACAGCCTGCAGGTGGTGGGCTGGAGTGCGTTGTGGATGTCGGCCGGGCTGCTGCTGATTGCGGCGGCGGACGTGCCCATCCAGCTGTACCAGACGCACAAGAAAATGAAGATGACCAAGCAGGAAGTGCGCGACGAGTACAAGGACAGCGAGGGCAAGCCCGAGGTCAAGCAACGTATTCGCCAACTGCAGCGCGAGATGTCGCAGCGGCGCATGATGGCGGCGGTGCCGCAGGCCGATGTGATCATCACCAACCCGACGCACTATGCGGTGGCCCTGCAGTACGACCCGGAGAAGGGCGGGGCAGCACCCTTGCTGCTGGCCAAGGGCACCGACTTCATGGCCCTGAAGATTCGTGAGATTGGTGTGGAGCACAAGATCCAGATCCTCGAATCGCCGGCGCTGGCGCGGGCGATCTACTACTCCACCGAGCCTGAGCAGGAAATCCCTGCCGGCTTGTACCTGGCCGTGGCGCAGGTACTGGCCTATGTGTTCCAGATCCGCCAGTACCGCGCTGGCAGGGGCAAGCGGCCAGAGCCGTTGAAAGAAGACCTGCCGATCCCGCCGGACCTGCGCCGCGACAGTTGACCTTGTGTCAGGGCTTCTGGCCCTTTCGCGGGCACGCCCGCTCCCACAGGTATTGCGGGGGCCTGTGGGAGCGGGCATGCCCGCGAAGAGGCCAGCACAGGAAACATAAATCTCCCACCGAGCAAAGTTGGAAGGCTTCTTGCAAAGCCACGCCCAGGCGCCCCCTGGGCGTCAAAGTTTTGCATCAAGAGGACTCGCGGTGGATCGCACTCAGTTAATCAGCAACGCCCGCAACAACCTGGCCGGCCTCGGCCGGGGCAATCTGGGTGTGCCGTTGCTGCTGCTGGTGATGTTGGCAATGATGATGTTGCCGATACCGCCGTTCCTGCTCGACGTGTTCTTCACCTTCAACATCGCCCTGTCGATCGTGGTGCTGCTGGTCTGCGTGTACGCCCTGCGCCCACTGGACTTTGCCGCCTTCCCCACCATCCTGCTGGTGGCCACGCTGTTGCGCCTGGCCCTGAACGTGGCGTCCACCCGTGTGGTCATGCTGCACGGCCAGGAGGGCCACGGTGCTGCCGGTAAGGTAATCCAGGCCTTCGGTGAGGTGGTGATCGGCGGCAACTACGTGGTCGGTGCCGTGGTGTTTGCCATCCTCATGATCATCAACTTCGTGGTGGTGACCAAGGGTGCCGGGCGTATTTCGGAGGTGAGCGCGCGTTTCACCCTCGACGCCATGCCCGGCAAGCAGATGGCCATCGACGCCGACCTCAACGCCGGCCTGATCGACCAGGCCCAGGCCAAGCACCGCCGTGCCGAGGTGGCGCAGGAGGCGGAGTTCTACGGCTCGATGGACGGTGCCAGCAAGTTCGTGCGCGGTGACGCCATTGCCGGCCTGCTTATCCTGTTCATCAACCTGATTGGCGGCATGCTGATCGGCATGCTGCAGCACGGCATGAGTTTCGGTGATGCCGGCAAGGTGTACGCCTTGCTGACCATCGGTGACGGTTTGGTGGCGCAATTGCCATCCCTGCTGCTGTCCACTGCCGCCGCAATCATGGTTACCCGTGCCTCGGGCTCCGAGGACATGGGCAAGCTGATCAACCGGCAGATGTTCGATTCGCCCAAGGCGCTGGCGGTGTCCGGTGCGCTGATGATCGTCATGGGGCTGGTGCCTGGCATGCCCCACGTGGCCTTCCTCGGTCTTGGCCTGCTGGCTTGTGGCGGTGCCTACCTGGTGTGGAAGAAGCAGCACAAGGCCAAGCTGGACGCGCAGCAGGAGGCGCAGCGGCAGCAAGACCTGCTGCCCTCGCCGCAGCGCGCGCTTGATACCAAGGAACTGGGCTGGGACGACGTGACGCCCATCGACATGATCGGCCTGGAAGTCGGCTACCGGCTGATCCCGCTGGTCGACCGCAACCAGGGCGGCCAGTTGCTGGCGCGGATCAAGGGTGTGCGCAAGAAGCTGTCCCAGGACCTGGGTTTCCTCATGCCCACCGTGCATATTCGCGACAACCTCGACCTGCAGCCCAGCGCCTATCGCCTGACCTTGATGGGGGTAATCCTGGCCGAAGCGGAGATTTACCCGGACCGGGAGCTGGCGATCAACCCTGGGCAAGTGTTCGGCACCCTCAACGGCATTGCCGCACGCGACCCGGCGTTTGGCCTGGAGGCGGTGTGGATCGATGTCGGCCAGCGTTCACAGGCGCAGTCGCTGGGCTACACCGTGGTCGACGCAAGCACCGTGGTGGCCACCCACCTCAACCAGATCTTGCAGAAGCACTGTCACGAGCTGATCGGCCACGAAGAGGTTCAGCAACTGCTGCAGGTGCTGTCCAAGGCATCGCCTAAACTTGCAGAAGAGCTGGTGCCCGGTGTCATTTCCTTGTCGGGCCTGCTCAAGGTGCTGCAAGCGCTGTTGTCGGAACAGGTGCCGGTGCGCGATATTCGCAGTATTGCCGAAGCCATCGCGAACAACGCCGGCAAGAGTCAAGATACCGCCGCGCTGGTGGCGGTGGTGCGCGTCGGATTGTGTCGCGCCATCGTGCAAAGCATTGTCGGCGTTGAGTCGGAGCTGCCAGTGATTACCCTGGAGCCAAGGTTGGAACAGATTTTGCTCAATAGTCTGCAAAGGGCCGGGCAGGGTCAGGAAGATGGTGTTCTTCTGGAGCCGAGCATGGCCGAGAAGCTGCAACGTTCGCTGATCGAAGCGGCCCAGCGTCAGGAGATGCAGGGCCAGCCGGCCATCCTGCTGGTCGCCGGCCCGATCCGCGCCATGCTGTCGCGTTTCGGTCGCCTGGCTGTACCGAATTTGCATGTGCTGGCGTATCAGGAAATACCGGACAACAAGCAAGTCACCATCGTTGCCACCGTGGGCCCTAACGGCTGAGGTAGTGGATAATGCAAGTTAAGCGATTTTTCGCCGCCGATATGCGTCAGGCCATGAAACTGGTCCGTGACGAGCTGGGCGCCGATGCCGCGATCATTGGCAACCGCCGCATTGCCGGTGGTGTCGAACTGACGGCCGCGCTGGACTACAAGCTGTCCGCCCTGGCCCCGCGCGTGCCTAACGCCGAGCTGGAACAAGAGCTGCGCAAGACCCACACGCGCATCGCTACCGCCCAGGCCGAGCTGGACCACCGCCAGGACAGCAGCGACAACAACCGCCAATTGTTTGCCGGGCAGTCGCTGACGGCCGCCGAGCCGTTGATCGAGCCGCACGTCGATGCCCCTGAGCCCGCCGCTGCCCCGGCTGCCGCGCCGGTCGACCCGCGCCTGTTCGATGCGATGCGCTCCGAGCTGTCGGGCCTGCGCGAGTTGCTGGAAGTGCAGCTCGGTTCGCTGGCCTGGAACCAGCTGCAAGGCAGCAAGCCACAGCAGGCCAACCTCTGGCGCCGTCTGCAGCGTATCGGCCTGTCCGGGCCGATCGCCCGTGAGCTGCTGGACCTCACCACCGAGATCGAAGAGCCTCGCCAGGCTTGGCGCATGCTGCTGGCGCACCTGGCGCGGATGATCGAAATGCCGGAAATCGAGCCGATCGAAGAGGGTGGGGTGATTGCCATGGTCGGCCCTGCCGGCATGGGCAAGACCACCACCCTGGCCAAGCTGGCTGCCCGCTACGTGCTCAAGTACGGCGCGCAGAACCTGGCGCTGGTGAGCATGGACAGCTTTCGTATCGGCGCGCAGGAGCAGCTCAAGACCCTGGGCCGCATCCTCAACGTGCCAGTGACCTACGTCGACCCGGGCCAGTCCCTGGCCGCGGCGCTGGAACCGCTGTTGCGCAAGCGCGTTGTGCTGATTGATACCGCCGGCCTGCAGGCCAGCGACCCGGCACTGCGCATGCAGCTGGAAACCTTGGCCGGGCGTGGCATTGCCGCGAAGAATTACCTGGTGCTGGCCACCACCAGCCAGAAACAGGTGCTGACCGCCGCCTACCACAGCTACAAACGTTGTGGTCTGGCCGGTTGCATCCTGACCAAGCTGGATGAAACGGCAAGCCTTGGCGATGTGCTGAGCCTTGCCATCAGTCATGAACTGCCCGTGGCCTACCTGACCGATGGCCCGCGCATTCCTGACGACCTGCACCTGCCGCGCGGCCACCAACTGGTCTCCCGTGCGGTCAATGTGCAGCAGCAGGACGAGCCCAGCGAAGAGGCCATGGCCGACATGTTCGCTGATCTCTATCACAACCCCCGGCGAGCGGGTTGACCATGAAGCGTGTGCAAAGTAGCTATGCCAAGGGGTACGCAGAATTGCCCCACGTGTGGCCTGAGTCCCAGCGAGACAAGGTAAAGAACAGACATGGGTAGCATGCATCCCGTACAGGTGATCGCCGTGACCGGTGGCAAAGGTGGCGTCGGCAAGACTAACGTTTCAGTGAACTTGTCCCTGGCGCTGGCCGAGCTTGGCCGCAGGGTCATGCTGCTGGACGCCGACCTGGGCCTGGCCAACGTCGACGTGTTGCTGGGCCTTACCCCCAAACGTACCCTGGCCGATGTCATCGAAGGGCGCTGTGAGCTGCGTGACGTGATGTTGCAGGGCCCTGGCGGCGTGCGCATCGTCCCCGCAGCCTCGGGCACCCAGAGCATGGTGCACCTGGCCCCGGCCCAGCATGCCGGTCTTATCCAGGCGTTCAGTGAAGTCGGCGACAACCTCGACGTGCTGGTGATCGACACTGCAGCGGGGATTGGTGAGTCGGTGGTCAGCTTCGTTCGCGCCGCCCAGGAAGTGCTGCTGGTAGTGTGTGACGAGCCCACCTCGATCACCGATGCCTACGCCCTGATCAAACTGCTCAACCGCGACTACGGGATGAATCGTTTCCGTGTGCTGGCCAACATGGCGCAGAGCCCGCAGGAAGGACGCAACCTGTTCGCCAAGCTGACCAAGGTCACCGACCGCTTCCTCGATGTGGCCCTGCAGTACGTGGGTGCCGTGCCGTACGACGAGTGCGTGCGCAAGGCGGTGCAGAAGCAGCGCGCCGTCTACGAAGCGTTCCCACGCTCCAAGTGCGCGCTGGCCTTCAAGGCGATTGCCCAGAAGGTTGACAGTTGGCCGCTGCCGGCCAATCCGCGCGGTCACCTGGAGTTCTTTGTCGAGCGTCTGGTGCAGCCCACCAGCGCGGGACCCGTGCTATGAATGCCAGCGGCTTCAAGATGTACAGCCGGGCAGCGAAAGACGGCCAGTACGAGCTGATCGAACGCTACGCCCCGCTGGTGAAGCGCATTGCCTACCACCTGTTGGCGCGGTTGCCGGCCAACGTGCAGGTCGAGGACCTGATCCAGGCCGGCATGATCGGCCTGCTTGAAGTGGCCAACAAGTATGACGCCAGCAAAGGCGCCAGCTTTGAAACCTATGCCGGCATCCGCATCCGCGGGGCCATGCTGGACGAGGTGCGCAAGGGCGACTGGGCACCGCGTTCGGTGCACCGCAATACCCGCATGGTCAGTGACGCGATGCGTGCCGTTGAAGCCAGAACCGGTCGAGACGCTAAAGATCATGAAGTTGCTGCCGAACTCCAGTTGAGTCTCGATGATTACTACGGGATCTTGAACGATACCTTGGGCAGCCGCCTGTTCAGCTTTGACGACCTGTTGCAGGACGGCGAGCACGAAGGGCTGCATGAGGATGGCGCCAGTGGCCACGTCGAACCTGCACGTGGCCTTGAGGACGAACGCTTCCAGGCTGCCCTGACCGAGGCCATTGCCAACCTGCCGGAGCGTGAGCGCCTGGTATTGGCGCTGTACTACGACGAAGAGCTGAACCTCAAGGAAATCGGCGAGGTGCTTGGGGTCAGCGAATCGCGGGTCAGCCAGTTGCACAGCCAATGTGCCGCGCGCCTGCGTAGCCGCCTGGGGGAATGGCGGGCACGTTGAGCCCGGGGTCGTTGCAGTCGTTTTCCACGTGCGTTTTCCACGTTGTACCGAATTGAATGAGTGCGTGCCCGGTCGGCCGGGCGCGTTTGAGACTGCTTGGAGGTCTAATTGGACAAGAACATGAAAATCCTCATCGTTGACGACTTTTCGACGATGCGGCGGATCATCAAGAACCTGTTGCGTGACCTGGGCTTCACCAACACCGAAGAAGCCGACGATGGCACCACGGCGCTGCCGATGCTGGAAAACGGCCACTACGACTTCCTGGTGACCGACTGGAACATGCCCGGCATGTCCGGTATCGACCTGCTGCGTAAAGTGCGTGCCAGTGAAAAGCTGAAAACCATGCCGGTACTGATGGTGACTGCCGAGGCCAAGCGCGACCAGATCATCGAAGCGGCCCAGGCCGGCGTCAATGGCTATGTGGTCAAGCCGTTCACCGCCCAGGTGCTCAAAGAAAAGATCGAGAAGATCTTCGAACGCGTCAACGGCTGAGTCACGTCAGGGGGCGCGCCATGGATTCATCACAAACGTCTTTGGGGGAGTTCGAATCGACCCTGAAGAAACATGCCCAGGAGTTGGTCGAAAGCCTGGAGCGGGGCCGTTTCGGCGAGGCGGTACAGCTGATTCACGAGCTGAACCAGACTCGCGACCGTGGCCTGTACCAGGAGGTCGGCAAGCTGACCCGCGAGTTGCACAGCGCTATCGTCAGCTTCCAGATCGACCCGACCATGCCACAGGCCGAGGAGGTGTCGCAGATAACCGACGCTACCGAGCGCCTGTCGTACGTGGTCAAGCTGACCGAGGGTGCGGCCAACCGCACCATGGACCTGGTCGAGGAAAGCACCCCGGTGCTCAACGACCTGGCCAGCGAAGCGAAGGCCCTGAGTACCGACTGGCAGCGCTTCATGCGCCGCGAAGTGGCAGCGCCGGAGTTCCGTGACCTGGTCAAACGCGTCGACAGTTTCCTC
This sequence comes from Pseudomonas sp. Irchel 3F3, assembly GCF_900187545.1. NCBI lineage: Bacteria > Pseudomonadati > Pseudomonadota > Gammaproteobacteria > Pseudomonadales > Pseudomonadaceae > Pseudomonas > Pseudomonas sp. Irchel 3F3. The sequence goes on along the minus strand of NZ_FYDS01000017.1, from coordinate 23,781 downwards.
ACGCACAGCGCTGAAGGTAACCGCAAGGTTGCCGGCCACCTCAACGACATTCTGCTGGCTCAGGACTATCAGGACCTGACCGGGCAGGTGATCAAACGCGTCACCACGCTGGTGACCGAGGTGGAAAGCAACCTGCTCAAACTGGTGCTGATGGCCAGCCAGGTCGACCGCTTTGCCGGTATCCAGCATGACCACGATCAACTGCGCGCAGAAAAAGATCTAGAAAAACATCCGACTCGGGGTGAAGGTCCGCAGATTCATGCCGATAAGCGTGAAGACGTTGTGTCCGGTCAGGACGATGTCGATGATTTGCTGTCCAGCCTGGGTTTTTAAGGAGCACGTTTGATGAGCTTCGGCGCCGATGAAGAAATCCTCCAGGATTTCCTGGTAGAAGCCGGCGAAATTCTTGAGCAACTGTCCGAGCAACTGGTCGAGCTGGAAAGCCGACCCGACGATGCCGACTTGCTCAATGCGATCTTTCGCGGTTTCCACACTGTAAAAGGGGGCGCCGGCTTCCTTCAGCTGAACGAGCTGGTGGAGTGCTGCCATATCGCCGAGAACGTGTTCGACATCCTGCGCAAAGGTGAGCGCCGGGTCGATGCGGAACTGATGGATGTGGTGCTTGAGGCACTCGACACGGTCAACAGCATGTTCGGGCAGGTGCGCGAGCGTGCCGAGGTTACCCCGGCCACGCCCGAGCTGCTGGCGGCCCTGTCGCGGCTGGCCGAACCCGGTGGCGCCGAGGTTGCCCAAGCGCCTGTTGCAGCGGCACCGTCAGCCGAGGCGCCGGTTGCGGCCACGGCCCCTGCCGATGAACAGGACATCACCGACAGCGAGTTTGAGCAGTTGCTCGACTCGCTCGATGCGGTCAAGGCGCAAGCCGCGGTCGACGAGCAGATGCAGGGCGAGGCTGGCAGTGGCGAAGGTGACGAAATCACTGACGCCGAATTCGAGTCGCTGCTCGACCAGTTGCACGGCAAAGGCCAGTTCAGTGTCGAAGTCGCGGTACAGCCGGTCGCCGTGCCTGCAGACGCGGCAAGCGACGAAATTACCGACGAAGAATTCGAATCGTTACTCGACCAGTTGCATGGCAAGGGCACATTCCAGGCCGATGCCTTGCCTGCCGCCAACGCGCCGGCGCCGGTCGCGGTTGACAACAGCGCCGCCAGCGACGAAATCAGCGAGCACGAGTTCGAGGCCCTGCTGGACCAGTTGCACGGCAAGGGCAAGTTTGGTGGTGACGTTGCTGCGGTCGAGGCCCCGGCTGTTGCCAAGGTGCAAGCGCCTGCTCAAGCCAAGGCCGACAGCCAGCCGGTCGCCAAGCCAGCCCCTGCTGCCCCCGCACCCGCGGCCACCAGCAAGCCTGCGCCGGCCCCTCGTGCACCGGCTCCGGCAGCAGAGAAGCATGCCGTCAGCGAAGCGGAAACCACGGTCCGCGTTGACACCGCGCGCCTGGACGAAATCATGAACATGGTCGGCGAACTGGTGCTGGTGCGTAACCGCCTGGTACGCCTGGGCCTGAACAGCGGCGACGAGGCCATGTCCAAGGCCGTGTCCAACCTCGACGTGGTCACTGCCGACCTGCAGACGGCGGTGATGAAAACCCGCATGCAGCCGATCAAGAAAGTGTTCGGCCGCTTCCCGCGCCTGGTGCGCGACCTTGCCCGCCAGTTGAAGAAAGAGATCAACCTGGAGCTGGTCGGCGAAGAGACTGACCTGGACAAGAACCTGGTCGAGGCCCTGGCCGACCCGTTGGTGCACCTGGTGCGTAACGCCGTCGACCATGGTGTCGAGATGCCCGATGAGCGTGAAGCCTCTGGCAAGGCCCGCACCGGCCGTGTGGTGCTGTCGGCCGAACAGGAAGGTGATCACATCCTGCTGTCGATCTCTGACGACGGCAAGGGCATGGACCCGAACATCCTGCGTGCCAAGGCCGTGGAAAAAGGCCTGATGGACAAGGATGCCGCTGAGCGCCTGAGTGAATCGGACTGCTACAACCTGATCTTCGCCCCGGGCTTCTCGACCAAGACCGAGATTTCCGACGTGTCTGGCCGTGGCGTGGGCATGGACGTGGTGAAAACCAAGATTTCCCAGCTCAACGGATCGATCAATATCTACTCGGCCAAGGGCCAGGGCTCGAAGATCGTCATCAAGGTGCCGCTGACCTTGGCGATCATGCCCACCCTGATGGTGATGCTGGGCAACCAGGCGTTTGCCTTCCCGCTGGTCAACGTCAACGAAATCTTCCACCTCGACCTGTCGCGCACCAACGTGGTCGACGGCCAGGAAGTGGTGATCGTGCGCGACAAGGCGCTGCCGCTGTTCTACCTCAAGCGCTGGCTGGTACAGGGCCAGGTGCACGAAGAGCAGCACGAGGGCCACGTAGTGATCCTGTCGGTTGGCACGCAGCGCATCGGCTTTGTCGTCGATCAACTGGTGGGCCAGGAAGAAGTGGTAATCAAGCCGCTGGGCAAGATGTTGCAGGGCACCCCGGGCATGTCCGGGGCCACCATCACCGGTGACGGTCGTATCGCGTTGATTCTCGACGTCCCGAGCATGCTCAAGCGTTACGCCGCACGGCGTATTTGATTTCGGTGGCGCACCCTGGCGGGTTGCGCCGCCTAATGGAGTGTTTATGGCAGTCAAGGTCCTGGTGGTGGATGATTCCGGTTTCTTCCGCCGCCGCGTCTCGGAAATCCTCTCGGCGGATCCGACGATCCAGGTAGTGGGTACCGCGACCAATGGCAAGGAAGCAATCGACCAGGCGCTGGCGCTCAAGCCCGATGTCATCACCATGGACTACGAGATGCCCATGATGGACGGCATCACCGCGGTGCGGCATATCATGCAGCGCTGCCCGACGCCGGTGTTGATGTTTTCCTCGCTGACCCACGAAGGCGCTCGCGTCACCCTCGACGCGCTGGATGCTGGCGCGGTGGATTACCTGCCGAAAAACTTCGAGGACATTTCGCGCAACCCCGACAAGGTCAGGCAAATGCTGTGCGAGAAGGTGCATACCCTTTCGCGCAGCAACCGCCGCCTGGGCAGCTATGCCAGGCCGGCACCGGCCGCCGCGCCGGTGCCGGCCAGCAGCCCTGCGCCCGCCAGCAGTTTCGCCAACCCCGCGCCAGCCCGTCCTGCGGCGCCGGCCCGTGCAGCTGCCCCGGCGGCGTCGCACTCGCCAGCCCCCAAGCGCAAACCCTACAAGCTGGTGGCCATTGGCACCTCCACGGGCGGCCCCGTGGCCCTGCAGCGGGTATTGACCCAGCTGCCTGCCAACTTCCCGGCGCCGATCGTGTTGATCCAGCACATGCCGGCGGCGTTCACCAAGGCCTTTGCCGAACGCCTGGACAAGCTGTGTCGCATTAACGTCAAGGAAGCCGAGGACGGCGACGTGCTGCGCCCAGGCCTGGCCCTGCTGGCCCCCGGCGGCAAGCAGATGATGATCGACGGCCGTGGCACCGTGAAGATCCTGCCCGGTGACGAGCGCCTGAACTACAAGCCGTGCGTGGACATCACCTTTGGTTCGGCAGCAAAGTCTTACGGCGACAAGGTGCTGTCGGTGGTGCTCACCGGCATGGGCGCCGATGGCCGTGAAGGTGCACGCCTGCTCAAGCAGGGCGGCAGTACCGTGTGGGCCCAGGATGAAGCCAGCTGCGTGATCTATGGCATGCCCATGGCCATCGTCAAGGCCAACCTGGCCGATGCGGTCTACAGCCTGGACGAAATCGGCAAGCACTTGGTGGAGGCCTGCGTCTGATGGACGTCCTCAGCCTGATCGGCCTGATTCTCGCCTTTGTCGCCATCGTCGGTGGCAACTTTCTGGAAGGTGGCCATGCCGGCGCGCTGGTCAATGGCCCGGCGGCGCTGATCGTGCTGGGTGGCACCCTGGCGGCAGCCTTGTTGCAGTCGCCGCTGTCTTCCTTCAAGCGCGCCTTGCAGATTTTGCGCTGGATACTGTTTCCGCCGCGGGTAGACCTGGCGGGTGGTATCGACCGTGTGGTGAACTGGAGCCTGACCGCGCGCAAGGAAGGCCTGCTGGGCCTTGAGGGCGTGGCCGATGCAGAGCCCGACCCGTATGCGCGCAAAGGCCTGCAATTGCTGGTGGACGGCGCTGAGCCAGAAGCCATCCGCAGCATCCTTGAAGTCGACTTTCTGACCCAGGAGAGCCGTGACATCCAGGCTGCCAAGGTATTCGAGAGCATGGGCGGCTACGCGCCGACCATCGGCATCATCGGTGCGGTGATGGGCCTGATCCACGTGATGGGCAACCTCGCTGACCCTTCGCAGCTGGGCAACGGGATTGCCGTGGCCTTTGTCGCCACCATCTACGGCGTGGCCAGCGCCAACCTGATCCTGCTGCCGATCGCCAACAAGCTCAAGGCCAACGTCATGCGCCAGTCGCGCTACCGCGAGATGCTGCTCGAAGGCCTGTTGTCGATTGCCGAGGGTGAAAACCCGCGCTCGATCGAGTTGAAGCTGCAAGGCTTCATGGAGTAACCCATGCGTCGCCGTCGTCATACCGAGGAACACGAAAACCACGAACGCTGGCTGGTGTCGTACGCTGACTTCATCACCTTGCTGTTCGCCTTTTTCGTGGTGATGTACTCGATTTCCTCGATCAACGAGGGCAAGTACAAGGTCATTTCCCAGGCCTTGCTCGGGGTGTTCAACGACCCTGAGCGCAGCATGAAACCGATCCCTATTGCCGATGAGCAGCCGTTGAGCGTGCGCCCGGCAGAGCCGCTGGTCAAAGACAGCGAGCAGACCGAAGCGGGCTTGGCGGCGACCCAGGTCGACCCGTTGAAAACCATCAGCGATGACGTGCGCGATGCCTTTGGCGACCTGATCAACAGCAACCAGATGACCGTGCGCGGCAACGAGCTGTGGATCGAGATCGAGCTGAATTCATCGCTGTTGTTCGGCAGTGGCGATGCCATGCCCAGCGACAAGGCGTTTGCCATCATCGAGAAGGTGGCAAACATCCTCAAGCCATTCGCCAACCCGGTGCATGTCGAAGGCTTCACCGACAACCTGCCGATCCGCACGGCACAGTACCCGACCAACTGGGAGCTGTCGTCGGCACGGGCGGCGAGCATCGTGCGCCTGCTGGCCATGGAAGGGGTCAACCCGGCACGCATGGCATCGGTGGGTTATGGCGAGTACCAGCCGGTGGCCGGCAATGACACCGCCGACGGTCGCGCGCGTAATCGCCGGGTGGTGCTGGTGATTTCCCGTAACCTCGAAGTGCGCCGCAGCCTGACGGGCTCGGGCAGTGCCAATGCAACGCCGGATGCCGCATTGCGCCGGGCTGGCACACAAAGTGCACCGGCAACGTCAGCAACGGTGGCGGGGCAGTGATCCGTCAATTCCCCGTCGCGCCATTGTATTGAAAGTGACTCCGTCCCCTGTGGGAGCGGGCATGCCCGCGAAGCAGGCGACGCGGTGAGTGGCACCGGCTGCGCCGGTGTTCGCGGGCTCGCCCGCTCCCACAGGGGTCGTGCCGGCTCTTGGATAGTTGTTTCTACAGTGTCCCTGCCAAATCAATAGATAGAGTTTGCTTGATGAGAGTCTGGGCAGTAGCCAATCAAAAAGGTGGCGTCGGCAAGACCACCACAACCATCGCCCTGGCTGGCCTGCTGGCTGAGGCTGGCAAGCGCGTGGTCGTCGTCGACCTCGATCCGCACGGGTCGATGACCAGCTATTTCGGGCACAACCCCGATGCGCTGGAGCACAGCTGCTACGACCTGTTCCTGCACAAGGGCGCAGTACCAGACGGCCTGCCCGGGCAGTTGTTGCTGCCTACCAGCGACGAGCGCATTTCGCTGTTGCCGTCGAGCACCGCTTTGGCAGTGCTGGAGCGCCAGTCACCCGGGCAAAATGGCCTGGGCCTGGTGATCGCCAAGAGTCTGGCGCAGCTGTGGCAGGATTTCGACTATGCCGTGATCGACAGCCCCCCCTTGCTGGGTGTGCTGATGGTCAATGCCCTGGCCGCCAGCCAGCAGTTGGTGATACCGGTGCAGACCGAATTTCTGGCAGTGAAGGGCCTGGAACGCATGGTTGGCACCTTGGCCATGATCAACCGTTCGCGCAAGCAGGCGCTGCCGTACCAGATCGTACCCACCCTGTTCGACCGCCGTACCCAGGCCTCCCTGGGCACACTCAAGCTGCTGCGTGATACCTACGGCCAACAGGTGTGGCAGGGCTACATCCCAGTCGATACGCGCCTGCGCGATGCCAGCCGCAAGGGCGTCACGCCCTCGCAGTTCGACAGCAAGAGCCGCGGTCTGATTGCCTATCGGGCGCTGCTCAAGCACCTGCTGACTTACAAGACCGCAGTGCAGGTGGCCTGATGACCCAGACCCGACACACCAGCACCCGGCCGCAGATGGCCCTGCAGTCGTACCTCGACGGCCTGCTGCAGGAGGCCACCGAAGCCGAAGAGCTGTTTGAGCCGCCAGCGGCGCCAGACGAGTTCGCCGAGGCGGTGCGCGAGGAGCAGGCACGTGATGCGCGTCAGCCCGCCGGGCCGATGCCAGCCCAAGCCCCTGTCAGCCTTGCCCAACGGCCGTTTGCCGAACCCAAGGTGGCGGTGTTGCCCAGCGTCATGCCGATAGAAGCGCCGGTGGTCACAGTGGTCGAGCAGCAGGTGATCGCCGAGGCCGCCATCCCGGTGCTGGTCGAAGAACAAACCGTGGAACCCGCAGTGCCGCTGGTCGACGTGCACCTCCCGGCGCCGAACCTGCCGGTGCCGCCGGCCACCGTGGACGGCCGCCCGGTGTGGGCGGCCGAACCATTCGAATGCCTGTTGTTCGATGTCGCCGGCCTGACCCTGGCGGTGCCGCTGGTGTGCCTGGGCTCGATCTACAACCTGGCCGGCCAGGAGCTGACCCCGCTGTTCGGCCAGCCGGACTGGTTCCTCGGCATCCTGACCTGCCAGGCCGGTAACCTGAAGGTGCTGGACACGGCGCGTTGGGTAATGCCCGACCGCTACCGCGACGATTTTCGCCAAGGCCTGAATTATGTGATTTCCGTGCAGGGCTACGAATGGGGGCTGGCCGTACACCAGGTCAGCCGTTCGCTGCGCCTGGACCCGTCCGAAATCAAGTGGCGCAGCCAGCGGGGCCAGCGCCCTTGGCTGGCTGGCACGGTGATTGAACACATGTGTGCATTGCTCGACGTCGCCGCACTGGCCGAGCTGATCGCCAGCGGCGCGGTCAAGCAGATGCACGCCAAACAGAAATGACACAGAACACAACCGCCAAACAGCGGATTTTGAGGGTAGGGGAATGAAAAAGTCGTCTGCACAAGGTTCCGAAGATCCGATCCTGCAGTGGGTTACCTTCCGTCTGGACAACGAGTCCTACGGCATCAACGTGATGCAGGTGCAGGAAGTGCTGCGCTACACCGAGATCGCCCCGGTGCCGGGTGCGCCAAGCTACGTACTGGGTATCATCAACCTGCGCGGCAACGTGGTGACAGTGATCGACACCCGTCAGCGTTTTGGCCTGATGCCGACCGAGGTCACCGACAACACCCGTATCGTCATCATCGAAGCCGATAAGCAAGTGGTCGGCATTCTGGTCGACAGCGTGGCCGAGGTAGTTTACCTGCGCCAGTCCGAAATCGAGACCGCGCCGAATGTGGGTAACGAAGAGTCGGCCAAATTCATTCAGGGCGTGTGCAACAAGAACGGTGAACTGCTGATCCTCGTCGAACTGGACAAGATGATGACCGAGGAAGAGTGGTCCGAGCTGGAGAACATCTGAGTTGATCCTAGAGGTTGCTGTCATCTTCCTGGCGCTGGTCTGGGCGCTGAGCCTGTGGTTCTTCCTCAACTACAGCAAGCGCCAGCGCGAGCTGGCTGCGCAGCAGGCCGAGGGCGATGCCCTGCGTGACCAGCGCATCAAGGACCTGGCCAAGCGCCTGGACGACTACCAGAACGGTACCGTGCGCATGGGCGAGGCCCTTCACGAGCTGCGTGTGTCGGTGGCCAGTGTGCCTGACCGGCTGGAGCGGCTGGAGCAACGCGACCCCAGTAGTGTCACGTTCAGCCAGGCGGCCAAGTTGGTGGGGATGGGCGCGAGCGTGTCGGAGTTGACCGAAACCTGCGGGCTGACGCGGGCCGAGGCAGAGTTGATGAGCAAGTTGCATCGCAGCGAATAACGTGAAAAGGCGACCTGAGGTCGCCTTTTTCTATTGCCGCGGTTGCTTGCTCAAGCCTGTCGGGCCCTAGCTGGACGTGCCGCTCAGGGCCTGGCCCAGGAGTTGTATCCCCCTATCCTGGCAATGCGGTTGAGTGGCAGCAGTTGCCGTTGCACCGCCTGAAACTCAGGAAGGCTGACGAACTGCCAGGAGTTAGTGCGGGGGAACGCATACAGGTTGATGATCTGACGCATCATGCCGAGCTCAGGCAACAGACGGTCGACCACGTCGGTGAGCAACTTCGGCCCGGTGAGGTGGCTAAGGGCCTGGGCATAACCATAGAACGCTTGCGGGTCGGTTTGTAGGGATGGCTTGCTTTGATAGAAGTTTGGCGCTTGTTCGTAGCGCGCCTGCATTTCTTCCAGGATTGCCTTGAGCGTCGGATTATTCGCGTGGCTGCCTACCAGGCTGCCGTTGTACAGGCAGTTCATGCCCAATTTTTCGTTGGACACCGCCGAGTGCAGCAGCAGGCCGTTTTCAGAGGTGGCAAGTGCTACGTCATCAAGGCGCTCTCCCGGCGTGCCTCTGGGGGCGCCATCGATGAACACAGGGTACTCACCAGGCGCTAGCAGCGTGTCGTCGACATCCATGTACAGGCCACCTTCCTGTTCAAGCAGGGCATAGCGCAAAACGTCCGACGCCGACGAAAAGTTGCTGGCCACCCCACCGTTACCGTGGATCGCTGCCTGGTATTGGGGGAAGTTGGCACTCTCCTTGAAACGCGCATAGAACGGCTGGTCCTCAAGTGGCAATACTTCTACCCCGGGCGCATGCTCCGCCAAAAGCTGCAGGTTGGCCTGGAACGCAGCCGGCTCTGCCCTGGAGAGATACAGGCGATGAACATACTGAGTCTCCTGCAGCGTGCGGGCGTTGCGGGCGATATTGTCGATCAGGGTTTGCTCAATGACCTTGTCGCCTACCCAGATATTCAGGACGTGTTTAGGGATTGGTCGCAGTCCTTCGGTAGGTACGACCGGTAGCGCAATGGGCAGGTTCAGATCAACGCCCAATGCACGCAAGGTCGCCATGCGCATGTCATCGGTCACCTGACGCGCTCGGGCATCCACCTCGACCAGATTGAGCGAGCCGGGCGTTGCGATGTAGCAGCTTGGCTCAACCTCATTGAGGTCGCTTTCCAGGCGAAAGGCATCGAGTTCCATGTCGTAGAGCACATGCTCTTGATAACCGCCGATCATCGTCGTGAGCAGGTCGGGCGAACCGTCGTAGCGAGGCGTCCTGACAACGGCACCGGCCACACCGTCGTCGGCACCCGGCAGAGGCGCGATGGGGTCTGGAGTATGGAAATAATCTGCCACGTCGGCCAGTGGCAGCTCAGGGGGGGTGATGGGGCTCAAGGGGTAGCCGATTTGTTCGTTGACCCGGCTGGGGATCACAAAACCTTCATGCTTGAAGCGCAGCAGCACAGGTGCCTTGGACACCCCGGCAGCCACCAGCGGTAGTGCATTGAGCACCCCAAACACCGACGTGCCGATGCCTTCGGCGCTTTGCCGGGCGTTTTTGGCGTGGATGGCCTGGTCCAGGCCCAGGCCGAACTGGGCGATGCCGCCCAGGGCGAACAGCGGGGCCAGCTCGGGCACTACCAGGGCCAAAGGGCCCAGCACGTTGATTGCCGAGTTCAAGTAGCCGCGCCATTTGGCCTTGGTCACTTCGCTGTCGCTGGTGATGATGAAATGAGCGTCCTGGTAACTGCGCTGTTTCTGGCGGCGGGCCAGGGAAAGGAACAGGTCGCCTTCTATCAGGGGGCTGTAGTCCTTGACCTTGTAGTTGATGTAGTCCTGTGGGGGCCAGATGCCCTGCGCCGTGAAGCCGGGGCGGTTGCTGTCGAGGTGGTAGGGAGCTGGGTAGCTGCCCAGGCCGCACAGGGCAGTATGAAGGCCGCTGTAGCTCAAACCGTCTTCGCGATCGGCCAGGGCGAAGTGGCCCTGCAGGGCGTCGCGCGTGCGCGGGGTACGGCACTGGTTGGCGAACCAGTCCAGCATGGCCTTTTTGTCGCTGAACTCGTGCAGGGGCGAGGCATTACCCGGAATGTAGAGTAAAACCAGGCCGCTGACGGCGTCGTGCAGGCACAGCAGGTCAGTGGCGGTGTAGCCGTACACATTTAGCCACCTGGCGCGCAGCCTCGGTTTGCTGCCCGGCTTTTCGTCACCGGGCGTTACCGACGTTGAGGCTTGCAGGCCGCATGCCTGCCAGGCCAGCTTTCTGCCGGCATCACTGAGGCTGCCCTCGGTGACTTGCTTGTTGCAGGCGGCGATGAAGTTGATCTTTGCGCTGATACGGTAGCGTTCCAGGTTGGCATCCCAGTAGCTGTCGAGCATCGACTTGTACTGCACCTGCAAGTCCAGGCCCCAGATAAACGACTGGAACTCCTCAGCTGCCAGCGGGACGTGCGTGTCTGCGTTGTATAGCGGGTGGTCGCTGTGCCTGAACAACCCGTTGTAGACGCTATAGGGTGCGTGATGGTCAAACAGGTTTTGCTCGCGCAGTGTCTGGACAATGGTCAGTGGCCCTTCGGGTAACTCGCCGGCCCAAGGAGCATCGATCGCCGCGCCTAACCAGTTGTTGGCCGACTCACCCTGCCAGTTCGAGAGCACGGCCTGGGTCAGTGTCATCTTCTGCGCGACGAGCGCAATCCAGCCGAGCTTGGGGCTGAACTGGTAATGCAGGGTGACCGCGTCGACGCGGTCTGGGTCCAGGTCGATGGAGCGTTCCTGGGCCCACTGATGGATGGCACTGGCTGCCGCACGGTCCGGGCGCGGAAAACCGGCGAGGCTGTCACGCACAAATTGCACGCCCTTGGCATTGACGTATTGGGTTGTCATGGCGGTCACCTTTGAGTCTGTATGGGCTGGCAAAGGTGACCTGCATACGGGGGGCGGTGGCACTACATATGTAGGTGAGTGTCGCAGGCGTTGCGCATCCTTGGTAAACCAAGCCGTGCGCGACGACGAAACCCGTCGATTGCCCCCGGCTTGTACCTGGCCCGCCGCGACCGTTTCAGGTATAGGCCCAGCTGTGCTCGTGGCCCATGCGGGCCACCCTGTCGAGCGGTACGTGTTGTTGCAGCACGGCATGGAACATATCGAAGTTCAGCGTTGCATGGATGTCGTAAACCGGTGACACCAGCAAATGACAGATTTCACGCAGTTGTTTGAGGAGCGGCAGTCGTTGGTCTACTACGGCATTGAGCACACCTGGGCCGGTCAACAGGCTCAGACGCCGGGCGTACGCCTGGAACGGCAACGGCGCCAGGCGAGGGTCCGGGCGGCTGTTGTAGAACTCGGGTTCCATGCCGTAGCGTCGCAGGATCTCATCGGACACCGCGTCCAGCGTCGGGTTACCGGGGAGGCTGCCGATCATGCTGTTGTTGAACTTGACGTACATGCCCAACTGGTCGTTAGACACCGGCGGCGAGAACAGCAGGCCATCATCCGTGGCCTGGAGCATCACGGTGGCCAAGGGTGGGTTGAGCTCACCTCTGGTGGTGTCCAGCAGCCGATCGTCGGCATCCAGATAAAGCCCGCCATAGTGCTTGAGCAAGCGGTAGCGCAAGATGTCGCACGCAGAGGCAAGGTTGCGGCCGAGCCCGCCGTTGCCTGCGATGGCGGCCTGGTATTGCGGGTAATAAGCTGATTGGGTGAACGCCTGAAAGAAACCTTGAGTCTCCAGAGGGAGCAGCTGCGCGCCTTCAGCCCTGGTGCGGAGCAGACGCATATTGCGTTCAAAAACCAGTGGGTCTTGCTGCGATAGCAAAATCTGGTAGCGATACCCGCTGAGGCGGGCGATGCGCGTGTTGTGGGCCAATGCTTCGAGGAATTCACCTTGCAGCACGCTGTCACCCACCCAGACGCTGCTGATCAGTCTGGGAATCGGTGTGCGCACCAATTGCCCGTAAAGGGCGTAGTCGATGGGCATCTCCACGTCGATCCCCAAAGCCCGAAGCGTCGTGTTGCGCTGCTCATCGGTGGCGTTGAATCGCCTTCTGGACAGCGTCAGCGAGGTGTCGCTGGTATTGGCGAGCCGCCAGCGCGGTGGCACGATCATGTGTGTGTCACGGGAGCGGACGAAGCTGTCGCTGGCAAACTCGTACTCGACCCATTCGCTGACCACGCCCTCGGGTGTTTGCAGCCATGCCATGAAGCGGTGCTCGAGGTTTTCGTCGACACGCGTCACCACAGCCGCGAGGCTGTCGGAGGACAGGGTCGCTTGCTCACGGAATGCCAACTCTACCGAGTCGCTCGCCTGGGCGATGGGGGCGGCGCCAACCGGCATACCCAGCACATTGGAGAGGCGTGACGGGGTGAAGAACCCGGGGCGGCTGCAACGAAACACCGACGCCTCCCTGGCAAAGCCCTGGCCGGCCAGGGGGAGCGCGTTGAACAAGCCGAATGTCTGGTCGGCGACGCCTGCGCTTCGGCTCTCCAGGCTCTTGCCATTGATGGCCTGATCAAGGCCAAGGGTGAATTGGCTCAGGCCACCGATCACCAGCAACGGAGCCAGTTCGGGCAAAAGGAGGGCAAACGGGGCAAGCAGCGCAGTGGCCACAGAGAGGTAGTTGCCCCAGCGGGACTTGTCGATGTCATGATTGCTGGTGATCAGGCTGTCGGTATCGGCATAGGTGCGGCGCTTGCGCTGCAAGCTCAGGTGCTCGAACAGGTCGCCGATGATCGGGGGGGAGTAGGTGTCGGGGCGATAGTCGATGATCGCTTGCGGGTCCCAATGCCCGCTGGTCGCAAAACCCGGGTGCTGGGGGTTGAAATGATGCGCAGCAGGGTACAAGCCCAAGCCGATCAAGGCCGTACGCAAGCCGCTGAAGTCCAGGCCGTCGGGCCAGTCGGCACGGGCGAAGTGGACCAGCATTGCATTGCGCTTGTCGGGGACCTTGCATTGTTCTGCGAACCAATCCTTCATGGCGGACGCATCGGTGAACGCATGAAGCGGCGAAGCATTGCCTGGAATGTACAGGACAACCCCTGGGTCGCTGGTTTGTTTGATGTACAGAATATCGGTCGCGGTATAACCGTAGACGTTCAGCATCGAAATACTGAGGTCGCCCTGAGGTAACAGCCCGCAAACTCGCCAGACCAGCTGGCGCTGAGGCTCGGACAGGCTGCCCTCTATTACCTGACGGTTGCAGGCGGCAATCAAGGCAAGGTGAATGGCCTGCCGATAATCGTCATTGTGTTGAGCCCAGTAGTTGTCGAGTTGTTGTTTGAACAGGGTGTGAAAATTCAGCCTCCAGTTAGCGGTCTGAAAGTCTTCTGCGCGTATCGGCAGGCGCGTATCCGGGGCGTAGCGGGGAGGCTCTGTGCGTTTGTACAGGCCGTTGAACACCTGATAGGGCGAAGCATTGGATAACGGGCTCAGTGGCGCAAGCCGTTCAACGATGGTCAATGGGTCCTGTGGCGGCAGGCCTGCCCAGTCGCCATAGTGGAAACCGTCATAGCCTGCGGCCGGTTCGCCCTGCCAGTTGGCAAGCAATGCTTCGACCAGGTTCATCTTCTGGGTGATGACGGCCTTCGTACTGCCCTGTGAACGCCCTTCTCCCGCCGGTTCTATCCGGTAGTGGAAGGTGACCACGTCGGTCAGCAAAGGCGACTGCGCCACCCCCTTCGAGGTAAGCCATTCGGAAAGTGTCTGTTGTGCCAGCAGGTCGGGGCGGGGAAAGTCCTGCAGTGCCTGGCGGATACGGGCCAGGCTGTGGTGCGGAATGGGGCGCATTGAGTAACCCTTCTATCGATGAAGGGCATCAGGGTAGTGTGAGGGTGCAACTCACGGCGTCAGGTAACGCTGCCGGGAGGGGGCAGCCCCAGCAGCGCTGGCGTGATGTCACGGGGCGTGGCGGTGTCGTCGGCGAAGCCCGCCGGGACGCGGCCGCGCAGTTGCCAGGCGAAAGCAATGATCTCGGCGATGGTCAGGTACAGTGTTTCGGGAATCTGTTCGCCCAGCTCCAGGCGCGCCAGCAGGCGCACCAGCTCGGCATTTTCGTAGATCGGCACCTCGTGCTCGCGGGCCAGGGCCAGGATGGCCTCGGCCAGCGCATCGTCACCCTTGGCGCTGAGGGTAGGGGCCTGCTGGCCGTCGTAGGTCAGGGCGATGGCCTGGCGTGTTGGTTGCTGTGTCATGCGTTTTCGTCTACCCAGCGTTGCTCCACCCGTGTGCGCGGGCCTTGAGGGGGGATGCCCGGGTGGCATTCCAGGTCGCCAACGTCCAGGCCGCGGTCCAGCAGGCGCTGGCGCAAGGCACCGAGCTGGCTGTCGATCAGCCTTGCGGTGGGTTCACGTTCTGCCCACAGATGCCCGCTCAGGCGGCCTTGGCTCAACTGCGCCTGGACTTGCAGCGGGCCAAGGGGTGACAGGTCGAAGGCCAGCTCGATGCGCCACAGGGCTTGCAGCGGGTCTTGCGCTTCATGTTGGCGGTCGGCCTGCTGTTGCGGTGTTTCCTCGCGCTGGATTTTGACTTGCAGCGGGATGAACTCCTGACCGTGGCGGATCGGCACTTCGGTTTGCCAGGTGGTCTGCAGGTTGCCGTTTTCCAGTGTGCCGGTTTGTTGCAGGCTGCTCATGGCATGGTTTTGCAAGCGTGAAACGGCAGCTGCGGCCAGGCGCAGCAGCTGTTGCAGGTCGCCTTCGTCTTCCAGGGCCTTGAGCAGGCGCGACGGCAGGGGGAACGCCCCTGGCTGCGGCTTGGGGCTGACCCGTTCGAGCATGCCCAGTGCGCTGCGGGCCAGCGCCGGCATGGTCACGGCCAGGCTGGCGGGCGCCAGGTTGGGCATGCCTGGTGTGCTGACCGGGGCCTGGGTGATCAGGCGCAGCAGGTGTGCCTTAAGGTCAGTGGCCACGCTGGCAGGAAAACCGCCCAGCAGTTTCGCTTCAAGGAAGGCGCCGCTGTTGTTCAGCGCCTGGGCCACGCCTTTGGCGTCGCCCAGTTGCCGCGCGTCCGGCAGGCCGGCCAACAGGCGTTCGGCACTGGCGCGCAGGTCGCCATCGGCGCTCGGGTCGCGGGCGAGCTGTTGCAGCGCGTTGAGCACACCGGGCAGGGAGGCTTGGCGGTTTTGCTGGGTCAGCAGTTGCTGGGCAATGCTCAGTTGGTCCTGTCTGCCACTAAGCGGCACGAAACGCAGCGACTGGTCGCCTTGCACCAACGCGCTGAGCAGGCTGCCAATGGCCAGGGGGCGTGGGCTGTCGACGCTCAAGGTGGCGCCGGCCTGTGCACTGTTGAGCAGGCTGACCAGCGCCCGGTAGATCGGCGGTTGGCCGGGCGCCTGGGCCAATGCCTGGTTGGTCAGGACCTTGCCTTGCAGCAGGGTGCCGACGGGCACTTTGCTGGTGTCCAGGCGGGTGAGGGTGGCGATCTGGCTGGTATTGGCCTGCTGCAGCATGATTGCCAGTCGGTTGCTTTCGGTTTGGCTGACGGTGACCTGGCTGCCTTGGGGCAGTGGCTGGCTGGCGCTGGCTTGCAGCTGGGTCTGCACGCCGTTGGCCTGTATCAGGCGCAGTACCAACTGGAACTCCTGGCCCGTCTGGCGCAACGACACGACTTCGGCCTGCGCGGTCTCGCCGGGGGCCAGCAGACCCGGCTGCGCCTGGATCAGGCGCAGCAGTTCACCGGTCATGCCTGCCTTCATGGCTTGGCTGTTGATCGCGGTTTGTGCGCCGAGACTATTGATTTCAGTCATGATTGTATACAACCTGTCGAGCCCGGCCTCTTGGCAGCGCGGCGGCGCGTGTAATAATGCCGGGCGCCCGTGGTTGCCAGTATAACGGCAGCGCGCGGGGCGACTTGAGACACAAGGGTTCTGGAGCGGCGTCGCCTGCTTCGCGGGCAAGCCCGCGAAACAGGCGACGCCGGCCCGAAGCCCTACAAAGATAAGGCGAAACCGTGACCCTTCACCTCCAAGCCGCAGGCCTGGCCTGCGAGCGCGACTGGCGCTTGCTGTTCGAGCAGCTCGATTTTGAGCTGGGCGCCGGCGACATGCTGCAAATCAGCGGTCCTAATGGCAGCGGCAAGACCAGCTTGCTGCGCCTGCTGGCCGGCTTGATGCAGCCGACCGCCGGGCAGATTCTGCTGGGCGGCAAGCCACTGGCCGAGCAGCGCCATGCGCTGGAAAGCATCCTGCTGTGGATTGGCCACGCCGCAGGTATCAAGGACCTGCTCACCGCCGAGGAAAATCTCACCTGGCTGTGCGCCTTGCACCAGCCGGCCAGCCGCGAGGCGATCTGGGCGGCGCTGGAGGCGGTCGGCCTGCGCGGTTTCGAAGACGTACCCTGCCATACCCTGTCAGCTGGTCAACAGCGCCGCGTGGCCCTGGCCCGGCTGCACCTGGCTTGCCCGCCGTTATGGATTCTCGACGAACCGTTCACCGCGCTCGACAAGCAAGGCGTGGCCCAGCTGGAAGCGCACCTGGCGGCACACTGCGAACAGGGCGGCACGGTGGTGCTGACCACCCACCACACGCTGGAACGCAAGCCCTCCGGTTACCGTGAACTGAACCTGGGGCAATGGGCGGCATGAGCGTATTCATTTTGTTGTTGCGTCGCGAAGCACGGCTGCTGTTCCGTCGCCCTGCCGAGCTGGCCAACCCGCTGGTGTTCTTTGCCATCGTCGTGGCGCTGTTCCCTTTGGCGGTCGGCCCAGAAAGCCAATTGTTGCAAACCTTGTCGCCGGGCCTGGTCTGGGTGGCGGCACTGCTGGCAGTGCTGCTGTCGCTGGACGGCTTGTTCCGCAGCGATTTCGAGGACGGCTCGCTGGAGCAGTGGGTGCTGTCACCGCACCCACTGGCGTTGCTGGTGCTGGCCAAGGTGCTGGCGCACTGGATCTTTTCCGGGCTGGCACTGGTATTGTTGGCGCCGCTGCTGGCGCTGATGCTGGGGCTGCCGAGCCATTGCCTGCCGGTGCTGCTTGGCTCCTTGCTGCTGGGCACGCCGGTATTGAGCCTGCTGGGTGCGGTGGGCGCCGCCCTGACGGTCGGTCTGAAGCGCGGTGGTTTGTTACTGGCGTTGCTGATTCTGCCGTTGTATATCCCTGTATTGATCCTGGGCAGTGGTGCGTTGCAAGCGGCATTGCAAAATATGCCCGCAACCGGCCACCTGCTCTGGCTCGCCAGCCTGACGGCCCTGGCCGTGACCCTGGCACCCTTTGCGATAGCGGCCGGCCTGAAGATCAGCGTCGGCGAATAACGAGTCCCGGGCTCTCAAGCCCGGCAAATACCCTGGATGTACCCTGATGAAAATAAGCTGGACGTGGTTCCACAAGCTGGGCTCCCCGAAATGGTTCTATGCCATCAGCGGCCGCATGCTGCCATGGCTGGCCGGCGCTGCCGTGCTCCTGCTGCTGGTCGGTATCACCTGGGGCCTGGCGTTTGCCCCCCAGGACTACCAGCAAGGCAACAGCTTCCGCATCATCTACATTCATGTGCCGGCGGCGATGCTGGCGCAATCCTGCTACGTGCTGCTGGCCGTCGCCGGTGTGGTGGGGCTGGTGTGGAAGATGAAACTGGCCGACGTCGCCCTGCAATGTGCCGCGCCCATCGGCGCCTGGATGACCGCCGTGGCGCTGGTTACCGGCGCTATCTGGGGCAAGCCGACCTGGGGCAGCTGGTGGGTGTGGGACGCCCGCCTTACGTCCATGCTCATTCTGCTGTTCCTGTACTTCGGCATTATTGCGCTGGGCCAGGCGATCAGTAATCGTGACAGTGCGGCCAAGGCCTGCGCGGTGCTGGCGATTGTCGGCGTAGTCAACATCCCGATCATCAAGTACTCGGTGGAGTGGTGGAACACCCTGCACCAGGGCGCCACCTTCACCCTCACCGAAAAGCCGGCGATGCCCGCCGAAATGTGGCTGCCGTTGCTGTGCACGGCGTTGGGTTTCTACTGTTTCTTCGGCGCCGTGCTGTTGCTACGCATGCGCCTTGAAGTGCTCAAGCGCGAGGCGCGCGCCAGTTGGGTCAAGGATGAAGTGTTGAACAGCCTGGGGCGGAGGGCCGCACAATGAGCTTTGCCACCTTCGGTGATTTTCTCGCCATGGGCCACCATGGCCTGTACGTGTGGTCGGCCTATGGCATCTGCCTGGCAGTGCTGGCGCTGAATGTCGCCGCGCCGCTGCTGGCCCGTCGTCGCTACCTGCAAGAAGAGGCGCGCCGTTTGCGCCGGGAGAACAACCAGTGAATCCGCAGCGCAAGAAACGCCTGTTGCTCATCGTCGGCCTGCTGGTCGGTGTCGGGGTTGCCGTCGGCTTTGCCTTGAGCGCATTGCAGCAGAACATCAACCTGTTCTATACGCCCACCCAGATCGCCAATGGCGAAGCGCCGCTGGACACCCGCATCCGTGCTGGCGGCATGGTCGAGAAAGGCTCGGTGCAGCGCTCGTCCGACTCGCTGGACGTGCGCTTTGTGGTCACCGACTTCAACAAGTCGGTGCCGATCACCTACCGCGGCATCCTGCCTGACCTGTTCCGCGAAGGGCAGGGCATTGTTGCCCTGGGCAAAGTCAACGCCGACGGCGTGGTGGTGGCCGATGAAGTACTGGCCAAGCACGACGAGAAGTACATGCCGCCCGAGGTCACCAAGGCCCTGAAGGAAAGCGGCCAAGCCGCCACAGGAACGGAGGCCAGGCCATGAATGCGGCGCTGGTTATACCCGAACTCGGCCAGTTGGCGATGATCCTGGCCATCTGCTTTGCCACCGTGCAGGCCAGTGTGCCGCTGCTTGGCGCGTGGCGTGGCGACAGCCTGTGGATGAGCCTGGCACGGCCGGCGGCCTGGGGGCAATTCGCCTTCCTGGCTTTTGCCTTCGCCTGTTTGACCCATGCCTTCATGACCGACAACTTCTCGGTCGCCTATGTGGCCAGCAACTCCAACAGCGCCTTGCCCTGGTACTACAAATTCAGCGCCGTGTGGGGCGCCCACGAGGGTTCGCTGCTGCTGTGGGCGCTGATCCTGGGCGGCTGGACCTTTGCCGTGTCGGTGTTTTCGCGGCAGTTGCCGCAGGTGATGCTGGCCCGCGTGCTGGCAGTGATGGGCATGATCAGCGTCGGCTTCCTGAGCTTTTTGATCATTACTTCCAACCCATTCCAGCGCCTGCTGCCGCAAGTGCCCACCGACGGTCGCGATCTAAACCCGTTGCTGCAGGACTTCGGCCTGATCGTTCACCCGCCGATGCTGTACATGGGCTACGTGGGCTTCTCGGTGGCCTTTGCCTTCGCCATTGCCGCCTTGCTCGGCGGCCGTCTGGACGCTGCCTGGGCGCGCTGGTCGCGGCCCTGGACCATCGTCGCCTGGGCTTTCCTGGGGGTCGGCATCACCCTGGGCTCCTGGTGGGCCTACTATGAGCTGGGCTGGGGTGGCTGGTGGTTCTGGGACCCGGTGGAAAACGCCTCGTTCATGCCTTGGCTGGTGGGCACGGCGCTGATCCACTCGCTGGCGGTGACTGAAAAGCGCGGGGTGTTCAAGAGCTGGACCGTGCTGTTGGCAATTGCCGCATTCTCGCTGAGCCTGCTGGGTACTTTCCTGGTGCGTTCCGGCGTGCTGACCTCGGTGCACGCATTTGCTGCCGACCCATCGCGGGGCATTTTCATCCTGTTCTTCCTGTTGTTCGTGGTCGGTGGTTCGCTGACCCTGTTCGCCCTGCGCGCACCGGTGGTCAAGAGCCAGGTCGGTTTCGCCCTGTGGTCGCG
Source organism: Pseudomonas sp. Irchel 3F3 (assembly GCF_900187545.1). Classification (NCBI taxonomy): domain Bacteria; kingdom Pseudomonadati; phylum Pseudomonadota; class Gammaproteobacteria; order Pseudomonadales; family Pseudomonadaceae; genus Pseudomonas; species Pseudomonas sp. Irchel 3F3. The sequence goes on along the minus strand of NZ_FYDS01000017.1, from coordinate 3,886 downwards.
CGAGACGCTGCTGCTGGCCAACAACCTGGTGCTGGTGGTGGCCGCATCGATGATTCTGCTCGGCACGCTGTACCCGCTGGTGCTTGATGCCCTGACCGGGGCCAAGCTGTCGGTGGGGCCGCCCTATTTCGATGCCTTGTTCCTGCCGCTGATGGCACTGCTGATGGTGGTAATGAGCGTGGGCGTGGTGGTGCGCTGGAAGGACACCCCGGTCAAATGGCTGGTCAGCATGATGACCCCGGTGCTGATCGGCAGTGCCATTCTTGCTCCGGTTGCCGGTTTTATCGTTGACGACTTCGACTGGCCGACCCTGACCGCCTTCGCCCTGGCTGCCTGGGTGGTACTTGGCGGGCTGCGCGACATCCTCGACAAGACCCGTCACAAAGGCCTGCTCAAGGGCCTGCCTGGCCTGGGCCGCAGCTACTGGGGCATGCAACTGGCACACCTGGGCCTGGCGGTGTGTGCGCTGGGTGTGGTGCTGTCGAGCAACAACAGCGCCGAACGCGACCTGCGCATGGCCCCGGGCGAAAGCGTGGAGCTGGGTGGCTACCAGTTCCTGTTCCAGGGCGCCAAGCACTTCGAAGGGCCGAACTTCATCTCCGACAAGGGTACGGTGGTAGTCAGCCGTGGTGGCCGTGAAGTGACGACCCTGCACCCGGAAAAGCGCCTGTACACCGTGCAGCAATCGATGATGACGGAAGCCGGCATCGACGCCGGCTTTACCCGCGACCTTTACGTTGCCCTTGGCGAGCCGCTTGAGAACGGCGCCTGGGCCGTGCGTGTGCACATCAAGCCTTATGTCCGCTGGATCTGGCTGGGCGGTCTGCTGACCGGCCTGGGCGGGTTGCTGGCGGCACTCGACCGGCGCTACCGCGTCAAGGTCAAGACCCGGGTGCGTGAGGCCCTGGGCGTGTCTGGAGCAGCTGCATGAAGCGTTGGATCATGGTAGTCCCCTTGGCAGTGTTCCTGCTGGTGGCGGTGTTTCTCTACAAGGGGCTGTTTCTCAAGCCCGACGAGCTGCCTTCGGCAATGATCGGCAAACCGTTCCCGGTGTTTTCCCTGGCTTCGACCCAGGGCGACCGGACCCTGACCCAGGCCGACTTGCAGGGCCGCCCGGCATTGGTCAACGTGTGGGCCACCTGGTGCCCGTCGTGCAAGGTCGAGCACCCCTACCTGAACCAGCTGGCGCAGCAGGGCGTGGTGATCCACGGCGTCAATTACAAGGACGACAACGCCGCTGCGCAGAAATGGCTGGCCGAATTCCACAACCCTTACCAGCTGGATATCCGTGACGAGCAGGGCAGCCTTGGCCTGGATCTCGGGGTGTACGGCGCGCCGGAAACTTTCCTGATCGACGCCAAGGGCATCATCCGCTACAAGCATGTGGGCATTGTCGATGCCACGGTGTGGCGTGAGCAGCTGGCACCGCTGTACCAGGGCCTGGTCGATGAGGCCAGGCAATGAGGCGCTGGCTGGCAGCTGCCGTGCTGGGCATGAGCCTGGCCAGTGTGGCCAAGGCGGCCATCGACACTTACCAGTTCCGCGATGAAGCCGAGCGCGAGCGCTACCAGCAGTTGACCAAGGAACTGCGTTGCCCCAAGTGCCAGAACCAGGACATCGCCGATTCCAACGCACCGATTGCTGCCGACCTGCGCCGAGAGATCTTCCGCATGCTTGGCGAAGGCAAGAGCAACCAGCAGATCGTCGACTTCATGGTGGACCGCTACGGTGACTTCGTGCGCTACAAGCCGGCGCTCAGCGGGCGTACCTGGCTGTTGTGGTTCGGCCCGGGCATCCTGTTGGCCGGTGGTTTCGTGGTGCTGGCGGTGATCGTGCGCCGACGCCGTGGTACGGCTTTGCCGGGCAACAACGAGCTTTCTGTCGAAGAACGCGAGCGACTCGCCAAACTGCTGGAAAAAGAACAGACCCATGATTGAATTCTGGCTTAGCGCGGGCCTGCTGCTGCTCGCCGCCCTCAGCTTTTTGCTGATCCCGATCCTGCGTGGCCGCCGTCGCCAGCAGGAAGAAGACCGCACTGCCCTGAACGTGGCCCTGTATCAGGAACGCGTTGCCGAACTGGCTGCCCAGCAGGCTGCCGGTGTGCTCGATGAGGCACAGTTGGCCAAGGGCCGTGACGAGGCTGCCCGCGAATTGCTGGCTGATACCGAAGGCGCCGATGCCCCACGCCAGGGGCATTTGGGCAAAGCCCTGCCGCTACTGGCTGCCGTGCTGGTACCGCTGATGGCGCTGGGGCTGTACCTGCATTTTGGTGCGGCCGACAAGGTGGCGCTGACCCAGGAATTCGCCGAAGCACCCAAGTCGATGGAAGAAATGACCACGCGCCTGGAGCGTGTGGTGCAGGCCCAGCCTGAGTCGGCCGAGGCCGTGTATTTCCTGGGCCGTGCCTACATGGCCGAGCAGCGCCCGGCCGATGCTGCGCGTACTTTCGAGCGGGCGGTGGCCTTGGCTGGCCGCCAGCCCGAGCTGCTGGGCCAGTGGGCCCAGGCCCTGTACTTTGCCGCCGACAAGCGGTGGAGCCCGCAGTTGCAGGCACTGACGGATGAAGCGCTGAAGGCCGACCCCAACGAGGTGACCAGCCTGGGCCTGCGCGGTATCGCGGCCTTTGAAGGCGAGCGTTACCAGGAAGCCATCGACTACTGGAAGCGCCTGTTGGCGCAGTTGCCGGAAGGCGATGCATCGCGCGATGCCCTGCAAGGCGGCATCGACCGCGCTGCCGAACGCCTGGGTGGCCCGGCAGGGCAGGCTGCAGAGCCCGCGCCGGTGGCTGCGCGGATGAAAGTGCGGGTGGAACTGGCGGCGGCACTGAAGGACAAGGTAAAACCTGACGATACGGTGTTCATCTTCGCTCGCGCCAGCAATGGCCCGCCGATGCCCCTGGCAGCCAAGCGGGTGACGGTGGCGCAGTTGCCGATCGAAGTGGAGTTGTCCGATGCTGACGCGATGATGCCGCAGATGAAACTGTCGCAATTTGCCGAAGTCCAACTGGTTGCACGGGTTTCCCGCGCTGGTCAGCCTACCCGCGGCGAGTGGATTGGCCAGGGCGCGCCGTTGCCCAGCACCACCCAGGCTACCCAGCACCTGACCATCGACAGCCCAGACCTGTAAGAGAGCAAAGCCATGCACAGCACCGTCCGCCTGACCCTGATCACCCTGGCCCTGGGTTTGTCTGCGTGTACGGTGCATCAGCCGTATGAACAGCCGGCACCCCCGATCGAGCGCGTGCCGCCGCAAGGGCCGGTGGTCAAGCCGTTGCCGGGTGGGCAACCGTCCACCCAGCCGAGCAAACCGGCGGCGATTCCCAAGCCGATGCCGCGTACCTCGGCCAGCTTTGCGCCACCGCCTGGCGGTGCCAGCCACTGGGACCCCAAGCTGGGTGTATATGTATTGGAAAAGCAGCCCAATACGTTCTACCGGCAGCGTACGTACTACCGGTTTGATAACGGCTGGAGCTGGTCGCTGAGCCCGAATGGGCCTTGGCAGGACACTGACAGCAGTGGCGTGCCGGGTGGGTTAGGGCGAGCGTTCGCCCAGTAACCCTGCTTCGGCTTTTGCTTTTGCTTTTGCTTTCGCTTTCGCTTTCGCTTTTGCTTTTGCTTTTGCTTTTAAGCGCGCGGTAGCTCAGGCGACGCAGATTGCGACTTCAGGAGGCCGAGCGCAGGGCTTGCGGAGGGAGGTGACGGGCATGGATGCCCGTCAAGCGCTGGGCCCCAGGATGGGGCCTGCAGCGCGGTCCTCCCGGGAGCAAGCCCGGAGCGAGGGGACCCCGGAGCGCAGCGTAGGGGCCGGATGATGGGAGCGCAGCGTTTTTTGGTTACTTTTTGTCGCGTTTGACAAAAAGTGACCCGCCGTAAGGGCGGAAAGGTGA
>NZ_FYDS01000013.1:0-155564 GCF_900187545.1 Pseudomonas sp. Irchel 3F3 | reverse complement strand
GCGAACAGCGAACAGCGAACAGCGAACAGCGAACAGCGAACAGCGAACAGCGAACAGCGAAACAGTGCTGGTTTTTAGCTCGCGCATAGGCCATTTGCGATGGCGACACTAACTCACCTTTTCGCCCTTACGGCGAGTCACTTTTTGTCAGACGCGACAAAAAGTAACCAAAAAACGCTGCGCTCCCATCATCCGGCCCCTGCGCTGCGCTCCGGGGTTCCCTCACTCCGGCCTCGCTCCCAGGAGGACCGCGCTGCAGGCCCCATCCTGGGGCCCAGCGCTTGACGGGCATCCATGCCCGTCACCTCCCTCCGCAAGGCCTGCGTTCGGCCTACTGAAGTCGCGAAGATCAAAATCAAAATCAAAATCAAAATACAAAATCAAAAAACAAAATCAAAAAACAAAATCAAAATCAAAATCAAAATCACGGTACAGCACAACCTCGAGCGGGGAGTGCGGGTCGCTGTGCGACCCGTCGCGCAAGCAAAAAAAACCCGGGTTCTGGGGGGGGAATCCGGGTTAAGACCATTAGGAGTAAAACAAAGGTACGCGGTCCCTGAGCACCTTTATCGGCGCGCCACTTGGGGGGGATGCGCCGCGCCAACACTTCAAGTATTGGTCAGGTTTGGCGCAGTGCCAGCGTATATTGGTCGTTTTTTAAACAAATTTGGAATACGCCGAGGTTTCAATCCTTCCACAGCGCATGGCAGTAAGCATGGTGAAACACAGACATGCGTGGATGATCCGTGCAATTTCTTGCAAGTTAGGCATAATAAACCGCTTCGATTGTCATCCAGTCCTTCCCATGCAGAAAGAACCTCGTAAGGTCCGTGAGTTTCGCCGTCGCGAACAGGAAATCCTCGACACCGCGCTCAAGCTGTTTCTCGAACAGGGTGAGGACAGCGTCACTGTCGAAATGATCGCCGACGCCGTGGGTATCGGCAAAGGCACGATCTACAAGCATTTCAAGTCAAAGGCGGAAATCTACCTGCGCCTGATGCTCGACTATGAGCGCGACCTGAACGAACTGTTGCACTCGGCCGACGTCGACCGTGACAAGGAAGCCCTGTCACGCGCCTACTTCGAGTTCCGCATGCGCGACCCGCAACGTTACCGGTTGTTCGATCGCCTGGAAGAGAAGGTGGTCAAGGGCAACCAGGTGCCGGAAATGGTCGAGCAACTGCACAGTATCCGTGCCTCCAACTTCGATCGCCTGACTCAGCTGATCAAGGGCCGCATCTGCGAAGGCAAGCTCGAAGACGTACCGCCGTATTTCCATTACTGCGCCGCCTGGGCGCTGGTGCACGGCGCCGTTGCGCTGTACCACTCGCCGTTCTGGAGCAATGTGCTTGAGGATCAGGAAGGTTTCTTCCAGTTCCTGATGGACATCGGTGTGCGCATGGGCAACAAACGCAAACGCGATCCGGAACCGACGAACTGAAGCGTTCCGTCACTTGACGCTGAAACCGGCAGGGTGCGGGGGCTTGCAAAAACCTGATTTATGAGTCAGGTTTCGCCTGCCCCTATCATCCATGCCGGAGTCATTCATGATTGTCGATCGTCAAGGCAGGCGCTTTCGCAACCTGCGTGTCAGCCTGACGGCTGCTTGCAATTATGCCTGCACCTACTGCGTGCCCGACGGCAAACGCCTGGTGGCGGCGCAAGACGAGCTCTCGGCAGATGCCCTGGCCCGCGGCGTGGCTTACCTGATCGAAGCGGCGGGTATCGAGCGCCTACGCATCACAGGGGGTGAGCCGCTGGTCAGCCCGCGCCTGGATGCCTTTCTGGCCGCAGTGGCCAAGCTCGACCTCGACGATATCTCGCTGACCACCAATGGCCAGCTGTTGGCACGCAAGCTGCCCCAGCTGCAAGCGGCGGGTATCCGACGCCTGAATGTTTCCCTCGACACTCTCGATCCCCAGGCCTTCCGCCGCATTGCCCGGGGCGGCGACCTGGCCAGTGTGCTGGCGGGTATGGAGCAGGCCACTGCGCTGGGCATGCGAATCAAGGTGAACATGGTGCCAATGCGCGGGCACAACCTCGACCAGGTATTGCCGCTGCTGGATTACTGCCTGGAGCGCGGCTTCGAGTTGCGCTTCATAGAACTCATGCGCATGGGCCACCTGGCCCGTGAGCACAATGCCTTTGTGCAGCAGTTCGTCGGGCTCGACCAGTTGCTGGCGCTGATCGGCGGCAAGTATGCCTATGTCCAGGTCGATGCGCCGCTGGACGCTACAGCCCTGCGCTATGAAATCCCGGGCATTGGCCACTTCGGCATCATCGCCAACGAGAGCGTGCCGTTTTGCCGTACCTGCTCGCGCTTGCGCCTGTCCTCCACGGGCTGGTTGCATGGCTGCCTGTCTTCGAGCAATCGCCACTTCGTCGGTGACCTGCTGGAAAAGCCGCGTCATCAGGCCCTTCCGGCCCTGCAGCGCCTGTTGGTCAAGGCGCTGGCAGACAAGCAGGACCTGGCGTTTTCCGGTGATGTGATGGTGATGAAGGTGATTGGCGGCTGAAGCTGGCGCAAAAGCTGCATCCGCCTGCTATTCGCCGGTTTTTCGTCGCCGGCCACTGGAGGAAAGATGCGTAGCCTGGTCTTGCTGCTGGCGCTGATGGCGCTGGGCGGCTGCATGAATGTCAGCGATATGGGCGAAGGCGTCCGCTATCACATGAGCGATGCCGGTCTGCTGGACCACAGCGATACCCGGCGTACCCTGTCGATCCGCCTGCAGCCCGATTCGTTCATTTTCATCGGCCAGGGCGCATTCGTGCCGCCGGGCAAGGGGCCGGTGCCACGGCAGAATGCGGTGGCTGACGAGGCGTTCAAGAGCTTTGTCGAGTATTTCCCGTTGGTGCGCCGCGCCCAAGGCCCATTGGGCCTGGAAGACGCCATTGCCCAGGCACGCTCGGTGGGTGCCGACTACGTCCTGTACACCCGCTTCGCCCGTACCGACGACCGCATCGGCAATGGCGATGAGTGGTATGACGAACAGGCCGTCGACCGGCTGGGGTGGGACACTGGCGTGGTGCAGATGATGTTGATCGAAACCAATACCCGCTACCTGATCGACACCGCACGCATCAAGAGCCGTGGCGGTTTGTTGACGTTCCACGACAACACCCCGGAGGATTTGCTTGGTGCGCCGATGCGCGAGTACGCTCGTAGCCTTCTGGGTATGAGCGAATGAGGCAGGCGTGATGAGTGATTCCGGCAAGGCCAATGATCTTCTGGCACAGATCCCCAAGGCCAAGGGCCTGCCGCCGGTGCATCTGTGGAACCCGGATTTTTGCGGTGACATCGATATGCGCATTGCCCGCGATGGCACCTGGTATTACCTGGGCACGCCGATCGGGCGCAAACCGATGGTGCGGTTGTTTTCCACGATCATTCGCCGCGATGGCGATGACTACTTCCTGATTACCCCGGTAGAAAAGGTTGGCATCCGCGTCGACGATGCCCCATTTGTGGCCGTGGCTCTGGAGGTGCTGGGGGAGGGGGAGCAGCAGGTGCTGCGCTTCACCAGCAATGTCGAGGACCAGGTTGACGCCGGGCCGGACAACCCTTTGCGTGTGGTCATCGACCCGGTGACGCAGGAGCCATCGCCCTATGTGCTGATGCGCAGCAACCTTGAGGCGCTGATTCACCGCAATGTTTTCTATCAGTTGGTAGAGCTGGCGGTGGCGCGTGAAATCGACGGCGAGGAATGGCTGGGGGTCTGGAGCCAAGGCGTGTTCTACCCGATTGGGCGTAGCAGCTGAGCTCTTGGTTGCCTGTACCGGCCTCTTCGCGGGCATGCCCGCTCCCACAGGTACAGCACCTGTGGCGAATGAACTTGTGGGAGCGGGCGGCACAGGTAAAATCGGCCCCCTGCTTTTACCTCGAATTGGCCATTTGTCTTCAGCCAACGAAGGCCTAACCTGCTGGCATTAGTCATCCAGGAGAAGCCCGCCATGAAACCCTTGGCTATCGTCCTTTTTGCCCTGCTCGCCGTCCAAGCCCCCGCCTGGGCCCACGGCGACGTTGCCGACCAGGTCAAAGTCCTGCAGCAGCAACAACCCTCGAACGCCCCGGGCAAAACGGCTGTCATGCTTACGGTGAGCTACGCCCCTGGCGAGGCATCGCCCGCGCATCAGCACCCCGGCGCAGTGATGGCCTACGTTCTGGAGGGGGCAGTGGTGTCGAAGCTCAACAACGATCCGGAAAAGACCTACAAGGCCGGTGAGTACTGGTACGAGGCGCCAGGCACCGTGCACAGCGTGTCACGCAATGCCAGCAAGACCCAGCCCGCCAAGCTGCTGGTCTGGAGCCTGGTGGACGAGGGCAAGCCAGTGACCGAGCCGCTGGGCCAGTAAATCCGATGCAATGCAAAAAGCCCCCGGTTGCTTGCGCACCCGGGGGCTTTTCAATGTTTGGCTCCGCGACCTGGACTCGAACCAGGGACCCAATGATTAACAGTCATTTGCTCTACCGACTGAGCTATCGCGGAATCTGTGCGTATCTTACTGACTGCCTGGAAGAAGTCAAGCCTCTCCCAGGCAAATCAACAGGTTACAGCACTTCGACGATGGCCTTGGTTACCACGTGGATGTTGCTCTGGTTCAGCGCGGCAACCGCGATGCGGCCGGTGTCCAGTGCGTAGATGCCAAACTCGTTCTTCAGGCGGGCTACCTGTTCAACGGTCAGGCCCGAGTAGGAGAACATGCCTGCCTGTCGGCCAACGAAGCTGAAGTCGCGCTTGGCGCCATATTCAGCCAGCAGGCTGACCATTTGCTGACGCATGCCGTGGATGCGCTGGCGCATCTCGCCCAGCTCGGCTTCCCACATTTGGCGCAGTTCGTCGCTGTTCAGCACGGTAGCGACGATGGTTGCGCCATGGGTCGGCGGGTTGGAGTAGGTGGTACGGATCACACGCTTGACCTGCGACAGCACGCGAGTGCTCTCATCCTTCGAGGCGGTGACGATCGACAGTGCGCCAACGCGCTCGCCGTACAGCGAGAACGACTTGGAGAACGAGCTGGAAACGAAGAACTCCAGGCCCGACTCGGCGAACAGGCGCACGGCGAAGGCATCTTCGGCGATGCCGTCACCAAAGCCCTGATAGGCCATGTCCAGGAACGGCACATGGCCCTTGGCCTTGACCACTTCCAGGACGTTTTTCCAGTCGTCCAGGCCCAGGTCGACACCGGTCGGGTTGTGGCAGCAAGCATGCAGCACCACGATCGAGCCGGCCGGCAGGTTGTTCAGGTCTTCCAGCATGCCCGCGCGGTTGACGTCGTTGCTTGGCGCGTCGTAGTAGCGGTAATTCTGTACCGGGAAGCCGGCAGTCTCGAACAGTGCGCGGTGGTTTTCCCAGCTCGGGTCGCTGATGGCTACCACAGCGTTGGGCGACAGGCGCTTGAGGAAGTCGGCGCCGATCTTCAGCGCGCCGGTGCCGCCAACGGCTTGCACGGTGACCACGCGGCCAGCGGCCAGCAGTGGCGACTCGGCGCCAAAGATAAGTTTTTGCACGGCCTGGTCATAAGTGGCGATGCCGTCGATCGGCAGGTAGCCGCGCGAGGCGTGCTGGGCGGCACGCTGGGTTTCGGCTTCGATCACGGCGCGCAGCAGCGGAATGCGGCCTTCCTCATTGCAGTACACGCCAACGCCCAGGTTGACCTTATCGGTACGTGGGTCGGCGTTGAATGCTTCGTTGAGGCCCAGAATAGGGTCGCGGGGTGCCAGCTCGACAGCGGAAAACAGGCTCATTGTTACCTTGGCTCTGATTGGAGAGTGATAGGGCGTACACGCTCCAGCCGAATGCACTGAAGCGGTGCACAAACGGGGAGTCAGTATAGTGATACCGTCCGGTCACTGCGACACTCTGGCACAGCTTTTCCGGCTATTTGCGCAAATATTTTTCGACCATTGGTCTAATTGCCGGGTCCACTGTAACAAGCGCTCACAGCCCAGCCTTGAAAGCGCCCCCAGCTAGCCGCATTTGGGTATAGACTACTGGCTAAATTTACAGTTGCTGCAGCACCGCGAGGTCAAACATGTCCGAGTTCCAGCTCGTCACCCGTTTTCAGCCGGCCGGCGACCAGCCCGAGGCCATCCGTCAGATGGTCGAAGGCATCGAAGCGGGGCTGTCGCACCAGACGCTGCTCGGCGTGACCGGGTCGGGCAAGACCTTCAGCATCGCCAACGTCATCGCGCAGGTGCAGCGCCCGACACTTGTCCTCGCACCGAACAAGACCCTGGCCGCGCAGCTCTACGGCGAATTCAAGGCGTTTTTCCCCAACAACGCGGTGGAGTATTTCGTTTCCTACTACGACTACTACCAGCCCGAGGCCTACGTACCATCGTCGGACACCTTCATCGAGAAGGACGCCTCGATCAACGACCACATCGAGCAGATGCGCCTGTCCGCGACCAAGGCGCTGCTGGAGCGGCGCGATGCAATCATCGTCACCACCGTGTCTTGCATCTATGGCCTCGGCAGCCCCGAGTCCTACCTGAAAATGGTCCTGCATGTGGACCGCGGCGACAAGCTCGATCAGCGCGCACTGCTGCGCCGCCTGGCCGACCTGCAGTACACCCGCAACGAAATGGACTTTGCCCGTGCCACTTTCCGCGTGCGGGGTGATGTGATCGATATCTTCCCGGCCGAGTCGGACCTAGAGGCCATCCGCATCGAGCTGTTCGATGACGAGGTGGAGAACATAGCCGCCTTCGACCCGCTCACTGGCGAGGTTTTCCGCAAGCTGCCGCGATTCACCTTCTACCCCAAGAGCCACTACGTTACCCCGCGGGAAACCCTGCTGGAGGCCGTGGAGGGCATCAAGGAAGAGCTCAAGGAGCGCCTTGAGTACCTGCACAAGGCCAACAAGCTGGTAGAAGCGCAACGCCTGGAGCAGCGTACCCGCTTCGACCTTGAGATGATCATGGAGCTGGGCTACTGCAACGGCATCGAGAACTATTCACGCTACCTGTCCGGGCGCCCGGCCGGGGCGCCACCACCCACCCTGTACGACTACCTGCCAGCCGATGCGCTGCTGGTCATCGACGAATCCCACGTCAGCGTTCCGCAGGTAGGCGCCATGTACAAGGGCGACCGTTCGCGCAAGGAAACCCTGGTCGAATACGGCTTCCGCATGCCTTCGGCACTGGACAACCGGCCGATGCGCTTCGACGAATGGGAAGACGTCAGCCCGCAGACCATCTTCGTCTCCGCGACCCCGGGCCCCTATGAGGCTGAGCATGCCGGGCGCGTGGTGGAGCAGGTCGTGCGCCCGACCGGCCTGGTCGACCCGCAAGTCGAGATACGCCCGGCACTGACCCAGGTAGACGACCTGCTGTCGGAAATCCGCAAGCGCGTGGCGGTGGGGGAGCGGGTGCTGGCCACTACGCTGACCAAGCGCATGGCCGAGGACCTTTCCGATTACCTCGCCGACCACGATGTGCGGGTGCGCTACCTGCACTCGGACATCGACACGGTGGAGCGGGTGGAGATCATCCGCGACCTGCGCCTGGGTACCTTCGATGTGCTGGTGGGCATCAACCTGCTGCGCGAAGGCCTGGACATGCCAGAAGTGTCGCTGGTGGCGATTCTGGATGCGGACAAAGAAGGTTTTCTGCGTTCCGAGCGCTCCCTGATCCAGACCATTGGCCGTGCTGCGCGTAACCTCAATGGCCGGGCGATTCTGTACGCCGACAATATTACCGGCTCGATGCAGCGGGCAATTGACGAAACCGAGCGACGCCGGGAAAAGCAGATCGCTTTCAACGAAGCCAACGGTATCGTGCCCAAGGGTGTGGTCAAGGACATCACCGACATCATGGAAGGCGCTACCGTGCCCGGCGCGCGCAGCAAAAAGCGCAAGGGCATGGCCAAGGCGGCAGAGGAGAGCGCCCGCTATGAGGCAGAGCTGCGTACACCGGGCGAGATCACCAAGCGCATCAAGCAGCTGGAAGAGAAGATGATGCAGCTCGCCCGCGACCTGGAGTTCGAAGCTGCGGCGCAGCTGCGCGACGAGATTACCCAGCTGCGCGAGCGGTTGATTACCAGCTGATCCCTTTGGGTGGATGAACTGGCCCTGTCGTCGGCAAGCCAGCTCCCACAGGTGTGCCGCTGCATTCAAAATTTGCCCGGTACCTGTGAGAGCTGGCTTGCCGGCGATAGGGCCAGTACAAGCTAGTGAGCTTCCCCAGCCTTCAACCCCGCCGGCAGCTTGCGGGTCAGCAACACTGCCACCATGCTCACCGCCAACCCGATCCCGACAAAGTGGAAAGCATCGTTGTAGGCCATGATCATGGCCTGCTGATGGGTAATCTCGCTCAGCTTGCCCAGCGCTGCATTGTCATTGCCCAGGCGCTCCGCCAGTTGCGCCAGCCGTTCTGCCACCTGTGGGTTGCTCGGCACTACCGATTCGCGCAGGTAATCGAAATACACCTTGGTCCGCGCATCCAGCAACGTGGCCAGCAAGGCGATACCAATCGCACCCCCCAGGTTACGCAGGATATTGAACAGGCTCGATGCCGACCCCGCATCCTGCGGCTGGATGTAAGCCGTGGCGATAAGCGAAATGGTCACCATGATCATCGGCTGGCCCAGGGCGCGGATGATCTGGATCTGGTTGAATTGCGGCCCGGCAAAGTCCGGGTTCAGTACCCCCGAACCGAAACTGGCGGCGCCGAACAGGCAGAACCCCAAGGCGCACAACACTTTGGGTGACACCACCTTCATCAGTTGCGGCACCAGCGGGATCAGGAACAGCTGCGGGACACCCATCCACATGATCACCTCGCCGATCTGCAGGGCGTTGTAACCCTGCACCTGCGCCAGGTACAGCGGCAACAGGTAGATTGACCCGTACAGGCCTACGCCCATGCCCAGGCTGGCGATGCTCGACAAGCCGAAGTTGCGGTTACCGAGAATGCGCAGGTTGATCAGCGGGTGCGGCTTGGAAAACTGCAGGATGACGAAGGTGATAAGGCTGATCAGGGCGATGCTGCCCAGGCCAACGATCAAGTTCGACTCCAGCCAGTCCTTGCGGTGGCCTTCTTCGAGAAACACCTGCAGGCAGCCCAACCCCAGGCCCAGGGTGACGATGCCTGCGTAATCGGTGCTTTTCAGCAGTTCCCAGTGCGCCTCTTTCTTCTCCAGCCCGTACATCAGGCCGGCAATCATCACCAGGCCGGGCGGGATGTTGATGTAGAAGATGTACTCCCAGCCCCAGTTCTCAGTCAGCCAACCGCCCAGCGTGGGGCCGATGGAGGGGGCGAACGTGGCGGTCATGGCGAACATTGCCATGCCTTTGGCGCGGTGGTGTTCGGGCAGCTTGATCAGGGTAAGGGTAAACGCCAGCGGGATCAGTGCGCCGCCGGTAAAGCCTTGCAGGGCGCGGAACAGGATCATGCTCTCCAGGTTCCAGGCCATCGAGCACAGCAGTGACGACAACAGAAACCCTGCAGAAACCCACACCGCCAGGCGCCGCGCCGAGAGTAACTGCACCAGCCAGGCAGTCAGCGGGATCATGATGATTTCCGCCACCAGATACGAGGTGGAAATCCATGAGCCTTCCTCCAGCGTCGCTGACAGTGCGCCCTGGATGTCTTTCAGCGACGAATTGGTGATCTGGATATCCAGCACCGCCATGAACGCACCGAGCATCACGCTCATTACCGCGATCCAGTCGCGGCGGGTGGGCTCAGCGGTGGGCCGGAGCAATTGGTCACCGGCCATTGTGGCCTTCGCTTTGGCTGCGCAGGTCGACGGTGGCAGTCACCGACATGCCGGGGCGAATGCGCCCGTGCAGCGGGTTGTCGGCGCTGAAGGTGAGTTTCACCGGGATGCGCTGTACCACCTTGGTGAAGTTGCCGGTGGCGTTGTCGGGTGGCAGCAGGCTGAATTGCGCGCCCGAGGCAGCGAAGACACTGTCGACCCGGCCTTCGATGGGGGTATCCGGGTAGCTGTCGAACAGCAGCTCGGCGCGTTGCCCGGGATGCATCCGGCCGATCTGGGTTTCCTTGAAGTTGGCCTGCACCCAGATGTCTTCGTCGGGCACGATCGACAGCAGGTAGGCGCCAGCCTGCACCACCTGGCCATTGCGCGCGTTGCGCTGGCCGATGGTGCCGCTGATCGGCGCGCGGATTTCGCAGCGGGTCAGGTTCAGTTCGGCCTGTGCCAGGTCGGCGCGGGCGTTGGCGATCTGTGCATCAAGGCGTTTGAGGTCGGCGTTCAGGGCGTTGACCTGCTGGCGCTGGCTTTGCAGGTCGGCGCGGGCTTTGTCGACCTGAGAGCCGGCGACATGGCTGTCCGCCGACAGGGTGGTGACCCGCTCTTCGGATATGAAGCCTGGCTTGCGCAGCTTTTCGGCACGGCTCAGGTCTACCCGCGAGCGCTCGAACGTGGCTTGGTTGGCTGCCACCTGCGCCTGCCCGGCGGCGATCAGGCTACCCTGCTGGGTCAGGCGGCTTTGCGCTTGCGCGTATTCTGCTTCGCGGGTAGCCAGGGTAGCGCGGGCGCGGTCAACCGCCAGCTCGAAGTCTGCTACTTCCAGGCGCACCAGCAGGTCACCTTTGTTGACATGCTGGTTGTCCTCGACCGGCACCGCCTCGATACGTGCGCCCAGCTGGCTGGAAATACGGGTGATCTCGCCCTGTACGTAGGCGTTGTCGGTACTCTCGTAGAAGCGGCCCTTGAAGTACCAGTGGGCCAGAAAGGCGAGGGCGATGATGGCCACCAGGGTGAAGAAGACCAGCAGGCGACGTTTGAGTTGGGCAGGCATGGGCACTATCGTTCCAGAAATGTAAACAAATTTAACAGCGCTGCAGGGGCTGTCGACAAGTGACGTTCGCGCCATTGCTGGAGCCCGGTGCCTGCCTCCTGCTAACATCCCGCCTTTGTTTCATCTTCAGTTCGAGACCTTCCATGACCACCGTACGTACGCGTATCGCGCCATCGCCTACCGGCGACCCCCATGTCGGCACTGCCTACATCGCCCTGTTCAACTACTGCTTTGCCAAGCAGCACGGCGGTGAGTTCATCCTGCGCATCGAAGACACCGACCAGCTGCGCTCCACGCGCGAGTCGGAACAGCAGATCTTCGACGCCCTGCGCTGGCTCGGCATCGAATGGAACGAAGGCCCGGATGTGGGCGGCCCGCACGGCCCGTACCGGCAGAGCGAGCGTGGCGAGATCTACGCGAAGTATGCCAAGCAGCTGGTGGATGCCGGTCATGCCTTCTACTGCTTCTGCACCGCCGAAGAGCTGGAGCAAATGCGTGCCGAGCAACAGGCCCGCGGCGAAACCCCGCGCTACGACGGCCGCGCGCTGCTGTTGAGCGCCGAAGAAGTGCAGCGCCGCCTGGACGCCGGCGAGCCACATGTGATCCGCATGAAGGTGCCGAGCGAAGGTGTCTGCGTGGTACCGGACATGCTGCGTGGCGATGTCGAGATCCCATGGGACCGCATGGACATGCAGGTGCTGATGAAGAACGACGGCCTGCCGACGTACTTCCTGGCCAACGTGGTGGACGACCACCTGATGGGCATCACCCACGTACTGCGTGGCGAAGAGTGGCTGCCGTCGGCGCCCAAGCTGATCAAGTTGTACGAATACTTCGGCTGGGAGCAGCCCAAGCTGTGCTACATGCCGCTGCTGCGCAACCCGGACAAGTCCAAGCTGTCCAAACGCAAGAACCCGACCTCGGTGACCTTCTACGAGCGCATGGGCTTCATGCCTGAGGCGATGCTCAACTACCTGGGCCGCATGGGCTGGTCGATGCCGGACGAGCGCGAGAAGTTCTCGCTGGACGAAATGGTCGAGCACTTCGACCTGTCGCGTATTTCGCTGGGTGGCCCGATCTTCGACATCGAGAAACTGTCCTGGCTCAACGGCCAGTGGTTGCGCGAACTGCCGGTCGAGGAATTCGCCACACGGCTGCAGAAGTGGGCATTCAACAGCGACTACATGATGAAGATTGCCCCGCACGTGCAGGGCCGGGTCGAGACCTTCAGCCAGGTTGCCCCGCTGGGCGGGTTCTTCTTTGAAGGCGCGCTGAAACTGGATGCCAAGCTGTTCGAAAGCAAAAAACTGTCGGCCGACCAGGTGCGCCAGGTGATCCAGCTGATCCTGTGGAAGCTCGAAAGCCTGCGCCAGTGGGAAAAAGAGCGCATCACCGGCTGCATCCAGGCCGTGGTCGAGGCGCTGGAGCTGAAGTTGCGTGATGCGATGCCGCTGATGTTCGCCGCCATTACCGGCCAGGCCAGCTCGGTGTCGGTACTGGACGCCATGGAAATCCTCGGCCCCGACCTGACCCGCTATCGCCTGCGCCAGGCCTTGGACCTGCTGGGTGGCGTTTCGAAGAAAGAAAACAAAGAGTGGGAAAAGCTGCTGGCTTCTATCGCTTGACGGTGTTTTGAAAGCTGCCGCTGAACCGTGTAGTAGCAGCCGTGTGCCGCGAAAGGGCCGCAAAGCGGCCCCGATGATTTTGCTTCAAGGCGAAGATTGTGGGACCGCGCTGCGGTCCTATCGCGACACAACGCCGCTCGTACAAGGGTTCGAGGGTGAGGTTTTGCTGGGGCAGGGCGGTAAGTGATTGTTATCTGTGAAAAAACTTTTGAATATTTTCAAAATTTCGTTTGACAGCCCTGCAATCCGATCTTAATATGCGCCCCGTCCACAGCGATGAACGAAAACGAATCGTCAGGCACCCAGCCAGCGGTTCAGTTCAAAGCGACATTGTGGGGCTATAGCTCAGCTGGGAGAGCGCCTGCATGGCATGCAGGAGGTCAGCGGTTCGATCCCGCTTAGCTCCACCAAATTCCGCTTGTCAGTCAAGGCTGGCAAGCAAGACCGGGTCCAGCAACCGGGTCTTGAAGGTAAGAAGGTTCGTCCCCTTCGTCTAGTGGCCTAGGACACCGCCCTTTCACGGCGGTAACAGGGGTTCGAGTCCCCTAGGGGACGCCAGTTTTACACAAGCGATGGTGCACTTGTCGCTGGGCCGCGAGGCTAGAAATCTGGGGCTATAGCTCAGCTGGGAGAGCGCCTGCATGGCATGCAGGAGGTCAGCGGTTCGATCCCGCTTAGCTCCACCAATTTTGCCGCGGTTCGCGTAAGCGGATCGGCACGAAGGTTACGTCCCCTTCGTCTAGTGGCCTAGGACACCGCCCTTTCACGGCGGTAACAGGGGTTCGAGTCCCCTAGGGGACGCCACTTTTTCCTGCGTTTTGCAGGGCTTAAAAAGGCTCGTCGATTATTGATGAGCCTTTTGTTTCGGGGCTATAGCTCAGCTGGGAGAGCGCCTGCATGGCATGCAGGAGGTCAGCGGTTCGATCCCGCTTAGCTCCACCATTTCTGCCAGGGTTCACGTAAGTGGATCTTCGCGAAGGTTACGTCCCCTTCGTCTAGTGGCCTAGGACACCGCCCTTTCACGGCGGTAACAGGGGTTCGAGTCCCCTAGGGGACGCCACATTTACCCGCGTTTTGCGGGATTTTAAAGGCTCATTCGCTTATTGAATGGGCCTTTTGTTTTTTCTCCCTTCCGAAAAATCGCAGCTGACCAGCGGCGTAAAATTTTGCTTGCCAAAAAATATGATATGCATAATATTTCAAGCATCATATTTTGAATGGCGGATGCCTGATGAGCGACAAGAAGAGCAGAACCCGCGAACGCATCCTGGAAGCAGCGCGCAGTGCGCTGATCCAGCACGGCCCGGCCGAGCCCAGCGTTAGCCAGGTGATGGGGGCGGCAGGCCTGACCGTCGGTGGTTTCTATGCCCACTTTGACAGCAAGGACGAGCTGATGCTCGAAGCGTTTCGCCAGCTGCTGGGTGAGCGCCGCGCCTTGCTCGCCCAGATCGACCCCAGCCTCGATGGTGCAGGGCGGCGGGCGCTGGCCAGTGCCTTTTACCTGTCGCGCAAGCACCGGGATGCCGAAGTGCACGCTTGCCCGCTGCCCAACTCGCTGGGCGAGATGCAGCGCCTGCCAGAGGCGTTCCGCGAGGTATTGGCTGAGCACATCGAGCTGATGACTGCCGCCATGGTTGACCGGCCTGAAGATGCCGACAAGGCCCTGGCTGATCTGGCGCTCATGGTTGGCGGCCTTGCCCTGGCCCGTGCCTTGGGTACCGGTGAACTTTCTGACCGTATTCTGCGCGCCGCCAAATCGGCGGTGCTTTAACCCTGGAGCATGGCGATGACTACCCTGAGCTGGATTCGTGGTGTCAATGGCACCCTGGGCCGGCTGGCCCCTGAGCATGTCGCGGGCAAGATGCGCCGTGCCTTCATGACCCCGCGCAACCTGCCACCTAGGGAATGGGAGTTGCCCGCGCTGGCCAGCGCCGAACGCATCACCCTGCGCTTCGGCTTGTCTGCCTTGCGCTGGGGCAAAGGGCCGACCGTGTTGCTGATGCATGGTTGGGAAGGGCGCCCGACCCAGTTTGCCGCTTTGATCGAGACCTTGGTCCAGGCCGGGCACACGGTGGTGTCGCTGGAAGGGCCGGGCCATGGCCGTTCGCCGGGCGAGCAGGCAAATGTGGTGCTGTTTGCCCGGGCACTGCTGGAGGCCGCTGCAGAGCTGCCGCCGCTGCGTGCGGTCATTGGCCACTCGATGGGGGGTGCCAGTGTGCTGCTGGCCCTGCAGATGGGGTTGCGCACGGAAGCGGCTGTGAGCATTGCTGCCCCGGCGCGGCTGCTGGGTGTGTTGCGTGGCTTTGCTCATCGCCTGGGGATGCCGGCGCGGGCGCGGGCGGCTTTCATACGCCAGGTGGAGCGGGACGTGGGCATGCAGATTGCGCGGCTGGATGTGACCGGTTACCAGCTTGAGCTTCCGGGGTTGGTGGTGCATGCCGCCGATGACGCCCTCGTGGCCGCCGATGAAGCCCATGTCATTCATAAGGCCTGGTTCGATAGCCGTTTGCTGATGTTGGAGGAGGGCGGCCACCAGCGGGTGCTGGCCGATCCGCGGCTGAGTGTGGCCGTGCTCGAATTGCTGGCCCGGGCTGACGAGCCAGCGCGGCAAACCGCCTGATGGTGTTGCCTGTGCTGGCCTCATTGCCGGCAAGCCAGCTCCCACAGGTACGGCGCAAACCTGGAGTCCTGCGCGGTTTTTGTGGGAGCTGGCTTGCCGGCGATGAGGCCGGTAAATCTTGCGCAGGGGCTGGACATTGCCCTGCAGGTCGCTGCTAAATCGCCTTTTGTGCCAAGGAAGCGAACATGAGCTGGGACCTGGCAACACCCTTCGTCATCGACCTGCGCGTCAGCAGCGAGGACATCGACGGCCTTGGTCATGCCAACAACGCGGTCTACGTCACGTGGCTGGAGCGTTGCGCCTGGCGCCACTCCCAGCGCCTGGGGCTGGACCTGGCGGAGTATCGGCGCCTGGATCGGGCGATGGCGGTGGTGCGTCACGAAATCGATTACCTGGCCGCCGCCTACGAGGACGACGAGCTGCAACTGGCCACCTGGATCATCGACTGGGATCAGCGCCTGCGCATGACCCGGCGCTTTCAGCTCAAGCGCCCGCGTGACGGCGTAACCCTGCTGCGTGCGCACACCACCTTTGCCTGCATCGAGCTGTCCAGCGGCAAGCCCAGGCGCATGCCGGCGGAATTCGTAGATGGCTACGGTCCGGCGCTGATCGGCACCTGAATCGTCGACAATATTTGTTAGACTGCCGGCTTTTTCACCGAGACCCCGACATGCAAATTGCCCTGGCCCCCATGGAGGGGCTGGTTGACAACATCCTGCGCGACGTATTGACCCGCGTAGGCGGTATCGACTGGTGCGTCACTGAGTTCATTCGCGTGTGCGACCGCCTGCTGCCGCCGTCCTCGTTCGACAAGCTGGCGCCCGAGCTGCGCCAGGGCGCGCGTACGGCTGCGGGGGTGCCCATGCGCGTGCAGTTGCTGGGGTCGGACCCGGTGTGCCTGGCGGAAAACGCGGCGCTGGCCTGTGAGCTGGGTGCGCCAGTGATCGACCTGAACTTCGGCTGCCCGGCCAAGACCGTGAACAAGTCACGTGGCGGTGCCGTGCTGCTCAAAGAGCCGGAGTTGCTGCACGCCATCGTGCGGGAGGTGCGCCGCGCAGTGCCGGCGCATATCCCGGTAACCTCGAAGATGCGCCTGGGTTTCGACAGCCCCGACGGCGCGCTTGAGTGTGCCACGGCATTGGCAGAGGGGGGCTCGGCGCATCTGGTGGTGCATGCGCGGACCAAGGTCGAGGGCTACAAGCCGCCGGCGCACTGGGAATGGGTGGCGCGGGTGCAGGATGTGGTCAAGGTACCGGTGTTCGCCAATGGCGAGATCTGGACTGTTGATGACTGGCGGCGGTGCCGTGAGGTCAGCGGGGCCGATGACATCATGCTGGGCCGTGGCCTGGTATCGCGCCCGGACCTGGGTCTGCAGATTGCCGCAGCCCGTGATGGGCGGGACTATCAGCCGATGAGCTGGGATGACCTGCTGCCGTTGTTGCGCGAGTTCTGGCGTCAGGCCCAGGCCAAACTGTCACCGCGTTATGCACCGGGGCGGATGAAGCAATGGCTGGCCATGCTGACCCGCAGTTACCCCGAAGCGGTGGTGCTGTTTGCCGAGTTGCGCCGGGAAGATGACTGCGCGCGGATCAGCCGGTTGCTGGGGGTTGAGGTGCAGGCTTTGGAGGCCTGTGTTGCCTGAGCTGGCCTCTTCGCGGGCGCGCCCGCTCCCGCAGGTAGTGCACTGGTCCTGAGGCCTGTGGTGATCCTTTGGGAGCGGGCATGCCCGCGAAAAGGGCTACACCGATTTCAAATTTTTTTATCATTGCCCCTTGAAAGCTTTTCCCTCGGCCATATCTTTTGAGTACGCGATGCCGAAGTCGGGTCGCGTAATGACTTACTTGCTGAATCTCAGGAGTTTATGACCATGACTACCGCTTTCTCTCTTGCTCCACTGTTCCGCCATTCCGTTGGTTTCGACCGTTTCAACGACCTGTTCGAATCCGCGGCACGTAATGAGGCCGGTAGCAGCTACCCGCCCTACAACGTGGAAAAACATGGCGAGGACCACTATCGCATCGTAGTAGCCGCAGCCGGTTTCCAAGAGGAGGACCTCGACCTGCAGGTTGAGAAAGGTGTCCTGACCGTGACCGGTGGCAAGCGCGACAATGGCGCCGCTGAAGTGACCTACCTGCATCAGGGTATCGCGCAACGCGCCTTCAAGCTGTCGTTCCGCCTGGCTGACCATATCGAAGTGAAAGCCGCCGGCCTGGCCAACGGCCTGCTCAGCATCGACCTGCTGCGCATCGTGCCTGAAGAAGCCAAGGCCAAGCGCATCCCGATCAATGGCGACAAACCAGCGCTGAACTGATCACGCTGCGATGAAGAAGGGCACCCCCAGGGGTGCCCTTTTTTGTGCTCCTGACGCGCTACCGTGCAGGCGCTGGCAGCCAGGCGATCAGTAGTCTGCCGGCGCTTCCAGCAACAGCTTGCGAAACTCTGGCAACGGCAACGGCCGGCTGTGCAGGTAGCCCTGATACAGGTGACAGCCCAGCCGTTCCAGAAACTCAAGCTGTTCAGTCAGTTCGACCCCCTCGGCAATCACCGCCAGGTCCAGGCTGCGGGCCATGGCGACAATGGCGCGGACGATTTCGGCGTCGTTGGGGTCGATCGGTGCATCGCGCACAAAGGTCTGGTCGATCTTCAGCGCATCGACCGGCAGGCGCTTGAGGTAGGTCAGCGATGAATAGCCCGTGCCGAAGTCATCCATGGCAAAACTCACCCCGTAGTGCTTCAGTTCGCGCATTTTGCTGATGGTGTCTTCCAGGTTCTGGATGACGATGCCTTCGGTGATTTCCAGCTTGAGCATGTGTCGTGGCAGCCGATAGTCGTCCAGGCTGCGCAGCACGCGCCCGACAAAGTCGTTTTGGCGGAACTGCCGAGGGCTGATGTTCACGCACAGGCTGAAATCATCCGCGTCGATCAGGCCGTCGGCCAGCATGTGCGCGCAAGCATCGCAGGCTTCGTCAAGGATCCAGCTGCCAACCTCCAGGATCAGGCCGCTTTCTTCCAGCACCTGGATGAACTGCGAGGGCGGCTGCTGGCCGAGTTGCGGGTGATGCCAGCGCAGCAGCACCTCGGCGCCGACGATGCGGTTGTCGCGGGCATCCACCTGCGGCTGGAAGTACAACGCCAGTTCACCGCGGGCCAAGGCCAGGCGCAGGTCGTTTTCCATGCGCAGGCGTTCGCTGGCGGCCTTCTGCATGGTGGTGTGGAACAACTGGGTGGTGTTGCGCCCAGAGTCCTTTGCCCGGTAAAGGGCGATATCGGCACGCTTGAGCAGATCGGCCGGCGTGGTGCCGTGGTCGGGGATCAGCGCCACGCCGATGCTGGGCGTCACCTGCAGGCGCTGGCCATCCAGCGACATCGGTTCGGCCAACAGCTCACGCAGCGTGTCGGCCAGTTCACGCACCTTTTCCTCTACCAGCTCACGGCTGCCTTCCAGTCCGCTGAGCAATACCACGAACTCGTCGCCACCCAGTCGGGCCACGGTGTCTTCCAGGCGCACACTGGCTTCCAGGCGTGCGGTGATGATCTTCAGCACCGCGTCGCCCACCGGATGGCCCAGCGAGTCGTTGATGTGTTTGAAGTGGTCGAGGTCGAGGAACAGCAGGGCGCCGCGCAAGTTGTGGCGCTTGAGCAGGGCAATCTGCTGGCTCAGGCGGTCCATCAGCAGGGCACGGTTGGGCAGGTTGGTCAGCGGATCGTGGTAGGCCAGATGGCGTATTTGCGCCTGGGCGTTTTTCAACTGGCTGACGTCGCGTGCGGTCAGCAGCAGGCAGTCGACTTCGTTGAGGGTGATCGGCTCGACAGAAACTTCCACGGTGAGGATATCGCCGCGCTTGTTACGCCCAAGCATTTCCCGGTGATGCACCCGGCCGCGCTCGCGCAACTCGGCCAGCAACGCGCTGCGCTGCTTGTCATCGGCCCAGATACCGATCTCATATACCGTGTGGCCGACCACATCGGCGGCACTGTAGCCTGTCAGGCGGCAGAAGCCATCGTTGATTTCCAGGTAGCGGCCGCTGTGGCGTTCGGTGATGGTGATGGCGTCGGGGCTGGAGTGGAAGGCCTTGGCGAACTTTTCCTCGCTGGACTGCAGCGCCGCCTCGGCGCGTTGTTGCTGGGTGATGTCGCGCAGGGTGGTAACGCTGCAGGGCTGGTCGTCGACGGTGATCAGGCGGCTGGAGATCACACAGGTCAGCGGCGCGCCGTCGCGGTGGTTGACCACCACGGCAACGTTGCTCAGGGCCTGTTCGCGGATGACCCGCTCGATACGTTGCGCACGTTCGATGGACTCGGCCCACAAGCCGATTTCCTCGGCTGTGCGGCCAATCACCTGGTCGCTGCCCCAGCCAAAGGTCTGGCTGAACGCGGGGTTGATCTCGATGAACTGGCCGGTGTCCTGGCGGGTAACGCAGATTGGGTCGGGGCTGACCTGGAAAAGGCTGGCGAACTTCTCTTCCGAGGCGCTCAGGCGCTGCTCGCGCTCCACCTGGTCGGTAATGTCGAGCAAGGTGCCGGCCATGCGCAGCGGGTTGCCCTGTTCGTCGCGGTACAGGCGTGCGCGGCTTTCGATATAGCGCGAAATGCCGTTCTCCAGCTGCACCCGGTAGGTAATCTGGTAGTTGCCGGCGGGCCCTTCGCGCAGGCTGCGGTAGGCCTGGCGCATCGAGTTGCGCTCCTGTTCCGGCACCCCCTCGAAAAACGCATCGAACGACTCGTGAAAAGGGGTGGGCGGCAGGCCGTGAAGCTGCGCGGCGCGGGCCGAACCGTAGAGCATGCCGCTGGGGATATGCCAGTCCCAGGTGCCCAGCTGCGCCGAGTCCAGGGCCAGGTCCAGCCGTTCCTGGCTGTCCTTCAGGGCCTGCTCGGCGCGCTTGCGTTCGGTGGTGTCGACGAACGTGCTGATCAGGAAGGTGATGCCCTCCAGTTCGATGCCCTGGGTGCAGAGGATGCCGTCGTGCACCTTGCCGCTGGAGGCACGGAACTGCACCTCCATGATGAGCGGGCCGCCATTGGCGCGGGTCGACTCCATCACCTGGTGACGCTGTTCGGGGTGGACCCACAGGCCCAACTCCAGGCTGGTCTTGCCGATCACCTGGCTGCCAGGCCAGCCGAACATGTCTTCGAAATGCTGGTTGACCTCGAAGATCATGCCGTCGTGGCGGCGGGTCAGCAAAATGGCGTTGGGGCTGAGGTGGAACAGGGTGGCGAAGCGCTTTTCCGAATTGATCAGCGCTGTTTCCCGCTCGCGCTGGCGGGTGATTTCGCGGATCACCCCGATCATCTGCGGGCGCCCATGCTGGTCGTGGGTCAGGCTGCCGTTGATCTCCAGCCAGTGCAGGCTGCCGTCAGGCCAGCGAATGCGGTGACGCATGGCCTGTTCCACCGGCTCGCCGTTGAACACGGCCTGGAACACCTGGCGGGTGCGGGCGCGGTCTTCCTCGGGCAGCAAGTCGAGGTAGTCGACATCGGCGGGCAACGGTCGCTGCGGGTCGAAGCCGAACAGCGCCTGGGTGCCTCGTGACCAGCTGACCCGGCCGCTATCGATGTCCCATAGCCAGGCCCCCAGGCGCGCGCCATTGAGCGCGGCCAGCAGTTGTGGGGCGTTCTGCCAGGCCTGCTCCGACTCTTGGGGATCGGCCGCAGGAATACGCGGCAGGCGCAAAAAGCGGTTTGCTGATTTGGGCATCGGTACCAGACCTTTGGCGTATGACGCGTCCTTGAATTGGATGTGCCGGGCTGACGGCCGGTCAGGCCGGCCCTGCGTGGCTGTCGAGCAGGGCCATGAAAGCCCTGGCCGCGTTCGACAGCGTACGCTCCGTGTGCAAGATGTAGCCTAGCTGGCGTGACAGCTGTATGCCCGGTAATGCGATGGGTGCAACCTGTTCGTCGAGCATGGTGCGTGGCAATACACTCCAGGCCAGCCCGATCGATACCATCATCTTGATGGTTTCCAGGTAGTTGGTGCTCATGGCGATGTTCGGCGTCAGGCCCTGGCTTTCGAACAGGCGCTGGACAATATGGTGGGTAAAGGTGTTGCCGCCGGGGAATACCGCCGGGTGGCGGGCCACATCAGCCAGGCTGACTGTACGGTTGTTGGCCAGCGGGTGCTCGGGCGCGGCGACAAAGTCCAGGGCGTCGTCCCACACCGGTACGGCCTTGATCAGGTGGTGCGGGTCGGGCGCCAGGGTGATCACGGCAATCTCGGCACGGCCATGCAGAATTTCGTCGTAGGCCTGTTCTGAATCCAGAAACTGAATATCCAGCGCCACCGCCGGGTACTGGCGGGTGAAAGCCCGCAGCAATGGAGGCAGGCGGTGCAGGCCGATGTGGTGGCTGGTGGCTAGGGTCAGACGACCGCTCACGGCCCCGGTCAGGTTGGTCAGCGCCCGTCGGGTATCATCAAGCACATTGAGAATCTGGTAGGCCCGTGGCAGCAGGGCGCGCCCGGCCTCGGTCAGGGTGACCTCGCGGCCCAGGCGGTCGAACAGGCGCACACCCAGTTGCTGTTCCAGCCCGGCGATGCGTTTGCTGATGGCCGGTTGGGTCAGGAACAGCCGGTCGGCGGCCCCGGAAAAACTGCCGGTTTCGGCAATGGCGATAAAGGCACTGAGGTTGGCCAGGTCCATGGGGTTGTATTCCTTTGGGTTATCCAAAGCATAAAAATTATGAATTTGAGTTATTCAATCTAACCCCCTAGCATCGTCCGTACAAGCCAAGGGGTCTTTGGCATAGAAAGACGCTGATGAGGAACAGTCTGATGGCTGGCAAAACGCTCTACGACAAACTCTGGGAAGCCCATGAGGTCAAGCGCCGTGATGACGGCTCGTCCTTGATCTACATCGACCGCCACATCATCCACGAAGTGACGTCGCCCCAGGCCTTTGAAGGCCTGCGCCTGGCCAACCGCAAACCGTGGCGCATCGACACCAACATCGCCACCCCCGACCACAACGTGCCGACCACGCCGGAGCGCAAGGGCGGCATCGAGGCCATCGTCGACCAGGTGTCGCGCCTGCAGGTGCAGACCCTTGACGAAAACTGTGACGAATACGGCATCGTCGAATTCAAGATGAATGACGAACGCCAGGGCATCGTTCACGTCATCAGCCCCGAGCAGGGCGCCACCTTGCCCGGCATGACCGTGGTCTGCGGTGACTCGCACACGTCCACCCATGGCGCTTTCGGTGCCCTGGCCCACGGCATTGGCACCTCCGAGGTCGAGCACGTGCTCGCCACCCAGTGCCTGGTCGCCAAAAAGATGAAGAACATGCTGGTGCGCGTGGAAGGCCAATTGCCTGCCGGCGTTACCGCCAAGGACATCGTCCTGGCCGTGATCGGCAAGATCGGCACCGCGGGTGGCAATGGTCACGCCATGGAGTTTGCCGGCAGCGCCATCCGCGAATTGTCGATGGAAGGCCGCATGACCATTTGCAACATGTCCATCGAGGCCGGTGCCCGTGTGGGCCTGGTGGCCACTGACGCCACCACCGTTGCCTACGTTGAAGGCCGCCCGTACGCGCCGAAGGGCGAGCAGTGGAAACAAGCGGTCGAGTCGTGGAAAGACCTGGTGTCGGATGACGATGCCGTGTTCGACACCGTGGTCGAGCTCGATGCCAGCCAGATCAAGCCACAGGTCAGCTGGGGCACCTCGCCCGAGATGGTCCTGGCCGTCGATCAGCGCGTGCCGGACCCGGCTGCCGAAGCCGACCTGGTCAAGCGTGGTTCGATCGAGCGTGCCCTGAAGTACATGGGCCTGACCGCCAACCAGGCGATCACCGATATTCAGCTGGACCGCGTGTTCATCGGCTCGTGCACCAACTCGCGTATCGAAGACCTGCGCGCCGCAGCCGAAATCGCCAAGGGCCGCAAGGTGGCCGCTACCGTCAAGCAAGCCATCGTCGTGCCAGGTTCGGGCCTGGTCAAGGCCCAGGCCGAGCGCGAAGGCCTGGACAAGATCTTTGTCGAAGCCGGTTTCGAATGGCGTGAGCCAGGCTGCTCGATGTGCCTGGCGATGAACCCGGACCGCCTGGAGAGCGGCGAGCACTGCGCGTCCACCTCCAACCGCAACTTCGAAGGCCGTCAGGGGGCCGGTGGCCGTACCCACCTGGTCAGCCCGGCCATGGCTGCCGCTGCCGCGGTGACCGGCCACTTCATCGATGTCCGCGAGTTGATCCAAGGGAGCGCAGCATGAAAGCCTTTACCCAGCACACTGGACTCGTCGCGCCGTTGGACCGTGCCAACGTCGACACCGACCAGATCATCCCCAAGCAGTTTTTGAAGTCGATCAAGCGCACCGGCTTTGGCCCTAACCTGTTCGACGAATGGCGTTACCTGGACGTGGGCCAGCCCTACCAGGACAACAGCAAGCGCCCGCTGAACACCGAGTTCGTGCTCAACCACGAACGCTACCAGGGTGCCAGCGTGTTGCTGGCGCGGGAAAACTTCGGTTGTGGCTCCAGCCGTGAGCACGCCCCGTGGGCGCTGGACGAGTACGGCTTCCGCAGCGTGATCGCGCCGAGCTTTGCCGACATCTTCTTCAACAACAGCTTCAAGAACGGCTTGCTGCCGATCATCCTCAGCGATGAGGAAGTCGACGAGTTGTTCAAGCAGGTCGAAGCCAACCCGGGTTACCAGCTGACCATCGACTTGCAAGCGCAGGCCGTGACACGTCCGGATGGCAAGGTGCTGCATTTCGAGATCGATGCGTTCCGCAAGCACTGCCTGCTCAACGGCCTGGACGATATCGGCCTGACCCTGCAGGACAGCGATGCGATCAAGGCCTTCGAAGGCAAGCACCGCGCCAGCCAGCCTTGGCTGTTCCGTGATGCCTGAGTGATGTAGCTGTGAGTGCTGGCCTCTGTGGGAGCGGGCTTGCCCCGCGAAGAGGCCGGTACTGGTGATGACAATCAAAAGGACTGCACCCATGACCAGCACCAACCATACCGACGTGGTCCAGCGCCAGTTCGGCGAACAGGCCAGCGCCTACCTCAGCAGCACCGTGCACGCCCAGGGCAGTGAGTTCGCCCTGCTGCAGGCTGAGCTGGCAGGGCAGGCCCATGCGCGCGTGCTGGACCTGGGCTGCGGTGCCGGTCATGTCAGCTTCCACGTCGCGCCGCTGGTCGCCGAGGTGGTCGCCTACGACCTTTCGCAAGCCATGCTCGACGTGGTCGCCAGTGCTGCCGCCGAGCGCGGCCTGGCCAACATCATCACCGAGCGCGGCGCGGCCGAACGCCTGCCGTTTGCCGATGCTTCGTTCGATTTCGTCTTCAGCCGCTACTCGGCCCACCACTGGAGCGACCTGGGCCTGGCCCTGCGCGAAGTGCGCCGGGTGCTCAAGCCCGGTGGCGTGGCGGCGTTCGTCGATGTGATGTCACCCGGCAGCCCGCTGCTCGACACCTACCTGCAAACGGTCGAGGTGCTGCGCGACACCAGCCATGTGCGCGACTACTCCGCCGCCGAATGGCAGCGTCAGGTCAGCGAAGCCGGCCTGCATGTGCGCAGCCACACGCGCCAGCCACTGCGCCTGGAGTTCAGCAGCTGGGTCGAGCGCATGCGCACCCCCGAGCCGATGCGCGTGGCCATACGCCAATTGCAGCAAGCCATGGGTGAAGAAGTACGGCAGTATTACCAGATCGAGGCCGATGGCTCGTTCAGCACCGATGTGCTGGTGTTGTGGGCCGAGCGTTAAGCACTTTTCGGTGGGGCCCGTTTGGCCGCACCGCGTGAATGGATAGAGGAAAGCATGAGCAAGCAGATTCTGATTCTCCCTGGTGACGGTATCGGCCCGGAAATCATGGCCGAAGCGGTCAAGGTGCTGGAACTGGCCAACGACAAGTTCCAGCTTGGCTTCAGCCTGGAACATGACGTGATCGGTGGCGCCGCCATCGACAAGCATGGCGTGCCGCTGGCCGACGAAACCCTGGAGCGTGCGCGCAAGGCCGATGCCGTGCTGCTGGGCGCCGTGGGTGGCCCGAAGTGGGACAAGATCGAGCGTGACATCCGCCCTGAGCGCGGCCTGCTTAAAATCCGTTCGCAACTGGGCCTGTTCGCCAACCTGCGCCCGGCCATCCTCTACCCGCAGCTGGCCGATGCCTCGTCGCTGAAGCCGGAAATCGTTTCGGGCCTGGACATCCTCATCGTCCGTGAGCTGACCGGCGGCATCTACTTCGGTGCACCGCGTGGCCAGCGCGAGCTGGAAGGCGGCGAGCGCCAGGCCTACGACACCCTGCCGTACAGTGAAAGCGAAGTGCGCCGCATTGCCCGTGTCGGCTTCGACATGGCCCGCGTACGTGGCAAGAAGCTGTGCTCGGTGGACAAGGCCAACGTCCTGGCGTCCAGCCAGCTGTGGCGTGAAGTGGTCGAAGACGTGGCCAAGGACTATCCGGACGTCGAACTGAGCCACATGTACGTCGACAACGCTGCCATGCAGCTGGTGCGCGCACCCAAGCAGTTCGACGTGATGGTGACCGACAACATGTTCGGTGACATTCTGTCGGATGAAGCTTCCATGCTGACCGGTTCCATCGGCATGCTGCCATCTGCGTCGCTGGATGCCGACAACAAGGGCATGTACGAGCCGTGCCACGGTTCGGCGCCGGACATCGCCGGCCTTGGCATCGCCAACCCGCTGGCGACCATTTTGTCGGTGTCGATGATGCTGCGTTACAGCTTCAATCAGTCGGCTGCCGCCGAGGCGATCGAGAAGGCCGTCAGCCTGGTCCTTGACCAGGGCCTGCGCACCGGCGACATCTTCTCGGAAGGCTGCCGCAAAGTTGGTACGCAGGAAATGGGCGACGCAGTAGTCGCAGCGCTGCGGAATCTGTAATCTCTCTGGCCCGCCACCCCAAATTCCCGGTGGCGGCCCACTTTTAGCAAAGGTGTAGTTGCGATGAAACGTGTAGGTCTGATCGGTTGGCGCGGCATGGTCGGTTCCGTGCTCATGCAGCGGATGCTGGAGGAGCAGGATTTCGACCTTATCGAGCCGGTGTTCTTCACTACCTCCAATGTCGGCGGCCAAGGCCCGAACGTGGGCAAGGATACAGCGCCGCTCAAAGACGCTTATTCGATTGAAGAACTCAAGACCCTCGACGTAATCCTGACCTGCCAGGGCGGCGACTACACCAACGAGGTCTTCCCCAAGCTGCGTGAAGCCGGCTGGCAGGGTTACTGGATCGATGCGGCCTCGTCCCTGCGCATGCAGGATGATGCGGTGATCGTCCTCGACCCGGTCAACCGCAAGGTCATTGATCAGCAGCTGGACGCCGGTACCAAGAACTATATCGGCGGCAACTGCACTGTCAGCCTGATGCTGATGGGCCTGGGTGGGCTGTTCGAAGCCGGCCTGGTCGAGTGGATGAGCGCCATGACCTACCAGGCAGCCTCGGGTGCTGGCGCGCAGAACATGCGCGAGCTGATCAAGCAGATGGGCGCCACCCACGCGGCCGTTGCCGACGACCTGGCCAACCCGGCCAGCGCCATCCTCGACATCGACCGCAAGGTTGCCGAGAGCATGCGCAGCGACGCCTTCCCGACCGAGAACTTTGGTGTGCCACTGGCCGGTAGCCTGATCCCGTGGATCGACAAGGAACTGCCGAACGGCCAGAGCCGTGAAGAATGGAAAGCCCAGGCCGAGACCAACAAGATCCTCGGTCGCTTCAAGAGCCCGATCCCGGTCGACGGCATCTGCGTGCGCATCGGCGCCATGCGTTGCCACAGCCAGGCGCTGACCATCAAGCTGAACAAGGACGTGCCGATCGCCGACATCGAAGGCATGATCAGCCAGCACAACCCTTGGGTGAAGCTGGTGCCGAACCAGCGTGAAATCAGCATGCAGGAGCTGACCCCGACCAAGGTCACCGGTACCCTGAACATCCCGGTTGGCCGTCTGCGCAAGCTGAACATGGGCTCGCAGTACCTGGGCGCGTTCACCGTGGGTGACCAGCTGCTGTGGGGCGCCGCCGAACCGCTGCGCCGCATGCTGCGGATTCTGCTGGAGCGTTGATCGTTCTGCTTTGACCAAAAACCCGCGCTGGCGACAGTGCGGGTTTTTTTTGAGTGTTCGCCACAGCATTTTTGGTGCCGGTGAGATCGAGCGCCGCCCGCGCGGCGCATCGCGACGCAAGGCCGCTCCCACATTTGTTTCGGGCCAGTTATTCCTGTGGGATTCGCGCGCGTAGGCCTTGGCGCATGCATCGATATCGCGTCGTACATACAAGGCGGTCGCGCGCGCCTGGCGCAGGATGGACTGGCCCGAAACAAATGTGGGAGCGGCCTTGCGTCGCGATGCGCCGCGCGGGCGGCGCTCGATCTCACAAACACCGCAAATCCCAAACCATCCCCGCTAGCCCTCACGCAACCCACAGCGGCGAAGATACGGCCAGCACAGACAAAACCCTACAATCCGAGTAAAGTGCCGCCCCCGCCGTTTTCTGCAAGAGGATCCCTACCATGACACACCCTTTGGACATCGCCGTCGTCGGCGCCACCGGCAGCGTCGGTGAAGCCTTGGTGCAGATCCTCGAAGAACTCGCATTCCCGGTCGCCACGCTGCACCTGCTGGCCAGCATGGAATCGGCGGGCAGCAGCGTGATGTTCGCTGGCAAGAAGCTGAAAGTGCGCGAAGTCGACAGCTTCGACTTTGCCCAGGTCAAGCTGGCCTTCTTCGCCACCGGCGCCGCCGTCAGCCGCAGCTTTGCCGGCAAGGCGCTGCAGGCAGGCTGCACGGTGATCGACCTGTCCGGTGGCCTGGACGACGCCCTGGCCTT
This sequence comes from Pseudomonas sp. Irchel 3F3, assembly GCF_900187545.1. Lineage (NCBI taxonomy): Bacteria > Pseudomonadati > Pseudomonadota > Gammaproteobacteria > Pseudomonadales > Pseudomonadaceae > Pseudomonas > Pseudomonas sp. Irchel 3F3. The sequence continues at coordinate 127,779 of NZ_FYDS01000013.1, read as the reverse complement.
GGTGCCGGAAGCCAACGCCGACCGCCTGGCCGGCCTGTCGTTGCCAGCGCGCATCATCAGCCCATGCTCGGCCGCTGTAGCCCTGGCCGTCGCGCTGGCGCCGCTCAAAGGCCTGCTCGACATTGAGCGGGTGCAAGTGATGGCCGCGTTGGCGGTGTCTGCGCAAGGCCGTGAAGCGGTCAGCGAACTGGCCCGGCAAACCGCTGAGCTGCTCAATGCCCGGCCGCTGGAGCCTCGCTTCTTTGACCGCCAGGTGGCATTCAACCTGCTGGCCCAGGTAGGGGCCGCCGATGAACAGGGCCATACAGCGCTGGAGCGCCGCCTGGTCAGCGAGTTGCGGGTGCTGCTCGGCATGCCTGAATTGAAGATTTCCGTAAGCTGCGTTCAAGTCCCGGTGTTTTTCGGCGATAGCTTCAGTGTGGCTGTGCAGAGCCGTCGCCCGGTCGACCTGGAGGCGGTCAACCAAGCGCTGGAGGCAGCCGATAGCGTCGAGCGGGTGGAGCGTGATGATTATCCGACCCCGGTCGGTGACGCAGTGGGCCAAGACGTGGTCTATGTTGGTCGTGTACGTCACGGTGTTGATGAAGACCAGCAGCTCAACCTCTGGCTGACCACCGACAACGTGCGCAAAGGCGCCGCGCTCAATGCCGTGCAAGTGGCACAATTGTTGATTAAACAGATGCCGTAAAAGATACTGGCGAGCACTTTTGTCCTGCTCTGCTTGCAGGTTTCGGGACGATTCATACAAGGGAAGAGGTCATGCTTCGAATTCGCAAACTGGTTCTGGCCATGGCTGCAGCCTCCGCGCTGTCGTCTGGCATGGCGAATGCGCTGGGCCTGGGGGAGCTGACCCTGAAGTCGGCACAGAATCAGCCGCTGGACGCCGAGATCGAATTGCTCGACGTACGCGACCTCAAAGCCGCCGAAGTGGCGCCGAGCCTGGCGCCACCGGAAGAGTTCAGCAAGGCCGGGGTGGCGTTTCCGACCTACCTCGAAGACCTGACCTTCACACCGGTGATCAACCCCAACGGCAAGAGCGTGCTGCGGGTGACCTCCAGCCAGCCGCTGCCGGGGCCAGTGGTCAAGTTCCTGGTCCAGGTCATGTGGCCGCAAGGCCGCCTGCTGCGTGACTACAGCGTGTTGCTCGACCAGGCCAAGGCGCAAGGCGACAAGCCGGCGGCGGGCAATGTCACACCGGCCACAACCGGTGCCAGCAACTACACCACCCAGCGCCGCGATACCCTGTGGCAAATTGCTGCGCGCAACACCCAGGGTGGCTCGATCCAGCAGACCATGATCGCGATCCAGGCGCTGAACCCGGACGCCTTCATCGGCAACAACATCAACCAGCTGAAGGTTGGCCAGGTACTGCGCCTGCCCGACCAGCAGCAGGTCCAGAACATTGCCCAAGGCGAGGCGAACCGCGAGGTGGCCGAGCAGTACGCCGCCTGGCGTGAAGGCCGCCGCCTCGGCCCGCGTGCCCGCCAGCTGGACGCTACCCGCCGTGGCGCCGCCGAAGCCGCCCCGGCGCGCATCGCCCAGGGCGACAACCTGCGCCTGGTCACACCGGGCAGCCAGGCCGGTGCCGGCCAGGCCAAGGCACTCAACGACAAGCTGGCCGTGGCCCAGGAAAGCCTGGACACCAGCCGCCGTGACAACGACGAACTCAAAAGCCGCATGGCCGACCTGCAGAGCCAGCTGGACAAGCTGCAGCGTCTGATCGAGCTGAAGAACAATCAGCTGGCGCGCCTGGAAGGCCAGGGTGCAGCCGCTCCGGCAGTGGCAGCTGCTGCTTCTGCCCAGCCGGCAGCCGCCGCTCAGCCAGCGGTCAAGCCTGCACCTGCTGCCGTCGATACCGCGCCCAAGCCGGTGCCGGCCGCCAATCCGGCGTCAGCTAGCCAGTCGGGCAGCGCACTTGACCAGATCCTGGGCAACCCGTGGCTGCTTTGGCTGATTGCCGGCTCCAGCATTCTGGTGCTGGCCTTGTTGCTGTGGCTGCTGGCGCGCAAGCGCAAGGCCCAGCAAGAAGCAGAAAAGCACCTGCGCATGGCGCGGGCGCTGGAAGAAGAGCAAGGCACAGGTTTCGACAACGATACCGAGAGCCTTGACGGCGTTGAGGTCGCGGAGCCGAGCGTGACGCTGTCGCCAGCCGTGGTCGCAGCCTCGGCTGCCGCTGCCGTTGCTGCGGAAAAAGTGGCAGCGCCAGCCGCCGAGCCAGCACTCGAGCCTGAGCCGTACGCAGACCCTCACGCCGCGCTGTTGGCCGAAGTGGATCAATGCCTGGCCGAGGGCCGCCTGAATCGCGCCACCGAACTGCTGGAGCCCGCTGTGGACGCCGCGCCGGAGCGTGACGACCTGCGCTTGAAACTGATGGATGTGTACGCCCGCCAGGGTGATCAGAGCGCGTTCGCCGAACAGGAGCGCAAGCTGCCGGCCAGCGAGCACAACACTGCCCAGGTTGCCGGGCTGAAAGAACGTTACCCGGCCATGCTCGGCCTGGCCGCCGCCGGCCTGGGTGCGGCGGCGCTGGCTGCCGAGATGGATCAGCAGTATGTGCAGGAGCTGCTGCACGACGAGCCTGAGGCGCCGGTGGTTGCCGATGTCGTGCCTGGCGAGGTGCCTGAGTTCGAGCAACAGGTAGAGGCTGAGCCAGAGGTTGTGGCGCAAGCAGAGCCTGAAGCCGAACTGGATGCCTTCGAAGAAGTGCCGACCCTCGATGCACCGGGCCTGGATGAGCAGGACCTGGACAGCGCCTTCGACCTGAGTCTGGGTGAAGACCTGCCGGAAGAAGACCCACTGGCAGCGCCGTTGCTGAACGAGCCGGCGGCACAGGAACCTGTACCCGACGAGCTGGTCATTGCCGAGCCTGTGCTGGATGAGCCAGCGCTGGAAGCGATTCAGCCAGAAGAGCAGCCGTTTGCCGTGGATGCCGAACTGCAAGCCGACGCCGACGCCGATTTCGAGGCCATGCTGGCCCAGGCAGAGCCACAGCCTGCTGCGGACCTGTCCGATTTCGACCTCGATGTCACTGAGCCGGTTGCCCCGGCCGCCCCGCAAGCCGTGGAGGAGGCCCCGGTGGACATCGCCGCCGAGCTGGCTGCCTTCGACAGCGTGCCGGAGTTTGACCCGGTCTCCGAGTTCGACATGCCGTCGGATTTCGACTTGTCGCTGTCGCTGGAAGACGATTCGCCTGCCGCCAAGCGCTTTGCCTCGGAGCTGGACGACGTCAACGCCGAACTGGACAAGCTGTCGCAAAGCCTCGAATCGCCATCGCTGGAGCCACACTTCACCAGCGACGATGCGATTGCGCAGCCTGAACCCGAGCCGTTGGACGACCTGGACTTCGACTTCTTCTCCGGCAGTGACGAAGTGGCCACCAAGCTCGACCTTGCCCGCGCCTACATCGACATGGGCGACAATCAGGGGGCCCGCGACATCCTTGATGAAGTGGTCAAGGACGGCGACGACAGCCAGCGCCAGGAAGCCGAGGACATGCTGTCTCGCCTGGTCTGATGCTCGCGCCTGTGGGAGCGGCCTTGTGTCGCGATAGGGCCGCATAGCGGCCCCAGGATTTCAGCCACTCAGCTAGCATCGCCGGGGCCGCTCTGCGGCCCTATCGCGGCACAAGGCCGCTCCCACAGCCCTACAAGGCTGCCGTTGTCGTTATAATCCCCGCCATTTCGTACACCCCACAGGTTTCATGCGCTTGGACATCATCGACACCGCTACCGCCGAATCCGCAGCCGAAGGCTACTCCCGTATCGCCCTGGGCGTGGAATACAAGGGCGCCCGCTACCGCGGCTGGCAGCGCCAGGCCAGCGGAGTACCCAGCGTCCAGCAAGCGCTGGAACAAGCATTGTCCAAGGTGGCCAACGAACCGGTTTCGGTGATCTGTGCCGGGCGAACCGATGCCGGTGTGCATGGCTGTGGCCAGGTCGTGCACTTCGATACCCGTGCCGTACGCGACGAGCGCGCCTGGACCCTGGGCACCAATTTCAACCTGCCGCACGACATCAGCGTGGTCTGGTCGCGGCCGATGCCGGCCGACTTCCATGCCCGCTTCAAGGCATGTGCCCGGCGCTACCGCTATGTCATCTACAACGACCCGATCCGCCCGGCGCACCTGGCCGAGGAAGTGACCTGGAACCACCGCCCGCTGGATGTCGAACGCATGGCCGAAGCCGCGCAGTTCCTGCTTGGCACCCACGACTTCAGCGCCTTCCGCGCCAGCCAGTGCCAGGCCAAGTCGCCGATCAAGCATATCTACCACCTGCGCGTTACCCGCCATGGCCAGATGATCGTGCTGGACGTGCGCGCCACGGCTTTCCTGCACCACATGGTGCGTAATATTGTCGGTGTGCTGACGGCCATTGGCGCCGGCGAGCGCCCGGTCACCTGGGCGCGTGAAGTGCTGGAAGGGCGCAACCGCCGTGAAGGCGGGGTCACGGCCCATCCGTACGGGCTTTACCTGGTCCAGGTGGAGTACCCCGAGGCGTATGCGCTGCCCCAGCGTTACATCGGCCCACACTTTTTGACGGGCTACGAGGCGTTGGCCGACTGACGGGCGAATAGCCATTTGCTAACATCCGGCCTTTCACCGTAACAATCAGGGTTCGCTGTCCATGAGCAATGTTCGCAGCAAGATCTGCGGGATTACCCGTATCGAAGACGCGCTGGCTGCTGCCGAGGCGGGTGCCGATGCCATCGGTTTTGTCTTCTATGCCAAGAGCCCGCGGGCCGTGGACGTGCGCCAGGCGCGGGCGATCATTGCCGAGTTGCCGCCGTTCGTGACCACGGTCGGTCTGTTCGTCAACGCCTCGCGTTGCGAGCTGAACGAGATCCTCGAAGTGGTTGCGCTGGACCTGCTACAGTTCCACGGCGACGAGACCCCGCAAGACTGCGAAGGCTATCACCGCCCCTGGATCAAGGCCCTGCGGGTGCGCCCGGGCGACGACCTGGAGGCGGCCTGCCAGCTTTATGCGGGGGCTCGCGGCATACTGCTGGACACCTACGTGGCAGGCGTACCCGGGGGAACCGGTGAAGCGTTCGACTGGTCACTGGTGCCGGCACATCTGAGCAAGCCCATCATCTTGGCGGGCGGGCTGTCGGCCGACAACGTTGGCCAGGCCATTGCCCAGGTACGGCCTTACGCGGTGGATGTCAGTGGTGGCGTCGAACAGGCCAAGGGCATCAAGGACGCGGCGAAAATCGAGGCCTTCATGCAGGCGGTGAAACAGGCGTGATGGCAGATGTGACGGCTGGCTGCGCGCCATCGTCCATAGCTTTCGCAGCCCTGCGGGGCAGCCGCCGCTGGCGGCGGAACAACACATTAGCGGTGGAGTGGCACGCTGGCAGCCCCGGTGGCCGGTCTACCATTGTTTCATAAAAGATTTTGAGCTCAAGGGCAGGGCAGGGCGGTGACACCGCCCCCCGCCTGCCGATACTGGAGAAATAAAGCATGAGCAACTGGTTAGTCGACAAACTGATCCCTTCGATCATGCGTTCCGAGGTGAAGAAGAGCTCGGTGCCTGAGGGCCTGTGGCACAAGTGCCCAGCCTGTGAGGCCGTGCTGTATCGTCCGGAGCTGGAAAAAACCCTGGATGTCTGCCCCAAGTGCAACCACCACATGCGCATCGGCGCACGTGCGCGCATCGATATCTTCCTGGATGCCGAAGGCCGTGCCGAACTGGGGGCCGACCTGGAGCCGGTCGACCGCCTGAAGTTCCGTGACGGCAAGAAGTACAAGGATCGCCTGGCCGGCGCCCAGAAGCAGACTGGCGAAAAAGACGCGCTCATCTCCATGAGCGGCACCCTGATGGGCATGCCGATCGTGGTCAGCGCTTTTGAGTTCTCGTTCATGGGCGGCTCCATGGGTGCCATTGTCGGCGAACGCTTCGTACGCGCGGCCAACTACGCCCTGGAACACCGTTGCCCAATGGTCTGCTTCTCTGCTTCGGGCGGTGCGCGCATGCAGGAAGCGCTGATCTCGCTGATGCAGATGGCCAAGACCTCGGCGGTGCTGGCGCGCCTGCGCGAAGAGGGCATCCCGTTCATCTCGGTGCTGACCGACCCGGTGTACGGCGGCGTTTCTGCCAGCCTGGCGATGCTCGGCGACGTTATCGTCGGTGAGCCTAAGGCCCTGATTGGCTTCGCCGGCCCACGCGTGATCGAGCAGACCGTACGCGAGAAGCTGCCAGAAGGCTTCCAGCGCAGCGAGTTCCTGCTGGAGCACGGTGCTATCGACCTGATCATCTCCCGTGGTGAACTACGCCCGCGTCTGGCCCGCCTGCTGGCACAGATGACCGGCCAGGAAACCCCGGAGCAAGCGCGTGAGGCGGCTGCTGTCGCGTGATGAAACAACGAACCCTGGGCGAATGGCTCGCCTACCTCGAGCAGTTGCATCCCTCGGCCATTGACATGGGCCTTGAGCGGTCGCAGAAGGTGCTTGCCCGGCTGGCGCTGGGCAAGCTGGCGCCACGTGTGGTGACGGTAACCGGCACCAATGGCAAGGGCTCGACCTGCGCATTCGTGGCCTCTCTGCTGCGTGCCCAGGGGCTCAAGGTCGGCGTCTACAGCTCGCCGCACCTGTTGCGCTACAACGAGCGGGTAGTGATCGATGGCCAAGAGGCCAGCGATGAGCGCCTGTGCGAAGCCTTTGCCGCCGTCGAGGCGGCGCGGGGCGATATTTCCCTGACCTACTTCGAAATGGGCACGCTGGCCGCGTTCTGGTTGTTCTACCAGTCGCAGCTGGATGCCGTAGTGCTGGAAGTGGGGCTTGGTGGCCGCCTGGACACCGTGAACGTGGTGGATGCCGACCTGGCGCTGGTGACCAGCATCGGCGTCGACCATGTCGATTACCTGGGCAATACCCGCGAGCAGGTAGCCTTCGAGAAAGCCGGGATCTTCCGCCCGGGCAAGCCGGCCCTGTGCGGCGACCTCGATCCGCCACAACCGTTGCTGGACAAGGCCGCCGAGCTGGCTGCGCCGCTGTTCCTGCGTGGTCGGGACTTTGATCTGGCCAGCACCGTGGGCGGCTGGAGCTGGCGCGGTACTGCGGCAGACGGCGCGCAAGTTGCGCTTTGTGACCTGCCACTGCTCGACCTGCCCATGGAAAACGCCACGCTGGCCCTGCAGGCGTACCTGCTGATGGGGCTGCCGTGGGATGCCGCGCAGGTGCGCCAGGCGCTGCTGGCTACCCGCATTACAGGCCGCCTCGATCGTCGCCAGGTGAACTGGCAGGGCAAGCGGGTGGAGCTGTTGCTGGATGTGGGGCATAACCCTCATGCAGCGGAGTACCTGGCCCGGCGCCTGACGGCCCGGCCGCCCAAGGGCCGTCGCCTGGTGGTGTTCGGGCTGCTCGCCGACAAGGACCTGGAAGGCGTGGTCGCGCCGCTGCAGGGCCTGGTCGACGACTGGGCCGTGGCGCCGCTGGATACCCCGCGCAGCCGCCCGGCTGCCGAGCTGGCCACAGCCTTGACGAACCTCGGCGCCGCGGTGAAGTCTTATGCCAGCGTCGACGCCGCCCTTGAAGGGCAATGTGCGCAGGCGACGCCGGATGATCAGGTCCTGCTGTTCGGTTCGTTTTTCTGTGTTGCCCAGGCGCTGGAGTGGCTGGAGCGGCACGCCCAGGAGGGTGGAGTAGATGGCAGTGCTGGATAAAGGGATGAAACAGCGCATGGTGGGTGCGCTGGTGCTGGTGGCGCTGGCGGTTATTTTCCTGCCGATGCTGTTCACCCGCGAGGACGAGATGCGCCAGGTGCACGTCGAGGCCCCGCAAGCACCGGCCATGCCAAGCCTGCCGGAAGTGAAGGTGGAGCCGGTCGCCGTGCCCGAGCCGCAGGCGATTGCGCAAGCGCCGGAGCAGCCAGCGGTGGTGGTCGACGAGTCCACTGCGCCGCCCGCCACGCCCAGTCAGCCCATTACGCCATCGCCGCAAACCCAGGCGCAGGTCCAGCCGGCCAAGCCACAGGCTGCTGCGCCTAAAGTGGAGTCGAAGCCAGTGGCCACCCCGGCACCTGCCGCACCAGTGGCAAAGCCGGCTGCCCCTTCAAAAATCGACGTCAATGGCTTGCCTGTCAGTTGGTCCATCCAGTTGGCCAGCCTGTCCAATCGTGCCGGTGCCGAAAAGCTCCAGCAAACCCTGCGCAGCCAGGGCTACAACGCCTATATCCGCTCGGCGGGCGGAATGAATCGGGTGTATGTCGGGCCGCTGATCGAGCGCGCCGAGGCGGAGCGGACACGCGACGCCATCAACCGGCAGAACAGCCTCAAAGGCTTTGTGGTGCGTTTCCAGCCAGAGCGCAGCTGATAGCACGAGGGCGGCTTTGCCGGCCATCACCGGCAAGCCAGCTCCAGAGAGTGCCTGGCAAATCACCCGGTCATGTTTTGTTCTATGAAAGGTGGCTTGCCGGCGATGAAGCCAACACCAATCCACCCGACATTCCGCTTACTCCCAGCCCGTCGCTCTGGTAAAATGCGCCGCCTCAAACGTCTGCAGGCAGCACCGTGGCATTTACCTTGGTTGATTGGGCGATCATCGCGATCATCGCCGTCTCCACACTGATCAGTCTCAAGCGCGGCTTCGTCAAGGAAGCCTTGTCGTTGCTCATCTGGATCGTTGCGGGTGCGGTTGCGTGGATGTTCGGCGGTTCGCTCTCGGTGTATCTTGAGAGCTATATCCAGACGCCATCCATGCGCGTCATCGCCGGCTGCGCCATTCTTTTCGTCGCCACCTTGCTAGTGGGGGCCATGGTCAACTTCCTTGTCGGCGAGCTGATCCGTGTGACCGGGCTGTCCGGCACCGATCGTTTCCTGGGCATGGCCTTTGGCGCTGCGCGCGGGGCCTTGCTGGTAGTGGTGGCCATAGGCCTGATCAGCCTGGGGCCTGTTCAACAAGACACCTGGTGGCAGGAATCACGCCTGATACCACAATTTCTCTTGGTCGCCGACTGGTCGAAAAACCTGATCCTGGGTTTTACCGGCCAATGGACGCCCAGTGGGTTGATCAGCGCTCCGGCTGATCTTCCGTTCAAGGAACAGTTGCTCGGGCCGTCCCGGCCCTGAGCGCTATTCACTCAAGTTTCGTCAAAGTAGGGGTTGCGTCGCATGTGTGGCATCGTCGGTATCGTCGGTAAGTCGAACGTCAATCAGGCGCTGTATGACGCGCTTACGGTCCTCCAGCACCGCGGCCAGGACGCTGCCGGTATCGTGACCAGCCATGACGGCCGGTTGTTCCTGCGCAAGGATAATGGCCTGGTGCGCGACGTCTTCCAGCAGCGCCATATGCAGCGCCTGGTGGGCAGCATGGGCATTGGCCACGTGCGTTATCCGACGGCAGGCAGCTCGACCTCGGCCGAGGCCCAGCCGTTCTACGTCAACTCGCCGTATGGCATCACCCTGGCCCACAACGGCAACCTGACCAACGTCGAGCAGTTGGCCAAAGAGATTTACGAGTCCGACCTGCGCCACGTCAACACCAACTCCGACTCGGAAGTGCTGCTGAACGTGTTCGCCCATGAGCTGGCGGTGCGTGGCAAGCTGCAACCGACCGAAGAGGACGTGTTCGCCGCTGTTTCCCACGTGCACAGCCGCTGCGTCGGCGGTTACGCCGTGGTGGCGATGGTCACTGGCTACGGCATCGTCGGTTTCCGCGATCCCCACGGTATCCGCCCGGTAGTGTTCGGCCAGCGTCACACCGACGAAGGCGTGGAATACATGATCGCCTCGGAAAGCGTGGCTCTGGACGTGCTCGGCTTTACCCTGATCCGCGACCTGGCGCCGGGCGAAGCGGTGTATATCACCGAAGAAGGCCAGCTGTTCACCAAGCAGTGCGCCGAATCGCCAAAACTGCAGCCGTGCATTTTCGAGCACGTCTACCTGGCCCGCCCAGACTCGATCATCGACGGTATTTCGGTGTACAAGGCCCGTCTGCGCATGGGGGAGAAGCTTGCCGACAAGATCATGCGCGAGCGCCCAGAGCATGATATCGACGTGGTCATCCCGATCCCGGACACCAGCCGCACTGCTGCGCTGGAACTGGCCAACCGGCTGGGCGTCAAGTTCCGCGAAGGCTTCGTCAAGAACCGCTACATCGGCCGTACCTTCATCATGCCCGGCCAGGCCGCGCGCAAGAAATCGGTACGCCAGAAGCTCAACGCCATCGAACTGGAATTCCGCGGCAAGAACGTGATGCTGGTGGACGACTCGATCGTGCGCGGCACCACCTGCAAGCAGATCATCCAGATGGCCCGTGAAGCCGGTGCCAAGAATGTCTACTTCTGTTCCGCAGCCCCTGCGGTGCGCTACCCCAACGTCTACGGCATCGACATGCCGAGTGTTCACGAACTGATCGCCCACAACCGTACCACCGAACAAGTGGCCGAGTTGATTGGTGCCGATTGGCTGATCTATCAGGACTTGCCAGACCTGATTGACTCGGTCGGTGGCGGCAAGATCAAGATCGATCACTTCGATTGCGCGGTGTTCAACGGTGAGTACGTCACCGGCGATATCGACGATGCCTACCTCGAGCGTATCGAGCAGGCCCGTAATGACCTGGCCAAGGTCAAGAACCAGGCCGTCAGCGCGATCATCGACCTCTACAACAACTGATTCAGGGAGCGACGGCATGACGGATCAATGGGATGCCGGGCGACTGGACAGCGACCTCGAGGGTGTCGGTTTCGACACCCTGGCGGTGCGCGCCGGTCAACACCGTACACCTGAGGGCGAGCACAGCGAAGCGCTGTTCCTGACCTCCAGCTACGTGTTCCGCACGGCCGCCGATGCGGCCGCGCGCTTTGCCGGTGAAACACCGGGCAACGTCTATTCGCGTTACACAAACCCGTCGGTGCGCGCCTTTGAGGGGCGCCTGGCGGCCATGGAAGGCGCCGAGCAGGCCGTGGGCACTTCCACCGGCATGGCGGCGATCCTGGCCGTGGTAATGTCGCTGTGCAGTGCCGGTGACCACGTGCTGGTATCGCAGAGCGTATTCGGCTCGACCATCAGCCTGTTCGAGAAGTACTTCAAGCGCTTTGGTGTGCAGGTGGACTACGTGCCGCTGGTCGACCTCGGTGGCTGGGAAAAGGCCATCAAGGCCAATACCAAGCTACTGATCGTCGAGTCGCCGTCCAACCCGCTGGCCGAGCTGGTCGATATCACCGCGCTCAGTGAAATCGCCCATGCCCGCGGTGCCATGCTGGTGGTGGACAACTGCTTCAGCACCCCTGCGTTGCAGCAGCCGCTGAAGCTGGGTGCCGACATCGTGTTCCACTCGGCCACCAAGTTCATCGACGGCCAGGGCCGCTGCATGGGTGGCGTGGTTGCCGGCCGTGCCGAACAGATGAAAGAAGTGGTGGGCTTCCTGCGCACCGCAGGCCCAACGCTCAGCCCGTTCAATGCCTGGATCTTCACCAAGGGCCTGGAAACCTTGCGCCTGCGCATGCGTGCGCACTGCGAAAGCGCCCAGGCCCTGGCCGAATGGCTGGAGCAGCAGGATGGCGTGGAGAAGGTGCACTACGCCGGCCTGCCCAGTCATCCGCAGCACGAGCTGGCCAAGCGCCAGATGAGTGGCTTTGGTGCGGTGGTCAGCTTCGAGGTCAAGGGCGGCAAAGAGGGCGCCTGGCGCTTTATCGACGCGACCCGGGTGATTTCCATCACCACCAACCTGGGTGACAGCAAGACCACCATCGCTCACCCGGCCACCACCTCCCACGGCCGCTTGTCGGCGCAGGAGCGTGAAGCCGCCGGTATCCGCGACAGCCTGATCCGCGTTGCCGTGGGCCTGGAAGATGTGGCCGACCTGCAGGCCGACCTTGCACGCGGGCTGGCCGCACTGTGATCGAAATCCGCGGCAGTACCCCGGGCCACAATGGCCGGGTAGCCTTGGTCACCGGTGCCGCGCGCGGCATCGGCTTGGGCATTGCCGCTTGGCTGGTCTGTGAAGGCTGGCAGGTGGTGCTGAGCGACCTCGACCGGCAGCGTGGCAGCAAAGTGGCCAAGGCCTTGGGCGACAACGCCTGGTTCATTACCATGGACGTTGCCGACGAGGCCCAGGTCAGTGCCGGGGTGTCTGAAGTGCTCGGGCAGTTTGGTCGGCTGGACGCGCTGGTGTGCAATGCGGCCATCGCCAATCCGCACAACCAGACGCTGGAAAGCCTGAGCCTGGCGCAATGGAACCGGGTGCTGGCGGTCAACCTCAATGGCCCGATGCTGCTGGCCAAGCATTGTGCGCCGTACCTGCGTGCGCACAACGGGGCGATCGTCAACCTTACCTCCACCCGGGCGCGGCAGTCCGAGCCCGATACGGAGGCCTACGCGGCGAGCAAGGGCGGCCTGGTGGCCTTGACCCATGCCCTGGCCATGAGCCTGGGCCCGGAGATTCGTGTCAATGCGGTAAGCCCGGGCTGGATCGATGCCCGTGACCCGTCGCAGCGCCGCGCCGAGCCGTTGACCGACGCCGATCATGCCCAGCACCCGACGGGCAGGGTGGGCACCGTGGAAGATGTGGCGGCCATGGTTGCCTGGCTGTTGTCGCGCCAGGCGGCGTTTGTCACTGGCCAGGAGTTTGTGGTCGACGGCGGCATGACCCGCAAGATGATCTACACCTGAACATTCTGCTTATCATTTACGGGCCTCTTCGCGGGTGAACCCGCTCCCACAGGTACAGCGCAGTGCTAAAGACCTGTGCCGTACCTGTGGGAGCGGGTTTACCCGCGAAGGGGCCCGTACAGGCAAGCGCACTATTTTGCCCTTTTTGAAAAAAATTCAATGGGGCTATTGACTTAGCTTCGCCATCTGCGTAAATTTCGCGGCCTCAGCGAAGCAAACGCAACAAGCAACATCGCGAGGGTGATTAGCTCAGCCGGGAGAGCATCTGCCTTACAAGCAGAGGGTCGGCGGTTCGATCCCGTCATCACCCACCACTTCCTGAGAAGTTCCTGGTGCAAGGTTTCGCAAGAAGCCCATGGCCAGAGAGGAACGCACTGCGCAGCGGTAGTTCAGTCGGTTAGAATACCGGCCTGTCACGCCGGGGGTCGCGGGTTCGAGTCCCGTCCGCTGCGCCATTTTTCAGTAACAGATGGGTGCTTTGCACCGGTCTGAAGCCACAAGGCAAATTGTCTTTGGCTGATCCTAGTTTCAATCAGGTGCAAGCCTGAACGATACGCAGCGGTAGTTCAGTCGGTTAGAATACCGGCCTGTCACGCCGGGGGTCGCGGGTTCGAGTCCCGTCCGCTGCGCCATCTTCGCTTCAAGGTCCCTAGAACACCTTGAAGCAAACACAAGAGAAGCGATCATGTTATCGCTTTTTTTGTGCCTGCCCTGAGGCCTTGGCGCCGGAAGGGTAGACCCAGGTTTCAATCGGGTGAAAGCCTGAATGATACGCAGCGGTAGTTCAGTCGGTTAGAATACCGGCCTGTCACGCCGGGGGTCGCGGGTTCGAGTCCCGTCCGCTGCGCCATCTTTGCCTCAAGGCCCCTTTGAACGCCTTGAAGCACAAAAAGAGCGACCTTAGGGTCGCTTTTTTTGTTTCTGCGGCTGAAAACCTGTCTTTACCCATTTTTACACCAACCTGACAGACTCTTCACCGACCAGTGGTTCCTGTGCCTGCCTGCTGTGTTGCACAATAGGCACCTTCTCGACTTACCCGGAATTCGCAATGACCAGATCTTCCGTCTTTGGTGCGCTCGGGCTGGCCCTGGTGCTGGCGGGGGTGGCCGGTTGTTCCTCGAAAAAGACTGCCGTGTACGAGCACGAGAACTTCGATGACTCGGGTACCTTCTCGCGCAGCTTTCCGGTGAGCGATGCCGGCACTTGCGAGGCCGCCCGGCGTGCCTTGCTCAGCCAGGGCTACATCATTACCAACAGCGGTGCCAACCAGGTGGTGGGCAACAAGAGCTTCCAGCAGAACAGCGAGAATCACCTGCAGATCAGCTTCAACGTGACCTGTGCGCCGGATGTGAGCGACGAACAGCGCTCGACCATGTTCGCCAACGCCCTGCAGGACCGTTACGCGCTGAAAAAATCCAACACCTCCGCCAGCCTGGGCGTGGGGGTACTGGGTTCGGTATCGATGCCGATCGGCTCCAGCGACGACTCGATGGTCAAGGTGGCCAGCGAAACGGTGACGGCAGCGCAGTTCTATGACCGTTATTTCGCCTTGGTAGAGAGCTACCTGCCCAAGCCCAAGCCTAAGAAGGTTGAAGAAGCCAAGGTCGAGGCGCCCAAGGTTCCGAAGCCAGCGGTAGAACTGGGGTTACCTGAGCAGGCAGCGGCGAACCCGGTGGCGCCTGCGCCGGCTCCGGAAGCGGCACCGGAGGCGCAAGATGCACCTGCGCCGGCCGTTGCCCCGGCCAGTGAAGCGGCAGCGGCACCGGTGGTGGATGACAGCCAGGGCTCGCAGCCGGTGGCGCCGCCGGCCGAAGCTGCGCCTATTCAGGTGCAGCAGCAATCCCAGCCTGCCGAGGCCGCGTCACCCTCCCTTTGACTGTTTGCCTGTTACAGACACCCGCGATAACTTCCTGAACCCCTGCTACGTTTACCACTCATAAGCTTGTCATCATCCCTTCATCCCACCTGCTTAGGCTGAAGGCGATACCTACGAAGACAATATGAGTAAAGAGGACGCAGGGCGATGGATGAATACCAGGAAGAACTACTCGAAACCCAGGCTTACGAACTGGACACCCCGGAACCGGCTGAAGACGCTACCGAGCTTTAGCCCGCCCGCCGCTGGTTGCGGCGGAACTCCCCCGGCGTTAGGCCCGTCCAGCGCTTGAATGCGCGCTGGAAGGCCTCGGCCGAAGCAAACCCCAACAGATAGGCAATCTCGCCGAAGGCCAGCTCCGTGTCACGGATATAGGTCTCGGCCAGGTCGCGCCGCGTTTCGTTGAGCAGGTCGCGAAAGCGCGTGCCTTCTTCGGCGAGTTTGCGGCGCAACGTCCAGGTCGGTAGCTGTAAGTGCAGCGCCACTTCTTCCAGGTCCGGTTCACGGCCGCCATTGAGCAGCGGGCCCAGCAAGTGGGTAATGCGTTCACCCAGGCTGCGCACCCGTGTGCGTTGCAGCAGCTCTGCCTCACACAGTTGCAGCAGGTGCTGCCAGGTGCTCGGGCAATGCCTTGGGTTGGCCAGTTGCAGGGTTGCGCGGCTTAGCCGCAGCTGGTTGCCCTCGGCCGCGAATTGTACAGGTGTGTTGCACAGCGCCTGATAACACTTGGCGTAGGCAGGGGCGGCAAACTCGATGTCCAGGCGCTCGGCCTGCACCTGTGTGCCGGCCAGGTCGGCAAGTTGCGCCAGCCAGCCGGCAAGCAGTGAGTCGACCACGAAGCGGTTGTAGGCGTTGTAAGGGCTGATGGAGTAGAAACGCAACCAGGCGCCTTGGGCGTCTTCCTCAAAGCTGGAGTGGCCACGGTAGTTGGCCGCATACAGTGGCTCGAAGCGCAGCAGGGTGCGCGCCGCGTCGCCCAGTGTCGGTGCCTGGGCGGCGGTGACCCCGGCCAGGCCGGCATGCGCAAGGCGGCTCAGGCGGCCCATGTGCAGGCCCAGTGCGGCCTCGCCGCTCAGCTCGATGGCTGCGTGGCCCAGGTGCATGTAACGGGGGATCGACAAGCGCGCGCCGGCCTCGGCAAGGCGGGGCGCACCCAGACCATAACGGCGCAGCAGGGGCTCGGGGTCGTGCCCCAGTTCGCGCAGGGCCTCTGTCAGCGGCTGGACAAAGCCTACCGAAAGGTCGCCCAGGCGTACGCGGGGGCGGGTCATGAGCCTACAGCCACAGATTCAGCAGGCGGGCGCCAGGGCTGGGGGGGCCCGTCAGCAACTCACCCGACTGTCGGGCAAAGCCCTGGCCGTCGCTGGCCTGCTCCCAGAACTGCCCGCGCATGAACACGCTCATGCTGCTGACGCTGGCCCCGGCTGCCTCGGTCAGGCGTTGCCAGGCAGTCTGTTCGCTGACCTCGCCCCGTTGCAGGGCCAGCCCTGCGCTGGCGTCCTGGTGGCGATTGCCGCGCCATGACGCTTCCCAGCTACCCTTGCCGCTGAGGAACACCGGGTTGGCGATCAGCTGTACCGCTTGTTGTGCCAGTTGCTCATGGTTTTGCGGATACCAGCTGTCACTGCCCACCAGGACACCCAAGCGGCCGGCCGGGGTTTGCACCACTTGCAGCGGTTGCTGGCGGCCATCATGGACGTAGCGGCGGATTTCACTGTCGGGGAACTGTTGGCGCTGTGGCTGGCCCAGCAGCGAGCCATCTGCGGCAAACACCAGGCTGCTGTTGAACAGCGGGCCACTGCCGGCATGCAGCACGCCTTGTTTGACATAGGGTGCGGGCAGCACGATGGAGCCGGCCACCAGGGTGACGCCGAACTCCCTGGCCAACCCGCCGAACAACTGCTGATAGTCTGCGGCCATTTGCTCGGCCTTCATGCGCAAATGCGCGTCAGCGCGCCAGTCGTCGCCGTCTGCGCCGAGTATTGCCAGGCCGTAGCGCAGCGGGTTGCTCAGCTCCAGCCACTGCAAGGCCTCGCGGCTGTGCGTGACTTGATAAAGCTCATTCTTTTCCCCACGCGCCCACAGCCAGGTGCCGATGTGCTCCGGCAGCACCACCACCGTGCGCGGGCTCACCAGCCCTTGCGCGCGGGCTTGCTCCAGATAAGCCGCGAGCTTGCGGTGCAGGCGTTGCAGGTTCTGGTAGTCGCCCGGGTACAGCAGCGGCTCGACGCCCAGCAGATTACCGTGCTCGCCCGGCACGCCATGGTTGAGGGCCAGCTCGATGCGCAGGTCGGACAGGTAGTGGCCTTCTGGGCGCTGCTGGGTCCAGAAGCCGTAGCCGCACAGGGAGGCGATCATCACCAGCGCCAGCGCGCTTGCCAGGAGTTTTCGCATGGAACAGGACGAGGCCTTGAGAACCGAGGGTTCCCTAGGGTAGTCCGGCTGTACGTCAGGATCAATAACTTGTCATTTTCGATCATTGAGCCCATTCAAACGGCTGTTTAATCTCGCTGACAGACAAACGACGGGCCCCGCCGACCAGTGAGGTGCCCGCATACCGTGATCACGCCACCAGGGGACTTTTCCATGGCTGCCGACCGCTACCCGCACCTGCTCGCCCCGCTGGACCTGGGCTTTACTACCTTGCGCAACCGCACCCTGATGGGCTCGATGCACACCGGCCTCGAAGAGCGCCCTGGTGGTTTCGAGCGCATGGCTGCGTACTTTGCCGAGCGCGCCCGTGGGGGCGTCGGCCTGATGGTCACCGGGGGCATTGCGCCCAACGATGAAGGCGGGGTGTATTCCGGCGCGGCCAAGCTCAGTACCGAAGAAGAGGCCGACAAGCACCGCATCGTCACCGAAGCCGTGCACGCGGCGGGTGGCAAGGTGTGCCTGCAGATCCTGCATGCCGGGCGTTACGCTTACAGCCCTCGGCAGGTGGCACCTAGCGCGATCCAGGCGCCGATCAATCCGTTCACGCCCAAGGCGCTGGACGAGGAGGGCATCGAGAAACAGATTGCCGACTTCGTCAATTGCGCGGCACTGGCCCAGCGCGCGGGTTACGACGGCGTCGAGATCATGGGGTCGGAAGGCTACTTCATCAACCAGTTCCTCGCCGCCCACACCAATCACCGCACCGATCGCTGGGGCGGCAGCTATGAAAACCGCATGCGCCTGGCGGTGGAAATCGTCAGCCGGGTACGCGGCGCGGTAGGGCCGAATTTCATCATCATCTTCCGCCTGTCGATGCTCGACCTTGTTGAGGGTGGCAGCACCTGGGACGAGATCGAGCTGTTGGCCAAAGCCATCGAGCAGGCCGGCGCGACCTTGATCAACACCGGCATCGGCTGGCACGAAGCGCGTATCCCCACTATCGCCACCAAGGTGCCGCGTGCGGCATTCAGCAAGGTCACGGCCAAGCTGCGTGGCGTGGTGAATATTCCGCTGATCACCACCAACCGTATCAATACGCCGGAAGTGGCCGAAGCTGTATTGGCCGAAGGTGATGCGGATATGGTTTCAATGGCCAGGCCGTTCCTGGCCGACCCGGAATTCGTCAACAAGGCAGCGGCTGGCCGTGCCGATGAGATCAACACCTGCATCGGCTGTAATCAGGCCTGCCTGGACCACACCTTCGGCGGCAAGCTGACCAGTTGTCTGGTCAACCCGCGTGCCTGCCACGAAACCGAGCTCAACTACCTGCCCGTGCGGGCAGTGAAGCGCATTGCCGTGGTCGGCGCCGGCCCGGCTGGCCTGGCTGCGGCCACCGTGGCGGCCGAGCGGGGCCACGCGGTGACCCTGTTTGACGGCGCAAGCGAAATCGGGGGGCAGTTCAACGTGGCCAAGCGGGTGCCGGGCAAGGAAGAATTCTTTGAAACCCTGCGCTACTTTCGCAACAAGGTGAAGAGCACGGGCGTGGACCTGCGCCTGAATACCCGTGTCGACGTGCAGGCGCTGGTGAGCGGCGGCTACGACGAAATCATCCTGGCCACTGGCATCGCACCGCGTACCCCGGCCATTCCCGGTGTTGAGCATGCCAAGGTGCTCAGCTACCTGGACGTGCTGCTTGAACGCAAGCCGGTAGGCAAGGCGGTCGCGGTCATTGGTGCGGGTGGTATCGGCTTCGATGTCTCCGAATACCTCGTGCACCAAGGCGTGGCCACCAGCCAGGACCGTGAGGCGTTCTGGCAGGAGTGGGGCATCGATACCCGTCTTGAGGCGCGTGGCGGTGTGGCCGGGATCAAGGCCGAGCCTCATGCGCCGGCGCGGCAGGTGTACCTGTTGCAGCGCAAGAAGTCCAAGGTGGGTGATGGCCTGGGCAAGACGACGGGCTGGATTCACCGCACCGGGTTGAAGAACAAGCGGGTACAGATGCTTAACAGTGTCGAGTACCTGGGTATCGACGATGCCGGTTTGCACATTCGTGTGGCCGACGGCGAGCCGCAGGTGCTGCCGGTGGATAACGTGGTGATCTGCGCTGGCCAGGATCCGCTACGCGAATTGCAGGACGGCCTGGTGGCGGCGGGGCAGTCGGTGCACCTGATTGGCGGGGCTGATGTGGCGGCCGAGCTGGATGCCAAACGGGCGATCAACCAAGGTTCGAGGTTGGCGGCGGAACTCTGAGATCGCTGGGGCTGCAAAGCAGCCCCAGGATTTCGCTGGTAAACTCGCACGATGCTTTTCGACCTCCCTCAAGCGCCCCTGCAACCCCTGAACCTGCCTTGGCTGGCAACTGCCAATGTCGAGGCCGCCATCCTGCGGCTGGACCTGATCGACCCACTGGTCAGCGGCAACAAGTGGTTCAAGCTTCGCCTTCACCTGCAGCAAGCCAGCGTCAGCAAAGCCCCGGGCCTGATCAGCCTTGGCGGCAATCACTCCAACCACTTGCACGCCCTGGCCGCCGCCGGCAAGCGCTTCGGCTTCGCCACCGCCGGCCTGCTGCGGGGCCACGTTCAGGAAACACCTACGGTGCGTGACCTTCAGGCGTTGGGCATGGAGCTGCACTGGCTCGGCTACGGCGGCTACCGCGCGCGCAACGAAACCGGATTCTGGGGCCCCTGGCAGTCACGCTACCCAGGCTGGCATTGCATCCCCGAAGGCGGCGGCGGCCCGGCTGGTGCACAGGGCTGTGCGCTGATCATGCAGCAGGCGCGTTCGCAGCTCACGGCATTGGGCTGGTCGGGCTACGATGCCTGGTGGCTGGCTGCTGGAACCGGTACTACCCTGGCCGGCCTGGTGCTGGCCGAGGCGGGTGCGCATGTCGTACATGGCGCATTGGCCGTGCCCAGGGATCATGGCGTGCCGGAGACGGTGGCAGCATTGGCCGGTACACACGGCTACCAGCTACACGATGCGTGCCGTGGCGGTTTTGGCAAATTCGACGATGAGCTGCTGGCCTTCATTGCCGGGTGCGAGCAGCACAGTGGTGTACCGCTCGAGGCCCTGTACACCGGCAAGGCCCTGCTGGCCCTGCGTGATCAGGTCGAGGCCGGGCTGTTTGCGCCCGGCACCCGCCTGATCGTTGTGCATACCGGTGGCCTGCAGGGCCGGCGCGGTTACTTGAAGGGCAGCATGCGCAGCAGCGTGTTGTCGCGCTGCACGTAGTGGTGATACAGCCCGGCCAGGGCGTGCAGGCCGATCAACCAGTAGCCCCAACTGCCCACGCGTTCATGCCAGCCTTTGATGAACTTGGCCTGGTCCGGGTCCGGGCCAATCAGGTGTGGCAGCTCCAGGCCGAAGAACGGCACAGGTTTGTCGGCGGCGCTGAGGATCAGCCAGCCGGCCAGTGGCATGCCGATCATCAGCAGGTACAGCGCCAGGTGCATCAGGTGCGCAAGCCCGGTCTGCCAGGCCGGCGGCTTGGGCACGATGGGCGGGGTAGGGCGGCTCAGGCGCATGGCCAGGCGCAGCCAGACCAGCACGAACACGCTGAGCCCGAGCATGAAGTGCAGGTCTTTCATCAGATTGCGTTCGGCGCTGTCCTTGGGGAACAGGCCACGCAGTTCGATGAGCGCATAAACAGCGGCCAGCAGCACCAGCATCAGCCAATGCAGGGCGATGGACACGCGTGCGTAATGGGTCGCGGGGTTGGATGAAACCATGATCGGTCCTCGTCATCAGGTCAAAATGGCGCTCTTGCTGGCGCTCAGGTACCACTGTAGTGGTTACCAGAAATAAATCTTTGCGCTAGGTCTGTGAAAATTGTGTTGCCAGCACCGGCCCTATCGCCGGCAAGCCAGCTCCCACAGGGACGATGCTGAGCCTGGGGCCTGTGCAGTGGGAGCTGGCTTGCCGGCGATAGGCCCGGTACAGGTAACATCAGGCACCGGGCACGTGCGGCCAGTCATCAGCCACCAGAAACACCCGCTCCACCTCCTGCCAGGCACCCTCGGCATCAGCCTCCAACCTCACCAGCAACTGCGCCGGCGCCTGCCGCTCCAGCACATGCAACCAGGCCGCAAACTGCTCCACCGTCCAGCCTTCACCTGCCTCGACCCGCGCAGGTGCCAGCCAGGCATGCCGCTGCAAGGGCTGCCAATGTTCACCCTCTGCCATGACCCAGTCCCGCCGGCGCACCCAGCGCCCGTGCAAGTGCTGCGGGTTGGCGCCCGCGGGTGGCTCGGCATGGCCAGGCCATGGATAGAACAGGTAGCCACCCAGCCACACGTGTGCCTGCACCTGCTCAACCCCCAACCGCGCCAACAGCTCGCGGCTGTGCGCGCCGTTCGACATGGGCAACTGGTGCCCCGTCAGGTGCGCAAGTTTGCTCCCCAGCCGGTCATGGCACCCAGGTCCCAGCCAGGCATGCGGGTCGTGCCCGGCGTCTTGCGGCCCCAGGTACAACTTGATCGCCAGTTCCAGGTGGTGCACACCGTCGCGATCGCGCAGCACCACGTCCAGCTCGCCCAAGGTGCGCCCCGCGTCACGAATCGGCAGGTTGGCCGCCAACAGTTCGATGCCGGGCGCCTGGCCCAGGGCAAATTGCCACAGCCGTTCGTAGTAATGCCCCAGCCGTCGGCTGCCAAGCTTTGCCAGCCACGCTTGCAGCGGGCGATCGTCGGCATCCAGCGCTCGCAACCAGCCCTCGAGACGCTGCGGCTGCT
Organism: Pseudomonas sp. Irchel 3F3; assembly: GCF_900187545.1. Classification (NCBI taxonomy): domain Bacteria; kingdom Pseudomonadati; phylum Pseudomonadota; class Gammaproteobacteria; order Pseudomonadales; family Pseudomonadaceae; genus Pseudomonas; species Pseudomonas sp. Irchel 3F3. The sequence continues at coordinate 106,191 of NZ_FYDS01000013.1, read as the reverse complement.
GCGCCCAGAGGCTGCCCGTCAGCGGGTGGCGCTGGGGGCAGGGCGGGGTGCTGAGCAGGGGCGGCGACAGCAGCGCCCAGGCCAGGTCGCGCACGGCGGGGCGGCGTAACTGCCGGGGCAGGTCGATGAGCAGGGCGAATGGCATCATCCTGCGAGCATAGCCGGTTTGCCGCTACCCGGTGGTTTCGCCCATAATCGGGCCATCGTCACCCGTCGCAGAGCCCCGCAGGAGCCCCATGGAGCAATTTCGCAATATCGGTATCATCGGCCGCCTTGGCAGCTCGCAGGTGCTCGACACCATTCGCCGACTGAAAAAATTCCTCCTCGATCGCCACTTGCATGTGATCCTCGAGGACACCATTGCCGAAGTGCTACCCGGCCATGGCCTGCAAACCTCTACCCGCAAGCTGCTGGGCGAGGTCTGCGACCTGGTCATCGTGGTCGGCGGCGACGGCAGCCTGTTGGGCGCCGCCCGCGCCCTGGCCCGGCACAACATTCCGGTGTTGGGCATCAACCGTGGCAATTTGGGCTTCCTCACCGACATCCGCCCTGACGAGCTGGAAGAGAAAGTTGCCGAAGTGCTCGACGGCCACTACCTGGTGGAAAACCGCTTCCTGCTGCAGGCCGAGGTGCGTCGCCATCACGAGGCCATTGGCCAGGGTGATGCGCTGAACGACGTGGTGCTGCACCCAGGCAAGTCCACGCGCATGATCGAGTTCGAAATCTACATCGACGGCCAGTTCGTCTGCAGCCAGAAGGCCGACGGCCTGATCGTCGCCACGCCCACCGGTTCCACTGCCTACGCGCTGTCGGCCGGCGGCCCGATCATGCACCCCAAGCTCGACGCCATCGTCATCGTGCCGATGTACCCGCACACCTTGTCGGGCCGGCCGATCGTGGTCGACGGCAACAGCGAGCTGAAGATCGTGGTGTCCAAGGACCTGCAGATCTACCCGCAAGTGTCCTGTGACGGCCAGAACCACTTCACCTGCGCCCCCGGCGACACCATCACGGTGAGCAAGAAGCCGCAGAAGCTGCGCCTGATTCACCCGCTGGACCACAATTACTACGAGGTCTGCCGCACCAAGCTCGGTTGGGGCAGCCGCCTGGGGAGCAGGGACGACTGATGCTCGATCCGGCGCGAAGTTTCGACATCATCGGTGACGTACACGGCTGTGCACTGACCCTTGAACGCCTGCTCGACGCCCTCGGTTACAAGCGTGTGGCCGGCGTGTGGCGCCACCCGCGGCGCCTCGCGCTGTTTCTGGGCGATATCGTCGACCGCGGGCCACGCATTCGCGAGGCGCTGCACATCGTCCATGATATGGTCGAGGCCGGCCAGGCGTTCTGCATCATGGGCAACCACGAATATAACGCCCTGGGCTGGGTCACCCCGGCACTGCCCGGCAGCGGCAAGGCCTATGTGCGCGAGCACACGCCACGCCACGCCCGGCTGATTGACGAAACCCTCACCCAGTTCGCCCACCACCCCGGCGACTGGCACGATTTCGTCAACTGGTTCTACCAGCTGCCGCTGTTCATCGATGCCGGGCGCTTCCGCCTGGTGCACGCCTGCTGGGACCCGCGGTTGATCGAGCCGCTGCGCCAGCAATACCCCGACGGGCGCATCGATGAACACTTCATCCAGGCCTCGGCAGTCAGTGGCAGTTTTGCCGACACGGTGTGCAACCGCCTGTTGCGTGGCACCGACATGCGCCTGCCGGACGGCCTGACGCTGACCGGCGGCGACGGCCTGACCCGCGCGTTCTTCCGCACCAAGTTCTGGGAAGAAGACCCGCAAACCTATGGCGACATCGTGTTCCAGCCCGATGCCTTGCCCGAGGAGGTAGCCAGTACCCCGCTCAGCCACAGCCAGAAGAACGCTTTGCTGCGCTATGCCGAAGACGAGCCCTTGCTGTTCGTGGGCCATTACTGGCGCAGCGGCCGCCCAGCGCCGATCCGCGCCAACCTGGCCTGCCTGGACTACAGTGCCGTGCTCTACGGCAAACTGGCCGCCTACCGGCTGGATGATGAAACCCGCATTGACCCGCACAAGTTCGTCTGGGTCGACGTCGACCGCCCACAGGCCAACCAATGAATATTATCGAAGTGATGCGCCTGCCGCTGTCGGTTGACCTCAGCGGCTTCGTCCACCTGCTGCAACGTCTGCAGGTGCCGCACCGGGTCAGCGAGGAGGGCGATGTCCAAGTGCTCTGGGCCCCCGACACCCTTGCCGAAGACGTGCTGCAACTCTACCAGCGCTACCCCGACGGCAACGCCGACCTCCAGGCGGTGGAGCAACCTGTGGGAGCGGGGCCTGCGAACGGCCCCACACAACCCTCCCTGGTGCAGCAGGCCAAAGCCTGCAAGATCACCACCCTCACGCTGCTGCTGTGCTTCATCGTCGCCGGCCTCACCAGCCTGGGCGACAATTTCACCACCATCAGTTGGTTTACCTTCCTCGACTTCCGCGTCCAGGGCGACTACCTGTACTTCAGCTCGCTGGCGCAAGTCCTGGACCAAGGCCAGTGGTGGCGCCTGGTATCACCCATGCTGCTGCACTTTGGCGTGCTGCACCTGGCCATGAACAGCCTGTGGTACTGGGAGCTGGGCAAGCGCATCGAGTTGCGCCAGGGCCCGTGGATGCTGCTGGGCCTGACCTTGCTGTTCAGCCTGGTGTCCAACCTGGCCCAGCACTACACCAGCGGGCCGAGCCTGTTCGGCGGCCTGTCCGGCGTGCTGTACGGCTTGCTCGGGCATATCTGGCTGTACCAGTGGCTGGCGCCCAACCGTCACTTCAACCTGCCCAAGGGCGTACTGGTGATGATGCTGGTCTGGCTGGTGGTGTGCCTGACCGGCGTGGTCGGCACCCTGGGCCTTGGCCAGATCGCCAACGCTGCCCATGTTGGTGGGTTGCTCATCGGATGCCTGACCGGGCTCTTGGGTGGGGCGCTGGCCCGGCGTAAACTGTCGGCTTGAATCAGGAGACACTATGTCCACTTTCGCGCAAATGATTGAAAACATCACCCCGGAAATCTACGAAAGCCTGAAACTGGCCGTGGAAATCGGCAAATGGTCGGATGGCCGCAAGCTCACGGCCGAGCAGAAAGAGCTGTCGCTGCAGGCGGTCATCGCCTGGGAGATGAAAAACCTGCCCGAAGAGCAGCGCACCGGTTACATGGGCCCGCAGGAATGCGCATCGAAGTCTGCGCCGATCGCCAACATTCTGTTCAAGTCGGACTCGGTACATTGATCGAACTCGCTCGTGGCTCGTTGAGCAAGATGGCAGTAAGCCTGCAGGCACCCGTGGTGCAATACAGCTTCCGGCTGGATGACACGCAGGTGCCAGTCAACCCGCTGATCGGCCAGCGCCTGCGCCTGGAATACCTCGGCGCCATTCACTGCAGCCATTGCGGCAAGCGCACCAAGACCAGTTTCAGCCAGGGTTACTGCTACCCGTGCATGACCAAGCTGGCCCAGTGTGACCTGTGCATCATGGCCCCGGAAAAATGTCACTACGATGCCGGCACCTGCCGCGAACCGTCGTGGGGCGAACAATTCTGCATGACCGACCACGTGGTCTACCTGGCCAACTCGTCGGGGATCAAGGTCGGCATCACCCGCGCCACCCAGCTGCCCACTCGCTGGCTCGACCAGGGCGCCAGCCAGGCCCTGCCGATCATGCGTGTGGCCACCCGTCAGCAATCAGGCCTGGTGGAAGATGTACTGCGCAGCCAGGTGCCAGACCGCACCAACTGGCGCACGCTGCTCAAAGGCGATGCCGAGGTGCTCGACCTGCCCGCCATTCGTGAGCAGATCTTCGACGCCTGCGCCGACGGCTTGCGCGAGCTGCACGGGCGCTTTGGCCTGCAGGCGATTCAGCCGCTGCCCGACGCCGAAGTGGTGCAGATGAACTACCCGGTCGAGGCCTACCCGAAAAAGATCGTCAGCTTCAACCTCGACAAGGACCCGGTGGCCGAAGGCACGCTGCTGGGCATCAAGGGCCAGTATCTGATCTTTGACACCGGGGTGATCAATATTCGCAAGTACACGGCCTACCAGTTGGCCGTGCTCCAGTAAAAAGGACCTGCACATGCGTACCGAACAACCGCAAGTGATCTACCTGAAGGATTACCAGGCGCCCGAGTACCTGATCGACGAGACGCACCTGACTTTCGAGCTGTTCGAGGACCACACCCTGGTCCACGCGCAACTGGTCATGCGCCGCAACCCGGCACGCGGTGCCGGCCTGCCGCCTTTGGTGCTAGACGGCCAGCAGCTGGAACTGCTGCGTGCCTCGCTGGACGACCAGGAACTGCAGTCGGGCGACTACCAGGTCGATGCCGACAGCCTGACCGTCCATCCCAAGGCCGAACGCTTCACCCTCGACACCAGCGTGAAGATCCACCCTGAGCGCAACACTGCGCTGGAAGGCCTGTACAAGTCCGGCAAGATGTTCTGCACCCAGTGCGAGGCCGAGGGCTTCCGCAAGATCACCTACTACCTCGACCGCCCGGACGTGATGAGCACCTTCACCACCACGGTGATCGCCGAGCAGCATCGCTACCCGGTGTTGTTGTCCAACGGCAACCCAACGGGCAGCGGGCCGGCCGAGGACGGCCGCCACTGGGCCACCTGGGAAGACCCGTTCAAGAAGCCGGCCTACCTGTTCGCGTTGGTGGCCGGTGACCTGTGGTGCGTCGAGGACACGTTTACGCGTCAGTCTGGCCGTGATGTGATGCTGCGCATCTATGTCGAACCCGAAAACCTCGACAAGTGCGACCACGCCATGGTCAGCCTGAAGAAGTCCATGCGTTGGGACGAAGAAGTCTACGGCCGTGAGTATGACCTGGACATCTTCATGATCGTCGCGGTCAACGACTTCAACATGGGCGCCATGGAAAACAAGGGCCTGAACATCTTCAACTCCAGCTGTGTGCTGGCCCGTGCCGAAACCGCCACCGATGCCGCGCACCAGCGCGTCGAAGGCGTGGTCGCCCACGAGTACTTCCACAACTGGTCGGGCAACCGTGTCACCTGCCGTGACTGGTTCCAGCTGTCGCTCAAGGAAGGCTTCACGGTGTTCCGCGATGCCGAGTTCAGTGCCGACATGAACTCGCGCACGGTCAAGCGCATCGAAGACGTCGCCTACCTGCGCACCCACCAGTTCGCCGAAGACGCTGGCCCCATGGCCCATCCGGTGCGCCCGGACAGCTTCATCGAAATTTCCAACTTCTACACCCTGACGGTGTACGAGAAGGGCGCCGAAGTGGTGCGCATGGTCCGTACCCTGCTGGGCGCCGACGGCTTCCGCAAGGGCAGCGACCTGTATTTCGAGCGTCACGATGGCCAAGCGGTGACCACCGATGATTTCATCAAGGCCATGGAAGACGCCAACGGTGTGGACTTCACCCAGTTCAAGCGCTGGTACAGCCAGGCCGGTACCCCGCGTCTGGACGTGAGCGAAAGCTATGACGCAGTTGCACAAACCTACAGCCTGACCTTCCGCCAGAGCTGCCCGCAAACCCCGGACAAGGCCGAAAAGCTTCCGTTCGTGATCCCGGTCGAGCTGGGCCTGCTGGACGCTCAAGGCAATGACCTGCCGCTGCGTCTGGCCGGTGAGCCGGCAGCTGGCGGTACCAGCCGTGTGCTGTCGGTGACCGAGGGCGAGCAGACCTTCACCTTCGAGGGTATCCAGGCCAAGCCGCTGCCCTCGCTGCTGCGCGGCTTCAGCGCACCGGTGAAGCTCAGCTTCCCTTACAACCGCGACCAGCTGATGTTCCTGATGCAGCACGACAGCGACGGTTTCAACCGCTGGGAAGCGGGGCAGCAACTGTCGGTACAGGTGTTGCAGGAGCTGATCGGCCAGCATCAACGCGGCGAAGCCCTGAAACTCGACCAGCGCCTGATCACGGCCCTGGGCACCGTGCTGGGTAACGCGTCGCTGGACCCGGCCATGGTTGCCGAAATGCTTTCGTTGCCGGGCGAGGCGTACCTCACCGAGATCAGCCAGGTGGCCGACGTGGACGCCATCCACGCAGCCCGCGAGTTCGCCCGCCAGCAGATCGCCGAGCAGCTGTTCGACGCCTTGTGGGCGCGCTATCAGGCCCACCGTGAAGTGTCGCGCGGCACCGCCTACGTGGCCTCTGCCGAGCACTTCGCCCGCCGTAGCCTGCAGAACATTGCCCTGTCGTACCTGATGCAGAGCGGCAAGCCGCAGGTGCTGGAAGCGACCCTGGAACAGTTCGATCAGTGCGACAACATGACCGAACGCCTCACGGCCTTGGCGGTGCTGGTCAACTCGCCGTTCGAAGCCGAGCGGGCCAAGGCCCTGGAAGCCTTTGCCGAGCACTTCAAGGACAACCCGCTGGTCATGGATCAGTGGTTCAGCGTGCAGGCGGCCAGCACACTGCCGGGCGGGTTGGCACGGGTCAAGGCGTTGATGCAGCACCCGGCGTTCACCCTGAAAAACCCGAACAAGGTGCGTGCGCTGATTGGGGCCTTTGCCGGGCAGAACCTGATCAACTTCCATGCCGCCGATGGTTCGGGCTATCGCTTCCTCGCGGACCTGGTGATCGAGCTGAATGCGCTGAACCCGCAGATCGCCTCGCGTCAGCTGGCGCCGCTGACCCGCTGGCGCAAATATGACGATGCGCGTCAGGCGCTGATGAGGGGCGAGCTGGAGCGGATTCTGGCTTCGGGTGAGCTGTCCAGCGATGTGTATGAAGTGGTGAGCAAGAGCCTGGCTTGAGTTTTCTGTAGTCAGTGCCGGCCTCTTCGCGGGTAAACCCGCTCCCACAGGTACTTCACCGCTTTCATGGACGGTGTAGCACCTGTGGGAGCGGGTTGACCCGCGAAGCTTTTTGGGCCGACAACAAAACATAACACCCCGCCCGTTGTAATCGCGCAGACATCCCCGCTACGATCCCCTCAAGCTATTGCAGGCCTCTAGATCAGGCTTTTTGCAGTACCTGCAATGCATTGACCCACCAACAAGAACACAACAAGGGGGCAGTCATGAGGGAACAGCTACGGGCGCCGGCCAGGCGTGGTGCCTGGCCATTGGCGGCCAGCGCATTGCTGGCACTGGCATTGGGGGTGTGGGCCGACAGTGCCCAGGCCGCCGCTGTCGACGAATACTCCACCGAATCTGCCAAGGCCAGCCAAAGCCTGCTGATCGGCGCCACCCATGCCGGCAAGCGCCTGGTGGTGGTGGGTGATCGCGGCCATATTCTGTTCTCCGACGACCAGGGCAATACCTGGACCCAGGCTCGTGTACCCACCCGGCAGTTGCTCACCGCCGTGTTCTTCCTCGATGACAAGCGCGGCTGGGCGGTCGGCCATGATGCGCAGATCCTCGTCAGCAGCGACGGCGGCGCAACCTGGACCAAGCAGTTCGAAGACCTCGCCCGTGAAGCACCCTTGCTCGATATCGCTTTCCTCGATGCGCAGCACGGCTTTGCCGTAGGGGCCTATGGCGCCTTGATGGAAACCACCGACGGCGGGCAGCACTGGCAGGACGTGGCCGAGCGCCTGGACAACCCTGACCAGTTGCACCTGAACGGTATTGCCCGTGTGCGGGATGCCGGCCTGTTCATCGTAGGCGAGCAGGGCGGCATGTTCCGCTCCGCCGACAACGGCCAGACCTGGGCCAAGGTGCAGGGCCCCTACGAGGGCTCGCTGTTCGGTGTGATCGGCACCGCCCAGGCGCACGCCTTGCTGGCCTACGGCCTGCGCGGCAACCTGTTCCGTTCCACCGATTTTGGTGACAGCTGGCAGCCGATCGAACTCAAGGTCGCGCGCGGCAACCTCGAATTCGGCCTGGCAAGCGCTACGCTTCTCGATGATGGCACCTTGGTGCTGGTCGGCAACGGCGGCAGTGTGCTGCGCAGTACCGATGGCGGCCAGACCTTCAGCGTGTACAACCGCGCCGACCGCATCGCCCTGGCTGGCGTCAGCGGCCTGGCCAATGGCGGCCTGCTGCTGGTGGGGCAGGGCGGCGTACACCTGGCGGATGCCCAGGGTGCCGAAGGGGTGAGCCGATGACCAGCAGGGAGAGCATTACCATGCACCCGCACCACCAGGACAAGGCCACGCTGCTTGAGCGCCTGATCTTCAACAACCGCCCCGTGGTCATCGCCCTGTGTGTGCTGGTGAGCATTTTCCTGTTCTGGCAGGCGACGCAGATTCGCCCGTCCACCAGTTTCGAGAAGATGATCCCGCTGCAGCACCCGTTCATCGAGCAGATGATGGAGCACCGTAACGACCTCGCCAACCTGGGTAACACCGTGCGCATTTCGGTGGAGGCGGTGAATGGCGACATCTTCGACAAGGACTACATGGAGACCCTGCGCCAGGTCCATGACGAGGTGTTCTACATCCCCGGCGTCGACCGTGCCGGGCTGAAGTCACTGTGGAGCCCCAGCGTGCGCTGGAGCGAGGTAACCGAGGAGGGCTTTTCCGGTGGCGAGGTGATCCCCAACACCTACAACGGTTCGCAGGACAGCCTCGACACCCTGCGCGACAACGTGCTCAAGTCCGGCCAGGTGGGGCGCCTGGTGGGTAACAACTTCAAGTCGAGCATCGTCGACGTGCCGCTGCTGGAGAGCTACCCCGACCCGCAGGACCCAGGCAAGCAGGTGAAGCTGGACTACCAGCAGTTCTCGCACCTGCTGGAAGAGAAGATCCGCGACAAGTTCCAGGCGCAGAACCCCAATGTGAAAATCCACATTGTCGGCTTCGCCAAGAAGGTCGGTGACCTGATCGATGGCCTGGTGATGGTGGCGATGTTCTTCGGCGTCGCCCTGGCCATTACCTGGGTGCTGTTGTACTGGTTCACCTGGTGCATACGCAGCACCATCGCCGTGCTCATCACTACCTTGGTGGCGGTGGTCTGGCAGCTGGGGCTGATGCATGCGGTGGGCTTTGGGCTGGACCCATACTCGATGCTGGTGCCGTTCCTGATCTTCGCCATCGGCATTTCCCACGGGGTGCAGAAGATCAACGGCATCGCCTTGCAGTCGAGTGACGCTGACAACGCCCTCACGGCGGCCCGGCGCACCTTCCGCCAGCTGTTCCTGCCGGGGATGATCGCCATCCTTGCCGACGCGGTGGGCTTCATCACTCTGTTGATCATCGATATCGGGGTGATTCGCGAATTGGCCATCGGCGCCTCCATCGGCGTGGCGGTGATCGTGTTCACCAACCTGATTCTGCTGCCAGTGGCCATTTCCTATGTCGGCATCAGCAAGAAGGCCATCGAGCGCAGCAAGAAGGACGCGACCCGCGAGCACCCCTTCTGGCGCCTGCTATCGAATTTTGCCAGTGCCAAGGTGGCGCCGGTGTCTGTCACCCTGGCGCTGGTCGCCTTCGCCGGTGGGCTGTGGTACAGCCAGAACCTGAAGATCGGCGACCTCGACCAAGGCGCGCCGGAGCTGCGCCCTGACTCGCGCTACAACCAGGACAACAGCTTCATCATCAGCAACTACTCGACCAGCTCCGACGTGCTGGTGATCATGGTCAAAACCCCGCCCGAGCAGTGCTCGGTCCACGCGACCATGGCGCCTATCGACGAGCTGATGTGGACCATGCAGAACACCCCGGGTGTGCAGTCGGCGATTTCCCTGGTGACCGTGTCCAAGCAGGTGATCAAGGGCATGAACGAGGGCAGCCTGAAATGGGAAACCCTGTCGCGTAACCCGGACATCCTCAACAACTCCATCGCCCGTGCCGACGGCCTGTACAACGGTGACTGCTCGCTGGCGCCGGTGCTGGTGTTTCTCAACGACCACAAGGCCGAGACCCTGGAGCGGGTGACCGCCGTGGCCAAGGCGTTTGCCGACAGCCACAACAAGGAAGGCCTGCAGTTCCTGCTGGCGGCGGGCAACGCCGGGATCGAGGCGGCGACCAACGAAGTGATCAAGTCGGCCGAGCTGACTATCCTGATCCTGGTGTACATCTGTGTGGCGGTGATGTGCCTGATCACCTTCCGCTCGTTCGCCGCCACCCTGTGCATCGTCCTGCCGCTGGTACTGACCTCGGTGCTGGGCAATGCACTGATGGCCTACATGGGCATCGGGGTGAAGGTAGCGACCTTGCCGGTGGTGGCGCTGGGTGTGGGGATTGGCGTGGATTACGGCATCTACATCTACAGCCGGCTGGAAAGCTTCCTGCGTGCCGGGTTGCCGTTGCAGGAAGCCTATTACCAGACCCTGCGTTCGACGGGTAAAGCCGTGTTGTTCACTGGTTTGTGCCTGGCCATCGGCGTGTGCACCTGGATCTTCTCGGCAATCAAGTTCCAGGCCGACATGGGGTTGATGCTGACCTTCATGCTGCTGTGGAACATGTTTGGCGCGCTGTGGCTGCTGCCGGCGCTGGCACGGTTCCTGATCAAGCCGGAGAAGATGGTGGGCAAGGAAGGTGGGTCCATTTTCGCCCATTGAATCGCAAGGGGCCGCTTTGCGGCCCATTCGCAGCACAAGGCTGCTCCTGCAAGGGTTACGCGATCCCCTGTAGAAGCAGCCTTGTGCTGCGAATGGGCTGCAAAGCAGCCCCAGGGTTATAATGCCGCCATATTTCCCACAGGTACCCCCATGTCCCCCCTCGCCACCGCCCTGCAGTCCTGCGACATGCTCCTGATCGACGGCCTGCACGCCTTCGATTTCACCGCCGACGCATCCGGCCTCACCGTCGAATGCATGGACGGCCGCCAGCTGCGCCGCTGGTCCTTCACCCCTGATCAGGTCGCCGCCGCTATCGCCACCGGTGATGAATGGCAACTCAACGATGCCAACGGCGAGCATCGGCTAGTCTGTATGAGTGCCTTTCGCGCCCCGGATGAAGACCAAGATGAACCGGATCTGGACGAACCTGCTGACCGCTAGCCTGATGAGCCTGACAATCCACGCCCACGCCGCTACCTTGCTGGTGGGCAGTTACACCGATGGTGCCAGCCAAGGCATCTACCGCTATCAATTCGACGACAAGGTCGGCCATATTGACCCCACGCCCTTGCAGGTGGTGAAGAGCGTCAGCCCTTCGTGGCTGGTGTTGTCCGCCGACCAGCGTCAGCTGTTCGCGGTGAATGAAACCCCGCAGGGCCATGCCAGCAGTTTCAGCATCAGCAGCAAAGGCGAAATCAAGCCGCTCAACCAGGTGGCCACCGAGGGCGACGAGCCAACCCACGCCAGCATCAGCCGTGACCAGCGCTACCTGTTCGTGGCCAACTATGCGGTCAAGCCCGACCCCGGTGGCAGCCTGGTGGTGATTCCGGTGGCCAGGGACGGCAAGCTCAAGCCCGTGGTGCAGCAGGCCCGACACCAGGCCAGCGGGGTAAACCCTGAGCGCCAGGCCGGTGCCCATGTGCATTCGCTGGTGCTGTCGCCTGATGGCCAGCACCTGTATGCCAGCGACCTAGGTGCCGACAAGGTGTTCATCTACCGGTACGACGGCGCCAGTGCGGACCACCCGCTGACAGCGGCGATACCGGCGTCCGTGGCTTTGCCGCCGGGCAGCGGGCCGCGTCACCTGCTGTTCGATGCCAAAGGCCGCCATGCCTACCTCACCCTGGAAATGAACGCCGAGGTGGTGATGTTCGATGTGCAGGACGGCAACCTGGTCGAACGCCAGCGCTTGCCCCTGACCGAGCACCAGGAGGCAGCAGCCAAGGCTGCGGGTGGCTTGCACCTGTCGGCGGACGGGCGTTTCCTGTACGTGAGCAACCGCGGCACGGCTAACGAGATTGTGGTGTTTGGCGTGAGCAAGGACGATGGCCAGTTGACCTTCCTGCAGCGTCGTTCGGTGGAAGGCGATCACCCCAGGGAATTTGCCCTGGACCCGAGTGACAACTTCCTGCTGGTGGCCAACCAGAAGAGCAACCAGATCGTGGTGATGCGTCGCGATCCGCGCAGCGGCAAGCTGCTGGAGACGGTGCAGACGCTGCAGCAGGATGCACCCTCGGACCTCAAGTTCATCGAGTGATATCGATTGGCGTGATAATCGATACTGGCGCAATGAATTTTTGCGCGCGGCCTCGGCGGCGTAAGTTTGACCCAAGGCCCAAGCGGGCCACCGTCAAACCACCGCCGTCGAGGTCAGCCCAGATGAACTTCAATCTCTTCCCGGTTATTGCCGCATCCGCCATTTCCGCATCGGTCGTACTGCCGGCGCATGCCCATGCCGACAGCAGCGGCAAGGCCTCTGCCACCCACAGCTACACCGAGCAGTACCTGCGCCAGAGTGCCAACTTCCATGCGGCCTTGAGTGCCAAGCAGCACCACTGAGCCAGCCTGCTGCGGCCCCTGTGGGAGCGGCCTTGTGTCGCGAAAGGGGCGCACAGCGCCCCCAGGATTTGAGCGGTTTACTCTAAGAATGCTGGGGCCGCTGTGCGGCCCTTTCGCGACACAAGGCCGCTCCCACAGGGGACCGTGTAAAGCTGAGAGCTGTTCATTTGGCCATGACTGACCTGAACAGCTCCGAAGCCAGCCACCCCTCCAGCCAGCTCCGCACCCGCGGATAAGCCGCCTCGGCGAACCACTGCGGTTCGACCCCGGCAAACTGGCGCATCAGGGGTAGCAACGCGGCATCGGCAATGCTCGGGTGGTCGGCCAGCAGGTAGGGCCGGCCGGCCAGCAGGCCTTCGAGCTCCGCCAGCCAGGCCTCGGCCTGCTGGCGGTAATGCTCGCGGGAATGCTGCGGGTAACGCTCGGCATACTTGTACAGGTTCACCTGGGCCTTGAACGTGCTGTCGTTGCGCGCAATCAGCGCTTCAGCCTGCTGCGCCGCCGCAGGGTCAGCCTGTAGCTGCCAGTCCTGCGGGTCGTTTTGCGTCAGCGCCCAGCGCATGATGTCCAGGCTTTCTTCCAGTACCCCGGCACCGGTATCCAGCACCGGTACCGTGCCCTTGGGCGACAAGGCCAGCAGTGCTGCCGGCTTGTTCTTCATCGCCACCTCACGGATTTCCACCGCGCACCCGGCATAGCGCAAGGCCAGGCGCGCGCGCATGGCCCAGGGGCAGCGGCGGAACGAGTAGAGGATCACCCGCATACCTCCACGTCACTCAGGCCATTGCCCTGGCGGCGCACCTGGATTTGCACCGGGATACGCTCGTGCATTTCCTGCACGTGGGAGATCACCGCCACCTTGCGGCCTTGGGCCTGCAAGCCGTCGAGTGCGTCCATGGCCAGTTGCAGCGACTCGGGGTCGAGGCTGCCGAAGCCTTCGTCGATGAACAGCGATTCGATGCGCAGGGTGCTGGAGGCCATCGAGGCCAGGCCCAGGGCCAGGGCCAATGAGACCAGGAAGGTTTCCCCGCCCGACAGCGAATGCACCGAGCGCAGTTCGTCGCCCATCTCGGTGTCCAGCACCAGCAGGCCCAAGGCGCTTCCGCCACGCTTGAGGCGGTAGCGGCGGGCGAGCTGGCGCAACTGGGTGTTGGCGTGGTGCAGCAGCAGATCGAGGTTGTAACCCTGGGCGATCTTGCGGAACACATCGCCCGAGGCTGAACCGATCAAAGCGTTCAGGCGCCCCCAGCGTTGCCATTGCTGATGGGCCTGTTCGATTTCTGCCGCCAACGCCTGGTGTGCCTGCTGGCGACGTTGGTCGTCGGCCTGTTGCGCGCGCAGTTCGGCGCACTGCTGCTCGTGGCTGGCCAGGCGCGCGCGCAGCCCGGTCAGGGCGTGCTCCAGGGCTTCGGCCGAGGTGTCCACGGTCATTTGCGTGGCGTGTTGTTGCAGGCGTTGTTCGCGCTCCTGCAGCAGCACACGGCCCTGTTCGATGGCTTTTTCGGCGTTTTGCAGGCGCTGGCGCAGTTCATTGACGTGCGCGTCATCCATGGCCAGCAGGCGATCCAGGCCGGCGTCATCCAGTTCCGGGTGCTCGCTGCGCCACTGGGCAATCTGGCCCTGCAACTGCTGGCACTCGGCGTCCAGCGCTTGCTGCTGCTGGACGTTGGCCTTGAGTTCACTGGCCAGTTGCACACCCTGGGTGCGCAGGTCTTGCAGGCGCTGGGCGGTGTCGGCGTCCAGGGCGCGGGCTTGCTCCAGCGTGCTGTTCATGTGCTGCTGCCAGGCTTCTGCACTGCTGTGCTCACCCAGCAGTTCGCCGAGTGAGGCCTGGGCCTGCTGGCGTTGTTCTTCGAGGACGGCCAGTTTCTGCTGCAACTGCTGCAGCCCTTGCACGCGCGCCTGTTGCTGGTCGTGCAACTTGTCCAGCTGTGCCTGACGGGTTTGTTGTTCTTCCAGTTCGTCCTTGCGCTGCTCCAGTTGCTGGAGGCGCTGGGCAATCTGCTGGTCGAGGGCGAGGAAGGCATTTGCCGGGTCTTCGTTGAGGGCCTTGAGGGCTTGCTCGGGCAATACGCCAGCGAGGTCGCTCAGCCCCTGCTGCAACTGCTGCTCATCGTTGGCCAGGGCCTGGTGCTGTTGCTCCAGATGACGCTGGGCCTGCTGCTGGGCGTCGTGGGCAGCCTGCAATTGCTGGTTGAGGCGGGCGGCATCTTTTTGCAGGGCGAGCAGGGCGCTCTGGCGCTTCTCGTCCTGGCCGATTTCTTCATCCAGGCGCCGCAACTGGCTGTCGAGCCAGGTGCTGCGGGCCTTGTCGTCCTGCGGGGCGAGGGCCGGCCACAGGCTGTGCGCCTGTACCTGGGCCACCAGCGGTTGCAGCTGTTCGCCCAATTGTTGCAGTTGCTGTTGGTAGTCCTTGAGCTGGGCATTCACCACGCCCAGCTGGGTACGCAGTTCCACCAGCGTGCCGTTGAGGGTTTCGACCTGCTTCTGCGCGGCCTCTTCTTCGGCCTGGTCATGGCGACCCAGGCTCTGCAGCAGCGCTTCGGGCTGATGAAACGGGTGCTCGGCGCTGCCACACACGGGGCAGGGTTCGCCGTCGCGCAGCTGGCCACGCAGTTCTTCGACGCTGGTGTTGCGCGCCAGGCGCTGGCGTTCCAGCAACTGGCGGGTGAGGGTCAGCGCTTGCTCGGCCGCTTCCAGCTCGGCCTTGGCGGCGGTGCCTTCGGTAATCAGTTGCTGGCGTTGCTGCATGGCCTGCTGCTGCCGTTCGCGCATGGCATCCAGCTGCTGGCGCAGGTCTTGTTCACGGCCATGCAGGCGCGACAGCTCCTCGACGGCGCGCTGTTGCTTGCGGTTGTCCTGCAGCATGCCACCGAGCAGGTCGATTTGTTCGGCAAGGGCCTGCGGTTCGGCCTTGGCTTCACGGAATAGCAGGTCATAGGCGTCGCGCTCGGCCTGCAAGTGAGCATTGGCCTGGCTGGCCTGGGCCTGCAGGCCGGGCAGTTCATCACGGCCTTTGGCCAGGCGGCCACCAATCAGCATCACCTGCTTGAGCTGCGGCAGATAGGCGTGCCAGGCATCGGCCAGGCCCGCCAGGTGCTGGCTGTCGGCCAGTGCGGTGTCGATGTTGGCCAGTTGCTGCAGGCTGCGCTGCTGGTTGGCTTCCAGCTGCTGCACCTGCTGCTGGCCCTCGGCGACCTGTTGTTCAGCCTGTTGGCCGGTGCTGCGCTGCGCGGCCAGCTCCTGGCCCAGGCGGGCCACGTTGTCCTGGGCGGCAAAGGCCTGACGCAGGCGTGGTGCGTCCTCGCTGTGCCGGGCCTGGCGGTCGGCAAGCGCTTGGCGTGCGGCGCTCAGCGCCTGTTCGAGCTCGAGGGTGCGCAGTTGCAGCTCGGTTTGCTGTTGCTGTTGCTCAGCGATCTTCGCGGCCATGGGTGCCAGTTGCGCAGCCAGCGCCTGCTGGCGGTGGAACTGGTGGCGCTGCGGGGCAAGGCGTTCCAGCCGAACGAGGTCCAGGCGGGGTTCGGCCAGTTGCTGCCAGCTGTGTTCGGCGGCCTGTAGGGCGGTGCCGGCTTCGGCATGCTGGGCCTGCAGCTGGCGTTGCTCATTCAGCCAGTTGCGTTGCTGCTCCAGTTGGCGCTCGCCGGCCTGGTCGGCCTTGAACTGCTGCTGCGCCTGCTCCAGGCGCTGGTCCAGTTCGGTGCGGGCTTCGGGGGCCATTGGTATCAGGTGGCTGGCGCGGTCCTTGAGGGCGTTGTGGGCCTCGGCGGCTTCACGGGCCTTGCTGAAGGCACGCTGGCCCAGGCGGGTGTAGATGGCGGTGTTGGTGAGCTTTTCCAGCAGCTCGCTGCGCTCTTTGTCGTCAGCCTTGAGGAAGGCCCCGAACTCGCTTTGAGCCAGCATCACCGCACGGGTGAACTGCTCGAAGTTCAGGCCCAGGCGGGCTTCGACCAGTTGCTTGTATTCGTTCTTGCCGCTGCCCAGCACCTGTTCGCTGTCCAGGTCGTAGAAGCTCTGGCGGCTGTGTTGCAGCTTGCCATTGGCCTTGTCGCGGGCGCGGTTGGCTTCCCAGCGGGCGCGGTAGCGGCGGCCGTCGATACCGATGAAATCGACCTCGGCGAAGCCACTGCCGGTGCCCCGGCGCAGCAGGTTGCGCGGGTCGTAGGTGGGGATTTCGCCATCGGCGTCGGGCACCTTGGCCTCGCGGCCAATGTCGTTCAGGCGTGGCACCGTGCCAAACAACGCCAGGCACAGGGCGTCGAGCAGCGTGCTCTTGCCCGCCCCGGTGGGCCCGGTGATGGCAAACAGGCCAGCGCTGGCCAGCGGCTCGGCGGTAAAGTCGATTTCGACCGGGCCGGCCAGCGATGCCAGGTTCTTCAAGCGAATGGCGAGAATCTTCATGGCTGCTCCTCTTCCTGCTGCACGTCCTGCAACAGCAGGGCAAAGTCGGCCAGCGCCTGCTCATCTGCGGGGTTGCCATAAGCCTGCTCCCAGGCGCGGCTGAACAGGTCCTGCGGGGTCATCTGGGAAAGCTCGACAAAGGCCAGGTCATCGTCTTCGGCGTTATTGCGGCCGGCGTATTCGGCGCTGATGCGGATCAGCCGCACGGCCTTGCCTTCCAACGCAGTTTCAATCTGCTGGCGCAGGTCGGGTTGCGGCTCGTCCAGTATCACCCGCACCTCCAGCCAGGGCTGGCGGTTGGGGTCTTCGAGCAGGTCGATCACGGGCAGGTCGGCCAGTTGTTGCAGCAGTTCGCCGAGCGGCGCCGGGCCGACCCGTTGCAGGGCCACCGCGCGCGGTACCGGGCGCGGTTCGACGCTGACCAGGTCGGTGCCGTCCAGCTCCACTTCCAGCACCTGGTGCGGGTAGTTGATTTCGGCGAACGACAGCGGGATCGGCGAGCCGCTGTAGCGGAGGCGTTCTTCGCGGTTGACCTTCTGCGGCTTGTGCAGGTGGCCCAGGGCGACATAGCTGATGGCCTTGTCGAACAGCTTGGCCGGCAGTGCCTCGGCGTTGCCGATGATCAGGCTGCGCTCCGAGTCCTCCGACACCGAGCCACCGGCCATGTGCGCATGGCTGATGGCGATCAGCGCCTGGTCTTTCTTGCGCTTTTTCTGCGCGGCGGCGATCAGTTGCTGGTGCACCTGGGTGATGCCTTGCAGATAGTCGTCGCCCAGGTTCGGGCCGGTGACCTCGGCCGGGCGCAGGAAGGGCAGGGCCAGGCACCAGGCGGCGACCTTGCCGCGGCCGTTGGTCAACGGGATCAACAGGCGCTCGGCATCCAGCTGGCCTTCATCCAGCCAGTGCACACGGCCCAGGGCATGGGTGCGCAGACGGCGCATCAATGCGGCGGGCAGCTCGATGCGCGAGCCGGAGTCGTGGTTGCCGGCGATCATCACGATGTCCAGCTTGGGCTGTTGCTCATGGGCCTGGACGATGAAGTCGTAGAGGCGCTCCTGGGCTTTGACCGGCGGGTTGACCGTGTCGAAGATGTCGCCGGCAATCAGCAGCGCATCCGGCTGGCGCAGGCGCAGCTGGCCGAGCAGCCAGTCGAGGAAGCAGGCGTGTTCGAAGTCGCGTTCCTGGCCGTGCAGGCTTTGGCCCAGGTGCCAGTCGGAGGTATGAAACAGACGCATGGATGACCTGTTGGTGTCGAGTCGGGCAAGCGGGGAAAGGGCGGTATGGTAACCCAAGGATGGGGTTGAGAGGTGTCTGCCTGGAGATGTTTGGCGGCTGTGAGATCGAGCGCCGCCCGCGCGGCGCTCGATCTCACAGGCGCTGAAAACCTTGTGGCGAACACCTGGTGGCCTACTTGGGATAAAGCGGCGGCAAGCTGCCGTTGTCACCCGTCGGCAGCAGCACCTGCTCAGCCGGCGGAATGGTGCCAATCGCCCGCCATAAATCCTCACCCTGCCAATACTGGCCACTCTCGCTATACAACGCCCCGTTCAACCCATCCAGCGCATCCGACAACGGCACGAAGCGCGCGGCCATCTCGGCCAGGGTTTCCGGTTGTTGCCGGGCCCACGCATCCAGCGCCTGGCGCGTGGCCTGGGGGTCGTTGGCCTGGCACGCACGCTTGAGGTCGTCCAGCAAGGTACGTGGGCTTGGCCCGTTCTGCGCCGCGCGCAGCACCGCAGGCCGCGAGCGGGCGCGCCACCACAGGGCAAAGCCCAGCACGGTGGTCAGGGCGAACACCAGTGTGGCCAGTTGCCAAGGCCACAGCAGGGTGCTGGCGCTGCTGTTGTCGCCCACAGGGGTGTCTGCGCTTAGCGCCGGGTTGTCCTGCACATTCAGGGTGCGCGCCGGCAGGCTGCTGTGTTCCAGATGGTCTTCGCGGGTGTTCCACCAGGCCACTTCCAGCGCCGGCAAGGTCAGCGTACCGGCGTGAGTCGGCACCAGGGCTTCGCGTTCTTCGCGGTTGGCGGTCATGCCGCGCTCGCTGATTTCGTTGCGCAGCAGCGGTTGGTCAGGGTAGCGGCGCAAGCCGATGATCTCTGTGGCGGGCAGCGGCGGCAGTTGGGTGCTGGACAAGCCCTCGGCACGCAAGGTGATGTTGCGCGTCAGCGAGTCGCCAATCTGCACCTGCTGGCTGCCCGGGTCGGGGTTCCAGTGCTCTTCCAGGGTCAGGCTGCGGGCTGGCAACCATGGTACGCCAGCGGGCCAGGCCGCGGGAATCGGCCGCACGGTGAGGCGCAAGGGCAGCGAACTGACCTGCACCTGGCGGCCGGCGCGCGCCGTGCCATTGGCTTGTGGCGCTTCGTCGTTGCTGGCGGCGGCAGTGGCGGTAAAGGTCAGTGAGGGAATATCGAGGCTGCCACTTTGCTGGGCGTACACCGCATAGCGGGTTTCGATCACGCCATGACGCACGCCGTTGATTTCCTTTTCATACGTGCGCGATTCGCCTAGTGGCTCGACCTTGGCGTTCTCCAGTTGCAGCGGGCTGAGGCTGCTGTCGTCGTACAGCGCCACCGAATGGTAGATGCGCAGGGTCAGCACAGCCTGGGCCTGGACGTAGACGTCGTTGCTGTCCAGGGTCGCTTCGATGAACACTTGCGAGGCGCTGTCCTGGCGGCTGGCATCGGCTTGCAGCACTTGCAGTTCGATGGCCTGGCTGTGCGACTGGCCCAGTTGCAGCTCGGGAATGCGCAGGCTGCCGCTGCGCCGTGGCAGCAGGGTGATGATCCAGCGGGTACTGGCGCGGGTTTCACCGTCCAGGGTGTGCAGGCTGTTAAGCTGGCGCGTGCCGCGCACTTCAAAGTCACCTTCCAGGGCGCGCAGGTCGGGCTTGCCGAACTCGGTGACGTCCTGGCTTTCCAGGGTCAGCTCCAGGCTCTCGCCGGCTTCCAGGCGGGTGCGGTCAACGCTGGCTTGCAGCAGCGGCTCGGCCTGGGCCAGCACGGCCCATACCAGGGTGAGCAGAAAGACGCCGAAGCGACTCATCGTGGGGTTTCCTGATGCAATTGCTGTTCATACCAGAATTTGCGCCGCAGCAGCTCCGCCGGGTTATCGGGGATCTCCCGCAGCCATTGTTCCAGGGCCTGGCGCTGCTCGGTGTCGAGGCTGGTCGAAACCGGGCGCTGTGGCGGCTGGGTGACATTGTCGTCAGCACCCGCCTGGTTGCCGGGCGCGGCCTGGTTGTTATTGCTGCTTTCACCGGGTTGTTCGGCGTTGGCCTGTTCGTCGCTGCCGGGCGTGCCTTGGGCCGGGCTGCTGGACGAGCTGCTATTGCCTTCGGTTTCACTGCCGGGTGTACCTTGGGCATCGCTGCTGGCTGACTGCTCCTCGGCCTTGGCCTCGCGCTGTTGCAGCAGTTGTTGCACCAGCGCCTGGTTGTCCAGCGCCGGTTGCAGGTCTGGCTGGCGCTCCAGGGCTTGCTCGTAGGCGTCCAGGGCGGCCTCCAGTTCGCCGCTGCGGGCGAGGGCATTGCCTCGATTGTAGTGGGCGGCGGCTGTGTCGCCTTGGGAAAATGCTTCGGCGGCACCGGCATAGTCGCCGGCCTGGTACAGCGCCATGCCGCGCCACTGTGGGTTCTGGAAGTGGCGTGCGGCGCTGGCCGGGCGGTTTTGTTCCAGCAGGCGCTGGCCTTGCTGGTCGGGGCGCAGCCACAGGTCGTTGAACTCAAAGGCCTGGCTGGGCTGTGGCAGGGCCAGCAGCAGTGGCAGGCAGAACAGCCAGCCACGACGGCCGGCGCAGGCGGCCAGCAACAACAACGGGATCAGCAGCCAGTAACCCTGGTCGGCCCAGCTGTCCAGTTGCAGGGTCTGGCCGTCATTGCGTGCGGTGCGCGGGTTGTCGAACAGGCCCAGCCCGCGCAGGTCGAGGTCGTCGATGCGGGCATGCCGGTAGCGTCCGCCCGTGCCGTTGATGAAGCCTTTGAGGCTGGCGCTGTCCAGCCGTGGCAAAAGAATGCCGCCCTGGTTGTCCTTGAGGTATTCGCCGCTGGCCTGGCGTACCGGCGCGCCTTCGCGGCTGCCAATGCCCAGCATCAGCAGGCTTGGGCCTTGACGGCCGAGGGCCTGGCTGATGCCTTGCCGTTCCTGGGCACTCAGCGACGAGCCGATCAACAGCAAACGCCCTTGGCCCAGGCCACTCTGGGCCAGCAAGGCCAGGCCTTTTTGCACGGCCAGGTCGGCGCGTTGGCCAGGTTTTGGCATGATCGACGGGTCGATGGCCTCCAGCAGGTTGCGGGTGGTGGCCAGGTCATCGGACAGCGGCACCAGGGTGTGCGCCGAGCCGGCATACACCACCAGCGCAGTCTGGCTGTCACGGCGGCGTTCGAGCAGGTCGAGCACCTTGCGCCGGGCCTGCTCCAGGCGGTTGGGCGGGCTGTCGTCGGCGAGCATCTGCGGGGTCAGCTCCAGCAGGATCACCAAGGGGTCGGCCGGGCGCTGGCGGTTTTCTTCCACGCGCTGCCAGCTGGGCCCGAGCAGGGCCAGGATCACCAGCGCCCAGGCCAGGCCCAGTGCTATCCACGGCAGCTTGCTTGCGCTGCCGCTGCCACCGCCCAGCAATACGCCGTGGAAGGCCGGCGGCAAGATCATCTGCCAGCGCCCGGCGCGCTTGCGCCGGTGCCACAGCTTGTACAGCAGCCAGCCGAGCAGCGGCACGGCCAGCAACCACAGCGGGCGAAGCCATTGGGGCCACAGTTCGATCATCGCCGCCTCCTCAGGCGCAGGCGCTTCAGACGCTGGCGCCATTCCGGGTGCGGCTGCAGGAAACGCGGCTTGCGCAGCAGGCGTTGCAACAGGTTGTCGGGCCATTGCACGGCCACCACCAGCAGCACGCTGAGCAGCAGCGCCAAGGCCAGGGGCCAGGCGTACAGGGCCTGGGCCGTGCGTGCCTGGGTAGGCTGTTGGGCTACCGGCTCCAGCTGGTCGAGGGCGTCGCCGATGGCGCCCAGTTCGGCGCCGTCATGGGCACGGAAATAGGCACCGTGGGTGATGTCGGCGATTTCCTTGAGCGAGGCCTCATCCAGGTCCAGGCTCGGATTCAGGCCAAGCAAGCCGGGGGTGCCACTGGCTTCGGGGTTGGCGCCAATGCCGATGGTGTAGATACGCACCCCTTCCTGGGCGGCCAGGCGGGCGGCGGTCAGCGGGTGGATTTGTCCGCCGTTGTTGGCGCCGTCGGTGATCAGCACCAGCACCCGGCTTTGTGCTGGCCGTTGGCGCAGGCGTTTGACCGCCAGGCCAATGGCGTCACCGATGGCGGTGTTTTTGCCGGCGATGCCGATTTGCGCCTCCATCAGGAATGTACGCACGGTGCGCCGGTCGAAGGTGAGCGGCGCCTGCAGGTAGGCCTGGCTGCCGAACAGGATCAGGCCCACACGGTCGCCTTCACGGTCTTGCAAGAAGTCGCCCATCAGCGCCTTGACCAGGTCGAGGCGGCTGATGTCTTCGTTTTTCCACTGCATGTCGGGGAAGTCCATCGACCCGGACACGTCCACCGCCACCAGCAGGTCGCGGCCGCTGGCGGCCACCGGCACCGGATCGCCCAGCCATTGCGGGCGGGCGGCGGCGCATAGCAGCAACAACCAGATGACCACGAACGGCGCCTGCTGGCGCCAGGTGGGCAGGTTGAGCCGTGCGCGGCGCCCTGCCAGGCCTTCCAGCTCGTTGAGGAAGCCTACCTTGAGCACCGGCTCGCCGCTGTCGGCGGCTGGCAACAGCAGGCGCGCCAGCCAAGGCAGCGGCAACAGGGCGAAGACCCACGGCCAGGCCAGTTCAAACATGCTTGCGGATCCAGGTTTCGACGGCTTGGCTGAGCCCGGCAATGGCCTTGTCATCAAGCTTGCACTCAGGCTTGTAGGCGCCTTCGACCAGTATCATCCAGCGGGTCAGGCCGGCAGCCGGGCAGCGGTTGTCGAGAAATGCCAGCCACTGGCGGCCGTTGAGGGTGTGGCTGTTGGCACCTGGATAGTGGCTGCGGCACAGGCGCTTGAGCAGGGCATTGATCTGTTGCAGCCAGGCGCCGGCCGGGGCGCCGTCGTAGGGGCGCGGCAGGCGCGCCAGCTCGGCCAGGGCGGCCACGCGCACCGGGTCGAGCGGTTGTTCGGCGCGCACGATGCGGCGTTTGCCCGGGCGCCAGCGGCGCAGCCGCCACAGGCCCCAGCCCAGCAATGGCAGCACGGCCAGCAGCAGCCACCAGCCCGGTGCCGGCGGCCACAGGCCGACAGGCGCAGGCTCGATCAGTGGGTGCAACTGGTCGAGCGGGTTCATGACGCGCTCCTTGGCCGCTGGGCGTTCAGGTACTCGCGCAGTTGCTCGATCATGTCGCTTTGGGTGCTCAGCGGCATCAACACGACGCGCAGTTTCTGGGCCATCAGCTCCCAGCGCTCGATGCGTGCTTCGGCCTGCTTGCGATAGGCCTGGCGCAGGTTGGCGTCCAGGGTGTCGAGTTCCAGCTGCGCGCCCCGTTGGGCAAAGCGTAACAGGCCGGCGGCAGGGAGGGCGTGGTCGAGCGGGTCGGAGACTGGTAGCAGCAACAAGTCGCAGTGGCGCGAAAGCATGGCCAGGTGCTGTTCGCACTGCGCGGTCAGCGCACGTTCGTCGCAAATGACAATGGCCAGGCTGCCAGGGCGCAGTACCTCTCGCGCCCGGCGCAGGGCCAGGCCAAGGCTGTCGGCCTGGGGCACGGCTTCGGTGTGCAGCGACTGGTTGACCTTGGCCAGGCGGTTGAGCAGTTGCAGCAGGCTCTGCTTGCTGCGCCGGGGCTTGATTTCGTGAGGGTCGTTGTCACCGAACACCAACCCGCCGATGCGGTCGTTGTGGCCCAGTGCGGCCCAGCCGAACAGTGCCGCAGCCTGGGCCGCCAGCACCGACTTGAACAGCAGGCCCGAACCAAAGAACAGCCGTTGGCTTTGCTCGACGAGGATGAAGATCGGCCGCTCGCGCTCTTCGTGGAACAGCTTGGTGTGCGGTTCCTGGGTGCGTGCAGTGACCCGCCAGTCGATGTTGCGCACATCGTCGCCGGCCTGGTACACGCGCACCTGGTCGAAGTCCACCCCGCGCCCGCGCAGCTTGGAATGGTGCAGGCCCACCAGCGGGCTGCGCTGGCCGGGCTTGGAAAACAGCTGGATTTCGCGCACGCGGTGGCGCATGTCGATCAGCTCGGCAAGGCCGATGCGGATGCCGGGTTCGGCCAGCTGCGCGGTGGGCATTGGGTCAGGCAACGGCGACGACGTCGAGGATGCGCTGGACCACACGGTCCTGGTCGATCCCCGCCGCCTCGGCCTCGAACGACAGGATGATGCGGTGGCGCAGCACGTCGAACAGCACGGCCTGGATGTCTTCGGGGCTGACGAAGTCCCGCCCGGCCAGCCAGGCGTGGGCACGCGCGCAGCGGTCCAGCGAGATGGAACCGCGTGGGCTGGCGCCGTAGGCGATCCAGTCGGCCAGCTCGGTGTCGAACTTGGCCGGGGTGCGGGTGGCCATCACCAGTTGCACCAGGTATTCCTCCACCGCGTCGGCCATGTACAGGCCGAGGATTTCCTTGCGCGCAGCAAAGATGGCCTGCTGGCTGACCCGGCGCTCGGGCTTGGTTTCGCCGCCCAGCGCTTCGCCACGGGCTTGCGCCAGGATGCGCCGCTCCACGGCTGCGTCGGGGAAGCCGATTTTAACGTGCATCAGGAAGCGGTCGAGCTGGGCTTCGGGCAGGGGGTAGGTACCTTCCTGCTCGATCGGGTTCTGCGTGGCCATGACCAGGAACAGCGGCGACAGGTCGTAGGTGCTGCGGCCCACGCTGACCTGGCGCTCCGCCATGGCTTCGAGCAGTGCCGACTGCACCTTGGCCGGGGCGCGGTTGATTTCGTCGGCCAGTACCAGGTTGTGGAAGATCGGCCCCTGCTGGAACACGAAGCTGCCGGTTTCCGGGCGGTAGATTTCGGTACCGGTGATGTCGGCCGGGAGCAGGTCTGGGGTGAACTGGATGCGATGGAACTGCGCCTCGATGCCTTCGGCCAGTTCTTTGATGGCCTTGGTCTTGGCCAGGCCCGGGGCACCTTCGACCAGCATGTGGCCGTCGGCCAGCAGCACGATCAACAGCCGTTCGACCAGTTTCTCCTGGCCTAGGATCTGGGTAGAAAGAAAGGTGCGCAGCGCGGTCAGCGCTTCACGGTGTTCCATCAGTGACGGTTCCTGGTATGGGGCCGCAGGCGGGGCTGAAGGCAGCTGCCCTGGCAAGGGGTGATACTTTAATCCATCCGGGGGGGTGGCGACCAATGGCGGCTGGGAAATTTATCCAGCCCTGGGCCTTGTATATACAGAAATGTCCTGCAAGTGGCTGGCCAAAGGCCGATGTTCTGCGGCGGGGTCCTGGCGCCTGCTTGTGCTTCTGACGCAAGCAGGAGCACAACGATGGAACTGAACAGCTGCAGTAATGAAGCCGCTGCGCCGCTCACTTTGAGGTTCGGCGTGTTTTTCGACGGCACGGGTAACAACCAGCACAATGCGATATCGGCGGATGCGAACGGCGACAAAGGCGCCAGTTATGCCAACGCCTTGAGCAATGTGGCCCTGTTGCATGCGCTGTACCCGGCGCAGGCGGCCGATACGGGCGGGGCCATGGCGTTTCTGAAATGTTATGTGGAGGGGGTGGGTACCCGAGCCGGTGAGGCGGATGGCACCTATGCCTCGGCCACCGGGCGTGGCCACACGGGGGCGCAAGCGCGGGTTACCGAAGCCTTGGCGGGGCTTGCCGGGCAACTGCGCGACTGGCGCCGGGCGCATCCGCAGGCCATGCTGGCGCAGGTCGAGTTCGACCTGTTCGGCTTCAGCCGCGGTGCGGCGGCAGTGCGTCATCTGGCAAATCTGCTGCACGACGACGGCGCCAGGCTGCTGGCAGTACCGTGCAGTATCACGATCAATTTCATCGGCCTGTTCGACACCGTGGCTGCGATCATTGCGCCGTTGCAGGGCGATTTCGACCCTGCCGACGACCGCCATGGCGGCTTGCGGCTGGGCCTGGGTACCGGCATTGCCCGTCATGTGGTGCAACTGGTGGCGGGGGATGAGCAGCGGCACAACTTCCCATTGGTGAGCAGCGGTCACGACATCGTGTTGCCGGGTGTGCATTCGAATATTGGTGGTGGTTACCCGAGCAGTACGCTGGAGCGGGTACTGCTGTGCAAACCGCAGTCACAGCGTGTGATGCGGCGCGTCTGCGCTGAACAGACCCGCGCATATGCCAAGGTAAGTGCGTTGTTGGCGTCGGCATTTGGCGGCTTGGGCGCGCGGGTGATTACCTGGGAAGAAGCGATTGCCGGTGGGCGGCCAGAGGAGGCGCAAAAGCAGGTGTATGCGGCGGTGTACCGGGAGCGGGAGGTGGCGGGGCAGCTTTCGCGGGTGTACCTGAGTGTCATGCGTGAGCTGGCGGTGCGTGCGGGGGTGCCGTTTGAGCCGTTGGGTGGGCAGGCTGAGCATGGGGTGCCGGCTGATTTGCTGGAGATCAGCCGCAAGTTGCATGCGTTTGCCCTGGGTGAATGTGAACAGCCTGGCCTGACCGGGGATGAGCAGCGGTTGTTGCGTGACAGGTATGTGCACACCTCGGCGAACTGGAATGCGCTGAAGGGGTTGCGCAACAGTGTGCTGGATATGTTGTTCATCAACCGGCCAGCGGCAGGCGGTCGGGTGGTGCATCCGAACCCGGTAGCTTTATCAACCTGAACCGGCCTCATCGCCGGCAAGCCGGCTTCCACACGGATCGCGCCGCACTCAAGAGGTGTGGAGTCCTGTGGGAGCTTGCCGGCGAAAGGGCTGCAAAGCAGCCCTAGGGTCTAAGCCAGCTGGCGACGCTTACTGGCTAAATATGCCTCCTGCGCCAGGGTCAGCAGCACGGTCAGCAGCATGAACACCACCGAAGCGATGAAGATGCCTTCGGGCAGGCGCTGATCGAGCATCCAGCCGAATGCAATGGGCCCGAGAGCGCCGCCGATGTTGAAGCCGGTCGAGACCAGCCCGAAGGTTTTACCCTCGGCACCACGGGGTGCCGCCGCCTTGACCAGCATGTCCCGCGACGGCGCGATGACCCCGGTCAGCAAGCCGATGGCCCCCAGTACCGCTACCAATGCCCAGTCCCGCACCAGCCCCAGCGCCACCAGCGTCGTCAGCGCCGCCGCCAGGGCAAAGGCCATGGCCGCCACCAGGCCATGGCGGCGGGTGCGGTCAGCCAGGGCTCCGCCGCACAAAACGCCCACTGCACTGCTGAGCAGAAACGCCGTGAGCGCCGTGTTGGCCCAGGCCAGGGTCAGGCCTTGGCCCTGGACCAGGGCGGCCACGGAGAACTTCTCGATGGCACTGGTGCTCAGGTTCAGCAGGATGAACAACACCGTCAACACACCGATCATCGGCGTGAGCAAGCGCACGCGGCCAGGCGCAGCACCAAGGCCAGCGTCACTTTTGTTGCCATGCCCGCAAACCTGATAAATGCCGCTGCGTGGCACAGAGATCAGCAGCAGCGCGGCAATACCTACCACCGCACCTGCTGCCAGGGCGGCCTGGGTACCCAACACGGCGGCGATGCCGAGAAATACCGCTGGCGTTACCGCCGAACCGAGGAAACCGGCGAACGTATGGATCGAGAACGATCGCCCCAGGCGGCCTGCCTCAATGCCGTTGACCAGCAACGCGTAGTCGGCAGGGTGGTAGACGCCATTGGCCAGCCCGGCCAAGGCCATCGCTACCAGCAATACCGCATAGCCGGGGCTGACCGCCAGCATCAGGAAACTGAGACTGCCCAGCAGCAACCCGGCCTTGAGCACCTTGCGCGCCCCGTAGTGGTCGACGGCAAAGCCCAGCGGTGCCTGCACCAAGGCAGAGACGATGTTGAACACCGCCAGGGCCACGCCAAGCTCGACGAATCCCACACCCAGCAGGCCGGGGAGGACGGGCAGCAATGCCGGGATCAGCATGATGTGCACATGGCTGACAAAGTGCACGGCAGCAATTTGGGTAAGAAGCTTGGGGCCAGCTTGGGGCATGTCGATACCTGTCGAACGGCGTGGATACAGGGCGCAGGGTAGGTTGGTTGTAAGCTGTCTATCGGGATGAACGGCTGGCGCGTGGCAGGCGCCCGTTCAGCACGGCATACGCCAGCAGGCCAATGACCAGCCCCCAGAAGGCCCCGCCAATGCCGAACAGGCTGATGTTGGCCGCCGCCGCCAGGAAGGTGATCAGTGACGCTTCGCGCGAGCTGGCATCCGCCATGGCGCCGGCCAGGCTGGCACCGATGGTGCCCAGCAGGGCAAGGCCGGCCAGAGTCGTGATAAAGGTACCTGGCAGCGCCATGAACACACTGGCCAGGGTGACCCCGAACACCCCCACGACGATGTAGCAGACACCGGCAGCAATCCCCGCCACCCAGCGCTTGCCCGGGTCTTCATGGGCTTCCTTGCCGGTGCAGATGGCCGCCGTGATAGCGGCGATGTTGAAGGCGTGGGAACCGAATGGCGCCATCAGCAATGAGCCCAGGCCCGTGACCGCGACGATCGGGTTGGCGCTGGTCTTGAAGCCGTCGTTGCGCAGCACCAGCATGCCTGGCATGTACTGGCCGGTGAGTGTGATCAGGAACAATGGCAGCGCCACGCTGAGGGCGGCGTTGAGGGTGAAGGTGGGCGCGGTGAACACTGGTGAGGCGAATTCCAGCTGCAATGCCGTCAGGCCTGCTTGCCCCTGCAGCAGCAGGTAGCCCAGGCCCAGGAGCAGAATGCCAACCACGGCATAACGGGCGGTGAAGCGTTTGAATGCCACATAGGCCGCAATCAGCAGCCCGGCCAGGACGGGGTCGAGCGACAGGCTGGCAAAGGCGCCGATACCGAACTGCAGCAGGATGCCCGCCAGCAGCCCGGCGGCAATGCCGCCAGGGACCACCCGCACCAGGCGCTCGAAGCACCCGCTCAGCCCCAGCACCACGAAGCCCGCGGCCGACAGCAGGTAGGCTCCGATGGCTTCGCTGTAGGGCACGCTGGCCAGGGCGGTGACCAGGAAAGCTGCGGCTGGCGTGGACCATGCCGTGATTATCGGCTCGCGGCTGTACCAGCACAGCAACAGGCCGCTGAGGCCGACGCCGATCGACACGGCCCAGACCCATGATGACGTCAGCTCTGGACTCAGCCCGGCCACCTTGGCCGCCTGGAACACCAGGATGAAGGTGCCGCCATAGTTGACGATGACCGAAACGAGCCCGGCTATCACGGGGTGAAGGAGGTCTGTAGGCCGAAACGGGGTTGAAGAGCTTTGTGCAGGCGCGTCCATGGTTGCCTCTGGTGAAGGTCGGGTGCAGCAGGGGCCCGGCTGCGAGGTGCCGCCGGGCAGGTTTCAAGGTCAGTTGGCCAGTTCGGTCAGCAGGCTTTTCAGGTAGTTGCTGCCTTGCGCATCCAGCGGCTGCAGGGGAAGGCGCGGCGCGCCGACATCCTGGCCGAGCATTTTCAGGCCGGCCTTGATGGTGGTGGGCAGGCCACGGCGGGTGATGTATTCCAGCAGCTCGAACTGGCGGTAGAACAGCGCGCGCGCTTGGGCCAGGTCGCCTTGCTGCACGGCGTCCCACAGCGCCAGGTTCAGGGCTGGTATCAGGTTGGGTGCGGCGGTGCACCAGCCCGTGGCGCCAGCCACCAGGGCTTCCAGAGTGAGCGGGTTGCAACCGTTATAGAAGGCCACCCGGCCGTCGGTGGCCTTGAACAGGCGGTGCATGCGCTGAATGTCACCGGTGCTTTCCTTGACCATGGTCACATTGGGCACTTCGCCGAGGATGCGCAGGATCAGCTCCACCGACAGGTCGGTGCCGCTGGTGCCCGGGTTGTTGTAGAGCATGATCGGAATGTCGATGGCCGCGCCGACGGCCTTGTAGTGGGCAACCACTTCGGCTTCGGTGAGCTTCCAGTAGGAAATGGGCAGCACCATCACTGCTGTGGCACCGCAGGCCTGGGCGAGGCGGGCACGCTGCACGGTACGGGCGGTTGTCAGGTCGGATACGCTGACCACGCTGGGTACGCGGCCGGCAATGCGTGCCTGGCTGAAGCGCACCACGGTTTCCCATTCGCTGTCGGACAGGTAGGCCCCTTCGCCGGTGCTGCCCAGCGGTGCGATGGCGTGCACGCCGTCTGCGATGAGGCTGTCGATGGACGTGCCCAGGGCATCAAGGTCGAGCGTGCCCTCAGCCGTGAAGGGAGTGATGGTGTAGCCGATAACGCCGCGAATTACAGGTGTAGACATGACCAGGCACCTTTGCCGTTGTTGAGGAAAGAGTACAGCTTCGATCAGCCCAGGCAGTCGCCATGGGCACGCAAGGCACGGCGTGCGTAGTAGCTGAACGCGGCGCCATGACGTTTGGGGGTGGAGATCCAGTCGTGGGCTTCTTTGCCCAGTGCCTCAGGGATGGGGCGGATGTCACCGGCGCCCATGGCCAGCAATTGCATCTTTGCTGCGCGCTCGAACAGCAGGGCGAGCACGCAGGCTTCCTCGATCGAGCCACCGGCAATCAGCAGGCCGTGGTGGGAGAGCAGGATTGCACGCTTGTCGCCAATCGCCTTCGCGATGATTTCACCTTCCTCGTTGCCCACCGGTACGCCTGGCCATTCCTTGAGGAATGCGCAGTCGTCGAACAGCGGGCAAAGATCCATGTGCGAGATGGCCAACGGCACCTCAAGCATCGACAGGGCGGCGCTGTGCAGCGGGTGGGTGTGGATGATGCAGTTGACGTCGGGGCGGGCCCGGTACAGCCAGCTATGGAAGCGATTGGCCGGGTTGGCCATGCCGCGGCCTTGCAGCACGGTGAGGTCTTCGTCCACCACCAGCAGGTTGGAGGCAGCGATTTCGTCGAAGCCCAGGCCCAGTTGCTGGGTGTAATAGGTGCCAGGTTCCTGCGCACGAGCGGTGATCTGCCCGGCCAGGCCGGAGTCGTGGCCGCCATCGAACAGGATGCGGCAGGTGAGGGCAAGCTTTTGTCGGGCGGTGTAGGTGTTGTCGGCCAGGGCCGTCAGCATCTGCTGCTGGGCCAGCTTGACCAACTGGTCCTTGGGGATGTGCATGGTGGTCGTCATGGGCGGTACCTGCATGGGAAAGGGCGGGCGCTGGCTGTTCGTCGTGATGGCGTCGCCAGGACACACGGCGATCTTAATGACACTTTGTGTCATGCGCAAGCATTGTGTCATTCAAAAAGGGGGGCTGGCTGGCAACCCTCTGAAAGCTAGCGCGATCAAGGTGGGAGCAACTGTCTTGCTTAACTTCTAAAAGCTGGCGCGATCCCTGTGGGAGCGGGCTTGCCCCGCGAACACGGGCGAAGCCCGTGCCATTCACTGCGCGGGTTGCAGGCTTATGCAGTACCTCATGCGCCTATGCAAAGGTCGTCCCGCCTGGTTGCCATATCCCTTTGCGGGTACTGTCGAAACGCCTCTGAAATGGCGGTGATCAGCTGCTCATCCCTGATCGGGTGCAATCCTGGAAAACGCTTGCCATTACAGTCACAGTCACGGGTAAGCACGGCCTCAACGC
The DNA here is from genome assembly GCF_900187545.1 of Pseudomonas sp. Irchel 3F3. Taxonomy (NCBI): domain Bacteria; kingdom Pseudomonadati; phylum Pseudomonadota; class Gammaproteobacteria; order Pseudomonadales; family Pseudomonadaceae; genus Pseudomonas; species Pseudomonas sp. Irchel 3F3. The sequence continues at coordinate 74,930 of NZ_FYDS01000013.1, read as the reverse complement.
TGGCGTCGTTTTCCCGATAAACCTGTCTGATCGCCTGGGCTTCCTGGTCCTTGCTGTCTTCGCAGCGCAACGCATGGTGAATGGCCAAGGCCGCGCCAAACGTCAGTGCCGGGGTTTCGATACCGTGTTTGCGTGCAAGGTCGATGCTGCTGAGGACCCGTTCGTTACGCTGAAGCTTGCGCAACGGGTCGCGCCCCACCCGGGCACAAGGGTCTTTGAACGAGGTTGCACAGCGCTCAAGGAACGTATCCGCAAAACGGCTGACCACTTCGGCCATGTGTGGGTACTCCGCCACCAGTGCGGGCCCGACTTCCTGGCGAATCAGGCGTTCGGCCAGTTCGCTGACACGCGCGTCGCCCATACCCTGGCCCACCGAATCATGGCCCAGCAGGCTTGCGTACCAGGCAACAACGGCATGTGGGCCGTTCCACAGGCGGTTCTTGATGACCTGGATCTGGGTGATGTCAGGCACCGTCTTCACCTGGCGCAGGCGCTCGAGCAGCTCGCTGCCGTGCTCTACATACAGCGGCATGTCGGGTTCGCTGTTGAACAGGATCAGGTGCAACTGGCTCATCGCGCTGCTCGGCTGGGCGAAAGGCCTGAAGCGCCCGATCAGTCGTTCGTACTCAGGCACTGGCGTGGATGCCTTTGTGGCGACTGCCGGTTCGTCTTCCAGGCTGTTCTGGAACATCTGCGACTTGATGCGCAGTTGCCGCACCAGTGCGTCATTGCTGAGCTTGGAGACGATGCGGCTGACCACCGTTTCGGCGAAATGGGTCTTTTCCAGCACTTGCTCGCCAATGGCCGGCGGGCACAGCAATGCCAGCTCCGCTTGCACATGGCGGCGCACGAACGCGGCGCCGCCTACCTTGTTCAGCACGATCAGCAGCGTCAGCTCACGGCCACGTCGTTCGAAACGTTGCAGCAGCCCCTTGGCGATCACCTTCGCCTGGTTGCGGATGGCCTGCTCGGGCAGGCTCAGGCCGACAATTTCGGCAGTGGTGTACATGCCGATCACGGCGTCGTCATCGTCCAGGTCGATCATGCGTACATTGTCGATGGTCTGGTCGAACGAAGTGGCCCCGTAGCGCACGCTGTAACGGCCGAAGGCATTGACGCTTTCGCGCAGCATGCGCGAGCGGGTCGCGGCGATGATTTCACGGGGCCGGGTGTAGCCGTCCCAATGGGAAAATACCTGTGTCAGGTACCCACCGCCGATGGCGCCGAAGCCATGAATGCCCACGCTGAACTGGTTCAACGAAGCCGGGAACGGCTCGCTCAATGCTGGCATGCCCAAGTCAGGTACGCACTCGCTCAGGTCGGCGAGAAACTCATGCATGCTGCGGTAGGCTTTGAGTGCGCCTGCCTTGATCTGGGCAGCGGGCGGCTTGATGTCTTCGATCAGGATCGCCTGGCCTTCGGCGCGGATGGCCGACAGCATGCCGTTCTCTGAATCCTCGACCATGAAGCACTGATCGGGTTCGCAATTGAGCGCGCGGGCGGCTTTCAGGAAAATCTCGGGGTGGGGTTTGCCCTGGCTGACTTCATCGCCACAGACAGTGATGTCGAAGTACTTCAGCACATTGGCATTGATCAGGTATTCCTCGGCAATGGCACGGCGGCTGGAGGTGGCCACTGCCATGGTCAACCCCGACTTGCGCAGGCGTTCGAGTACCTCCAGCAGGCCGGCCTTGATGGGTACGCCGTGATTGCGCACATATTCGAGCTCAAGTTCATCCGCGCGTTTGCGAATCTCGGCGTACGGGAAGTTTTCACCGTTATGCGCCTTGGCCAAGGCTTCGGCCTTGGTCGCGCTCAAACCCAGCGAGCCGATCAATGTGTCCTCGCTCAGCGCTTTGCCGAAGATTTCCACAGAGGCTTGCTTCAGTGTCTTGAAGCGCAAGCGTTCGGTGTCGAAGAGGGTGCCATCCATATCGAAGATGGCGCTGAAAATGCGTTTACCGTGAAAGAAAAGCATTGGGTATTGCCCCTTGTTGTTGCGTCATACATCCCGCCTGTAACAGGCGAATACGGTGTGTGAGCTGCAGCGATGGCAGTCAGGTAGGGGGCACACGGTCGACAGGGGGGCGCTCAGGGGTGACGCAGAGGTAAGGCGGGGCGGAGCGGGGCGTGCAGAGCAGGTTTGTAACCTTTGAGGCGAGGCGGGCAACTGGTTTGGCCTTGAGGTCACGCCCACTGGCTGCAGTCGGTTTTGCAGGCAGTGGGCGCAAGTAGCGATGGATACGTGTGATTCCAAGCATAAGGTGCTTTGCTTCCTTTTTCGTCATGGGTCATCCTTTTTCAGCCTTGCACGTATGCGCGCCGCCATGCAAGGCTTGGGCTTCCGTTACAAGGTGAAGCGCAATGACCCAAGCTACCGATCAGGCCTTTTATGACCGCGCCGATGCGCACATCGACCTGGCCAACCAGCAGATTGAAAAATTCGAAGACCTGGGCAAGGTAAGTGCCTCGCTGACCTTTGGCGCCACGCGTTTCAGCGCCTGGATGAGCGCCCGCAGCTTCAAGTCGGGCGCGGAACTTGCGGCAGCCCGGGAGGAGATTCTGAAGTACTTCTGCGAGCAGTACCGGATGATGCTCGAAGATAATCTGGATGAGCACATCGAGCATTTCGACCGCATTGTGCTGGGCAAGGACGCCTGACCTCACCTGCCTGCGCAGCCGCGACTCAACGGTTGGGCCACTGCTGCAGCAGGATCGAAACGAACTTCTCCGCCGCAGGCGACAATGACGCACCGCGCCGGTACACCAGCCCCAGGGTGCGTGTGACCTGCGGCTCGATCAACGGCACGCTCACCAGCGTCGGGTGATCAGCGTTGGGCATGGCCAGGCTGGGCATGGCCGACACGCCCAGCCCGGCCTCGACCATGCCCAGCGACGTCGACAGGTGCTGCACTTCGTAGAACCATTTGGGCCGCAGGTTGAGCCCGGACAACGCATGGTCCAGCAGCATGCGGTTGCCACTCAGGCGGCCGACGCCGATCAGGCGGTAATCAGCCAGCTCTGTCCAGGTAACGGATGCGCGTTCTGCCAGTGGGTGGTCGCGCCTGCACGCCAGTACAAAATGCTCTTGCACCAGTGAGACAAACTCGATGTCCGGGTGCTGGCCGCTCATCATGTTGATGCCGAAGTCGGCCTCGCCGCGCAGCACTGCTTCGAGCCCGTCGTTGGCGCTAAGGTCCAGCAGGCGAATGCGGATTTTAGGGTACTGCTCGTTGTAATCGCGGATCACCGACGGCAGGAAGTAGAACGCTGCGGTGGGAATGCAGGCGAGGGTAACCTGGCCGGTCTGGCGCTCGGCCAGCTCGCGAATGCTGAGGATCGAGTCTTCAAAATCATCCAGCAGGCGCCTGGCCTTGGGCAGGAAGTCGCGGCCCACGCTGGTCAGGCTGACCCGGCGAGTGGTGCGTTCCAGCAGCGAGGTGCCCAGGCCTTCCTCGAGCTTCTTGATCCGCCGGCTTAGCGCTGGTTGGGACAGGTGAAGCGCTTCGGCGGCCTCGTGGAAGCTGCCGAGTTCGGCGATTTTCACGAAAGATCTGATGTCTTGCAGCTCATATTCCATAAGAAAACCCGCTACTGTCGCCGTGCTTGATTAATGTTTGAATCGCAATAATGGCTACGATATTTGCATTGGATTGATTTATCCATGCCTGTCACTCTTTTGCTCACAGCATCAATGATGTCCATTGATCAACAAGAGTGCGAAATCATGCAACGAATTCCTTGCGTACTCATGCGCGGTGGTACCTCCAAAGGGCCGTTCTTCCACGCTTGGGACCTGCCTGCCAATGTGGTCGAGCGCGACGAGTTGCTGATCAACCTGATGGGCTCTGGCCATGAGCTGGAAATCGACGGCATCGGTGGCGGCAGCCCGCAGACCAGCAAGGTGGCGATCATCAGCCCGTCTTTGCACGCCGACGCCGACGTCGACTACCTGTTCGTGCAGGTGATGGTTGCACAGCGGCGGGTCGATACTGCTCCCAACTGCGGCAACATGCTGTGTGCCGTTGGCCCGTTCGCCATCGAACAGGGGTTGGTCAAAGGCAAGGAAGGCAAGACCCTGGTCCGTATTCGCAACCTGAACACCGGTACCTTCGTCAATTCGCTGGTAGAAACCCCAGGCGGCATCGTGCGCTACGAAGGCCGAACCGCAATCGACGGCGTACCAGGCACGGCGGCCCCGGTGCACCTGACTTTCCTTGATGCAGTCGGCAGCAAGACCGGCAAGCTGTTCCCCACCGGTCAGGCCAAGGATTTGATCGATGGTGTACCGGTGACCTGCATCGACATGGCCATGCCGATGATGGTGGTAGAGGCCAGCCAGCTGGGTGTCACCGGCTCGGAAACCCCGGCCCAGCTGGACGCCAACAGCGAACTGTTGCAACGCCTTGAAGCATTGCGGTTGAAGGCCGGCAAGGCCATGGGCCTGGGCGACGTCAGTGGCATGGTCATTCCCAAACCAGTGCTGGTATCCAGGCCTCGCTACGACGGCACGCTGCAGGTTCGCTATTTCATGCCGCACAACTGCCATCGCGCCTTGGCTATCACTGGCGCAGTGGGGCTGGCGACTGCCTGCGTCAGCCCCGGCACGGTGATTGCCGACCTGCTGGGCGAAGGCGCGCAGCAGCTGACCGAGGTCCGACTCGAGCACCCCAGTGGCGGCATCGATATCGCCCTGACGCGCAGCGGTGCCGATGGCCAGACGATCCAGGCCTCGGTCGTACGAACCGCCCGGCGGCTCTTCTCAGGCTTCGTCTACGCCCCTACATTCCGCAGGTTGGCCGGGTAGCACCAGGCGTCGATCAAGCCCCGCACATTCTTAGCAAGCGCATCCGCACAATTTCAACAATGGTGATGCCCCATGAAACTCGCCAAATCGCTGTACTTCCAGATCCTCTGCGCCGTCCTGCTGGGCGTGGTGGTCGGCCACTTCTGGGCGCAACAGGCCGTGGCCCTCAAGCCGCTGGGTGATGCGTTCATCAAGCTGATCAAGATGATGATTGCGCCGGTGGTGTTCTGCACCATCGTCACCGGCATCGCCGGCATGACCGACAAGCGCTCGCTGGGGCGGCTGATGAGCAAGACCCTGCTGTTGTTCCTGGGCCTGACGGTGGTCAGCCTGGTGATCGGACTGGCGGCGGTCTACCTGTTCAAGCCGGGGAGTGGCATGAACATCGACCCTGCCACCCTCAGTACTGCAGGCCTGAGCCAGTACACCGCCTCGGCCGCCAAGCTGAGCGTGGTGGACTTCTTCATGCACATCATCCCGGACACCTTCGTCGGTGCCTTCAACAAGGGAGAGGTCTTGCCGGTGCTGTTCATCGCCGTGCTCAGCGGTTTCGCGCTGTCGTCGATGGGCGAAAAGGGCAAGCCGGTACTGGATGTGCTGGAATCGGCGTCGACCATGGTGTTCCGCATCTTCGGTTACCTGATGCGCTTTGCCCCGATCGGCGCTTTCGGCGCACTGGCATTCACCGTAGGCCAGTACGGCATTACCTCCCTCGGCTCGCTGGCCAAGCTGGTGGGGACGTTGTATATCGCCTGTGCGTTCTTCGTTCTGGTGGTGCTCGGTGGCATCTGCCGGGCCCATGGCTTCAGCCTGTGGAAGCTGCTGCGCTATTTCCGTGAGGAGTTCCTGGTGGTGCTTGGCACCTCGTCCACCGAACCTGTGCTGCCGCGCATGCTTGAAAAGCTCGAGAAGCTTGGATGCAAGAAAGGCGTGGTCGGCCTGGTGCTGCCCACCGGCTATTCTTTCAACCTTGACGGTACTGCCATCTACCTGTCGTTGGCAGCCGTGTTCATCGCACAAGCCTGCAACATCGACCTGAGCCTGGGCCAGGTGGTGACCATGCTGGCGATCATGCTGTTGTCTTCCAAGGGCGCGGCAGGTGTCACCGGCAGCGGTTTTGTGGCCTTGGCCTCGACCCTTACCGTTATCCATGACATTCCCCTGGCCGGCCTGGCCCTGCTGATCGGCGTCGATCGCTTCATGTCGGAAGCCCGTGCGCTGACGAGTCTCGCCAGCAACGCAGTGGCTACGGTGGTGGTTTCGCTGTCGGAAAATGCCTGTGACCGCCAGACGCTTCACAGCCGCCTGAACGGCGAGCCGGTGGCCAGCCCCGTGGTTGAATCCGCCGACTGGGTCGCCGAACCGCGCCGCCACGGCTGAACACCCACTCCTTCACCCTTTTGACAAGGCCCCCACCAGGCGCTGCCGGGTGGGGTAGGGGGCCGTCTGCGCTGCAGGTGGCCACATAGACAATAAAAACAAGAGAACAAACCATGCTCGCACTCTTGGGCCTGATCATGGTGGTGACTTTCACCTACCTGATCATGAGTAAACGCCTGTCCCCGATCGTTGCACTGACTGTCGTTCCGATTGTTTTCGCCCTGGTTGGCGGCTTCGCGCCAGACCTGGGCAAGATGATGCTCGATGGGCTGAAAATGGTCGCACCGTCTGCCGCGCTGCTGTTGTTTGCCATCTTGTTCTTCGGCTTGATGATCGACGCTGGCCTGTTCGACCCGCTGATCCGCAAGATCCTCAAACGGGTAAACGGCGACCCGGTCAAGATCGCCATCGGCACGGCCTTGCTGTCGCTGCTGGTGGCGCTGGACGGTGACGGCACCACGACCTACATGATTACCTGCGCCGCCATGCTGCCGCTGTACAAGCGGATCGGCATGAACCCGATGATCCTGGCCACCGTGTCGATGCTGTCGTTGAGCATCATGAGCGGCATGAGCCCTTGGGGCGGCCCCGCCACCCGCGCCATTGCCGCGCTCGGTCTGGATGCGACCGAATACTTCATTCCGATGTTGCCCACCGTCATCGGCGGCGCATTGTGGGTGGTGTTCACCGCTTACCTGCTTGGTCGCACCGAGCGCCGGCGTATCGGCAATATTGCGCTGGAGTCGGGAGGGGGTAACTGCTACATCAAGGAAATCCTCGGGGACAGCCCGCACAAGCGCCCGCGCCTTGCCTATGTGAACCTGGTGCTGGTGATCGCCGTGATGACTGCGCTGGTGCTGGGGCTGATGCACGCGGCCATCCTGTTCATGATCGGTTTTGTCGCCGCACTGATGATCAACTACCCGCAGCTGGACCTGCAGAAAGAGCGCATCCTCGCCCATTCGGGCAACGCCATGACCGTGGTGCTGCTGGTGTTCGCCGCAGGCATATTCGCCGGTATTTTCTCGGGTACCAAGATGGTCGATGCGTTGGCCCAGACCCTGGTGGACTGGATTCCGGAAGCCTGGAGCCACTGGTTCCCGCTGGTGGTGGCGCTGACCAGCATGCCGCTTACCTTTGTGCTGTCCAACGACGCGTACTACTTCGGCGTTGTGCCGATCCTGGCAAACGCCGCGGCCGCGTACGGCATCGACCCGGTGGAAATTGCCCGCGCTTCGGTGCTAGGCCAGCCTGTGCACCTGATGAGCCCGCTGGTGGCTTCCACGTTGTTGCTGGTGGGCATGGTCGACCGCGATATCGGTGACTTCCAGAAAGCCACCGTGAAATGGGCCGTGCTCACCTCGTTGGTGATCACAGCGCTGGCGCTGCTCACGGGCGCCTTGTCCTTCTTCGTCTAAGCATTACCGGGCGTTGCCAGGCGCCCGGGCTCCCGCTCACTCAGAAAACAACAATAGAGTACCGATCATGTCCCGAGCTGTGTTCCGTGGGGCCACCTGTGGCCTGCTTTGCGGCTGGCTGCCTGTTGCCGGCGCTTCCGGTTTTGTCGACGACAGCAAGCTCAAGCTGCAGTTGCGCAATGTGTATTTCAACGAGAATTTCCGTGACGAGCACGGTATGAGCGCCCGCGCGGCCGCCACCGCCAAAAGCGAACGGGTGGAGTGGGCTCAAGGTTTTCTGCTCGACTACCAGTCTGGCTTTACCCAAGGTACGGTGGGCGTGGGGCTCGATGCACTGGGGCTGCTAGGCTTGCGCCTCGATTCCGGTCGTGGGCGCAGCGGCACGGGTTTGTTGCCGGTGCACGACGATGGCCGCGCAGCGCAGGAGCTTGCCAGTGCCGGGGCCACGGCCAAGGCACGCCTGGGCCAGACCGTGGTCAGGTACGGCACCTTGCTGCCAAAGACACCGGTGCTGGTTTACAACGATGCGCGGCTGCTGCCGCAGACCTACCAGGGCACTCAGCTGACCAGCACGGATATCGACGGGCTGACCCTGACGGCCGGGCACCTCGACCGCTTCAAGCAGCGTGACTCGTCTGACAGCACCGGTATCTATCTGGACGGATATGGGGGCGGCAAATCGGGTGACTTCAGCTTTGCAGGTGCCGATTATGCCGTGACCAAACAACTGCGTCTGAGTGTCTACCATGGCCAGCTGGCAAACTTCTATCGCCAGGATTTTGCCGGGCTGGTCCATGACCTGCCGTTGGCCGGCGGGGTACTGACCACCGACCTGCGCTACTTCAAAAGCCGCGACAGCGGGGCGGCCTACGGCGGCGGCATCGACAACCACATGTTCAGCGGCCAGGTGGCGTACGCGCATTCCGGTCATTCTGTGGGTGCCGGTTACCAGGTGCTCGATGGCGAAGCCGGCTTGCCGTACATCAGCGGTGCGACCGTGTATTCGTTCAGCAACGTCGGCATCGGCAAATTCATCGAGGAGGAAGAGAAAACCTGGATGGCCAGCTACGCCTACAACTTCGCTGCGGCCGGGGTGCCGGGGCTGACCTTCATGACGCGGTACCTGAGTGGGGACAATGGCCGTTCAGCTGGCGAGGGCATCAAGGAGTGGGAGCGTGACGCCGAGATTGCCTACGTGGTGCAGGGCGGACCGCTGAAAGGGCTGGGCGTGAAGCTGCGAAACTATGTGTATCGATCAGATTTCGCCCGCGGCCGAGACAGCAATCGCCTGTACCTGACCTACGATATTGCCATCTGGTGATGGCACAGGCCGGACGATATCTCCGGCCCTGAGCCGCCTGAGGCGCCGTGGTTCAGCGGCGCAGCAGGCGAGAAACCACCAGTGTGACGGCGGCGGTGATGGCCAGTGCGGCGAAGGGCTTTTCCTTGACGAACGAAGACACCGTATCCAGGGTGTCGCCGTAGGTCTTGGTCACCTGGCCTGCGGCCTGACGCGCATCGCCTTCGGCTTCCAGCGCCGGGTCTTCGACCAGGCGGCCTACAGCGCTTTGTGCCTTGCCTGCGAGGTTCTCTGCAACACCTTCGATCTGTTCACGTTTCATGATGGCTTTGTTCCTTCCTGTGATCGGCTTTGGGTTAACAGCACAGGGTTAGGGCGGTGAAGGACCGCAATGGTTCCAAGCAACTGCTTGCCACCTGCAGGCCACGCGCTGTTGCGAAGGGTTGCACATGGCTCGAGAGCGCGAGGCTAGCGGGCCTTCTTCTCCAGAATCCGTGCCCCGGTACCTTCCTTGCCCAGCACATCCTCGGGGTTGCGCAGCGGGCAGTCTTCCAGCGACAGGCAACCGCAACCAATGCAGTTGTCGAGGCTGTCGCGCAGCGCCTCCAGCGTGCGGATGCGGGCGTTCAGGTCTTCGCGCCAGGCGGTGGACATCTCACCCCATTGCGCCGCCGTAAGCTTGCTGTTGGGCGCATAGCGGCTGAACGCCTGCCTGATTTCCTCCAGCGGAATACCCGTGCGCTGCGCCACCTTGATGATCGCCAGTGTACGCAGCACCAGTGAGGGAAAGCGGCGCTGGTTGCCAGCCGTGCGCACGCTGGCGATCAGCCCCTTGGTCTCGTAGAAGTGCAGCGCAGACACCGCCACGCCGCTGCGCCTGGCCACTTCACCCACTGTGAGCATCCGCGTGTTATCCGCTGCCATGCCTGTTGACCTCAAGTTAAGTTGAGCTCTTATAGTCCTGCCCGATCTTCCCCGCAACCGCTTTCCCTGTGATCGGAGCTGTGCATGAACAAACGGACGTTACTGGCCTGGGCTGGCGCTGTAGCCGGTGTGCTGGCTGCTTGCTATGCGTTAGTGGGTAGCGGTTCGGCGCCACCCGCCGCGGCGGCGTGGCCGGCGACCAGGGTGGCGCTGGCCACGGCCGAGCAGGTGCCACTGGCGCGGCAGCACTTTGCTTCGGGGGAGCTGGAGGCGGTCAACCAGGTGCAGGTAGCGGCCGAGACGGCGGGGCGCATTACCCGCATTGCCTTCGAGTCGGGGCAGGCGGTAACCGCCGGGCAGTTGCTGGTGCAGTTGAACGACGCGCCGGAGCAGGCCCAGCGGGTGCAGTTGCGGGCGAAATTGCGTAACGCTAACGTGGTGCTGCAGCGCAGCCGCAAGCTGCGGGCGATGAATGCCGTGTCGCAAGAGTTGCTGGACAACGCCGCCACCGCCGTGGACGTGGCCAGCGGGGAGCTGCAGCATGTCGAAGCGCTGATCGCGCAGAAGGCCATTCGCGCACCGTTTACCGGCAAGCTGGGCATTCGGCGGGTGCATCAGGGCCAATACCTGGGGGCCGGCGAGGCCATCGTCAGCCTGGCCGACATCAGCCAGTTGCATGTGAATTTTGCCTTGGGCGAGCAGGCCGCCCCCGAAGTGCACGTCGGGCAAGTGCTGGCACTGACGCTGGACGCCGTACGCGGGCAAGGCTTCCAGGCCCGGGTGGTGGCGGTCGATCCGGTGGTCAGCAAGGCGCGCCTGGTGCAGGTGCAGGCAGCCTTGCCGAACCCGGACGGGCAGTTACAGCCGGGCATGTACGCTGGCGTGCGCCTGGATGCTGTGCAGCCGTCGACTGTATTGGCGGTGCCGGAAACCGCGATCACCTACGTCGCCTATGGCCAGACAGTATTCGTTGCCACTCAGGACGCGGCGCATGGTACCCGGGTCAGCAGGGTGCGGGTAACCACGGGTGAGCGCTGGCAGGGGCGGGTGGAGGTTACCTCCGGCCTGGCGCCCGGTGACCGGGTGGTGGTGTCTGGCCAGTTGAAGCTGAGCGACGGCATGTCGGTCGAGCCGGTGGCGCAGGACAGCTTGCAGGCCAACCTCGGAGGCCGGCAGCGGTGAAATTTACCGATCTCTTCGTGCGCCGCCCGGTGCTGGCGCTGGTGGTCAGCAGCCTGATCATCCTGATGGGGCTGTTTGCCATGGGCAAGTTGCCGATCCGTCAGTACCCGTTGCTGGCAAGCTCGACCATTACCATCAGCACCGAGTACCCCGGCGCTTCTGCCGAGCTGATGCAGGGCTTCGTGACCCAGCCGATTACCCAGGCGGTGTCGTCGGTCGAGGGCATCGACTACCTGTCCTCGTCGTCGCAGCAGGGGCGCAGCCTGATCACCTTGCGCATGGTGCTCAACCGCGACTCGACCCAGGCGCTGGCCGAGACCATGGCCAAGGTCAACCAGGTGCGCTATCGCCTGCCGGAAAAGGCGTACGACCCGGTGGTGGAGCTGTCGGCAGGCGACTCCACCGCCGTGGCCTATGTGGGTTTTTCCAGCGACAGCCTGTCGATCCCGGAGCTGAGCGATTACCTGTCGCGGGTGGTGGAGCCGCAGTTCTCAGGCATCGACGGCGTGGCCAAGGTGCAGTCGTTCGGTGGGCAACGCCTGGCCATGCGCCTGTGGCTGGACAGCGAGCAGATGGCCGGGCGCGGGGTGACGGCAGCGGACGTGGCGCAGGCGGTGCGGGCCAACAACTACCAAGCGACGCCGGGCCAGGTGCGTGGGCAGTACGTGCTGGCCGATATCCAGGTGGACACCGACCTGACCCGGGTCGAGGACTTCCGTGAGCTGATCATCCGCAACGATGGCACCGACCTGGTGCGCCTGCGCGATGTCGGCACCGTCGAGCTCAGTGCGGCGGCCACCCAGACCAGCGCTACCATGGACGGCAAGCCTGCCGTGCACCTGGGGCTGTTCCCCACGCCGGCCGGCAACCCGCTGGTGATTGTCGAGGGCATTCGCCAGCTGCTGCCGCAAATCCAGCAGACCCTGCCGCCTGGGGTGAAGGTGGCGCTGGCCTATGAGACTGCGCGCTTCATCGATGCTTCGATCCATGAGGTGTTGCGCACCCTGGTGGAGGCGATGCTGATCGTGGTGCTGGTGATCTGGTTGTGCCTGGGTTCGTTGCGCAGTGTGCTGATCGCGGTGGTGGCCATTCCGCTGTCGATGCTCGGTGCCGCGGGCCTGATGCTGATGTTCGGCTTCAGTCTCAATCTGCTGACCTTGCTGGCGATGGTGCTGGCCATCGGTCTGGTGGTGGACGATGCCATCGTGGTGGTGGAGAACGTGCACCGGCATATCGAAGAGGGCAAGTCGCCGGTTGCTGCGGCATTGGCCGGGGCGCGGGAAATCGCCGGGCCGGTCATTGCCATGACCCTGACCTTGGCGGCGGTGTATGCGCCGATCGGGCTGATGGGCGGGCTGACCGGCACGCTGTTCCGCGAATTCGCCCTGACCTTGGCGGGGGCGGTGATCGTGTCCGGCATTGTGGCGCTGACCTTGTCGCCGGTGATGAGCTCGTTGCTGTTGCAACCCGGGCAGCAGCATGGCGCGATGGCCAACATGGCCGATCGGTTGTTTGCTGCGTTGACCGGGGCCTATGGACAAGTGCTGGCCTACTCCCTGGCGCATCGCTGGATCAGCGCTGGTGTGGCGCTGCTGGTGTGCCTGAGCCTGCCCTGGCTTTACCTGCTGCCCCAACGCGAGCTGGCGCCACCCGAGGATCAGGCCGCGGTGCTGACCGCCATCAAGTCGCCGCAGCATGCCAGCCTCGAATATGCGGAACGCTTTGCGCTGAAGCTCGACCAGGTGATGAAGTCCATCGCCGAAACCACCGACACCTGGATCATCAACGGCACCGACGGCCCGGCCGCCAGTTTCGGGGGCATCAACCTCAGCGCCTGGCAGGCGCGCGAGCGGTCCGCGGCACAGGTGCAGGCACAGCTGCAGCAGGCCGTGGCGGATATCGAAGGCAGCAGCATCTTCGCCTTCCAGGTCGCTTCGCTGCCGGGCTCCAGTGGTGGCCTGCCGGTGCAGATGGTGCTGCGCAGCGCCCAGGATTACCCCGAGCTGTACCAGACCATGGAAGTGCTCAAGCAACGCGCCCGCGACAGCGGCCTGTTTGCCGTGGTGGACAGCGACCTCGACTACAACAACCCGGTGGTCAAGGTGCGTGTCGACCGGGCCAAGGCGGCCAGCCTGGGCATCAGCATGCAGGCCATTGGCGAGTCGCTGGGGGTGCTGGTGGGCGAGCAATACCTCAACCGCTTTGCCCTGTTCGGGCGCTCCTATGATGTGATCCCGCAGAGTATCCAGGACCAGCGCCTGACGCCTGCGGCGCTGAACCGCCAGTATGTGCGCGCCGAAGAGGGCAGCCTGGTGCCGCTGGCTACGGTGGTGCACCTGGATCTCGAAGTGGCGCCCAACCGCCTGTTGCAGTTCGACCAGCAGAACGCCAGTACCCTGCAGGCAATCCCGGCCCCGGGTGTGTCGATGGGCAACGCCGTGGCCTTTCTCGAACAGCTCACCGCCGAGTTGCCACCGGGCTTCAGCCACGACTGGCAATCGGAATCGCGCCAGTATGTGCAGGAAGGCTTTGCCTTGATGTGGGCGTTTCTTGCTGCCCTGGTGGTGATCTACCTGGTGCTGGCGGCGCAGTACGAAAGCCTGGTTGACCCACTGATCATCCTGGTGACTGTGCCGCTGTCGATCTGCGGTGCGCTGCTGCCGCTGGCGCTGGGCTGGGCCACGCTGAACATTTACACGCAGATTGGCCTGGTGACGCTGATCGGCCTGATCAGCAAGCACGGTATCCTGATGGTGGAGTTCGCCAACGAGATCCAGGTGCGCGACAACCTCGACCGTGCTGCCGCCATTGTCCGTGCCGCGCAGATACGTTTGCGGCCGGTGCTGATGACCACCGCAGCGATGACCTTTGGCGTGCTGCCGCTGCTGTTTGCCAGCGGCGCCGGGGCCAACAGCCGCTTCGGGCTGGGGGTGGTGATTGTGTGCGGGATGCTGGTGGGCACCTTGTTTACCTTGTTCGTGCTGCCGACCCTCTATGCCTGGCTGGCGCGCGATCACCGGGTGACCACGGTGCGGGGGCAGCAGTTGCTGGAGGCCGATCGGGTGTTGGGCATGTGAAGTGAGGGAACAGGAATATCGGGGCCGCATAGCGGCCCCGGTTGCACGATCAGGACGGTGAGCGAACCCGGCGCATCTGGGTCACCAGGGTGAAGCGGTCATCCGGGTGCACGGTTTCGGAAACCGCCATCAAATCACCGTTTTCCTCGCGGTACTGGCGGATGATTTTTAGTCCCGGTGAACCCGCCTCGGCCTTCAGTGCTTTGGCCAGCTCTGCCGTCAGCAACACTGCCCGTACCTGCTGGTCGACCACCGCGATTGACCGGCCAACGTGCTGCTCGATCAGCCCTGCAATCAGCTGGTCGGGGTGCTCGCGGGCTCGCTCGATGACCTCGGCATAGTCGCGCTGTGCGTACACATCGATCCAGCACAGCGGTGCGGCATTGTGCAGGCGGTCGACGCGGATGCTCGACACGCAAAAGTAGTGCTCCCCCGGTACCAGCCCCAGCCGCGCCGCCTCACTCAGGTCGGCGACGAAATGGCGCACGTCCTGGATTTCCCGCTGCTGGGTTTCGGCCAGGTGGGCCAGGTCGGCCACGCTGGCCAGCGACTGCGAATAGCCGCCGCGCGGGCTGCTGGCCTCTACCCGGGTGCCTACGCGCTTGCGCCGCGACACCAGCCCCTGGTCGAGCAGCTGATTGATCGCGGCGCGCACCGTGTGCCGGCTCACATCGTAAAGGTCGCACAGCTCGAACTCGGTCGGCAGCAGGCTGCCCACCGGGTAGCGGCCGTTGGCGATGCCTTCCATCAAGTCCTTTGCCACGGTGGAGTAGCGCGTCGGGTTCATACCTCTGGTCTGTCTCGTAAATTTCATCGGTTGGCAGTGTAACAGCGGCAGGGATATGTTCGGCACCGCCGAAATGCGTGCGGTGCTGGGCCGCGCGCCGGGTGCGGCACTCTAAGCGCATGCTCCTGCAGGGAGATGTGTCGGCGTCACAATTGGTGTTTTGACCGTAACAGCAATGCCGCTACTGCACACCCGACCAACGCCAGGCACGCCAAGTAGAACGCATCACTGTAAGCCAGCAGGTAAGCCTCCCGCCGAATCGTCCCGGCCAGCCCCTCCAGCATCTGCTGCTGGTGCGGCAACCAGCTCTGTACTGTCTGGTTGATGCGCTCTTGCACGCCAGGCGCGAACACTGTCACCTGCTCGTGAATGCGCTCGCTGTGAAAGCGCTCACGGGTGGCCACCAGTTGCGTCAACCCGGCCGTGCCGATGGCTCCCCCCAGGTTGCGCAGCATGGAGAACACCGCCGAGGCCGAGCCGGCTTCACGCTTGTCCAGCCCGGCCACCGCCAGCACCGACAACGCCACCATGATGAAAGGCTGGCCAATACCGCGCACCACCGTGGACGGGATGATCACGTTGTCGGCACTGTCGGCGCTCAGGCTAGCCCCCAGCCAGCAGCCCAGGGCCATGATCAGAAAGCCGCTGGCGACCATGAACTTGGCGCTGGTCCAGCCCATCAGCCGGGGCATCAACGGCGCCAGCAGCAGCTGCACCACGCCATAGGCGATCAGCGCCACGCCGACATCGTGCGCGCTGAAACCCTGCAGCTGCGACAGGTAGTTGGGCACCAGAAAAACCAGGCCGAATGTGGCGGCGCCAAAGATGAACATCGCCACGCTGGCGACGCCGAAGTTGTAGCGCCCGAGCAAGCGCAGGTTGATGAAGGCGCGCTGGCCGAACAGCTGGGTCACCACGAACACCACCAGGGCAATGGCGGCGACCACACTCATGGCGACGATGAATGGCGAGCCGAACCCGTCCAGCCGGCCGCCTTCTTCCAGCACGATCTGCAAGCCACCCAGGCCGATCACCATGGCGGTGATACCCAGCCAGTCACCTTTGCGTAGCAGCTCAAGCTTCATGGGCTTGGCCTCGATCGACCAGGCGATGGCGAACAGCAGTGCAAGGCCGGGGAACAGTTGCAGATAAAAGATCCAGCGCCACGAATAGGCATCGCTCAGCCAGCCACCAATCGATGGCCCGGCCGCCTGCGCCACGCTGTTGGCCAGGCTGAACAGGGCCATGCCCATGGCCATCTTGCTGGCCGGCAGTTCGGTGATGATCAGCTGGAACGACAGGGGGATCAGCACCGCGCCCGCAGCACCCTGGATCACCCGGATGGCAATCATCGCCTCCAGGTTGGGCGCCCAGGAGCAGGCCACCGAAGCGATCAGGAAGATGAGCGAGCCGGTCCACATCACCCGGCGCAGCGAGAACACGTCCACCAGCCAGGCCGTCAGCGGAATCATCACGATTTCCGCTACCAGGTAGGCGGTGGAAATCCAGGAGCCTTCCTCGAAGCTGGCGCCCAGCGAGCCGCGGATTTCCGGCAGCGCGGCGCTGGTGACATGCACGTTCATGCCGGCCATGAAGCAGCCCAGCAGGCCGCCGAGCACCGCTACCCAGGCGCGCAGTGTGACCGTTGGTTCAGTGCCCATCGGCCACCTCTGCGGGGCGCGTGTCGACCGTGCTCACCACGGACATGCCGGGCAGTACCTGCGGGCCATCCAGCGGTGTGTCGAGCAAAATACGCACCGGGAAGCGCTGGACAATCTTGGTGAAGTTGCCGGTGGCATTGTCCGACGGCAGCAGTGCGAAGACATTGCCGGACGCTGGCGAGAAGCTGGCCACATGGCCGCGCAGTGGCTGGCTGACGAAGCTGTCGACGCGGATTTCTACCGGCTGCCCCGGGCGCATGTTGGCCAACTGGGTTTCCTTGAAATTGGCCACCACATAGGCCTGCTGCAGGGGTACCACGGCCAGCAGCGGCTGGCCCGGCACCACGTACTGGCCGGCACGTACGCGGCGTTGGCCGACCACGCCCGTGATCGGTGCGCGGATCACGGTGTCCTGTTCGTCCTGCTCGGCCAACTGTTGGCGGGCCTGCGCGCGGCTCAACGCTGCCGTGCGCTGTTGCAGTTCGGCGTCAGCCTGGGCTGACCGGGCCTTGGCCATGGCCAGTTGTGACCGTTGTTGGCGCAGCGCGGCCTGGGCACCTTGCAGCGCGGCTTGTGCCTGGGTGGCATGGGCGCTGGCGGTTTCCAGGCGCTGCACGGTCGCGGCCTCGTCTCGCACAAGGCCACGGTAGCGTTGCATGTCCAAGTCACTGCGCCGCTGTTCGGCAGTGGCACTGCGCATGGCTGCTTCAGCCTGCAAGATGGCTTGTTGTTGCTGGTTGATACGCTCGCTGGCCACCTGCTGGCGGGCCTGGGCGGCGATCAGTGCCGCCTGGGCCTCGGCCACACCTGCCCGTGCCTGGTCGAGGCGGGCGCGGTAGTCGCGGCTTTGCAGGCGCACCAGTACATCGCCGGCTTTCACGGGCTGGTCGTCAGCCACTGCGACCTCGGCCACGTAACCGGCCACGCGTGGGCTCAGGGCCACCCAGTCGGCGCGCACGTAGGCGTCGTCGGTGGTCTCCAGGTAGCGGCCGGTGGTGAGCCAGTAGCTGGTGAAGGCCAGCAGGGCGATTGCTGCCAGGCTACCGCTGGCGGTGTAGGCCAGGCGGCGACGGGATCTGGCTTTGGCCCGCTGTTCAGTTTCGGCTGGTGCGGTTTGTTCTACGGCGACATTCATGTACGGTTTCCATGCTTGATTTTTGGGGCTGCTGTGCAGCCCTTCGCGGGCACGCCCGCTCCCACAGGGATGGCGTTTTCTTCGGGCGCTGCGCAGTTCCTGTGGGAGCGGGTGTGCCCGCGAAGGGCCGCTAAGCGGCCCCATTTGTTGTTACCTGGAGCTACCACCGCCCGCCCAGGGCGCGGAACAGGTTGACCTGTGCCTGCGCCAGCTGCCCTCGGGCTTCTACGTGGCTGGCCCGCAGGCGGATCAGTTCTCGCTCGCTGTCGAGCAAGGCCAGCCCGTCCAAGGTGCCGGCGCGGTAGTTGCCCTGGGCCAGGGCATAGCCGCGCTGGCTGTGCGCCAGGGCTGCATCCAGTGCCTGCAACCGCTGCCGCTCACCGTCATAGCGTGCAAGGGCCTGGCGCACGTCCTTGAGCGCGCTCAGCGCCATACCGTGGTAATGGGCAACCTGCGCCTGCTGCAACGCCTCGGCTTTGCCGACCCTCGCGCGGTTGGCTTTCATATTCGGAAACTCCCAACGGATCAGCGGGCCAATGCCGAACATCACCGCGCGGCTGTCGCCGAGGTTGGCCAGGTGATGGTCCGAGGAGGTCAGCGAAGCGCCGAAGCTGACCTTCGGATACAGGTCGGCCCGGACGATGTCGGTTTCCAGGGTGGCAGCCTGCAGTTCCCGTTCTGCCTGGCGCACATCCGGCCGGCGTTCGAGCAAATGCCAACCATCGCCGGCCGGTAGCGGCGCCGACAGCGTGGGGATGGTTGTGCAAGTGGTGGTGTCGGCCAGCGAGGCCTGGCCACTGAGCATGCCAAGTTCGTAAAGCGCCATCTGCCGCCCAGCTGCGAGCATCGGCAGCTGCGCCCGCACTTGTTCCCGTAAGCCCAGCAGGCGCTCGCTGTCGAGGGCAGTGGCCACGCCCGCCTGGCGCTGGCGTTCGCTCAGTTGCACGCTGTGGTCGAGGGTTTGCAGGGACTGCTTAGCCTCGTCCAGGCGCGCCGTGTAGATGCACTGGTCGAGGTAGGCGCGGCTGGTCTGGGCGACCACTTGCAGGCGCACCAGATCCAGCGCCGCAGCGCTGGCTTCGGCCTGGGCCCGGGCGCGCTCGATGGCAGCACGCACCTGGCCCCAGACATCCACCTGATAGGCCAACTCGATGCCTGGGTTGAATTGCCATTGCGACGGCGCGTGGCTGTCGGTCGCCTCGGCCAGGGTCTGGTCATCGGCGCTCTTGCCATAGGTGGCGGCAAAGTCCATCGAGGTTGACGGCCAGCGCCTGGCATCGAACTCGCCTATCCCCGCCAGCATGGCCTGCACATTGGCTTCGGCCTGGGCCAGGTCCTGATTGTGCGCCAGGGCTTGCTGTACCCAGTGGTTAAGTTGAGGGTCCTGGAACAGCGCCCACCATTGTTGGGGCAATGGTTGCCGGCTGACACCCGCCGGCACATTCGCCAGCGGGTTGGCCAGCAGCGCTGCGGGTGGCTCGGCAGGTGCGGGTTGCCGGGTGCACGCCGCCAGCACGCCGAGTATGGCGAGTACGGCAAACCGGGCAGGGGAGGGAAATGAAGGCAGTAAGGGCATCACACATGTCGCTCAAGGGTGGTGATGCGAGGTTAACGAGGGTGGGGCGCCCGCCGCTGCCGCAAGCGGGACAACCCTGCGCGCAAGTGGGACAACCTGGAGCTCAGTACCCGCGCGCAGTACTGTTTTGCCAATCACTCGGCGCGTAGCCGAGGATGCGCTTGAACATGGCGGCAAAGGCGCTGGCGCTCTGGTAGCCGTGCTCCAGCGCCACGTTCAGGATGGGTTGGCCATCGGCCAGGCATTGCTGGCTGAGCATCACCCGGGCACGGGCGCGCCATTCGCCATACGACATGCCCACCTCACGCTGGAACAGCCGTGCCACGCTGCGGGCACTCATGTTCAGTTGCGCGCCGCATTGTTCCAGCGTCAGGTCCTGGGCCGGGTCCTGCAGGAAGCGCTCGCACCAGGCGCGCAGTTTCGCCTGGTGCGGCAACGGCACAAAGGCATCGATGCGCCTGGCAGTGGCCAACTCAAGCTGGATCAGTGCCCGCACGTGCTCGCCGTCACGCAGGTCGAGCATGCGTGACGCAGCCAGGATCAGTTCGTGCAGCAGGCCGGTTACCACGATGACCTGGCAGCGCTCGATACGTGCTTCGAGCAGCAAGGTCCGCATGCAGACCACGCCTTCCATGCGGATGGCATGGCTGACCCCGGCGGGCATCCACAACGCATGCCCGCCAGGGATCACCCAGCTACCGCCTTCGCTGCTGACCCGCATGACGCCGCTGGCGGCGTAGATCAGCTGATCTTCGGCGTGGCAGTGGCTGGCCACTTCTTCGCCGTGTCCGTAGTCCATTTCCAATGCTTGCATGCGGGGCATCCTCGGTATTGGATCCGATTATACGGCGGTTTATTGATGCTTGATTGCGAAGGTTGGCGGTTCGGCGCAATTATTCATCGCCTGCGAGATCGAGCGCCGCCCGCGCGGCGCTCGGTCTTGTAGGCGCTGAAAATGTTGCGGCAAGCACCTGGTGGCCCTGACCGATCCCTTGGCAGGCACCTCAAAGCCATCCCCTGTAAGACATTTCTGAACATGAAACCAAACGCTTCAGAATCAACCCGCTTAGGAATTATCCTACGCGCGCTGCTGAACTATCGCCGTTGTCGGCGAAGTACCTCAGGGATAACGTTTTCGCGTCGCTCCGGCGACCGGGCATGAGAACCCGACAGTCAAGCTAGCAGCACCTTCATGGTGGCCGTACGTGGGCGGGCTTTCGCCTGGCCGGGCCTTTGCTAGCTTCTGCCCGGTTTTCTCACACCTGCGTACGGCTGCCGCCTTCAATCCATGAGAAAGATTCAGGTGGTGGTTCCTTCCCTAGAAGCTGGAATTACACAATGAAAAAGCTCGTCCCCGATCCACAGGATCTGCTGCGGGTCCAGCCCGGCATTCCTATCGATGATGCCTATGAGCAAGTTTCGATCCTGCTGAGCTACATCAAGCATCTGCTGCGCGAAGGCGATATGGAGGACGACCACAAATTCCTGGGCGCCGCCGATTACCTCACGGCGTTGGCCAAGGCATTGATGAACGAAGTCGAACTGACCAAAAATACCTTGCGCTGAACGGCTGCCCTGGGGGGCCGCTTTGCGGCCCTTTTTGCGACACATGGCCCGATGGACCGGTCCATCGCGGTGTGTGCCTTCTAGTCATGTCTTGGTGGGCAAGCTCATATGCAGCAAGGGGAACGGCCGGCCTTCGCCATCCAGCGGCGAGCGGCCGGTCTGGACGAAGCCGTAGTGCTCGTAGAACCCTGTTGCCTGGGGGTTCTGCTCGTTGACATCGACACTCATCGCGTTACGCGACTGCCGGCCAAAATCCAGCAGCGCACGGCCAATACCCTGGCCATGTCGCTCGGGGTCGACGAAGAGCATTTCCACGTGGTTTTCATTGAAACCGATGAAGCCCAACGGCTGGTCATCGGTATCTACTGCAACCCACAGCTCGACGGCCGGAAAGTACACGTCTTGCAGCTGTGGCAACAGCGCGTCGATGTCGGACGGTTGCAGAAAGTGGTGTGTGGCGCGTACGGCGCGCAGCCAGATGTCGAGCAGCTGCGGGAAGTCTGCAGCAATGCCTTGGCGAATGATCATAGGGTCATCCTGAATGTATAGATGGCAGATGGGCGCGCCAAAAGGTGGCGGCCATGCAGGTGTCGGCATCATGAATGACCGCTTCGCGATTTAACGCCTGGGCGGTGCACGGCAGGGGAAGCCGGAAGGGAAGATGGCAGAAGGTTACCCGGATTGCGCAGTGTGGGGCAATGCAGCCTGAGTCGGGTTTCCGGTTTTTACTCGACCGCAATCCATATCGATGCTGGAATTGAGTCCGCACGTCATGGCCATGGCCGGGAGCCCCAATGAACCGCAACGAACTGCGCAAGGCCGATATCAACCTGATGGTGGTGTTCGAAGCCCTGATGCAGGAGCGCAACCATGTCCCCGGTTTAAAATGTCAACGATGTCTCCGGTCTGTACCCTGGACAAGCCCGCTCCCACAAGTAGCGTGCTTGCGCCCTCATAGAACGACCGCCAGCCCGTTTATCCAGCACGGGCTTTGTGGGAGCGGGCTTGTCCCGCGAACACCGGCAAAGCCGGTGCCAGGCACCGCCTGTTCCATTCGCGGAACAAGCCTGCCCCCACAAGTGGCTTACCTGCCGTCTTTGTTCTCTGCACAATCTCCCACAACTGCGTCGTGATCGCTTAGAACGTGCCTTGCAAGGTCACCATGAAATTGCGTGGCTCACCATAGAAATTGCCCCACGCCGGCGCACCGATGGTGGCGTAGTACTTCTTGTCGAACAGGTTGTTGCCGTTTAGCGCGACTGTCCAGTTCGGGTCGATGCGATACTGCACGCGGCCGTTCCATACGGTGTAGCCTGCCTGCTCGACGCGGGTAGTGCCGGTGGTGCGGAAGTTCTCGCTCTGGCTGTTCAGGCCGGCGCCGACGGTGAAGCGCTCCAGTGCACCGCCCAGCTGGTAGTCACCCCACACCTTGAGCATGTGCCGCGGGATGAAGCTGGAGGTGAAGGTCAGCTCGGTGGGGTCGCTGTCTTCGATGGTATTCAGGTATTTGGTCTGGGTGTAGGTGTAGCCTGCAAGCAGCTGTAATCGCTCGATCGGCGAGCCGCTGATCTCAGCCTCGAAACCCTGGGCACGAACCTTGCCGCTGTCGGTGTAGCAATAGCCGTCGCCTGACGGGCAGGCTTCGTTGTAGTCGGTTTCCGCACGGTGTTTCTCCACAGTGCGGAACAGGTTGAACGAGGTGTTCAATGCGCCGTCAAGCAGTTCGCCCTTGATGCCAATCTCGTAGTTTGCACCGGTCTTGGGCTGAAGCGACTGCCGCTCGGCGTTCACCTTGTCGCTCTGCGGCTGGAAGATGTCGGCGTAGCTGGCGTAGGCGGTCCACTGCTCGTTCAGGTCGTACAGCACGGCGGCGAACGGCGTGACCTGGCCGTTTTCCTGGCTACGGTTATTCACCCAGTAATCGTAGAGCTGGGTATAGGAGTCGCTCTTGTTGCGGTACCAGCTGACCCGTGCGCCCAGCACCAGGGTCAGCGGCTCTGCCAGCTTCAGCCGCAGGTTGGCGTAAGTGCCATATTGGGTGGTGGTGGAATCGGTTGGCACGCTGCCACCGCGGCTCGGGTTGACCAGATAATCGCCTTTGGACGGGTGTGGGAAGTTCGAGGTTGGGTTGAATGGGTCCTGCTTGGCGTTCAGCAGCATCAACGCGAAGTAATCATGGGTTTTCTGCCGGCTGGCGTTGGCGCCGATGATCAGCTCGTGCTGCAAGCCGAACGCCTCGAACTTGCCATCGACATAGCTATCGAAGCCGTAGTCGTCCTGGTCGTAGTCGAAGCGGCCGGCGCGCACGTTCATGCTGGCGGTGCTGGCGCCGACCGGCACCGTACCTTCGGAGTAGGCGTATTCGATGTCCTGGGTGTTGTGGGTGTAGATCGAGGCGAAGTTCAGCGTCCAGTCATCATTGAAGCGGTGCTTGAGGTCGGCAAAACCGGTAATACGCTGGCTTTGCAGGTCGTTCCAGCTGGCCCCCAGGCAGGTAGAGCGCGACAGCTTCAGGTCACTGCCATTGGCGTAGCGTGGCAGGCCGGAATAGCACGGTGTGGCATCGACATCCTCGTAGGCCAGGCCAAAGCCAAGGGTGGTGTCGGCGGTGACGTCCCAGTCGATGGCACCGTACAGTATCTGGTCCTGGCGCTTGGCCGTGTCATAGAAGTACTGGCGGTCCTGCAGCGAGGCCACGGCGCGCCCGCGCACGGTGCCCGACTCGTTCAGCGGGCCGCCTACATCTACTTGGCCGCGGTAGTTGTCCCAGCTGCCGGCAGACAGGGTGACGGTGGTGGTGGCCTTTTCCTGGCCACGCTTGCGTACGAAGTTGACGCCGCCGGCGGAGGAGCCGGAGCCCTTCATCATGCCGGCCGCGCCCTTGAGGATTTCGACGCGGTCGTAGAACGCCATGTCGCTGGAAAAGCTGTTGGCCTGCACGTAGTTGCCGCCCACGTCCAGCGGCACGCCGTCATACTGGTACTGGCCGTCCAGGTTGAAACCACGGGAGTAGAAGTACTTGCCGCCCATGGGCGAGTCGTACACGGTGATGCCCGGGGTCTTGTCCAGCACCTGTTCCAGCGTATTGAGGTTCTGGTCGTCGAGCATCTTGCGGGTCATCACGGTGACCGACTGCGGGGTTTCCTTCAGCGTGTGCACGCCTTTGCCGATGGTTACTGCACGTGCCGTGTACGATTGGGTGCCCTCGCTGGTGGCGTCCAGCCGGTTGGCATCGATGTTCAGTGGGCCCAGTTCCATGGCCGCGCCGTTGTTGGCAGGCATCAGCACGTAGCCGCCATTGCCCTGGCGTTGTGCCTGCAAGCCGCTATTGGCCAACAGCCGCACCAGCCCTTCCTCGATGCTGTAGCTGCCTTCCAGGCCGGCGCTGCTCAAGTGGCGGGTCTGGGCGGTGTCGAACGAAATGGTCACGCCCGCCTGCACGCCGAACTGGGTGATGGCATTGCCCAGCGGGCCAGCGGCGACGTGGTAGGCGGTCTGGCTTTGGGCCATGGCCTGGGCAGGCATCAGCAGCAGGCCCGGCGCGCTGGCCAGGGACATGCCGAACAGCACCAGGCGTACGGCCTGGCTCAGCTTGGTTGCAGGGGTAGGGTGCAGGTGAGGCATTTCGTGATCCTTCCGAGTCATGGCAGAAAGTCGCTGTCGTCGCGGCTTGTGTCAGGGACGGACGAGAATCGAAATCAGCAAGATTGCGGCGAAAGTTTTTTCGCAATTGCTCAGGCGGGTTCCACACTCACCCAATAGCGGCTGAGGTAGCGCAGCTTCACGGGCAGTGTTTTTGGCAGGTTGGCCAAGGCGATATCGGTGTCGTCGATGCGGAATGCGCCGGATATGCTCATGGCCTGGATCGACGAGGCGCAGCGCAACACCCCTGGCCGATAACGCCCCAGCTCTTCGAGGAAGTCGCCCAGGCGCCAGTCGTTCACACTCAACATGCCATGCCGCCAGGCAGTCGAGTCAACGGGCAGGGCGTGCGGGGTGGCGAAGTCATTCTGGTCAAAACTCACCTGCTGCCCGGCTTGCAGTTGCAGCCTCCGCTCAACGTGGCGCTGCGGGCGAACCTCGACACTGGCCTGCAGTACCCCGACGCGCGTCTTGTGCGCGAGTTTGCGGATGCTGAACTCGGTGCTGCGGGCAAGGATACTGCCGTCCTCGGTGTGCACGATGAACGGACGGTGCTGCACCTCGCTGACAGGCCTGACCAGTATTTCTCCCTGGTACAGCTGAATCGCCCGCACCTTCGTGTCATAGCGTACATCCAGCGCGGTACCCACGTTCAGCTCCAGCTGCGAGCCGTCCGCCAGCGCTAGGGTGCGTCGCTCACCCGTGCCGGTGCGTTGCTGTGCCAGCAAGGCGCGATAGGGCACCTGTTCGGCTGCCAGCCAGCTGCCGCCACCCATGGCAACCAGCAGGCCCAGCACTTTCAGCACATCGCGGCGCTGCGCCTGCGCAGCGCCAAGGCTGGACAATGCTGCTTGCGCGGGCACCATGGCCCATTGCTGCTGCAGCTTCTCCACCCGCGCCCAGGCGGCAGCGTGGTGCGGGCTGGCCTGCAGCCATTGCCGCCACGCCTGGGTGCGGGTCTCGTCGCAGGCGCCATCGTTGAGCTGCACATACCAGGTGGCAGCGGCTTCGAGTGTCTTGAGATCCATCGCGTTCAGCCTTCAACTACCAGCAGGCAGCGGGTCATCGCCTTGATCAGGTGGTTCTTCACGGTGGTAACCGACACGCCGAAACGCTCAGCCGCAGCACCGTAGGTCAGGCCTTCAAGTTGAACGGCAAGGAAAATGGCGCGGGTCTTGGCGCCGAGTTCGTCGAGCAGGCTGTCCACGGCCACCAGCATTTCTATGATGGACAAGCGCACCTCCGGCGAGACGTCAACCGGCTCCGGGCGCAGGGCCAGGGCTTGGAGGTAGGCTTTTTCGATGGAGCGACGGCGGGCTTTGTCGATCAGCAGCGCGCGGGCTATAGCGCTGAGGTAGCTGCGCGGCTCGCGGATCGGCAACGGATTACGCGCGGTCATTACCCGCAAGAACGTGTCGTGCGCCAGGTCGGAAGCATCGGCGGCGTTGCCCAGGCGGGCGCGCAGCCAGCCCTTCAGCCAGCTGTTGTTTTCGCTGTACAGCTGGTGCAGGGCCTGGGGATCGAGCGTCGACATGCGTCAAGACCGCAATATTAATGGGAATTGATCGCATTGTCGTAGTAGGGCGGGCTGATTGCAAGGATCGTGTGCATGCACACAGCCTTGTGGGAGCGGGCGTGCCCGCGAAACAGGCAACACGTTGGATGGCACCGGCTCTGCCGGTGTTCGCGGGCATGCCCGCTCCCACAGAGGTTGCGCCAGCTTCTGGATCCTGAGCAAGGCAGTTGCTCACACAAAGGCAGGACGCACACATTGAAAACGTTGTTAGAACCCGGCCTCCAGGCTCAGCAGCTCCTGCACCGTCTGCCGCCGGCGAATCATCCGCAGCGCCCCGTCCTCGATCAGAAACTCCGGCAGTAACGGCCGGCTGTTGTAGTTCGACGACATCGATGCACCGTAGGCGCCGGCATCATGGATCACCAGCAGGTCGCCCACCTGTGCCTGGGGCAGGTCCTGCGGGGTCAGTTCCTGGTCATCCTGGGTGAACACGTCACCCGATTCGCACAATGGCCCGGCCACAACAGTCGGCTGCCGTGGGCGGTCCACCGGCTGGCCGTTGGCGTCGAGCAGGGTCATGCCGTGGTAAGCGCCGTACATCGCTGGCCGCATCAGGTCGTTGAAGCCGGCGTCGATCATGACGAAGATATTGCGGCCCACTTGCTTGACGGCGCGCACTTCAGCCACGAGGTAGCCAGACTCCGCCACCAGGAAGCGCCCTGGCTCGATTTCCATGCGCACGGTGTGGCCCAGCATCGCTTCGATTTCCTTGCGCGCCACCGCCCAGGTCTGGGCGTAGCGCTGCAGGTCGACCGGCTTGTCGGTGCTGCGGTAAGGGGTGGACAGCCCGCCACCTATGGAGAAGGCCTCGATGTCCACGCCCAGGCGGCCGATCAGCTCGATCATCGAGCGAGCCACCTGTTCCAGGTGCTGGTAGTCCACCCCGGAACCAATGTGCATGTGCACGCCTACCAGGTGCAGGCCATGGGCCTTGATGCATGCCAGCGCCTCGTCCAGTTCCTCGTGCCAGATGCCGTGCTTGCTGTTTTCGCCGCCGGTGTTGGTCTTGCGGCTGTGGCCATGGCCGAAGCCCGGGTTGATGCGGACCCACACGCGGTGGCCGGGCGAGCGCTCACCCAGTTGGCGCAGCATGTCGATGGAGCCGGCGTTGACTTCGATCTTTTCTGCTACTACCCGCTCCAGGGTTGGCCGGTCCAGCGCGTCGCAGGTCAGCACCACGCCCGCAGGGTCACCGTGCACGCTCGCGCCCGCGGCGAAGGCACGCTCCATCTCGCCCAGTGACACGGCGTCCAGCATCAGGCCGTGGGCGCGCATCAGGCGCAGTACGTGCAGGTTGGGGTTGGCTTTCTGGGCGAAACGCACGGTGTCGAACACGTTCAGTTGCTCGACACGCTCAGCGATGGTGCTAGCGTCGTACGCCCACAGCGGCGAGCCGTGCTGGCGAACCGCCTCGGCCAGGAGGGGGAAGGGTGCGGTCATGGTGGCGCAACTCATATAAGGAAGGCCACAAGGATGAGCCAAAGCGGGAATTCATAAAAATAGCTATTTTTCCGTCAGTCATTCATATCTGATATACCCATCGTCTACTCATCGGGTATTGCCGTGAAACTGTCCGTGCGCCACATCGAAGTGTTCCGCGCCATCATGGCCGCCGGCAGTGTTACCGGTGCGGCGCGCCTGCTGTTCACCTCGCAGCCCACCGTTAGCCGCGAACTGGCGCGGCTGGAGCAGGTGACTGGCCTGAACCTGTTCGAACGCGAGGGAGGGCGCCTGGTGGCGACCGCCCAGGCGCTGCTGTTGATCGAAGAAGTCGAGCGGGCCTACGTCGGGCTGGAGCGGATCGATCGCTTTGCCCAGGCCATCCGCAATTTCGAGCAGGGGCGGCTGGCCATCACCTGCCTGCCGTTGTTTTCACAGACCTTGCTGCCCAAGGCCTGCCAGCGCTTCCACCAGCAGCACCGCGGCGTGAGCGTGAGCATCCTGGCGCAGGAATCGCCGTTGCTGGAGGAGTCACTGGTCGCCCAGCAGCATGACCTTGGCCTGACCGAGGTGGAGCAGATACCGCGCGGCGCTTATGGCGAACTGCTGTTCAGCGCCAACATGGTGTGCGTGCTGCCCGAGCATCACCCGTTGCGGGCCAAGGCCGAGTTGGAGCTGAGCGATTTTCACGAGGTCGATTTCATCAACCTGGCCAGCCTGGACACCTACCGCCAGCGCCTGGACCAGCACTTTCGTGCGGCGGGGGTGAACCGCCGCACGGTGATCGAGACCACCAGTGCCGCCTCGGTGTGCGCCATGGTCAGGCAAGGCCTAGGGGTGGCGATCATCAACCCGCTGAGCGGGCTGGAGGCGGCACAGGGCGGGTTGCCGATCCGCAGGTTGCGGGTGTCGGTGCCGTACCAGGTGATGCTGATACGCCCCGACCACCGGCCGGCATCGGCAGCGGTGGAGCCGTTTTGCGAGGCGCTGCGGGTGCAGGCTAAAGCAATGCAGGCAGCATTGCGCTAGCGCCTGACTCTCCCAAGGGGTTTTGTGCTGCCTGTGCCGGCGATGAGGCCAGTACAGGCAACAACGGTCGGCCCTATGTGCAATCTGCGGTTCAGAGTTCGCAGACGAAGGTCCCGGTCCCGGTCAGGATGTTTTCCAGGGTTTGCTTCACTTCGTCCAGGTCACTCAGGTCGCTGGTGAGGTGGATCTCCAGCACCTCGTCCCCCTTAAGCGCATCCTGGTCGCCGGCCGCCACTTCGATCAGCAGGCGCTTGGCACTCAGCGTCACCTTCAGCCCATCGAGCGTCGACGGCTCGTCATCCAGGGTCAGGTCGACGGTGTCTTCGTCCGGGTAGCGGGTAAGCAGGAACATCTGACCCTTGTCGCTGTGGCAGCACAGGGTCGCCATGTTGTCTTCCTCGTCATCGCAAGGGGTGGCGAACAGCAGGGCGGTGTTGATTTGCATGAGCAGGCTCGGATCAAAGGAAACGGAAGGGAATTCTGACAGTCTTGCGTACAGGCATAAACGTAAAGTTACCGCCCCTTGACCGAAATTGTCGCAGCGCTGCAAGCGTTGATGACCGATCAGTCGTTAAGCTTCGCCGAGCCCTGAGCGTGCCTGTGCACGTTCGACGCCTGGTTTTACCGTCCGCCTTGCCACGGGTTGGCTATCGTTGATCCGTACACGGCGCACGCAGCGACGCTTCAATTATTACAAAGCCCAAGCGGAGTACCACAGATGGCGTTCTTCACCGCAGCCAGCAAAGCCGACTTCCAGCATCAACTGCAAGCGGCCCTGGCGCAGCACATCAGCGAACAGTCCCTGCCACAAGTGGCGCTGTTCGCCGAGCAGTTCTTCGGCATCATCTCTCTGGACGAACTCACCCAACGCAGGCTTTCCGACCTGGCCGGCTGCACCCTGTCAGCCTGGCGCATCATCGAGCGTTTCGACCCCGAATACCCGCAAGTGCGGGTGTATAACCCTGATTACGAACGCAATGGTTGGCAATCGACCCATACCGTGGTCGAAGTGCTGCACCACGACCTGCCGTTCCTGGTCGACTCGGTGCGCACCGAGCTCAACCGCCGCGGCTACAGCATCCATACCCTGCAAACCACCGTGCTCAGCGTGCGTCGTGGTGCCAAGGGCGAGCTGCTGGAGCTGCTGCCCAAGGGCACACAGGGCGAGGGCGTGCGTCATGAGTCGCTGATGTACCTGGAGATCGACCGTTGCGCCAATGCCGCCGAACTGACCGTGCTGACCCGCGAGATCGAGCAGGTGCTGGCCGAGGTACGGGTGGCCGTGGCCGACTTCGAACCGATGAAGGCCAAGCTGCGTGAAGTGGTGGCGCAGGTGGAGCAGACCGCCTTTGGTCCTGCCCAGAACGAGAAGGGCGAGGTCAAAGCCTTCCTCGAGTGGCTGCTGGACAACCATTTCACCTTCCTGGGCTATGAAGAATTCACCGTCAAGCGCGACGCCGACGGCGGCCAGATGGTCTACGACGAGCAGTCGTTCCTCGGCCTGCCGCGCCGCCTGCGCGTGGGGCTGACGGCCGAAGAGCTGCGCATCGAAGACTACGCCGTGGCCTACCTCAACGAACCACTGTTGCTGTCGTTCGCCAAGGCCGCACTGCCCAGCCGCGTGCACCGCCCGGCCTACCCGGACTACGTGTCGATCCGCCAGCTGGACGCCGACGGCAAAGTCATCAAGGAACACCGCTTCATGGGCCTGTACACCTCTTCGGTGTATGGCGAAAGCGTGCATGCCATTCCGTACATCCGTGTGAAGGTGGCTGAAGTCGAGCGCCGTTCGGGCTTCGACGCCAAGGCCCACCTGGGCAAGGAACTGGCCCAGGTGCTGGAAGTGCTGCCGCGCGACGACCTGTTCCAGACGCCGATCGACGAGCTGTTCACCACCGTCATGGCGATCGTGCAGATCCAGGAGCGCAACAAGATCCGCGTGTTCCTGCGCAAGGACCCTTACGGCCGCTTCTGCTACTGCCTGGCCTACGTCCCGCGGGAAATCTACTCCACCGAAGTGCGGCAGAAGATCCAGCAGGTGCTGATGGAGCGCCTGAAGGCCAGCGACTGCGAATTCTGGACCTTCTTCTCCGAGTCGGTGCTGGCACGCGTGCAGCTGATTTTGCGGGTAGACCCGAAAAACCGCATCGACATCGACCCGCAGCAGCTGGAACGCGAAGTGATCCAGGCTTGCCGCTCGTGGCAAGACGACTACTCGACCCTGGTGGTCGAGAACTTTGGTGAAGCCCAAGGCACCAACATCCTGGCCGATTTCCCCAAGGGCTTCCCGGCCGGGTACCGTGAGCGCTTCGCCGCGCACTCGGCGGTGGTCGACCTGCAGCACGTGCTGAACCTGTCGGAAAGCAAGCCGCTGGCGATGAGCTTCTACCAGCCGCTGACCCAGGTGGGCGAGCGCATCCTGCACTGCAAGCTGTACCACGCCGATACGCCCCTGGCGCTGTCCGATGTGCTGCCGATCCTGGAAAACCTCGGCCTGCGTGTGCTCGGCGAGTTTCCGTACCGCCTGCGCCATGCCAATGGCCGCGAGTACTGGATCCACGACTTCGCCTTCACCTACAGCGAAGGCCTGAGCCTGGATATCCAGCAGCTCAATGACACCCTGCAGGACGCTTTCATCCACATCGTGGGCGGCGATGCCGAGAACGATGCCTTCAACCGGCTGGTGCTCACCGCCGGCCTGCCATGGCGTGACGTTGCGCTGTTGCGCGCCTACGCCCGTTACATGAAGCAGATTCGTCTGGGCTTTGACCTGGGCTACATCGCCAGCACCCTGAACAACCACACCGACATTGCCCGCGAGCTGACCCGGTTGTTCAAGACCCGCTTCTACCTGGCACGCAAGCTCACCCAGGACGACCTGGACGACAAGCAACTGCGCCTGGAGCAAGCGATCCTGACCGCGCTGGACGACGTGCAGGTGCTCAATGAAGACCGCATCCTGCGCCGCTACCTGGACCTGATCAAGGCTACCCTGCGCACCAACTTCTACCAGCCGGACACCAACGGCCAGAACAAGTCGTACTTCAGCTTCAAGTTCAACCCCAAGCTGATCCCCGAACTGCCCAAACCAGTCCCCAAGTTCGAAATCTTCGTCTATTCGCCGCGGGTAGAGGGCGTGCACCTGCGCTTTGGCAACGTCGCCCGTGGCGGCCTGCGCTGGTCTGACCGTGAGGAAGACTTCCGTACCGAGGTGCTGGGCCTGGTGAAAGCCCAGCAGGTGAAGAACTCGGTCATCGTACCGGTCGGCGCCAAGGGTGGCTTCCTGCCGCGTCGCCTGCCGCTGGGGGGGAGCCGTGACGAGATCGCCGCGGAAGGCGTGGCGTGCTATCGCATCTTCATTTCCGGCCTGCTCGACATCACCGACAACCTCAAGGACGGCGGCGTGGTGCCTCCGGCCAACGTGGTGCGCCACGACGATGACGACCCATACCTGGTGGTGGCGGCCGACAAGGGCACGGCGACTTTCTCCGACATCGCCAACGGCATTGCCATCGACTACGGCTTCTGGCTGGGCGATGCGTTCGCCTCGGGCGGCTCCGCCGGTTACGACCACAAGAAGATGGGTATTACCGCGCGCGGCGCCTGGGTTGGTGTGCAACGCCACTTCCGCGAGCGCGGCATCAACGTGCAGGAAGACCCGATCACCGTGATTGGCGTGGGCGACATGGCCGGCGACGTGTTCGGCAACGGCCTGCTGATGTCCGACAAGCTGCAACTGGTGGCGGCGTTCAACCACCTGCACATCTTCATTGACCCGAACCCGGAGCCTGCGTCCAGCTTTGCCGAGCGCAAGCGCCTGTTCGACCTGCCGCGTTCGGCCTGGAGCGATTACGACACCAGCATCATGTCCGAAGGCGGCGGGATTTTCCCGCGCAGTGCCAAGAGCATCGCCATCAGCCCGCAGATGAAAGAGCGCTTCGCCATCGAAGCCGACCGCCTGACCCCGACCGAGCTGCTCAACGCGTTGCTCAAGGCACCGGTCGACCTGTTGTGGAACGGCGGCATTGGTACTTACGTGAAGGCCAGCACCGAAAGCCACGCCGATGTTGGCGACAAGGCCAACGACGCGCTGCGGGTCAATGGCAACGAACTGCGCTGCAAAGTGGTGGGTGAGGGCGGCAACCTGGGCATGACCCAGCTCGGCCGGGTCGAGTTCGGCCTGAACGGCGGCGCCACCAACACCGACTTCATCGATAACGCCGGCGGCGTGGACTGCTCCGACCACGAGGTCAACATCAAGATCCTGCTCAACGAAGTGGTGCAGGGTGGCGACATGACCGAGAAGCAGCGCAACCAGCTGCTCGGCAGCATGACCGACGAAGTGGGCGCCCTGGTGCTGGGCAACAACTACAAGCAGACCCAGGCGCTATCGCTGGCGGCCCGTCGTGCCCGCGAGCGGATTGCCGAGTACAAGCGCCTGATGGCCGACCTGGAAGCCCGTGGCAAGCTGGACCGTGCCATCGAGTTCCTGCCGTCCGAAGAGCAGTTGGCCGAACGCCTGGCGGCCGGCCAGGGCCTGACCCGCGCCGAGCTGTCGGTGCTGATTTCGTACAGCAAGATCGACCTCAAGGAACAGCTGCTTAAGTCGCTGGTGCCAGACGACGACTACCTGACCCGCGACATGGAAACCGCCTTCCCGCCGTCGCTGGTCAGCAAGTTCGCCGACTCCATGCGCCGCCACCGCCTGAAGCGTGAAATCGTCAGCACCCAGATCGCCAACGACCTGGTCAACAACATGGGTATCACCTTCGTCCAGCGCCTGAAGGAGTCGACCGGCATGAGCCCGGCGAACGTGGCCGGGGCCTACGTGATCGTGCGCGACATCTTCCACCTGCCGCACTGGTTCCGCCAGATCGAGGCACTGGATTACCAGGTGCCGGCAGAAGTCCAGCTGACCCTGATGGACGAACTGATGCGCCTGGGCCGCCGTGCCACGCGCTGGTTCCTGCGCAGCCGCCGTAACGAGCAGGACGCTGGGCGTGATACCGCACACTTCGGGCCGAAAGTCGCGCAACTGGGGCTCAAGCTCGATGAACTGCTCGAAGGCCCGACCCGCGAACGCTGGATGGTTCGCTATCAAGGCTTTGTCGACGCCGGTGTTCCAGAGTTGCTGGCGCGCATGGTGGCGGGTACCAGCCACCTCTACACCTTGCTGCCGATCATTGAAGCAGCCGACGTCACGGGCCACGACCCGGCGCAGGTGGCCAAGGCGTTCTTTGCCGTGGGGAGTGCTTTGGACCTGACCTGGTACCTGCAGGAAATCAGTAACTTGCCGGTTGAGAACAACTGGCAGGCGCTGGCCCGCGAAGCCTTCCGCGACGATATCGACCTGCAGCAGCGGGCGATCACCATCTCGGTCTTGCAAATGGCCGATGCGCCGGATGACATGGACGCCCGTGTGGCATTGTGGGCTGAACAGCACCGGGTCATGGTGGAGCGCTGGCGCGCCATGCTGGACGACCTGCGCAACGCCACCGGTACCGACTATGCGATGTACGCGGTGGCCAACCGCGAGCTGGTCGACCTGGCCATGAGCGGGCAGGCGGCGGTGGTACCGTCCTGAGCCTTGGGGTGCGGTAAAACAAAGCCCCGGCAGTGATGCCGGGGCTTTTCTTTTGTCTGTACCGGCCTCTTCGCGGGGCAAGGGCCCTCCCATAGGTGCCCCACTGCCTTCAAGTTCAGTGCAGCAGCTGTGGGAGCGGGCTTGCCCCGCGAAGAGGCCGGTAGAGGCTTACTTGAACCGCCGCTCCACCCCTTTTTCCACCAGGATCTTGGCGGAAATCTCTTCCACTGAAAAATGCGTGGAATTGATGTTGGGAATGTTCTCCCGGCGGAACAGGCTCTCTACCTCGCGCACTTCGAACTCGCACTGGGCAAAGCTGGAATAGCGGCTGTTGGGCTTGCGTTCGTGACGGATGGCGGTGAGGCGGTCGGGGTCGATGGTCAGGCCGAACAGCTTGCTGTGGTGCTTTTTCAGCACCGCTGGCAGTTGCAGGCGCTCCATGTCGTCTTCGGTCAGCGGGTAGTTGGCCGCGCGGATGCCGAATTGCATCGCCATGTACAGGCAGGTAGGGGTTTTGCCGCAGCGGGACACACCCACCAAAATCAGGTCGGCCTTGTCGTAGTAATGGGTGCGCGCGCCGTCGTCGTTATCCAGGGCGAAATTCACCGCCTCGATGCGTTCCATGTAGTTGGAGTTGCCGCCAATCGAGTGCGATTTGCCCACGGAATACGACGAATGGGCGGTCAATTCCTGTTCAAGGGGGGATAAAAACGAAGAAAAGATGTCGATCATGAAGCCGTTCGAGGTCGCCAGGATCTCACGGATGTCCTGGTTGACGATCGTGTCGAAGATGATCGGGCGTACCCCGTCACGTTCGGCCGCCGCGTTGATTTGCTGGACCATGGTGCGTGCTTTGTCGGGCGAATCGATGTACGGACGGGTGAATTTGTTGAACGGAATGCTCTCGAATTGCGCCAGCAAACTCTGGCCCAGGGTTTCGGCAGTGATACCGGTGCCGTCGGAGATGAAGAACGCGGTTCGTTTCATTTGCGATCTGGGCCTTAAGCTGATGACGTTTCTTGGATATGATAAGTTCGGTTTGCCGAATGCGGCTGTCGGCATTCTCACTTATTTTCCAGGTACAGGCCACAAACGCCCGGCCAAGTCACCGAAGACAGGCGGGCGCCTCTTTGAGCTTTTCCAACACAGTTAGTGGAGAGATCACCTTGGTAGAGTACGTAGTTTCCCTCGATAAGCTCGGCGTCCATGATGTAGAGCATGTGGGGGGCAAGAACGCATCCCTGGGCGAGATGATCAGCAACCTTGCCGGTGCTGGTGTATCGGTGCCGGGCGGCTTTGCCACTACGGCGCAGGCGTACCGCGATTTTCTCGAACAGAGTGGTCTGAACGACAAGATTCATGCGGCGCTCGATGCGCTTGACGTGGATGACATCAACGCCCTGACCAAGACCGGCGCGCAGATCCGCCAATGGGTCATGGAAGCCGAATTCCCGGCACGTCTGGATTCGGAAATCCGAACCGCCTTCGCCGAAATGGCTGCCGGCAACGACAACATGGCGGTTGCCGTGCGTTCCTCGGCCACTGCCGAAGACCTGCCGGATGCTTCGTTCGCCGGCCAGCAGGAAACCTTCCTCAACATCCGCGGCGTTGATAACGTGATCCGCGCGGCCAAGGAAGTGTTCGCTTCGCTGTTCAACGACCGCGCCATCGCCTATCGCGTGCACCAGGGCTTCGACCACAAGCTGGTCGCCCTGTCTGCCGGCGTGCAGCGCATGGTCCGCTCCGAAACCGGCACCGCCGGTGTCATGTTCACCCTCGACACCGAGTCGGGTTTCCGCGACGTAGTGTTCATCACTGGCGCCTATGGCCTGGGCGAAACCGTGGTGCAGGGCGCGGTCAACCCTGACGAGTTCTACGTGCACAAGAACACCTTGCAGGCTGGCCGCCCGGCCATTCTGCGTCGCAATCTGGGCAGCAAGGCGATCAAGATGGTCTATGGCGAAGAAGCCAAGGCCGGCCGTTCGGTCAAGACCGTCGAAGTCGACCGTGCCGAGCGCGCGCGCTTCTGCCTGACCGATGCCGAGGTCAGCGAGCTGGCCAAGCAGGCCATGATCATCGAGCAGCACTACCAGCGCCCGATGGACATCGAGTGGGCCAAAGACGGTGACGACGGCAAGCTGTACATCGTGCAGGCACGCCCGGAAACAGTGAAAAGCCGTTCCAGCGCCAATGTCATGGAACGCTACCTGTTGAAAGAAAAGGGCACCGTGCTGGTCGAAGGCCGCGCCATCGGCCAGCGCATCGGCGCCGGCAAGGTTCGTGTGATCAACGACGTATCGGAAATGGACAAGGTCCAGCCGGGCGACGTGCTGGTTTCCGACATGACCGACCCGGACTGGGAACCGGTGATGAAGCGCGCCAGTGCCATCGTTACCAACCGCGGCGGCCGCACCTGCCACGCGGCGATCATCGCCCGTGAACTGGGTATTCCGGCCGTAGTCGGTTGCGGCAACGCCACCCAGGTGCTCAAAGACGGCCAGGGTGTGA
The DNA here is from genome assembly GCF_900187545.1 of Pseudomonas sp. Irchel 3F3. Lineage (NCBI taxonomy): Bacteria > Pseudomonadati > Pseudomonadota > Gammaproteobacteria > Pseudomonadales > Pseudomonadaceae > Pseudomonas > Pseudomonas sp. Irchel 3F3. Next base: position 38,338 of record NZ_FYDS01000013.1, on the reverse strand, counting down.
CGGTGTCCTGCGCCGAAGGCGACACCGGCTTCATCTTCGAAGGCGAGCTGGGCTTCGACATCAAGCAGAACTCGGTCGATGCCATGCCGGAGCTGCCGTTCAAGATCATGATGAACGTCGGCAACCCGGACCGTGCGTTCGACTTTGCCCAGTTGCCCAACGCCGGTGTCGGCCTGGCGCGGCTGGAGTTCATCATCAACCGCATGATCGGCGTGCACCCCAAGGCGCTGCTCAATTATGCGGGCCTGCCGCCGGAGCTCAAGGAAAGCGTCGACAAACGCATTGCCGGCTACAACGACCCGGTCGGCTTCTACGTCGAGAAACTGGTCGAAGGCATCAGCACCTTGGCTGCAGCGTTCTACCCGAAAAAGGTCATCGTGCGCCTGTCGGACTTCAAGTCCAACGAGTACGCCAACCTGATCGGCGGCAAGCTGTACGAGCCAGAAGAAGAAAACCCGATGCTGGGCTTCCGTGGTGCTTCGCGTTACATCAGCGAATCGTTCCGTGACTGCTTCGAGCTCGAGTGCCGTGCGCTGAAGCGTGTACGCAACGAGATGGGCCTGACCAACGTCGAGATCATGGTGCCGTTCGTGCGGACCCTGGGCGAAGCCAGCCAGGTCGTCGACCTGCTCGCCGAAAACGGCCTGGCCCGCGGTGACAACGGCCTGCGCGTGATCATGATGTGCGAACTGCCGTCCAACGCCATTCTGGCTGAAGAGTTCCTTGAGTACTTCGACGGCTTCTCGATCGGCTCCAACGACCTGACCCAGCTGACCCTGGGCCTGGACCGGGACTCGGGCATCATTGCCCACCTGTTCGACGAGCGTAACCCTGCGGTGAAGAAGCTGCTGGCCAACGCCATTGCCGCGTGCAACAAGGCCGGCAAGTACATCGGCATTTGCGGTCAGGGCCCATCGGACCACCCGGACCTGGCCAAGTGGCTGATGGAGCAGGGCATCGAAAGCGTGTCGCTGAACCCGGACTCGGTGCTCGAGACCTGGTTCTTCCTGGCCGAAGGCCAGGGCGCGGCCTGACGCAGTAAAACGCGGGGGGACGTCTGGCGTGCCCCCGCCTGGTTTTTTCCAGGGCGTGTTCCAGTAATGGTTCCCGCCCTTTTTTGTGCACCAAGCAACCTTATGCAAAGCAGCAGCACTCTATTTCCCGTGGCCCTGCTCAGTGCCGAGCGGCGCGGCGACCTCAGCGAAGACGTGTACCGGATCAAGGCTGGCAACAGCCCCGACCCTAGCGTCGAGCTTGCCCTCACCCGTCTGGGGCTTGCCGATCAGGGGCAGGCCTTTGGCGTGCCGGTCATTCTCCTGCACGGCAGTTTTTCCAATCGGCGTTTCTGGTATTCGCCCAAAGGGGTTGGCCTGGGCGCCTATCTCGCCCGTGCCGGTTTCGATGTGTGGATCCCGGAAATGCGCGGCCATGGCCTGTCGCCGCGTAACCGCGCCTGGCAGCACAACACTGTTGCCGCCTATGCCCGTGATGACCTGCCACTGATTGCTGCGTTCGTGCGCGAGCAGTCGGGCCAGGCGCCGCACTGGGTAGGCCACTCCCTCGGCGGCACGACCCTGGCGGCAGCCTTGGGCGGTGGTTTTCTGGCTGCCGGGCAGGTGGCCAGCGTGGCACTGTTCGGTACCCAGATCAGCCGCGTCTATTGGCCGCTGAAAGTGCCACCGCTGGCCTGGGGCGCGAAGCTGTTGCTCAAGCGCTGGGGGCAGATCTCCGGGCCGCGCTTCAAGCGTGGGCCGGAGGATGAGCCGATCGGTCTGGCGCTGGAGAGCATGCGCTGGCACGGCCTGTTCGGGCGCTTTGGCGACAAGCAGAGCGACTGGTGGGCGGGGCTGGCAGAGGTGGATGTGCCGCTGCTGGCGGTGGCTGGCGCGGGGGACTTCCAAGACCCGGTGTGGGCCTGCCGCAAGCTGTTCGAGCAAATGGGGGGTGAGCGCAAGCAGTTCCTGCGGCTTGGGCGTGAGGAAGGCTTCGACGCCTTCGGGCATGTCGACATGCTGGTGAGCAAGGCTGCGCAGGTGCAGGTGTGGCCGCTGGTGGAACGCTGGTTGCGTAACCCGCTGTTGCCGGTGCACGAGTCCATTGTGGCTGTAGAGCCTTTGCCAGCCAGCTGATCCTGCATTACCTGTGCGGGCCTCTTCGCGGGCACGCCCGCTCCCACTGGGATTACACAGCACTGAAGTCTTGTGATATCCCTGTGGAAGCGGGTTCACCCGCGAAGAGGCCCGCACAGGCTGAAGATGACCGTTTGGTCCTTGGTGACTACGACAGCCTCCAAGGTGTAGCCTTGGCCGATACCCGCTTTCGTTGTGACTGACAGGAGCCTCCCCATGCAGCATTACGTAACGCCCGACCTGTGTGACGCCTACCCGGACCTGGTGCAGGTGCTGGAACCGATGTTCAGCAATTTTGGCGGCCGTGATTCGTTCGGCGGCCAGATCGTGACCATCAAGTGCTTCGAAGACAACTCGCTGGTCAAGGAGCAGGTCGAACTCGACGGCAAGGGCAAGGTGCTGGTGGTCGATGGCGGTGGCTCGCTGCGCCGTGCGCTGCTTGGCGACATGCTTGCCGACAAGGCCGCCAAGAACGGTTGGGAAGGCCTGGTGATCTATGGCTGCGTGCGTGACGTAGACGTATTGATCCAGACCGATGTCGGCGTACAGGCCCTGGCCAGCCACCCGATGAAAACCGACAAGCGCGGCATCGGCGACCTCAACGTGGTGGTGACTTTCGCCGGGGTGACCTTCCGCCCGGGCGAATATGTGTATGCCGACAACAATGGCGTGCTGGTCTCGCCAAGCCCGCTGAAGATGCCGGAGTGATGCGCCGCACGCGCTGATGGAGCTTTGATGTTCGAGGAAGACAACGCGCAGTGGGGGCTGGTCCATGCCCTGGTGCTCGATGGTAAAGGCAGCGCCCGCCCGATTGCCCGTACCGAACTGGACGACTTGCAGCTGCAACCTGAGCAGAGCCTGTGGCTGCACTGGGACCGCAGCCATCCACAAACCCGCACCTGGCTGCTGCATGACAGCGGCCTGAGCGAGTTTGCCTGCGAGCTGCTGCTGGAAGAAAACACCCGGCCGCGCCTGCTGCCCATGGCTGACGAACAGCTGTTGCTGTTTTTGCGCGGGGTTAACCTCAACCCGGGCGCAGAACCCGAAGACATGGTCTCGGTGCGTATCTTCGCCCAGGCGCAGCGGGTCATATCGTTGCGCTTGCGCCCATTGCGCGCCAGTGACGAGATTCTTCAGTTGCTGGAGCAGGGCAGGGGGCCGAAGTCGGCTTCCGAACTGCTGCTGCTGATGGGCGAGCTGCTGACCGAAAAGGTCCAGGGCCTGGTCAGCGACCTCTCCGAACTGGTCGACCTGGAAGAAGAAAAGGTCGAAGCCGACGAACGGTACACCCCGGAGAACGGCAGCCTGCAGCAGATCCGCCGTCGTGCAGCGGGCCTGAGGCGTTTTTTGGCGCCGCAGCGGGAAATCTATGCCCAGCTGTCGCGCAGCAAATGGGGCTGGTTTGCCGATGCCGATGCCGATTACTGGAACGAGCTGAACAACAGCCTGATCCGCTACCTCGAAGAGCTTGAGCTGACCCGCGAGCGCGCTGCGCTGGTGCTGGAGAGCGAAGATCGCCGGCGCAGCGAGCGGATGAACCGTACCATGTACCGCTTTGGCATCATCACTTGCATCTTCCTGCCCATGAGCTTCATCACCGGGTTGCTGGGCATCAATGTCGGCGGCATCCCGGGGGCGGAAAACCCCTATGGCTTCCTGTTCGCCTGCCTCGTCGTGCTGGGGCTGGCGGTGGGGCAGTGGTGGATGTTCCGGCGGTTGCGATGGGTCTAGGTGTTCATTTTGAAACATTCGTGCCAATCGGGTGTGTGACCCATTGCCCGGCCATCTCGTCTCTTGCTGACACTGCGCGAGGTGCACATGCACGATCCGTTTGAAGAATCCCTGCGTGACCTGCTCAAGGCGTCACCCTCCGGCAATGACCGGGATGACCTGGACGACGCTGCTTGCCTGGGTCGCGTGCTTAAAACTGCCAACCGTCAGGTTGGCGCGGGTGATCTGTTCAGCCTGCTTGGCCGCTGGAGCCAGGCGCTGCTGATTGCCGTCAATAATGGCTCGGCGCATGTCGCGCCGGTGCGTCGACACTCTTCCCGCAACGCTGCCAGCGGCAGCAAAGCAGATAAGGCCGATTGAATATGGAACTCGATCTCTGGACCCAGAGCCTGGTCACCGCGATGACCGCCCTTTGGACCAAGGTAGCGAACTTCATCCCCAACCTGTTCGGCGCGCTGGTCGTGGTGCTGCTCGGTTTCGTGGTGGCCAAGCTGCTCGACACGCTGCTGTCCAAGCTGCTGGCCAAGCTTGGCCTGGACCGCCTGATGGCCGGCACCGGCCTGACCAAGATGCTCGGCCGGGTCGGCATCCAGGTACCGATCTCTACCTTGATCGGCAAGATTGTCTACTGGTTCGTGCTGCTCATCTTCCTCGTCTCGGCCGCTGAATCGCTAGGCCTGGAGCGGGTTTCGGCCACCCTGGACATGCTCGCCCTGTATTTGCCGAAAGTATTCGGCGCGGCCTTGGTGTTGCTGGTCGGCGTGCTGCTGGCACAGGTGGCCAACGGCCTGGTGCGCGGCGCCGCCGAAGGCATCGGCCTGGAGTACTCGGCGGGCCTTGGGCGTATCACCCAGGGCTTGGTGATCATCATCAGCATCTCGGTGGCCATCAGCCAGCTGGAGGTGAAAACCGACCTGCTGAACCACGTGATCGTCATCGGGCTGATTACCGTTGGTCTGGCGGTAGCCTTGGCCATGGGCCTTGGCAGCCGTGAAATTGCCGGGCAGATTCTGGCCGGAATTTACGTGCGCGAGCTGTACCAGGTCGGCCAGCAGGTGCGAATTGGAGAGGTCGAAGGGCATATTGAAGAAATCGGCACGGTCAAGACTACGTTGCTGACCGATGATGGCGAACTGGTGTCGCTGTCCAATCGAGAGTTGCTCGAGCAGCGCGTCAATAGTCGCTAACCGCACAAAAGCTGTTAATGTATGCCGCCGCGAAATTCGACCCACGGGGTCGCGCGGCGACATTGACCTGACTGTCGGCCAGATCCGTTTTGAATAAAGTTCATTCGCCGCCCATGCGTTATGACCCCCGCGAGCTCACCGACGAAGAGTTGGTGGCGCGTTCGCATGAGGAGCTGTACCACGTTACCCGCGCCTATGAGGAGCTCATGCGGCGCTATCAGCGAACCCTGTTCAACGTCTGTGCGCGTTATTTGGGGAACGACCGTGACGCGGACGATGTCTGTCAGGAAGTGATGCTCAAGGTGCTGTACGGGCTGAAGAACTTCGAAGGCAAATCCAAGTTCAAGACCTGGCTCTACAGCATCACCTACAACGAGTGCATTACCCAGTACCGCAAGGAGCGCCGTAAACGCCGGCTGATGGATGCCTTGAGCCTGGACCCTGTTGAAGAGGCGTCCGAAGACAAGGCACCGAAACCGGAAGAAAAAGGCGGGCTGGACAAGTGGCTGGTGCATGTGAACCCGATTGACCGGGAGATTTTGGTGCTGCGTTTTGTCGCAGAGCTGGAATTTCAGGAAATTGCAGACATCATGCACATGGGCCTGAGCGCGACGAAAATGCGTTACAAGCGCGCGCTAGACAAGCTTCGTGAGAAATTTGCCGGCCTGGATGAAACTTAGTGGCGTGCAAATATCTCTAACGAACCGGCGAGTTCTGCTAGACTTGCCGTCGAGTTGTCCCCCTTGTTTGTGGTGGGACTGCTTAACTATCACCAGATGGGGATTTAACGGATGAAATTGAAAAACACCTTGGGCTTGGCCATTGGTTCGCTCGTAGCCGCTACCTCGATTGGCGCTATGGCACAAGGCACAGGCGCTGTGGAAGTCGAAGGCTTCTACAAGAAAGAGTTCTTCGACAGCCAGCGTGACTTCAAGAACGACGGCAACCTGTTCGGCGGCTCGATCGGTTACTTCCTGACCGACGACGTTGAACTGCGCCTGGGTTACGACGAAGTTCACAACGCTCGTGGCGAAGACGGCAAGAACATCAAGGGCTCGAACACCGCCCTGGACGCCGTTTACCACTTCAACAACCCGTATGACGCCATCCGTCCGTACGTTTCCGCTGGTTTCTCGCACCAGTCGCTGGGCCAGACCGGCCGTGGCGGTCGTGACCACTCCACCTTCGCCAACGTTGGCGCTGGTGCCAAGTGGTACATCACCGACATGTTCTATGCCCGTGCCGGCGTAGAAGCTCAGTACAACATCGACCAGGGCGACACCGAGTGGGCCCCAAGCGTTGGTGTTGGCCTGAACTTCGGCGGTAGCCCGAAGCAAGCCGAAGTCGCTCCAGCTCCAGTAGCTGAAGTGTGCTCCGACTCCGACAACGACGGCGTTTGCGACAACGTCGACAAGTGCCCAGACACCCCGGCCAACGTTACCGTTGACGCCGACGGCTGCCCGGCTGTTGCCGAAGTCGTTCGTGTTGAGCTGGACGTCAAGTTCGACTTCGACAAGTCGGTCGTCAAGCCAAACAGCTACGGCGACATCAAGAACCTGGCTGACTTCATGAAGCAGTACCCACAAACCACCACCGTGGTTGAAGGTCACACTGACTCCGTGGGTCCAGACGCTTACAACCAGAAGCTGTCCGAGCGTCGTGCCAACGCTGTCAAGCAAGTCCTGACCCAGCAGTACGGCGTAGAATCCAACCGTGTTGACTCGGTTGGCTACGGCGAAACCCGTCCGGTTGCTGACAACGCCACCGAAGAAGGCCGTGCTATCAACCGTCGCGTTGAAGCTCAGGTAGAAGCTCAGTCCAAGTAATTGGCCTGATGCTTCATGAAAAACCCGGCCTCGGCCGGGTTTTTCTTTGCCTGGGTTTTAACCGGCCTGACAGCCTGCTCCTGCAGTGAAGGGTATTCAGCCCGCGATTGAAACCAGCTCCAGAGCCTGCTGTTCCCCGACCACTTCCCCAATCACCAGAATCGCCGGGCTACGCAAGCCAAACCCACGCGCATCTTCAACCATGCCCCGCACATCGCTCCTGCACTCCCGCTGCTGCGGCATCGAGGCATTCTCAATCATCACCACTGAGGCTTGTTGCAGGGCGCGTACCGCCTTGAGGGTGAGCAGTTCAGGGTCGCCAGGGCCGGCACCCACCAGCCAGACTTTTGCACTCATCAGGTATTCCTCATCGGCAGGGTCCGCTCAGCCTTTTAGCAGGCTGAACAGCAAAATCAGGTTGAACAGCAGGGACAGCAAGGCCAGGGTGCGCCACACCTTCAGCGGCTCACGCTCCAGCAGTGGCCGTGGCCGGGTGGGCAGCTCCTGGCGGTCGCCGCGTTCAAGCAGCAGCAACCAGTGTTCGGCCGTTTCGAAGCGTTGCGCCGGGTCGGCGGCCACCGCCTGTTGCAGGTTGTGCTGCAGCCATTCCGGCAGGTCGGGGCGGTAGCGCGCGGCGTTGACTGGCTGGCCGAAGCGCGGGCGCTGGAAGGCTTCCACCTCGCCATACGGGTAGTGACCGGTCAGCAGGCGGTACAGCGTCACGCCCACGGCATACAGGTCTTGGCGCGGGCTGGGCGGTTGGCCGTCAAACGCTTCCGGGGCGAGGTACGAGGGTGTGCCGGGCACGTCGTGCAGCGGGTCTTCGGACAGGCCTGGGCAGTAGGCCAGGCCGAAGTCCAGCAGGCGCAGCTGGCCATCGCTGCCCAAGTGCAGGTTGTCTGGCTTGATATCGCGGTGCAGCAGGTTGCGCCGGTGCAGCACGCCAACCGCCTGCAGCAGTTGCCGGGCCATTTCCAGCCACTGTGGCAAGGGCAGCGGGCCGTGTTCGGCCAGCAGCGTTGCAAGGGTCTGGCCGGGGTATTCGCGCATCACGTAGTACAGGTGCTGGCGCTGGCTGGCGGCATGCAGTTCGGGGAAATGTCGGCCAGCGACCCTGCGCAGGAACCACTCCTCCAGTAATAGTCCTTGCGCCGCTTTTGGCTCCTGCTCGCGTGCGGCAGGCAGGGTTTTTAGCAGCCACGCTTGACCTTGGCCGTCGCGCACCCGGTAGACCAGGGACTGGCGGCTGTGTGACAGCAGCTGTTCGGTGAGCCAGCCATCGATCACCTGGCCTTCGCGCAGCGGGCCGGGTACCGACCCCTGCTGCAGCTGTGCCAGGGTGTCGCCGAGGTTGGCCGTGCCCAGTTGCTCGACCTGCACCAGCAAGGCACTGGCGTTGTCCTGGCTGCCATTGAGGTGCGCACTGGTAACCAGCGTGTCGACGGCCAGTTGCAGGTCGGGCTGCTCACGCAACACCGCCTGTATATGCTGGTCGCCCAGGCTGGCCCAGACGCCGTCGCTGACCAGCAAGAAGCATTCACCCGCCTGCAGCTCGCCCTCCAGATAATCCACCAGCAGGTGTTGGTCCAGGCCCAGCGCGCGTTTCAGCACATGCTGCATGCCCGGCTGGTCCCACACGTGGTCTTCGCTCAGGCACTGCAGGTGCCCGGCGTGCCAGCGGTACACACGGCAGTCGCCAACATGGGCCAGGGTGAAGCGCCGGCCCCGCAGCACCAGTGCGCTGAGGGTGGTCAACAATGGCTGACCGCTGCCTTGGGCACGCAGCCAGCGGTTCTGTGCCAGCAGCAGGCGGTCGAGGGCCTGGGCCACGCTCCAGGTGGCGGGGGTGGCGTAGTAGTCCAGGGCCAGCGCCTGCAAGCTGGCGCGTGCTGCCAGGCCACCATCGGCGCATTGGCTGACGCCGTCGGCAAGGGCGAACAGGTAGCCCTTGCTGGCGGCCAGCTCTGGCGCTGGGGTAACCAGGCGCAGGGCGTCCTGGTTTTCCTCGCGCGGCCCGGTGGCGCTGGCCTGGGCGAAACTCAGTTGCAGGCTCATCGAGGTGCCTCAGACCCGCGCCGCAGTGACTGCAGCCGAGCCCCAGGTGGTGCGCCAGCGCTGTTTCACGCCGTGCAGGCCGAACCAGGCCAGCAGGCCGAGGCTGGCGAACAGCCACAGCCCCACCTGGTAATCGCCGGTGTGCTGTTTGATGGTGCCAAGCCCGGCGGCCAGCAGGAAGCCACCGATGCCCCCGGCCATGCCGATCAGCCCGGTCATTACGCCGATTTCGTGACGGAAGCGCTGCGGTACCAGCTGGAATACCGCGCCGTTGCCCGCGCCCAGGCCGAGCATGGCGCTGATGAACAGCGCCAGGGCGGCGGCGGCAGACGGCAGGTTGAAACCGACTGCGGCTATGCAGATGGCTGCAACGCTGTACATGCCCAGCAAGGTGCGGATACCGCCGAAGCGGTCGGCCAGGGCACCGCCGAGAGGGCGCATCAGGCTGCCGGCGAACACGCAGGCCGCGGTGTAGTAGCCAGCGGTGACCGGGCTCAAACCGTACTGGTCGCTGAAGTAGCCAGGCAGGGCACTGGCCAGGCCGATGAAGCCGCCGAAGGTGACACTGTAGAAGAACATGAACCACCAGCTGTCACGGTCGCCGAGGGCCTTGAGGTAGTCAGCCATGGCCTTTGGTTTTGGGCGCTGCGGGGCGTTGCGCGCCAGCAGGGCGAACACCACCAGCGCCAGTGTCAAAGGAATCAGCGCAAAGCCAAACACATTGTTCCAGCCAAAACCCGCGGCCAGCGCCGGCGCCAGCAGGGCGGCGAACACTGTGCCGGAGTTGCCGGCGCCGGCAATGCCCATGGCCTTGCCCTGATGCTGCGGCGGGTACCACTGCGACGCCAGCGGCAGCGATACGGCGAACGAAGCGCCGGCAAAGCCGAGGAACATGCCCAGCAGCAGCACCTGTTCATAGCTGTGTACGCCGAAGTGCCAGGCCACCGCCAGCGCGACGATCACCACCACCTGGCCGATCACGCCGGCGGTCTTAGGCGACAGGCGGTCGACCAGTACGCCCATGGCAAAGCGCAGTACTGCCCCGGCCAGGATCGGCATGGCCACCATCAGGCCCCGTTGTTGTGCGCTCAGTTGCAGGTCACCGGCAATCTGCACCGCCAGCGGGCCCAGCAGGTACCAGACCATGAAGCTCAGGTCGAAGTACAGAAACGCAGCGAACAGCGTGGGCACATGCCCGGATTTCCAGAAGCTGGTACTCATCGAACACCTCACTTGGCAATGCAGCGGAACGAAAAAGACGCCGCTACCCGCTCCACGGAGGTGGAGGGGAGAGCGACGTCTTTGTCGGGATTTAAGTGGGGCAACCGCCGTTGGCTACCGGTGCAAATACATCAGCAAGAGCCGGGCCAATTCGGAATATCGAGCAGCGCGGACTTTGTGGGAGCGGCCTTGTGTCGCGATAGGGCTGCGCAGCAGCCCCATGATTTCAGCTTCGCCACTGAGATTGCCGGGGCTGCTGCGCAGCCCTATCGCGACACAAGGCCGCTCCCACAAAGGCCTGCACTGCTAGCCGAGCATTTCATGCATGGCAATGATCTGCTCTGCCACCTGAATCAGCTTCTGCTGCCGGCTCATGGCCTGGCGGCGCATCAGGGTGTAGGCCTGTTCTTCGTTGCAGTCTTTCATTTTCATCAGCAAACCCTTGGCCTGCTCGATGCGTTTGCGTTCGGCCAGTTGCTGGTCGCGTGCCACCAACTGCGCCTTCAGTGCCTGATCGCTTTCGAAGCGGGCCATGGCCACATCCAGAATGGGCTGCAACCGGGCGGCATGGATGCCTTCGACGATATAGGCACTGACGCCCGCCTGAATCGCCTGGCGCATCACCCCGGGGTCATGCTCGTCAGTGAACAGCACGATGGGGCGTGGCTGGTCACGGCTGACCAGCACCACCTGTTCCATCACATCACGGTCAGGTGAGTCGGTGTCGATCAGCACCACATCCGGGCGCACCGTTTCGATGCAGGCGGGCAGGTCGATGGTCAAGCCTGGGGCTTCGGTGACCTCGAAGCCCGCCTCGATCAGCGCCGCCTTGAGGCGGCCAAGTTTGTGCTGGGTGTCGTCAATCAGCAGGATGCGCAACATGTAGGTCTCCCTCACACGCCGACGCGGGCTTCGGGCAGGTCGCCCAATGCATGCAGGCTGAAACTGCGGGCGTAGCCGTAGGGGTCGCTGCCGTCCCAGCAGGTGCCGTCGATCAGCAGGCTGCTGCGCATCGGCAGCGAAGGGCACGCTACGCCCAGGCTTTGCGCCGCCTCGCTGTACAGTGCCAGTTGCTGTACCTGGCGGGCCACGCCGAGGTAGTCGGGGTCTTCGCGCAGCAGGCCCCAGCGGCGGAACTGGGTCATGAACCACATGCCGTCGGACAGGTATGGCAGGTTGGCCCGGCCGTGGTCGAACAGGCGCAGGGCATGCCGGTCTTGCCAGTGGTTGCCCAGGCCATCCTGGTAGTGGCCGAGCAGGCGTGGCTCGATACTCGCCAGCGGCGTATCCAGATAAGCGCTGCCGCTGAGCAGTTGCGCGGTGCTGCGGCGGTTTTCCGGGCTTTGCTCGATGAACCGGCTGGCGGCGAGGATTGCCTTGATCAGGGCGCGGGCGCTGTTGGGGTACTGTTCAGCGAAGGCGCGGGCGCAGGCCAGGACCTTTTCCGGGTGGTCCGGCCAGATCGACTGGCTGGTGGCCAGGGTGAAGCCTTGGCCCTTGGCGACCGCATCAGCGGCCCAGGGCTCGCCCACGCAGAAGCCGTCGATGCGCCCGGCCTGGATGTGTGCGGCCATCTGTGCCGGTGGCACCACCACGCTGTCGACGTCGCGCAGTGGGTGGATGCCCTGGCTGGCCAGCCAGTAATACAGCCACATGGCATGGGTGCCGGTGGGGAAGGTCTGGGCGAAGGTCAGCCGTGCGCCTTGCTGGTGCACCAGCCGCGCCAGTGCTTCAGGGTTGGTCACGCCTTTGCGCTGCAGCGCCGGGGACAGGTTGATGGCCTGGGCGTTCTGGTTCAGTCCCATGAGCACGGCCATATCACTGGCGGGTACCCCGCCAATCCCCAGATGCACGGCGTAGGCCAGGCCATACAGGCAGTGCGCCGCGTCCAGCTCGCCGCTGACCAGCTTGTCGCGAAGCCCCGCCCAGGAGCCCTGGCGGTGGACGTTGAGGGTAAGTCCGTGTTGTTGGGCGAAGCCCTGGGTGGCCGCGACCACCACCGAGGCGCAGTCGGTCAGGGCCATGTAGCCGATGTTCAGGCTGGGCTTCTCGGGCGCATCGCTGCCGTTGACCCAGGCCAGGGGCGTTGCTCGGGGTACAGTGTTCACAAGGTTCCTCGCCTGTACTGATTAGGCTGTGGGCCAAACCGGTGCAACCGATGTGCCAGGGCTGCACTGGCCCATGATTTGCTGTCCTGCCAGCGCCACGGTGGCTATAATCGCCCCCTCACTTACCCCGAGCCTTGCCTGCCCATGTATACCCTGGCCCGCCAGCTGCTGTTCAAGCTTTCTCCGGAAACCTCCCACGACCTGTCCCTGGACCTGATCGGTGCCGGTGGCCGCCTTGGCCTTAACGGCATGCTGTGCAAGCAGCCGGCAGCATTGCCGGTCACGGTCATGGGCTTGAACTTCGCCAACCCGGTGGGCCTGGCTGCCGGCCTGGACAAAAACGGCGCAGCCATCGACGGTTTCGCCCAGCTGGGTTTCGGTTTTGTCGAAATCGGCACCGTCACCCCGCGGCCGCAGCCGGGTAACCCCAAGCCGCGACTGTTCCGATTGCCGGAAGCCACGGCCATCATCAACCGCATGGGCTTCAACAACCTGGGTGTTGATAACCTGCTCGACCGGGTACGTGCGTCGCGTTACAAGGGCGTGCTGGGCATCAACATCGGCAAGAACTTCGACACCCCGGTGGAGCGTGCCGTCGATGATTACCTGATCTGCCTGGACAAGGTGTACACCGCCGCCAGCTATATCACCGTCAACGTCAGCTCGCCGAACACCCCCGGCCTGCGCAGCCTGCAGTTCGGCGATTCGCTCAAGCAGTTGCTCGATGCCCTGGCCGTGCGCCGTGAGCAGCTGGCCGCTACCCATGGCAAGCGCGTGCCGCTGGCCATCAAGATTGCCCCGGACATGAGTGACGAAGAAACCGCGCTGGTAGCCGCCGCCCTGATGGAATCGGGCATGGATGCGGTGATCGCCACCAACACCACGCTGGGTCGTGAAGGTGTCGAAGGGCTGCCGTATGGTGGCGAGGCGGGCGGCCTGTCGGGCGCGCCAGTGCTGGAGAAGAGCACCCACATCGTCAAGGTGCTGGCAGGTGAACTGGGCGGCAAACTGCCGATCATTGCTGCCGGTGGCATTACCGAAGGCCGTCACGCTGCCGAGAAAATCGCCGCCGGGGCGCGCCTGGTGCAGATCTATTCGGGCTTCATCTACAAGGGGCCGGCACTTGTCCGCGAGGCGGTGGACGCTATCGCGGCAATGCCACGGGTTTGATCGGCAGACAAAAAAAGGGCCCCTTCAAGGGGCCCCTGGGCCTTCGCCCGCCGCCCGGATGGGGCGTGCATGGTAAATCGAATTCAGTGTCCTCGATCAGCCAACGGCGTGATTTTCGTTGAGTCTATGGATACCAGCGGTGCCAGTCATTCCGTCCCAGTTATCACCGCGACCTTCGCGCCAGCCGTTGATCCAGGCTTGGCGAACAGAAGGAAGATTGAAGGGGCAAAGTTCGCGGGATTTGCCGGTGACCCCATATTGGTAGCCACGTGAATATGCTCTTTCCAACGGATCACGCTTAAGTCTTCTCATAGGGTGTTGCCCTCACTTGTTGACTGTAATGTCCCGTCGGCCTCTCTGAGGCCGGGCAGAGTCTTTCTGCCGGTTTGCGCTCGCTGCCGGCGTGGCGAGCTGAAAGTGCCGCCTCGTTGCGAAGCGGCCTGAGACCAGTTCTAACGAATGCGAGTCACGGTGTGAATGATCGATTTGTCATAAGCACGTAACCTTTCATAGGGTCAGGGGATAAGTAAATAAATGCGACTTAACCTTATTTGAGGTTTGGCCCGCTATGATCGGGGTTTGCTGATGATTGACGTCATTTCGCCAGCGTCTCTGGCGGGTGGCAGAAATAATTTGAAATGCGACGAAGGGTCACACAGGCCCCGGCATCGCCAGAATTTTTTGTACTGCCTGATGATCTAAGCTGTCTTTGCCACTGGGCCGAGCGCAGATCGGTCAGGCGGCCCGGCCCTTCGCGGCACGCTTATGTGCCGAAAAGGGCCACCCGCACGCCTGCTGGAAAGGCATGCGGGCAAACATCGCGGGGCGATGCGTCGCCTCGTCAGTCAAATAGCCCAAGGCTCTGGAATACTCATGTCGGACCGTTTCGAACTCTACCTCACCTGCCCTAAAGGCCTTGAAAGCCTGCTTGCCGAGGAGGCCAAGGGCCTTGGCCTTGACGAGGTGCGTGAGCACACCTCGGCCATCCGCGGCGCCGCCGACATGGAAACCGCCTACCGCCTGTGCGTATGGTCGCGCCTGGCCAACCGGGTGCTGCTGGTGCTCAAGCGCTTCTCCATGAAGAACGCCGACGACCTTTACGACGGCGTGAACGCGGTTGACTGGGCCGACCACCTGGCTGCCGACGGCACCCTGGCGGTGGAATTCAGCGGCCATGGCTCGGGCATCGACAACACGCACTTCGGTGCGCTGAAGGTCAAGGACGCCATCGTCGACAAGCTGCGCAACCGCGAAGGCCTGCGCCCGTCGGTGGAAAAAATCGACCCTGACGTGCGTGTGCACCTGCGCCTGGACCGTGGTGAGGCCATCCTTTCCCTCGACCTGTCCGGCCACAGCCTGCACCAGCGTGGCTACCGCCTGCAGCAAGGGGCTGCGCCGCTGAAGGAAAACCTGGCGGCGGCGGTGCTGATCCGCTCGGGCTGGCCGCGCATTGCCGCCGAAGGTGGCGCGCTGGCCGACCCGATGTGCGGTGTGGGCACCTTCCTGGTCGAAGCGGCGATGATAGCCGCCGATATCGCGCCCAACCTCAAGCGTGAGCGTTGGGGCTTCAGTGCCTGGCTCGGCCACGTGCCGGCGCTGTGGCGCAAGGTGCACGACGAGGCGCAGGCGCGGGCGCAGGCCGGCCTGGCCAAGCCACCGCTGTGGATCCGTGGCTACGAGGCCGACCCGCGGCTGATCCAGCCGGGCCGCAATAACGTCGAGCGTGCCGGGCTGGGCGACTGGGTGAAGATCTATCAGGGCGAGGTCAGCACCTTCGAACCACGCCCGGACCAGAACCAGAAAGGCCTGGTCATCAGCAACCCACCCTATGGCGAGCGCCTGGGTGACGAAGCCAGCTTGCTGTACCTCTATCAGAACCTGGGCGAGCGCCTGCGTCAGGCGTGCATGGGCTGGGAGGCGGCGGTGTTCACCGGCGCGCCGCAGCTGGGCAAGCGCATGGGTATTCGCAGCCACAAGCAGTACGCGTTCTGGAACGGCGCCTTGCCGTGCAAGCTGCTGCTGTTCAAGGTGCAGCCTGACCAGTTCGTGACGGGCGAGCGCCGCGAGGCACAGCCCGAAAGCGCGCAAGTCCGCGAACAGGCACCGTCGGTAGCCAGCGAGCCGGCGCGCCTGTCGGAAGGGGCGCAGATGTTTGCCAACCGTCTGCAGAAGAACCTCAAGCAACTGGGCAAGTGGGCTCGTCGCGAGCAGGTGGACTGCTACCGTCTGTACGATGCCGACATGCCCGAGTACGCCCTGGCAGTCGACCTGTACCACGACTGGGTGCATGTGCAGGAATACGCTGCGCCACGTTCGATCGACCCGGACAAGGCCCAATCGCGCCTGCTCGATGCCTTGGCGGCGATCCCTCAGGCACTGGGCATTTCGCCGCAGCGCGTGGTGCTCAAGCGCCGCGAGCGGCAGAGTGGTACCCGCCAGTACGAGCGCCAGGCCACCGAGGGCCGCTTCCAGGAAGTGAACGAAGGTGGCGTCAAGCTGCTGGTCAACCTCACCGACTACCTCGACACCGGTCTGTTCCTGGACCACCGTCCGATGCGCATGCGCATCCAGCGCGAGGCTGCCGGCAAGCGTTTCTTGAACCTGTTCTGCTACACCGCTACGGCGTCGGTGCATGCAGCCAAGGGCGGGGCGCGCAGCACCACCAGTGTCGACCTGTCGAAAACCTACCTCGACTGGGCGCGTCGCAACCTGGCGCTCAATGGCTTCTCCGAGCGCAACCGCCTGGAGCAGGGTGATGTGATGGCCTGGCTGGAAAGCAACCGCGACAGCTACGACCTGATCTTCATCGACCCGCCAACCTTCTCCAACTCCAAGCGTATGGAAGGCGTGTTCGATGTGCAGCGTGACCACGTGCAACTGCTGGACCTGGCCATGGCTCGGCTGGCGCCGGAGGGGGTGTTGTATTTCTCCAACAACTTCCGCAAGTTCCAGCTCGACGAGCACCTGATGGCACGCTATGCCGTGGAGGAAATCACCGCCCAGACCCTGGACCCGGACTTTGCCCGTAACAACCGCATCCACCGCGCCTGGCGTCTGCAATTGCGTTGAGCCGACGAGGTACGTTGCGCGGCTGATGGCCAATAGCTATAAATGAGGGCAGGGCAAGCTAATCCGCAGGACGCTGACGTGACGAGATGGGTGTATGTCAAAGTGTGGCGTGCGTGCGCGGTTATCTGGCCTGTGCACAGAAGCGGTGTCCGCCTGGGCGGTGGCGCTGGTGGTCTTGGTGGCGGGCGGCCTGTTGACGGCCGCCTTGGCGCTTGCCGCGCAGGGTGTCTACAAGCAGCAGTTGCGCCAGCGTTTCGAGTTGCTGGCCAGCGAGCGCTTCAGCCGCATTGCTGAACGCTTCGATGAACAGCAGCAGCGCCTGGACGGCCTGCGGCGGTTCTTCGGCTTTTCCAACACAGTCACCTCACTTGAATTTGACGGTTACACCAGGCCGTTGCTGCAGCGCACGCTGGCCTACGCCTGGGCGCCCCGCGTCGAAGCTGCGCAACGCGCCGAGTTCGAGCGCCATGCGCGTGAGCATTCGGGCCCGGGCTATGTAATCCGTGACCAGGACGCGCAAGGCCAGTGGCGCCCCGCGCCACAGCGCGACCATTACTTCCCTGTGCTGTATACCCAATCGGGTGAAATGCCCGGGCTGCCGTATGGGCTGGATCTTGCCGGCCAAGGTGCGGCCCAGGCCGCGCTGGCGCGCGCACTCGGGCCTGGCAGCATGGCGGTGTCAGAACCCCTGGCCTTGTACGATATTCCTTCGTACGCGCGTGGTCTGCTGCTGGTGGCGCCGGTGTTTTCCGACGCAAACGAGCATGGCGCAGCAGCAGGCTACGTCATGGCCTTGCTGAGCATGCGCGAGCTGGTGAGCGATGGGCGGCCAGTGGCGACGGATGACAACCTGGTGGTGCGTATCGTTGATCCGTCCGGGTTGCAAGGGCCGGAAGTGATGTTCGACTCGCTGAACCAGGCAGCCCCCTTGTCGCTGGCCAGCAACCAAGTGTTGCAGCTGGCCGACCATCGCTTTGAGTTGAGCATCCTGCCGAGCCTGGCCTTCTTGCAGGCTAATCGTTCGTCAGCTGTGCTGGCAGTCGTTCTACTGGGCGGGTTGTTGAGCCTGCTGCTCAGCGCCTTGCTGTACAACCTGTTCAGCCAGCGCCAGCGCGCCCTGGCCCTGGTCGAGCAGCGCACCGCCGAACTGCGAGTCAGCGAGCAGTCGCTGCGAGGTACCCACAACCAGTTGCGCAGCGTGCTGGATGCGGCCACCCAAGTGGCGATCATTGCCACCAACCTCAAGGGTGTAGTGAGTACGTTCAATGCCGGTGCAGAGCGTATGCTCGGTTATCCGGCCAGCGAGGCGATCGGCCAGCTTCGCCTTGACCACCTGGTGCTGCCCGAAGAACTGAGCCAGCGGGCTCAGGCGCTGAGCCTGCGCTATGGCCGCACGATCGCCGGTGGTCAGGCCATGTTCGCCGAAACGGTTCAAGCGCAGGGTGCCGAGCCTGGGGAGTGGACATTGTTGCGCGCCGATGGCAGTCAGCTGGTGGCCAACATGCTGGTTACTGCCATGCTGGATGAACAGGGTTTGTGGGTCGGCTATCTGGCCATCTGCATTGATGTCACCGAGCGGCGTCGGGTGCATGAGGCGCTGGCGGCGCGTGACCGACTGCTGGAAAAGCTCAGCGCCGAGGTGCCGGGCGGTATCTACCAGTATCGCCTCGATGCCAATGGTCATTCGTGCTTTCCCTATGCCAGCCAAGGGCTGTACGACATCTATGAAGTCGACCTGCAGCAGCTGCGCGAGGATGCCACGCTGGTGTTCGAGCGTATCCACCCCGACGACCTGGACCGCGTGCGCCGCTCGGTGCGTTATTCGGCCGAGCACCTGGCGCCCTGGCGCGAGGAATACCGGGTATGCCTGCCGCGTGCCGGGCTACGCTGGGTGCGTGGCGAAGCGACGCCAGAGGTGGGTGAGCAAGGCTGCACGCTGTGGCATGGCTACCTGACGGATATCTCCGACCTCAAGGGCGTGGAGGAGGAATTGAGGGCGTTGTCGGTGACCGATTCGCTGACGGGCATCCATAACCGCCGCTACTTTCAGGAGCGGCTCAAGGTTGAGCTGGAACGCGCCCAGCGCGAAGGCTTGGCGCTGGCCGTGATCATGCTCGACATCGATCACTTCAAATGCATCAACGACCGCTTCGGCCATGCCATGGGCGATCGCGTGCTGCGCAGCTTGTGCCAGCGTATCGGCCAGCGTTTGCGGCGTACTGATGTGTTCTGCCGGCTGGGCGGGGAAGAATTCATGGTGCTGTGCCCGGGCAGTGATGCTGAGCAGGCGCGGTTGTTAGCGCTTGAGTTATGGCAAGGGGTGCGCACGTTGCCGGTGGAAGGCGTGGGCCAGGTGACCGCGAGTTTTGGTGTGGCTGGCTGGCGGCCGGGGGAGGGTGCCGATGCCTTGCTGCTACGGGCTGATGCGGGTGTTTACATCGCGAAACAGGCCGGGCGGGACCGGGTGGAGGGGGAGTCGGCCTGTTAGCTGCCAGCTGTCTGTGCCGGCCCTTTCGCGGCTAAAGCCGCTCCCACAGTGATCGCGCAAACTGTCACAGTTTGCGCAAGACACTTGCTCTCAGTCGCGAAAGGGCCGGTACGGACCAGCCAATCAGTTGGCCGCTGTGCTGCCGGCCAGCTTCGGCTGGCGGTACAGGTCCAGCAGGACCTGGTCGAGCACCTGCGAAGCACCCCACGGTTTCGGGTCGTTGAGAATCGCCGCCACCGCCCAGGTATGGCCGTTGCTGTCGCGGCTGAAGCCGGCAATTGCCCGCACGGTATTCAGCGTGCCGGTCTTGATGTGGCCTTCACCGGTCATGGCAGTGCGCTTCAGGCGCTTGCGCATGGTGCCGTCCATGCCCACCAGCGGCATGGAGCTCATGAATTCGGCAGCGTAGGGGCTCTTCCAGGCGGCCTGCAGCATCTGGGCCATCTCCCGGGTGCTGACCCGCTCGGCACGCGACAGGCCAGAGCCGTTCTCCATGACCAGATGCGGCGCGGTAATGCCCTTTTTTGCCAGCCACTGGCGCACCACGCGCTGGGCGGCGCGGGCATCGTCCCCATCGGCATCGGTGCGGAACTGCGCGCCAAGGCTCAGGAACAGCTGCTGGGCCATGGTGTTGTTGCTGTACTTGTTGATGTCACGGATCACTTCCACCAGGTCTGGCGAGAAGGCGCGGGCCAGCAGGCGAGCACTCTTGGGTACATTCTCGATGCGGTCGCCACCCTGGATACTGCCACCCAGCTCGTTCCAGATGGCGCGCACGGCACCGGCGGCGTAGGTGGCGTGATCGAGCAGCGACAGGTAGGTCTGCGAGTTGCAGCCGTCACCCAGCTGGCCGCTGACGGTGACGCTGATGCCATCGGCCTGTGGCACCGGGTTGTAGCGCACATCGCCTGTGCACTGCTTCGAAGCCACCGCCTTGACCTGGTTGTCGATGCGGATGCTGGCAATCGGTGGCTCGACCGCAACGGTCACCTTGCCGCCATCGTTGCGGGCCACGAAGCGCAGCGCCTTGAGGTTGACCAGCAGCGAATCGGGCTTGACCAGGAACGGCTTGTTTTCATCGCCGCCGTCATCGTTGAACTGCGGCAGGTTGGGCTGCACGAAGTGGCTGCGGTCCAGCACCAGGTCACCGGTGATGGTGCGCACGCCATTGGCGCGCAGGTCACGCATCAGCAGCCACAGCTTTTCCATGTTCAGTTTCGGGTCGCCGCCACCTTTAAGGTACAGGTTACCGTTGAGCACGCCATTGCTCAGGGTACCGTCGGTATAAAACTCGGTTTTCCACTGGAAGGTCGGGCCGAGCAGTTCGAGGGCCGCGTAGGTGGTGACCAGTTTCATGGTCGAGGCCGGGTTCACCGACACATCGGCATTGAACACGGTGGGCGTGCCGGGGCCGTCCAGCGGCAGCATGACCAGCGACAGGGCCGTGTCCTGCAGCTTGTTGGCCTTGAGCGCCTGCTGCACTTTGGCGGGCAGGGTGGTATTGACGGTGGCGGCCTGGCTGGGCAATGCGAGTGGCAACAGCAGGCTTGCCAGAATGAGGGGACGAAGCGTTTTGATCATAATGGATAAATACCCTGCGGCGAGGGAAAAGGGCATTGGGGCTGTAAGAGATGATGGCCCCACGACGAAAGAGTACGCATTATGCCCCAAGCGTAGCGACGATGCGCCACGTTCGACGGAAAAGCACCGCCAATAAAAAAGGCCACCACAAGGGCAGCCTTTTCAGCGATCAAGCCAGGCAGGTATCACTCAGCCTTGTTGATCGGCTTTTCCGGGTACCAGGCGTCCAGCAGCGGGCTGACTTCGATCTTGGTCAGTTCGCTACGGCCCTTGAGCCAGGTTTCAACGGCAGCACGCTGTTCTTCGCTGACCGATCCGCGTTTGACCGAGCACACCAGGCCGTAATCGTCACCGCCTACATAGTCCAGGCCGTTGGCGTCCATCGCTTCTTCCAGGAACGCATCGAGGAAAGCATCGATTGCCTGGTCATCCAGATCTTCCTTGAATTCCAGGTTCAGCTCGAAGCCCAATTCCTGAAACTCGTCGACACACAGCTTTTTGCGCAGACGACGGGAGCGGTTTGTGGCCATGAAACAATCCTCTTAGGTAATAACGCCGCGCAGTCTACCAGTTAACACGTGGGGCTGCCTGCCTGAGTGCATGCGCCGGTAGTCAGTTCGTTGGCCAACGCCCGTTCCACACGGCACATGTGCCGCGCCAGTGCCTGACGGCGCAAGCGCAACTGGGGGGTAGGCAAGCCGCGGGCCTCCAGGGCTTCGCAGGCCGCCATCAGGTCGCGGGCTTCCAGCATGCGCGCGGCACTCAGCACCTTGTGGGCCTGCTCGGCAATGGCCTCGCTGTCTTGCTCCGGGTGCAGCGCCATCAAGCTGGCCCGGTCGGCCTGCAGGCTTTGCTGCAAGGTCAGCAGGAAGCGCTGGCGGTCGTCGGGGTCATGCCCGATCACTGCAGCCAGGCCTTCCAGGTGGTACAGCTTGCGCCGGGGCTTTTGCTGGCGGCGCGGGCGAATGCCCGCCAGGCGCTGGCTGAGGGTGCCCAGGCTGATCGGCTTGAGCAGGCAGTCGTCCATACCGGCGCTCAGGCACTGGCGGCGCACCTCTGGCTGTGCGTTGGCGGTGTAGCCGAGAATGGTGCAGCGCTGCCGCTTGCCATGGCGTTCTTCGGCACGGACGGCGGTCGCCAGTTGGTATCCGTTCATGTGCGGCATGTTGCAGTCGAGCACCAGCACATCGAAGTCGCCTGCGCGCCAGGTGGCCAGGCCTTCACGGCCATCGCGGGCGCTGGCGTGCGGCAGGCCCAGGTAGCCGAGCTGCTGCGCCATCAGCTGCAGATTGGCCGGGTGGTCATCGATCACCAGCACATTCAGCCGCGGGTCAGGCACCTCGAGGTGTTCGAAGGGCGGCGCTGAATGCGGGGCGGCGTCAATGCGCTGCAGCGGCATTTTCAGGCGCACCTGGGTGCCAACATCTTCCAGGCTCTTGATGGTCAGGCTGCCGCCCATCATTTCGCACAGGCTGCGGCAGATGGCCAGGCCCAGCCCGGTACCCGCGCGGGCGCCCTGGCTATGCGGGTTGGCCTGTATGAACGGATTGAACAGGCGCTGCAGGTCGTCGGCATGGATGCCGATGCCGCTGTCGCGCACTTCCAGTTCCAGCACTGCGGGCAGGGTGCTGCCGTCATCCAGCAGGCCTACGCAGATGCGAACCTGGCCATGCTCGGTGAACTTGATGGCGTTGCTTACCAGGTTGGACAGCACTTGTTTGAAACGCAGCGGGTCGAGCAGTGCGTGGCAACGCGCGGCGGGTGCAATCATCACCTCCAGGGCAAGGCCTTTCTGGCGTGCCTGCCCCTCGAAAATGCGCCCTACCGATTCGACCAGGGCCGCAAGGTCGACGGCTTCCGGTGCCAGGGACAAGTGCCCGGATTCGATACGCGCGATATCGAGAATATCGCCGATCAGGCCCAGCAGGTCTTTGGCTGAGTGGTGGGCCAGTTCCAGTGCGCTGCGGTCCACCTGGCCCTGGTCGGCGCGTTTGACTGCCAGTTCGAGCATGCCGATGACGGCGTTCATCGGGGTGCGGATCTCATGGCTGATGGTGGCCAGGAAGGTGCTCTTTGCGCGGTTGGCGTCGTCGGCCTGCTGCTTGGCCTGACGCAACTCCATGACCAACTGGCGGCGTTCGCTGATGTCGATCCAGCCGCCGATGATGCCCTGTACTTCGCCCAGTGAGTCACGGTACGGCAGTATCCAGTGATAGATGGTCATTTCGCGGCCCTTGATCCGCAGTGGCCGGTCCATGATCAACGGCGAGCCTGCGGCCATGACTTTCAGATAGTCGGCCTGGATCTGCCGTGTCTGCTCGCTGTCGGCAAACAGGCTGGCGTCCAGCCGTTTGCCGATGACCTCGTCGGAGCGGGCCTGCACGGCTTCCAGATAGCTGTAGTTACAGCTTTGCAGGCACCCCTCGCGGTCACGCACGTACATGGGGTGGGGCGTGCCGTTGAGCAGGGCGCGCATGAACGCCAGTTGGTCGTTCAGTGCGCGTTCGGCGGTTTGGCGCTGGCGAATCTGCAAGCGCAAGCGGGCGTTCCAGAGCAAGGCCAGCAACAGCAGCGCGACCATGCCCAGCACCACTTGTAGCGCAAGCTGGCTGTAGTCTTTGCCACTGCCATCGTCGTGCTGCCCGAAGCCGCGCCAGCGGTTGTTGATCACCCCCAGCTCTTCGGGCGAGATGCTCAGTAGCGCCTTGTCGAGGATCGACTGCATCGCCTGTGACGGGGTGCTGGTGGCCATGGCGAAGTTGGCAGGCTCGCTGCCGACCGTGGTGCGGATGACCAGCCCAGGGTTGCTGGCCAAGGCATGGTTGGCGTCGATCAACGTGGTGATCACCGCATCGACGGCACCGCTGTTGAGCAAGGCCATGGAATAGTACGCGCTCTCGGTCTCGACCCAGCCGATTTTCGGATAGTGCCGGGACAACAGGGTGTCCATGGCGCTGTAGCGGGTAATGGCCACGCGATGCCCCTGCAACTGCTCCAGCGTGCTCATGCCCTTGTCATCCTTGCGGCCGACCAGCACGAAGGCGCTCTCCAGGTAGGCCCGGCTGACCTGCAGGTCGTCTTTGGTCACCCCGCCAGTGGCCAGTGCGGCAATCACATCGGCGCGGCCATCCTTGAGGCGGGCGATCATGTCGGCAATGCCGCTTGCACGCTGCACGTCAAAACGCAAACCGGTGCGCAGGCTGATGAGCTCCAGCAGGTCGGCTGTGATGCCGCGAAAATGCCCTGAGCCATCGAAATAGGATAGCGGCGCAGCCGTATCATCGATCGTTACGCGCATCACCGGGTGATCTTGCAGCCACTGTTCCTCGGCATCGGTCAGTTGCAGCTTGCGGTCAGTCAGCAGCAGGTCGCTGCCGGCGCTCCAGCGTTTGAAGATGCTGGCACGCAGTGCCGCAGGCTGGCTGTCCAGTGTGGTGTTCACCAGCGCCAGCAGTTGCGTGTCTTGCTGGCGCAAGGCAAAGCCGAAGCCGATGGCCTCGTGCTGGCCGAAATTGGCCATGCGCAGGCGTGGCAGGTGGCCGCGGTTAAGCAGGTAGTGGGTGGAGATGGTGTCGCCGATGTACACGTCGGCCTGGCCGAACGCCACGGCGTTCAAGGCTTGGCTGGAGGAGCCAAAGGCCAGTAGCTCGGCCATGGGGTAGGTGCGGCGTACCTCCTGCTTGGGCAGGTAATGGTAAAGCATGCCGAGGCGCAGGCCGGTCAGGTCCGCGTCCAGCGCCCGGGTTTCGTCTTCGCGTGTTACCAGCACCGGTTGGTCAACGGCATACGGATGCGACAGCGCCAGGCCGTCGCTGGCCGCTTCGTAGCCATTGGCGGTGCCAAGCAGGTCGATATCGCCATGCCTGAGCGCCTCCACTGCCGCCTGCCGGCTGGAGAAACGCAGCACCCGCACGGGTAACTGCAGGGCCGTGCCGATCAGGCTCGCGTACTCGGCGGTGAGGCCCTGGTAGTCGCGGCCGCCACTGGTGATGTCGAACGGCGGGTAATCCGGAGCCGACGTGCCCAGTACCAGTTCCTGACGGCTTTCGAGCCATCGCCGTTGTTCGGCCGTGAGCATGGGGCGGGTCGGCTTGGCTGATGACCGAGCCAGTAACGTATAGGATGAGGCCTCTTGATAGGTGGCCTGCACGACGCCGCTGAACAGGAGCAGGGCGAACAGCAGGCGAGCGAAAGGGCGCGGCATGACCATCCTCAGACCAGCGCGTTGCGTTTGGCAATTTCGATCAGGTCAACCAGTGTGTTGACCTGAAGTTTGTGCATGAGGCGCTTCTTGTAGGTGCTGACAGTCTTGCTGCTGAGGAACATGCCCTTGGCAATTTCCTTGTTGCTGCGGCCTTGGGCGAAGAGTTGCAGTACCATCAGTTCGCGGTCATTTACCTGCCTGAAGAGTTTCAGCTCGGCATCGGCTGTCTGGTCATGCTTTATTGCCTGGCTGGGGAAATAGTTGTAACCGGCCAGGACCGCCTTGATTGCACTGAGCAGTTCGCTCAGGTCTTCCTGCTTGCACACATAGCCTGCGGCGCCGGAGTGCATGCAACGTACGGCAAACAATGCGGGAGACTGCGCGGTCAATACCAGAACCTTCAATGGCAGGGCCATGGCCTGGAAGCGGGAAAGCACCTCCAGCCCGTCTAGCTTGGGGATGCTGATGTCGAGGATGACCAGGTCAGGGGCGGCTTCACGAATCATCTGCATGGCGTCCACGCCGTTGTCCGACTCGCCGACAATCTTGTAGTTCTGGTTTTCCAGCAGCATACGGACGGCCAGGCGGATGACAGGATGATCGTCGACAATAAATATGGAATGCATGTTCAACTTCCCTGCGGGCGATTGAGGGGGATAATCGGCACCTTATCGCAGTTGGAAGTCGTCAGACATGCGAGGAAGGGCGATTCGCCCTTTATGGGAAATGGCTTACAAGATAAAACAAAACGGGCTACGAATTTTGTGTGTTTGACCCAATGTCAAAGCGTGATTGGTAACTTTTCGTGCACTTTTACTCGGGCTGTTTAATTTGCCGTCAGTATATGTAGGAAGTTTCCTGCAATATGCGGTGCAGCACTGGCTCAAGGACCTTGGCTGCACCGGCGTGCGTCAGGTGGGGCTGGAGCGCCCGGTCATTTCCCGAGCCATTTCGCTGGCATAGCTGTCGGTCATCCCGGCGATGAAGTCGATCATGCGCAGGAAGGCACTGTGCAGCGAGGCACGTGGGTCCGGAGCATTGTTGCCGATCAGGTCCAGTACCCGGCGGCTCTTGAACGAGGGGGTGCGCCCACCGTGCTGTTCGAGCGCTGCGCCACAGAAGGTATTGAGCAAAATCTCCAAGGTGGTATAGGCACCAATTTCGTGCAGGGTTTTGCGCTTGTCCTGGAAGATCTTGTTGCGTGCCATGTCCTTGGCCTGCAGCACGCAGCGCTTGGCCGGGCCGTGCATGTGCTCTACCAGGTCGCCTGCCAGGTGCCCGGCCAGCAATGCCTGCTGCTGCTCGACGAACGCGTGGGCGGCAGCGTTGGTCAGGTGTTCGATAGCCTTGCCACGCAGAATCGCCAGTTTGCGCCGGCGGGAATCACGGGGGCCGAGCTGGCGGTAGGTTTCTGGCAGGTCTTCACCGACCAGGTCAAGCAGCAGGGCTTCGACTTCAGCGTATTCGAGCAACTCCATTTCCAGGCCGTCTTCCAGGTCGATCAGCGCATAGCAGATGTCATCGGCAGCCTCCATCAGGTAAACCAGCGGGTGGCGCGCCCAGCGCTGTTCTTCCAGTTGCGGCATGCCGAGCTTGCGGGCGATCTGCTCGAGCAGGGGCAGTTCGCTCTGGTAGCTGCCGAACTTGTGCTTCTTGTAGCCCAAGGCGTCGGCGTGGCGCGCGCTCCAGGGGTACTTCAGGTAAGTGCCGAGGGTGGCATACGTCAGACGGGTACCGCCGTCGAATTGGTGATACTCCAGCTGGGTGAGCACACGAAAGCCTTGGGCATTGCCCTCGAAATTCAGAAAATCGGCCCGCTGGTCGTCGCTCATGTCATCCAGCCAGCCACGCCCGGCTGCCTGCTGGAACCAGTGGCGGATGGCGTCCTCGCCGGAGTGGCCGAAGGGTGGGTTGCCGATGTCGTGGGCCAGGCACGCTGACTGCACGATCATCCCCAGGTCGCTGGGGGCGCACCAGTCGGGCAGGTTGTCGCGCAGTGTTTCGCCGACGCGCATGCCCAGGGAGCGACCGACACAACTGACTTCCAGTGAGTGGGTCAGGCGTGTGTGGATGTGGTCGTTGCTGGAAACCGGGTGTACCTGGGTCTTGCGCCCGAGGCGGCGAAAGGCACCAGAGAAGATGATGCGGTCATGGTCTTTGTGGAAGGGGCTGCGCCCGAGTTCATCGGCGCTATAAAGGGCTTTGCCCAGGCGTTCGCGGGTGAGCAGGGTGTGCCAGTCCAAGGCGCATTCTCCTGTGGATCGAAGGAAGCAGCATATCCTGCAGGAGCAGCCTTGTGCTGCGAAGAGGCCTGTTTGAGCGATACACGGGTGTCGCCGGGCCGGGCTCTTCGCAGCACAAGGCTGCTCCTACAAAGGAATGTGCAGTGTTCAGGGGCGGCGGTTACCTTGCAGGTACAGGCGCACCAGCGGCAGCAGGCTGCTGCCCAGGCGCACCAGCCGTGCCAGGTTACCGCTGCGCACGCCCTTGCCAGTGAGGAAGCCCAGCGCCACCACGGCACCAATCCCCCATAAAGGCGCATGCTTGATCCCCAACCCTGCGTGCAGCGAGCTGCCCATTCCGCGCACGCGGCGCAGCGGCTCCATCAGTTGCCCGGACTCATGGCGGATTTCCTGGCGGTGCATCTCCATGCGCAGGCGCAGCAGTGCTTTGCGCAGTTCGCGCGGGTTACGGGTGTTTGGCAGTTGTGGCAGGCTCATGGCAACAGGCGCTCCCGGTCCTTGGCGAGTTCTTCAAGGGTGGCCCCGAATGGCGACGATTCGTCGAACACCGCTGCCTTCAGGCGCAACCCGCAGTACAGCGCGGCAAAGCCATAGAACACGCACAGGCCGATGATGCCGGCCAGGCGATAGCTGTCCCACAGGAGCACCAGTAACAACCCGGAAAGGGCTGTCAGCAGCAGCAGGGCGAACACCAGGGCCAGGCCTGCGAACAGCAGCAACCGCAGGGTGCGGCCCTTTTGCTCCTGCAATTCGATGCCAAGCAGTTCGATGTGGCTGTGCAGCAGCCCCAGCGCAGCTGCGCCCAGGCGCTTGCCCGAGGCGCTGGCGCCGTTGGCGTCATTCTCCATGGGAACCCCTCAGCGCCGGTTGGCCAGCAGGCCGATCAACAGGCCGACGCCGGCGGCGATGCCGATTGCCTGCCACGGGTTTTCCTGCACGTACTGCTCGGCGCTGCCCAGCGCGGCCTGGCCGCGCTGGCGCACGGAGTCCTGGGTCAGTTGCAGGGTTTCGCGAGCCTGGGTCAGGCGGTCGTGAATCTGTTCGCGCAATTCGTCGGCCTGGTCGCCGGCCAGGTTGGCAGTGTCGGCCAGCAACCTCTCGGTGTCGCGTACCAACGCCTGGAAGTCAGCCATCAGTATCTCTTGTGCAGTCTTTGCCGATTTGCTGGCCATGGGCCTCTCCCTGTCGATGAGTGTTGGTAGTTCGAGTAATAGCACGCGCGGAAGGTTCAAGTGCCGGTGCTGGTATGGGCCTTGCTAAGTCATTGCCACGTTGCGGGGCGTCGCTGGCAGCGATTGCGCCGATTCAGGGCGTCAGCGCAGCGTGTACCGATAAACCTTAACCCAATCCACGACAAACCCAAGAGAAAACCACGCAGGCTCCGACCCGCTCACCGAAACAGGGCAGGGGGCTGGCACCGATTCGGTGCAGGGATGCAGGTTCTTGAACTGTCCTGGTGCCTTTTTTAGCAGGCCTGCCTATTTCATGGAAAACATGCACAGCGCAATGGACTCCCTCGTCCACGGTTCCAACACTCTGTTCATTCTCATGGGCGCCATCCTGGTGCTGGCGATGCATGCCGGCTTCGCCTTCCTTGAAGTGGGCACGGTACGCCACAAGAACCAGGTCAACGCCTTGTCGAAGATCCTCAGCGACTTTGCCATCTCGGCACTGGTGTATTTCTTTATTGGTTACTGGATAGCCTATGGTGTCCATTTCTTCCAGCCGGCAGCGGCGCTGGCCGTTGACCATGGTTATTCGCTGGTCAAGTGCTTCTTTCTGCTGACGTTCGCTGCGGCGATCCCGGCGATCATCTCCGGGGGCATCGCCGAGCGCGCGCGCTTCGTGCCGCAGTTGTGTGCCACGGCGTTGATCGTGGCGTTTATCTACCCGTTCTTCGAGGGGGTAGTGTGGAATGGCAACCTGGGGCTGCAAGCCTGGTTGCAGGCCCGCTTCGGCGCGCCTTTCCACGATTTTGCAGGCTCGGTGGTGGTGCACGCCATGGGCGGCTGGCTAGCCCTGGCGGCGGTATTGCTGCTGGGCGCGCGGCGTGGGCGCTACCGGGACGGCCGTTTGGTGGCGTTTGCGCCGTCGAGCATTCCGTTTCTGGCGTTGGGGTCGTGGATTCTGATCATCGGCTGGTTCGGCTTCAACGTGATGAGTGCACAGACGCTGCAAGGCGTCAGCGGCCTGGTAGCAATCAACTCGCTCATGGCCATGGTCGGAGGTACCCTGTCGGCCTTGCTGGCCGGGCGTAACGACCCGGGCTTCCTGCACAACGGGCCGCTGGCCGGCCTGGTGGCGATCTGCGCCGGCTCCGACCTGATGCACCCGATTGGCGCACTGGCCACCGGACTGGTGGCTGGCGCGTTGTTCGTCTGGACCTTCACTGCAGCGCAAAACCGCTGGAAGATCGACGACGTGCTGGGCGTGTGGCCACTGCACGGCTTGTGCGGCGTGTGGGGTGGCATTGCCTGCGGCGTCTTTGGCCAGACGGCACTGGGCGGCATGGGTGGTGTCAGCCTGGCCAGCCAGCTGCTGGGCAGCCTGATGGGCGTGCTTGTGGCATTGGCCGGCGGCTTTGCCGTGTATGGCGCAATCCGTGCGCTGCATGGGCTGCGCTTGAGCCATGAGCAGGAGTTTCAGGGCGCGGACTTGTCGCTGCACCGTATCGGCGCCACCAGCCAGGATTGAGCCAGGTCAGGTGCATGACGAGTGCGAGAGACCTAGAATAGGTATCTCTGCATGCCAACCGGGACCTGAGCCATGCTGCCTGAATGCCAACTGTTCGGTACCCTCGGCTGCCACCTGTGTGAAGTGGCCGAGGCCGTGCTGATGCCTTTTGTCGATCATGGCCTGTTGGTCGAGCTGGTCGACATCGCCGAGAGTGAGGTGCTGTTCGAGCGCTATGGCCTGATCATTCCGGTGTTGCGACGCTGCGACAATGCTGCTGAGCTGCACTGGCCGTTCGATGCCGAACAGGTGGTGGCGTTCCTGGGGCAATGATGGCTGCAGAGGAGTTGCAACCCTGCTCCATGAAGGGTGAAGCGAGCTGATGATCAGGTGCCGGCGCACTGGCGCCGGTCACCTTTCCCATCATCGGAATAGTTCGCCATGTTGATCACTCCACATTTCACGCTCGATGAAATGACCGTTTCCCAGCTCGCCGCCAGGGACGGGTTCGATAACACCCCACCTCCTGATGCCCGGGCCAACCTGCAATTGCTGTGTTGTGCGCTGGAGCAGGTGCGTGCACTGTTCGGCGTGCCGATCATCGTCAGCAGCGGTTTTCGCAGCGAGAAGGTTAACCGGCTGATCGGCGGTGCCACCAACAGCCAGCATATTCAGGGGCTGGCGGCTGACTTCACGGTGATGGAAGTCAGCCCTCGGGAAACCGCTCGGCGGATCAACGAAAGTGCCGTGCCGTTCGATCAACTCATCCTGGAGTTCGACAGATGGGTGCATCTTTCGGTAACCCGTGGCACCCCGCGCAGGCAGGTTTTGACCCTGCGCAGAGGCAGCGGCTACCTGCCGGGGCTGCAATGAACCGCATTGACGGCGGCAAGGGGATGTTCGTATGCTGTATATAAATACAGTGTCGAGGTAACGTCATGCTCAACGTCGAGCAACTCAAGTACAGCGTCAACCGCATGCCCGTGGATCGGGTGGCTGACGCCGTTCTGGAACTGCGCCTCGAAGGCCTGGTGACCGACGACCGCACGCCGTTCGGTAAAGTCCACTTCAATACCTGCTTCGCCGAGATCGAGGCCTTGTTCCAGCGTGCCGGCTATCACCGCGGGCTGGATGTGGTGGGTTACCAGGGGTTGCTCTATGCCCTGTACGACCCCGGTCGTTGGGAACCGGTGCAGGTGTTGCGCTGGCTGAAGGAACGCAGCGAGGCGATAGTCCAGGCTGGTTGAGGGCGCGGGCTTGGGCGATAATGCGCGGCCGTGAACGTTTCGAGCCCTGCCATGACCGCGCCCTTCGACCCCGCCCGCCAGCAAGCCAGCACGGTGTGCCTGCCCCCCGGTAACTGGGCGACGGTGCTCGATTGCCTGTGCGACCATTTCAAGGCCATCGACCGCGCCCAGTGGCTTGACCGTTTTGCCCGTGGCCGGGTACTGGATGCCGAGGGGCGGGCGATTGCTGCCGAGTTACCCTACAAGCGTGGCCTGCGTTTGCACTACTTCCGCGAAGTGGCGAACGAGCGGCCGATCCCGGTGCAGGAAGTGGTACTGCACGCGGACGAACACTTGGTGGTGGCCGACAAGCCGCATTTCCTGCCGGTGACGCCGACGGGCGAGTACGTCGAGCAGACCTTGCTGCGCCGCCTGATTCGTCGCCTGGATAACCCGCATCTGGTGCCGTTGCACCGCATAGACCGGCACACCGCCGGGCTTGTGCTGTTTTCCGCCAACCCGCACAGCCGCAGCGTTTACCAACGCCTGTTCCCCGAGCGGCGCATCGACAAGCGCTACCAGGCCATTGCGGCGGCGATGCCGCAGCATGCATTTCCGCTGGTGCACAAAAGCCGCCTGGTGCATGGCGAGCCGTTTTTCCGTATGCATGAGGTGGAGGGTGAGGCCAACAGTGAAACCTTGGCCGAGGTGCTGGAAAAGAATGGGGAGCTGTGGCGCTATGGGCTGTCACCAGTGACCGGCAAGACCCATCAGTTGCGCGTGCACATGGCAGCCTTGGGGGCGGGAATCTGCAATGACCCGTTCTACCCGCAGCTGCTTACTGCAGAGGATGACTACCAACGGCCGCTGAAACTGCTGGCGCAGAGCTTGCGTTTCGAAGACCCGTTGAGCGGCGAAGAACGCTATTTCGAGAGCCGCCTGCGGCTGGACTGGTAACACAGACCGCAGGCATACGCGGCCCTTGTGGCAGCGGGCATGCCCGCGAACACCGGCAGGGCCGGTGCCATCCACCGCGTTGGTTTCTTCGCGGGCATGCCCGCTCCCACAGGGACGTCGCAGGCTCCAAGGTCACTAGGTTCCTGTGGGAGCGGCTTCAGCCGCGAATACCGGAGCGTCAGCGGTTGAACCGCTCCACCAGCGAATACTGGCTACCCGCTGTGCTGGTCAGCGCCTCGCTCAGCAGTGCTGAATGCTGCGCCTGTTCGGCGGTCTGGTCGGCCAGTTCGGCGATGGTGCTGATGTTGCGGCTGATCTCGTCGGCCACTGCAGTCTGCTCCTCGGTCGCAGCGGCAATCTGGGTGGCCATATCGGTGATGTTGGCCACCGCTTCGCTGATCCCCACCAATGCCTCATCAGCCTGCATCACCCGGTCGACACCTTCCTGCGCCTGACGGTGGCCGGTTTCCATGGTCAGCACGGCGTTGCTGGCAGTTTGTTGCAGCTTGGCGATCAGGCCGTGGATCTGCCCGGTGGATTCGGCAGTGCGCTGGGCCAGCTGGCGGACTTCGTCGGCCACCACGGCAAAGCCACGGCCCATCTCGCCGGCACGCGCCGCTTCAATGGCCGCGTTCAGTGCCAGCAGGTTAGTCTGGTCGGCAATGCCCTTGATCACATCGACCACGCCACCAATCTCGTCGCTGTCCTTGGCCAGTTGGGTAACCGTCTGACCGGTTTCGCCCACCGCTGCCGACAGACGCTCGATGGCCTCGCGGGTTTCCCCGGCAATCTGCCGGCCCTGGCTGGTCAGGCGGTTGGCTTCCTGGGTGGCGTCGGCCGTGCGCTGTACGTGGTTGGCCACTTCCTGCGTGGTGGCGGCCATCTGGTTAACGGCGGCGGCGACCTGCTCGGTTTCCACCCGCTGGCGCTCCAGCCCCGACGAACTCTTGTGTGCCAAGGCGTCGGACTGGCGCGCCTGGTCGCTGAGGTGTTCGGCACTGTCCTGCAAGCGGGTCAGGCAGGTTTTCATGCGGGCATCCTGGCTGAGCATGGCCATCTCCAGACGCGCCTGCACGCCACGGCTGTCGGTGTACATCTGCGCGATCAGCGGGTCGGAGGTGGTCTGTTCGGCCAGGCGCAACAGGCGTTTGAGGCCACGCTGCTGCCAGCTCAAGCCCAGCAGGCCCAAGGGGACGGATAGCCCGGCAGCCAGGGCAAAGCCCCAGGAATGGCCCAGCCAGTTGCCGATCAGGAAGCCTACCTGGCTGATCAGGATGAACGGCAGCCAGTCCTGGAGCACCGGCAGCCACTTGTCCCTGCGAGGTACTGCGGGCTTGCCTTGGTTGATGCGTTGGTACAGGGCCTCGGCGCGGCGAATCTGCTCGGCGGTTGGCTTGACCCGCACCGACTCGAAACCGATGACCTGGTTATTGTCGTAAATCGGTGTGACGTAGGCGTTGACCCAGTAGTGGTCGCCGGACTTGCAACGGTTCTTGACGATGCCCATCCACGGCTGGCCCTGCTTGAGGGTTTGCCACATATGGGCAAACACGGCAGGCGGCACATCGGGGTGGCGCACCAGGTTGTGCGGCGCCCCGGTCAACTCCTCGCGGGTGAAACCACTGATGTCGATGAAGGCATCGTTACAGTAAGTGATCACGCCCTTGGCGTTGGTGGTGGAGATCAACCGCTGCTGGGCAGGGAAAGTCCGTTCTCTCTGGGTAATCGGCTGGTTGTTACGCATGGGTTGATAGTCCGCAGGGCTTTGGACAGGTATCGGCAAGCTATGGGTTTTATTGAATGATTATTTAATGTGGCTGCGTTTGTTCGTCGTTGGGGCTCTGGCGCCTGTGAAATCGAGCGCCGCCTGCGCGGCGCATCGCGAGCTGGCGCTCGCTCCTACGTTTGTTTCGGGCCAATTTTTCCTGTGCAATTTGCGCGCGAACGCCTTGGTGCATGGCGCAATATCTCGTCGTACACACAAGGCGGTCGCGCGCGCCTGCCACAGGCATAACTGGCCCGAAACAAACGTAGGAGCGAGCGCCAGCTCGCGATGCGCCGCGCGGGCGGCGCTCGGTCTCGGGAGCGCCGCAAATCTGCAGCCGAACCTCCCAGCCTCAGCCAGCGATCATCTGTCGCAACACATAGTGCAGGATTCCGCCGGCCTTGAAGTACTCCACCTCATTCAAGGTATCGATCCGGCACAACACTTCGATCTGTTCCTGCTGCCCGTCTTCGCGGGTAATGCGCAACGGCAGGCTCATGCCCGGGCGGATCTGTGCACCGTTCAAGCCCAGCACATCGATCCGCTCCTTGCCGGTCAGCACCAGTTGCTTGCGGTCGTGGCCGGCCTTGAACTGCAGCGGCAGCACGCCCATGCCCACCAGGTTGGAGCGGTGAATGCGCTCGAAACTCTCCGCCAGCACCGCTTTGATGCCCAGCAGGTTTGTACCCTTGGCCGCCCAGTCGCGGCTCGAGCCGGTGCCGTATTCCTGGCCGGCGATTACCACCAGTGGGGTGCCTTCCTGCTGGTAGCGCATGGCCGCGTCGTAGATCGACAGCTTTTCGCCAGTAGGCACGTGCAAGGTATTGCCGCCTTCTTCCCCGCCCAGCATTTCGTTGCGGATACGGATGTTGGCGAAGGTGCCGCGCATCATGACTTCATGGTTGCCGCGCCGCGAACCGTATGAGTTGAAATCGCGCGGTTCCACGCCCTTTTCACGCAGGTAGCGCCCGGCAGGGCTGTCGGCCTTGATGTTGCCGGCAGGGGAGATGTGGTCGGTGGTCACCGAGTCGCCCAGCAGCGCCAGCACCCGGGCGCCTTGGATGTCGGCGATTTGTGGCGGCGGCCCGGCGATATCGTCGAAGAACGGCGGGTGCTGAATGTAGGTTGAGTCGGCCTGCCACACATAGGTGGCAGCCTGTGGCACCTCGATGGCCTGCCACTGCGCATCGCCGGCAAACACTTCGGCGTATTCCTTGTGGAACATCGCGGTATCGACCTTGGCCACGGCCGCAGCAATTTCCTGCTGGCTGGGCCAGATATCGTGCAGGTACACCGGTTGCCCGTCCTTGCCGGTGCCCAGCGGGTCGCGAGTCAGGTCAAGGCGAACGCTGCCGGCCAGTGCGTAAGCCACTACCAACGGTGGCGAAGCCAGCCAGTTGGTTTTGACCAGTGGGTGCACGCGGCCTTCGAAGTTGCGGTTGCCCGACAGCACCGAGGCTACGGTAAGGTCGGCGCTGCCGATGGCTTTCTCGATCGCTTCGTCCAGCGGGCCCGAGTTGCCGATGCAGGTGGTGCAGCCATAGCCGACCAGGTCGAAGCCCAGTTGCTCAAGGTAGGGGGTGAGCCCGGCGGCCTTGAAATAGTCCGTGACAACCTTGGAGCCTGGTGCCAGGGAACTCTTGACCCAGGGTTTGCGTTGCAGGCCTTTTTCCACGGCCTTTTTGGCCACCAGCCCGGCAGCCATCATCACGCTGGGGTTGGAGGTGTTGGTGCACGAGGTGATCGCCGCAATTACCACGGCGCCATCGCGCAGGGTGTGAGTCTGGCCTGCATGGCTGTAATCGATCTCGCCAGCCTGGTCGGCGTTGCCCACCGCTACGCCGCCCCCGCCCTCGCTTTCCAGGCGGCCGACTTCTTTTGCCAGTGGCTTGGGCTGCAGTTCGATGAAATGGTCAAAGGCCTGACTGACCTGGCCCAGCGCCACGCGGTCCTGTGGCCGTTTCGGCCCGGCCAGGCTTGCTTCGACCTCGTGCATGTCCAGTGCCAGGCTGTCGCTGAACAGCGGCTCCTGCCCCGGCAGGCGCCACAGGCCTTGGGCCTTGCAGTACTGCTCGACCAGTTGCACTGTCGCTTCGGGGCGGCCCGACAGGCGCAGATAGTCCAGCGTCACCTGGTCAACCGGGAAGAAGCCGCAGGTGGCGCCATATTCGGGCGCCATATTGGCGATGGTCGCACGGTCAGCCAAGGGCAGCTCGGCCAGGCCGTCGCCATAAAATTCGACGAACTTGCCCACCACACCCTTCTTGCGCAGCATCTGCGTCACCGTCAGTACCAGGTCGGTGGCGGTAATACCTTCGCGCAGCTTGCCGGTCAGTTTGAAACCGATTACCTCGGGGATCAGCATCGACACGGGTTGGCCGAGCATGGCCGCCTCGGCTTCGATGCCACCGACACCCCAGCCGAGCACGCCCAGGCCATTGATCATGGTGGTGTGCGAATCGGTACCGACAAGGGTGTCGGGGAAGGCGTAGGTGCGGCCATCGGCTTCACGGGTCCAAACCGTACGGCCCAGGTATTCAAGGTTGACCTGGTGGCAGATGCCGGTGCCCGGCGGCACTACGCGGAAGTTGTCGAAGGCGCTCTGCCCCCAGCGCAAGAAAGCATAGCGCTCGCCATTGCGCTGCATTTCGATGTCCACGTTCTCGTGGAAGGCCTGCGGCGTGCCGTAATGGTCGACCATTACCGAGTGGTCGATCACCAGGTCCACCGGTGACAACGGGTTGATCCGCTGGGGGTCGCCGCCGGCCTTGGCCATTGCCGCGCGCATGGCGGCCAGGTCGACCACGGCCGGCACACCGGTGAAGTCCTGCATCAGCACCCGCGCCGGGCGGTACTGGATCTCGCGATCAGAACGCCGCTCGCTCAGCCACTGGGCGAGGGCGCGCAAGTCGTCGCCGGTGACGGTATGGCCGTCCTCCCAGCGCAGCAGGTTTTCCAGCAGCACTTTCAGCGACATGGGCAAGCGTTGCAGGTCACCCAACTGGCGGGCGGCCTCGGTAAGGCTGAAATAATGGTAGGTCTGGTCCCCGACCTGGAGGGGCTTGAGGGTGTTCAGGCTATCGAGCGAGGGCATTGCCAACTCCTTCTGCGCCGGTGCCCGGCAAATATTAAAGGTCTGCCGGTGTCACCGCTCTGTGTCGATCCGCACGGTACGGACCTGGCTGAGTGGTCAGGTTAGACCGCTTTGCGGCCCCTGACCCTTTTCTGGACCGGCGGGGCGTGTCGCAGGTTCCGAACTTCCTTTATCATCGCCGCCCTGCCGGCGCCTGTTGCGCGCCAGCCGTAGTGGAGTGAGAGATGAATACCCTGTTCATGCATTGCCGGCCTGGTTTCGAGGGCGAGGTGTGCGCCGAAATCAGCGAACATGCTGCCCGCCTTGGCATTGCGGGCTACGCCAAAGGCAAGCCGCACAGTGCCAGCGCCGAGTTTGTCTGTACCGAAGAAGGCGGTGCCGAGCGGCTGATGGGGGCGTTGCGTTTCAGCGAGCTGATTTTCCCGCGGCAGTGGGCCCGGGGCGGTTATGTCGAGCTGCCGGAAAGTGACCGCATCAGTGTGTTGCTGGCACAGTTGGCCGAACTGCCGGTGTTTGGCAGCCTGTGGCTGGAAGTGCTGGACAGTAACGACGGCAAGGAATTGTCTACGTTCTGCCGCAAGTTCGAAGTGCCGCTGCGCAAAGCACTGGAAAAGGCCGGCCGCCTGGTTGACGATGCCAGCCGCCCACGCCTGCTGCTCACCTTCATCAGCGGCCGGCGGGTGTTTGCCGGTGTTGCCCCGGTCAACAACAGTGCGCTGTGGCCCATGGGTATTGCGCGCCTGAAATTCCCTCGCGAGGCGCCCAGCCGCTCGACCCTCAAGCTGGAGGAAGCGTGGCACCAGTTCATCCCGCGCGAGCAATGGGACCAGCGCCTGGGGGATGACATGACCGGCGTTGACCTGGGCGCCTCGCCAGGTGGCTGGACTTACCAGTTGGTGCGCCGGGGCATGCTGGTGACCGCCATCGACAACGGCCCGATGGCCGAAAGCCTGATGGACACCGGCCTGGTCCAGCACCTGATGGCTGATGGTTTTACCTGGCAGCCCAAGCAGCCGGTTGACTGGATGGTGTGCGACATCGTCGAGAAGCCGGCGCGCACCACCTCGCTGATCGAAACCTGGCTGGGGGAGGGGTTGTGCCGCGAGGCGGTGGTCAACCTGAAACTGCCGATGAAGCAGCGCTATGCCGAAGTGCGCCGGCTGCTCGACCGCATGGAGGCGACGTTCAAGGCGCGCAAGATCAGGGTGTCGATTGCCTGCAAGCAGCTGTATCACGACCGTGAGGAAGTGACTTGCCACCTGCGCCGGCTCGATCTGAAGCCGCGCTGAGCCCAGCGCGCTGTTCGCGCTCCAGCTGTAGCTCTTGTTCTAGCTCTTGCTTCGGTTTTTGCTTCTAAGCGCGCGGTAGTCCAGGCGACGCAGGTTGCGACTTCAGGAGGCCGAGCGCAGGGCTTGCGAAGGGAGGTGACGGGCATGGATGCCCGTCAAGCGCTGGGCCCCAGGATGGGGCCTGCAGCGCGGTCCTCCCGGGAGCAAGCCCGGAGCGAGGGGACCCCGGAGCGAAGCGCAGGGGCCGGATGATGGGAGCGGACGGCTTTGGTTACTTTGGCCAAGACCAAAGTAACCCGCCGGAAGGGCGGAAAGGTGACTC
>NZ_FYDS01000010.1:0-210152 GCF_900187545.1 Pseudomonas sp. Irchel 3F3 | reverse complement strand
GAGTCACCTTTCCGCCCTTCCGGCGGGTTACTTTGGTCTTGGCCAAAGTAACCAAAGCCGTCCGCTCCCATCATCCGGCCCCTGCGCTTCGCTCCGGGGTCCCCTCGCTCCGGGCTTGCTCCCGGGAGGACCGCGCTGCAGGCCCCATCCTGGGGCCCAGCGCTTGACGGGCATCCATGCCCGTCACCTCCCTACGCAAGCCCTGCGCTCGGCCTCCTGAAGTCGCAATCTGCGTCGCCTGAACTACCGCGCGCTTAGAAGCAAAAACAACGGCAACGGCAACGGCAACGGCACGAACCGAGTCTAATCAACGATCCTTGAACTGCGCCTCGCGCTTGGCGATGAATGCGGCCATGCCTTCTTTCTGGTCTTCGGTAGAGAAGGCCGCATGGAACACCCGACGCTCAAAGCGCACACCCTCGCTGAGGGTAACTTCGAACGCGCGATTGACGCTCTCCTTGACCATCATGCTCACCGGAATCGACTTGCTGGCAATGGTCGCCGCCACTTTCAGCGCCTCTTCGACCAACTCCGCCTGCGGCACAATGCGCGCCACCAGGCCAGCACGCTCGGCCTCCTCAGCCCCCATCAGGCGCCCGGTCAGGCACAGTTCCATGGCCTTGGCCTTGCCCACCGCACGGGTGAGCCGCTGGGTGCCGCCCATGCCGGGCAGCACCCCTAGGTTGATTTCCGGTTGACCAAATTTGGCGTTGTCCGCCGCGAGGATAAAGTCACACATCATGACCAACTCGCAGCCGCCGCCCAGAGCAAAGCCGGACACTGCTGCAATGATCGGCTTGCGTCGGTTGGCAATGCGGTCGGCATCGCTGAACAGGTCATCGACGTAGATCTGCGGGTATTGCAGTTCAGCCATTTCCTTGATGT
The DNA here is from genome assembly GCF_900187545.1 of Pseudomonas sp. Irchel 3F3. Lineage (NCBI taxonomy): Bacteria > Pseudomonadati > Pseudomonadota > Gammaproteobacteria > Pseudomonadales > Pseudomonadaceae > Pseudomonas > Pseudomonas sp. Irchel 3F3. The sequence continues at coordinate 209,267 of NZ_FYDS01000010.1, read as the reverse complement.
CGGCGCCAGCGGCAAAGGCCTTGGCCGAGCCTGTCAGCACCACGCAACCGATGTTCGGGTCACGCTCAAGCTGGTCCAGAGCCTGGTTGATCTCACCAACAATCTGCGCGTTCAGCGCGTTCAGCGCCTGCGGGCGGTTGAGGGTAATCAGGCCGACCTTGCCGTGAATGTCCAACAGGATGGTTTCGAATGCCATGCAGTCTGCTCCTTCAAAGATTGCGCGCAATGACCATGCGCTGAATGTCGCTGGTGCCTTCGTAGATCTGGCAAACCCGAACGTCGCGGTAGATCCGCTCCAGCGGGAAGTCACTCAGATAGCCATAACCGCCCAGGGTCTGCAAGGCATCCGAACAGACCTTTTCGGCCATTTCCGAGGCAAACAGCTTGGCCATCGACGCTTCCACCAGCGCCGGGCGCCCGGCGTCACGCAGGGCGGCGGCGTGCAGCACCATCTGCCGGGCCACGGCAATTTTCGTCGCCATGTCGGCCAGGCGGAAGGCCACGGCCTGGTGCTCGATCAGCGCCTTGCCAAAGCTTTGCCGCTCCTTGGCGTAGTCACGCGCCACTTCGAACGCGGCACGGGCCATGCCCACGGCCTGCGAGGCAATACCGATGCGCCCGCCTTCAAGGTTGGCCAGGGCAATCTTGTAGCCCTCGCCTTCTGCGCCCAGGCGGTTGGCCACCGGCACCTGCACGTTGTCGAAGACAATCTGGCAGGTGTCGGACGCGTGCTGGCCGAGCTTGTCCTCGACCCGTGCTACCTGGTAGCCCGGTGAATCGGTGGGCACGATGAATGCGCTGATCCCACGCTTGCCAGCCTCCGGATCCGTCACGGCAAACACGATCACAACCCCGGCGTTCTGCCCGGAGGTGATGAACTGCTTGCTGCCATTGAGCACATAGTGGTCACCGTCCAGACGCGCACGGGCCTTCAGGCTGCTGGCATCGGAGCCAGCCTGCGGTTCGGTGAGGGCAAAGGCACCCAGCATCGCGCCAGTTGCCAGGGGGGTGAGGAACTGCGCCTTCTGCTGCTCGCTGCCAAACCGCAGGATGGGTACACAGCCCACCGAATTGTGCACGCTCATGATGGTCGAGCAGGCACCATCGCCAGCGGCGATTTCTTCCAGGGCCATGGCGTAGGCCACGTAACCGGTGTCACTGCCGCCCCACTGCTCCGGGACCAGCATGCCGAAAAGGCCCAGCTCCGCCATCTCTTCGATGGCCTCCTTGGGGAAGCGGTGTTCCTTGTCCCACTGCTCGGCAAAAGGTTTCAGCCGTTCCTGGGCAAAGGCGCGTACCGCGTCGGCGATCTGTTGTTGCTCGTCAGTTACCAGCATGGTTCACCTCAGTACAGGCATTCGACAGCCATGGCCGTGGCCTCGCCGCCGCCAATGCAGATGGCCGCCACGCCGCGGCACAGGTTGTTCTGGCGAAGGGCCGACAGCAAGGTCACCAGGATGCGTGCGCCGGAGGCGCCGATGGGGTGGCCAAGGGCGCAGGCGCCGCCATGGATGTTGACCTTGTCATGGGGCAGGTCAAGGTGTTTCATGGCCGCCAAGGTGACCACGGCGAAGGCCTCGTTAATCTCGAACAGGTCGACGTCGGCCAGGCTCCAGCCGGTGCGTTTCATCAGTTTGTCGATAGCCCCGATCGGCGCGGTCGGGAACAGCGCCGGGGTGTCGGCGAAGGCCGCGTGGCCATGGATCACTGCCAATGGCTTGAGGCCGCGCTTGTCAGCTTCGGAGCGCCGCATCAGCACCAGCGCCGCGGCACCGTCGGAAATCGAACTGGCGTTGGCTGCGGTCACCGTACCCCCTTCACGGAAGGCAGGCTTGAGCTGCGGGATCTTGTCCAGGCGCGCCTTGGGCGGCTGCTCGTCGTCCTTGATGACGCGCTTTTCCTTGCCCTCGGTGACTTCCACCGGCACGATTTCGGCGGCAAAGCGGCCACTGCTGATCGCGTCCTGGGCACGGGTAAGCGAGGCGATGGCGAACTGGTCCTGGGCTTCGCGGCTGAAGCCGTTGGCCTGGGCGCAATCTTCGGCGAAGGTGCCCATCAGGCGGCCTTTGTCATAAGCGTCTTCCAGGCCGTCCATGAACATGTGGTCGATGACCCTGCCATGGCCCATGCGGTAGCCGCCACGGGCTTTGTCCAGCAGGTACGGGGCGTTGGTCATGCTTTCCATGCCACCCGCCACCACCACGTCTGCGGTGCCGGCCAGCAGCAGGTCATGGGCCATGATCGCGGCCTGCATGCCCGAACCGCACATCTTGTTCAGGGTGGTACAGGTGGTGTGCTTGTCCAGCCCGGCACCCAGTGCAGCCTGGCGTGCCGGCGCCTGGCCAAGGCCAGCCGGCAGCACGCAGCCGAACAGCACTTGCTCGACACTGGCAGCATCGATGCCGGCACGTTCCACGGCACCACGAATGGCCGCACTGCCCAGTTGTGGCGCAGTCAGGCTTTTCAGGTCGCCCTGCAGGCCGCCCATGGGCGTGCGCACGGCGCTGACGATAACAATCGGATCATTGGCGAGGGTCATGTTCGCTCTCCTTACTTGGCAGCCATGCGCAGTGCACCGTCGAGGCGGATCACCTCGCCGTTGAGCATGCTGTTCTCGATGATGTGACGGGCCAGCGCAGCGTATTCCTGAGGGCGCCCCAAGCGTGGCGGGAACGGCACGCCGGCAGCCAGCGAAGCACGCACTTCCTCGGTCATGCCAGCCATCATCGGCGTTTCGAAGATGCCCGGAGCGATGGTCATCACGCGGATGCCGAATCGTGCCAGTTCGCGCGCGGCCGGCAAGGTAAGGCTGGCAATGGCACCCTTGGAGGCAGCGTAGGCCGCCTGACCGATCTGGCCGTCATAGGCAGCGATGGAGGCGGTATTGATGATCACGCCACGCTCGCCGGCCTCATCGGCAGCCCCTTCAGCCATGGCTGCAGCAGTCAGGCGCAGCAAATTGAAGCTGCCGATCAGGTTGACGTTGATGACCTTGGCGAAGCTGGTCAGGCCATGTGGCCCCTGTTTGCCCAGCACCTTCTCGGCACCGACGATGCCGGCACAATTGACAAGGCCATGCAAGCTGCCGAAGGCACTGACGGCTGCGTCGACGGCCGCCTGCGCCGCCTGCTCGTCGCTGATGTCGGCCACGGCGAAGCGGGCGTTGTCACCCAGCTCACGGGCCTTGGCCTCGACGGCCTGGGCATTGAGGTCGACCAGCATGACCTTGGCGCCGGCCTCGACCAGCATCTGCGCAGTGGCAGCACCCAACCCGGAGGCGCCGCCGCTGACAATGAAGTGTTTATTGGCTATCTGCATGATCGGTTTCCTTTCAGGCGCTGGCAGGGGTGGCCTGTTGCGCTTGTTGTTTGGCGACTTCCTGGTTGCGCAGGATGAAGCGTTGCAGCTTGCCGCTCGGGGTCTTGGGCAGCTCGCTGACGAATTCGATTTCGCGGGGGTAAGCATGGGCATACAGGCGCTGGCGTACATGCTGACGCAGCGCTTCTTCCAGCTCGGCACAACCGCCGACGCCTTCAGTCAGCACCACGAAAGCCTTGATCAGCTCGGTACGTTCCGGGTCCGGCTTGCCGATGACGGCGGCCTCCACCACCGCGGGGTGCTCGATCAACGCGCTTTCGACGTCGAACGGCCCGACGCGGTAACCGGAAGTGGTAATCACATCATCGCTGCGGCCAACGAAACTGATGCTGCCATCCGCGTTGAGCTCTACAGTGTCGCCACTGAGGTAGTACTTGCCGATGAACGCCTTGGTCGGCAAACCGTGGTAGCCACCGAACCAGCAAAGTGGCGATTGCTCGCGGTCGACGGCAAGGATGCCCGGTTGACCGGCCGGCAGTTCGTTAGCTTGCTCGTCCAGCACCACAATGCGATGGCCGGGGATAGCGAAGCCTGCAGACCCCAGGTGCACAGGGTGTGACAGACCGTGATGGTTGCACAGCACCATACCCAGTTCGGTCTGGCCATAATGGTCGTGGATGGTCACGCCCAGCTCATTGGCGAACCAGCGGATCACCTCTGGATTGAGCGGCTCACCTGCACTGCTGACCACGCGCAGTCGGCCCTTGACCGGCGCCGAGAAAGCACTGCCGGCTGCAATCAACATGCGGTAGGCGGTGGGCGAGCCTGCCAGGTTGGTGATACCCAGCTTGTCGATCACCCGCGCGCAGCTTTCGACGCTGAACGGGCCATCGTAGAACGTGGTTGCATGGCCCAGCGACAATGGGCCGGTGACCGCGTAATAAAGGCCGTAGGCCCAGCCCGGGTCTGCCAGGTTCCAGAAGTTGTCTTCGCTGCGCAGGCCGATGGCGTCGCGCATGTAACCCTTAAACGCGACGATGGCCCGCAGCGGCACCTCCAACGGTTTCGCCGGGCCGGTGGTGCCTGACGTGAACATCAGCAAGAACGGGTCGCTACCCGCGCGCATTACCGGATCACAGTCGTTCGCGGCACGCTCCAGACACTGCTGGAAGTCCAGCTCGCCGACGCGGGCATTGACTGTGATGATGGTCGGGCAGGCATGCACATCGTCCAGCTTGCTACGGTTGAGGCTGTCGGTAACGACTACGCGGGCATGCGACTGCTCAAGGCGGTGCTCGATAGCCTTGGGGCCGAAGGCAGTGAACAAAGGCTGGTACACCGCGCCCAGGCGCCAGGTGGCGAGGATGGTGACAAGAAGCTCGGGAGTGCGCGGCATCAAACCAGCCACCCGGTCACCTGGACCCACACCTTGGGTTTTGAGCACATTGGCAAAACGGGCAGACTGCGCCTTGAGCTGGTCGAAACTGTACCGTGCTGTGTTGCCATTGCGGTCTTCGTAGATTAGCGCCAGCTTGCCGTCACCGGCATGGCGATCACAGCATTCAACACAGGCATTGAGGGCTTCGAGGTCGCCATGCAGCGCCGCACTGGCAGCCTGAGCGTGGTCGAACGCACGAGCAGCCTCGGTGTAATCGCGCATCGTCGGACTCCTGGTTTCTTGTTTTTGGTGTTAACCATCGGTCCGACGATGTTCGCGCCGCTCAAGCCCCGCGGCAATGGCCAAAGCTGTCAATCTGGATGACTGGTTTGGCCGCCTTGCAGGTCAGCTGGCACCCCGGCCCAGGCTGTGCAGGTAAGACTCGGTCAGCCCTGTCAGCAATCGCTGTGTATCGCGCAGTTCCTGCTCATCCAGATCAGCAAGCTGAGAACGCAGTTGTTCGGCCGCAATGGGTGGCTGCACAATGCGCAAGTCCGCCCTGCGCTGCAGATAGTCGGCTCTGAGTGCCTCGAACAGCGCCCGGTGCTGCTCACGAAGGCAGGTTTGCCAGAACAGGCGACTCGCCAGGCTTTGAGTCAGCGCCTCGAAGTCTTCACTGGCGAGGACAGCTGCGGCAACACTATTGACGTGCTGGTCGCTCAACCCGGCAGAGTCCGGGTAGCGCATCGCCCGCGGCTGACCGGGCAAACCCAGACGTTCGCGCAGGCGTACACGGTATGCCAGTGACAAGGCCGAGCGCCCCACCTGTTCACCCGCGCCGCCCTGGCGCAATATCGCTCGGCTGGCCTCCTGCCAAACCTGATCAAGCCGAAACAGCTGCCGGCCGAATGCCATCAACTGTCCCCGTTTCGTCAGGTCTAGCGCATCGGTTTCAGCCTGGGCCAGCAAGACCCGAATATTCACGTGACTGAAACGATCGATGACCATGTCCGAGCAGGAAACAGGCTGATTGCACTCTTCAAAAACCCGTATCCGCAACCCCGGACTGCCCTCCATGGCCCGCAGCGCGGCCCATACTTCACGCGCAAGTGCTTCCCGGCCGCCTCCGGTGGCTGCCGGGTCATAATCAGCCGTATGCTCCAGCCACGCTAAAATACGGAAAAAGCCTACGCTGTCCGGGTCGGCCAACAGGCCGTCCCACAGCGCTGCGCACGCCATTCGGTCGTTATCGGCGACATGCTGCAGCCACAAGGCGCGTGCATGAAGCAAGTCGACACGGGCCATCGACTCTGGCAAATGTCCGTGTTCCTCGATGGGATCCAGCGCGAACAACCGTTGCAACTGGACCCCTGTCAGGGGGTTACGGTCGACGACAAGCGCCCGGCGCCAGGCATGAGGCATGGCCAACACCGCCTCCGGTAGTTCCCGTAGCTGATTGTCGCTCAGGTCACAGCGCACCAAAAGGCCGCACAGCTCGATGTGGTCGGGCCAGGTCGCCAGCCGGCAGTGCCGCAGGTTCAAGTGAGTCATTGCCGAAAAATGGTTGAGGTTCAGGTAGAGGTGTTCCAGCCGGTTGTAGCTCAAGTCAAGATGGGACAAGCCAGGCAGTGCCTGCAAGACCTCGACCGCCTGCGCGTCGAGACGGATCTGGTTATGCGCCAGGCGCAAGCGCTGGAGTTGCGGCAGGTGAGCGATCCCGAGCGGAATGTTGCGCAGCCGGTTGAAACTCATGTCCAGCTCGCTCAGCGTGCTAAACGGGCGCAAGAAGTTCACTGGCACCGCATCGACCGCCGACTCGTACAACCGCAGGCTGGTTACACGGTGGAAGTCAATGACAGGCGGCAGCGCCGGCAAACTGCTGAGCTGCAGGCCACTCAGCGACAGGCGCTGACCTGTCGGTGTGCCCGCATCGTTGTATATCCAGTCTCCCTGCAAGCGCCAAGCCCGCAGAATGGCGCCGACGACCTGCCGGCGAAGTATCTGGCGCCCCTCGTTCAGTTCGGCGCTGCACCAGCGGTTGAGGTGGCGAATCAACTGGTCATGGTCATCTTCCAGCTCTACGAGGCGCTCGTAGACCGGCCGCGGCCCATTGGCAAGAAGCGCCTGCTCCTGGTCCAGCTGCACATCATCCAACCCTGGATAAAGCTGGCGCAAACGCTCCCGAACCCGCGCAGCAAATGAACGGCTGTCGGCCCCGGTGCGGCCATTGAGCAGATAGCCAACCCGGCCATCTGGCAAGCGTCGTCCAGGGTTCAACCATTGCACCTGTGTCGGCCATTGCAAGAGTTCGGCAACCCCCTGGTGCGTAGCAGGAAGCCGGGCAAGCAGACGCTGGCGTAGCTGTGACCCAACATCGCCGTGAGCCATGCCAAGCGCCGCGCAATGCTCAGGCGCCAACACCGCTGCAAGCGTTTCGTAAAGGCCTGCCGGGTCACCTGCGCCGAACGGCAGCCCACGCCCCAGGCCATCGTAAAGATGGAAGCATCCGTCTTTATGCACCACTATCCTGCGCACAAGGGGGTCGACAGCGGTGCCTATGGCCTTTAGCAAACGCCCGTCCGGTGCACTGTCGCGCAGCTCCAGGCTGAGCGTTTCGGGAGGCACACCTGCGCGGCTTGCCAGCTCGCCCTGAAGCAGGGCGAAAGCCAGTTGACCGGTTTCGTTGCAGTAGCTGCCGGGCAGGTAAAGCCCCTCCAGCGTACGGTTCAGTCTGGCCAGGCGAAGCAGGGAGCGGGCCTTTTCCGCGAGGCCCAGCGTCACACGCCCGCTTGACGTCGTCAGCAACCGGTCGCCTTCACTGGCCTGCGCGACCAGCGCCTGTGCGTAGGCTTCCGGCAAACCGGCGAAATCACGTTTTACCAAGGTCAGCAGCCTGTCGTCGGCAGCGGGTGGCGTGCTCAGGTGCTCCAGAAGAGGCCCCTGCAGGGCAGCTCGCTGACGCAGCAGGGTATCGCTGTCGGTACTGGCAGCATGGGCCTGACACCACTCCAGCAACGCACTGTCCTGTGTGGCCAGCGAGTAGCTGGCCAGACGAGTAAAGAACGACTCGATACGCGCATGGGCTTCGAAGCGCCGCAAAGTCTCACGCAGGTTTACTGGCGCCGGCCGGTTCTCTACCAGCACGCCCCGCAACTCCTCGGTATCCACACCGGCAACCCGCAGCACTTGCGCCGCCTGCTGTGCATCAATGGCGGGATGCTGCGGCCACAGGCTATCGAGCATGCTGCGCACGTCGTTCCAGCGTTGCGGTTGATCGCGCAGCAGGCGCCAGCCGCGTTCGCCGTTGTGCAAAACCAGCGGCCCGTAACCGTTGCTTGCACCAGGGTGACGCAGGCGGTACGGGGCTTCAGGCTCACTGCGCTGAACTTCATAATAACGCTGCCCCCGGCGCATCCAGCGCCTGCTCTCGTCACCATAAAGCCCATCATCACGCAGGGCGATGGTGCCTGGGTTGGACTCATAGGCTGTGATGTCATCGGAGCACAGCAGGCCGCGCCGCCCCCCCACGTTCACAGGCTGCAAGCCATCGACAAAGGTACTTCGCAGAAAACTCACACTGGCTGCGGTCAACGCCGTCGCAGCCACCGTTTCGGCAACCCCCAGCATATGCTCGAGGGCTTCGTGCTGGTGCCCACGGGTCCAGTCCTTGACGCCCTCGAATACCTCGCCAAGTGTCTGCGCCACCAGTTGGCCAAGCAGTAGCGCGCCTACCACAGGGATGAAAAGCCCCGCCAGGTTGAGCAAATCGAGCCCTGCGCCATGCCAGGCCGCATGACGAGCGCGGGCGGCAGCCGCGTCTGCGTCCGCAGTAGGGACCAGTAACAGCCGGGCGTCGTCCTTGACCCTTTGCAACTGTTGCGCGGCCAGCGCAGCGAACAAGTCCCCAGACTCAGTCGCGCCCTCCAACGCCAGATCGGGCTGGGCATCCTCCAGGCGTGCATGCAGCCTGCCTGCGATGCTCGCGCGATGTCGCAGGCTGATCAGCTGCATGAAGTAATCCCGGTAGGCCTTCTCTTGCAATGCTGCAACCATCGCAGTGTTCATGGCCTGTGTGGAGTCGAAGCGGCGCAGCGCCTGCACGGGATCGCTGGGCAGGTAGAGGACCACACCTCGGTCCTGGCCCACACTGTCTCGCAAACGAATGAACAGCCCGTCAGCAACACGCTGCCCCAACACCTCCAGCAACCCGGGGTAGGCATGCAGGCCCGTGTCGGCATGGGCACCCCCACCCTCAACCATCTTGGTCAAGGCCTGCTGCACCTGCTCGTCGATATCGCCCTTGAGCGTCGCAACCTGCGCAGCCAGTGCCAGACCCGAACGTTTGTCCTGCGCAAGGATGCCTTCGGTGGTCGCGTTGAACGTGCGCTGCAGCTCGGCCTGGTAAAGCTGGCCCACATCCAGCGCCCGGCATGTCGCAACCAGTTGCTCGGGCGTGCCGGTCAACACGGCGTCCCGGCCAGGAGACACCAGCCCGGTGCCCTGGTAAAACGATTCGTCAGGGCCGAAGTTGCCCATCAGCCTCAGCAAGCCATCCTGGCGGGTCGCCGAGTAGTGGTAAGTCTGCTGAAGAGTGCCGGGCATCGTGCCGAAACGCGGTGATACCTGCAGCCATTCCAGTGCTGCGAGGGTCATGCCTGCGGGCAGTGGCTTGACCAGCACGCCCAGCAGGTGCTTTTCAGCGAACACCTGCAGAGGCTCAAGGGTCAGCGTAAGCCCGCGCAGACGGGCCTGGCTGGCGTGATGGGCGTTGAGGCTGGCGCGCAGGGCGACGATCTGAGCCTGGCTGGCCCGCTTTAGCCAGTCGGGAAGCCTGGCTGCGATGAAATCATCAGTTGCTTGTTCATGGCTGATGATGGCGTTCGAAGTGCTGGAAGTCATGGATGTGCCGGGAGCGAAGGGTTGGGGCTGGCATGCTCGCCAACTCGCACTGCCCAAGGCACGAGGAAATACGACCGTGCCCACGACCCGCCACCGCTTGCATCATCGATGCCCTTGATGGGCAACGATCGACTCCCTGCCTTCACCCACCGCCAGTGGCAGCGGGAGCCTCAATACAGCCTGCCGCTCCCCGGGCCTGGATCAGCGCACGGTAATGCCCAGGGTTGCAGCCGAACCACTTGCGAAATGCCTTGTAGAACGAACTGCTGTCGGCAAACCCCAGACGCTCGACAATCTCACCCATGGCCACCTCTTCCCGGCTCAACCAGGCAATGGCAAGTTCGCGCCGGACACTGTCCTTGAGTACCTGGTAGCTCTGCCCTTCCTCCGCCAACCGACGACGCAAGGTTGACGGAGACAGGCACAAATGTCGTGCCAGGGCGTCGGCATCCGGCCAACGGGACGGGTCCAGTTGCAGCAAGTCGGCGCGGATACGCCGCGCCAGGCTGGCCGGATCACGGTACTTGACCAGGATGTTGCCGGGCGCCTCGGCCAGAAAACGCTGCAGGTCCTCGGGGCTGCGACGCAGTGGCACGTCAAGGCAATCGGCACTGATGATCATGCGGGTGCGCGGCCGCTCGAACTGCAGGTTCTGCGAAAACATCACCCGGTAATCGTCACAGTACGGCGGCTCGGCACAGCGCAGCTCAATGGCCAGGATGGCGATGCGTCGCCCGGCCAGCCAGCAGGCCACGCCATGCACGATCATCCAGAAGGTGAAGTAGGTGAACGGGCGCCGTGGCAGGTCACGCGGCTCATTGATGACAATCTCGGCCAGGCCCTGCTGACGCACCAGGCTCGGCTGCAGGTCCTCGAGCATCAGCGAAAGAAACGCCAGCGCGGTTTCCAGGCCCTCGCCCAAGGTTGGCTGGGCCATGCTCGCCCGGCACAGAAACGCCAGGCTGCCGCTGCGCAGGCCACGCGGGTCCATGGCAAAGAACTCGTCGTTGCAACGCCGTGCCAGCAACCGCCAGAGCCGGGCATAGGCCTCGGCGCTGACCCGTGCATCCGGGGCCTGCAACTGCCCGGCGTCGATACCGGCACGGGCCAGCAACGCGGCATCCGGCTCACCCGCCGGGCAGGTCTGCAACAAGGCCTCACGCACCAGTTGCATGGAAATGGTGTCTTTCTCGCTCATCTGCAGTCCATCAGTCATACCGCCATCTCGGCCCGGCTCAAAGGCTGGCCGCCAGGCCCAGGAATGCCTGGATCAAGCGTAACTCACGGCGCCGCTCCAGGCAGCCAACCATGTGCTGGTTGACCAGACCCTGCCCGCCTAGCGGTCGCGCCACCACCCGGGGGTCGTTCGCCACTTCCGTAGACGACACCACCCCGATGCCCAGCTGCGATGCCACTGCCTCGGTGACCGCCTCACGGCTGTCCAGCTCCAGCTGCACCCTCGGCTGCACGCCGGCTGTAGCGCAGGCCTTGTCGAAGGTGCGCCGGGTAGTGGAGCTGGGTTCGCGCAGCACCATGATTTGCTGGTGCAGCCCGGTCAGGGCCAGGTCACCTTCGCCGCCCGCCCAGGCGTGCCCTGCCGGCAACAGCGCGCACAAACGGGATTCGCACAGGTTCTGAAGATACAGGCCCTTGCGTGGCTCGATCTCAGTCAGTACCGCCACGTCGGCATGCTCGGACAACAGGGCCGCCAGCGTCTCTTGAGCGTTACCCAGCCGCAAATTGACCGTGATACCGGGGTAGCGCTGACGTAACTGCGCCAGCATGGGCATGACCCGGTGCGGGCCATCGGCGGCCACCTCCAAGCGCCCGGTCAGCAACTGCCGGTTGGCTTCCAGCATGGCCTGCGCCTCTTCCGCCAAGCCGAACATGGCCCGGGTGATGGCCGCCAGTCGCGTACCCTCTTCGGTCAACTCAACGCGCCGTGCGGTGCGCCTCAACAAGGTGATCTGGTAGTGCTCCTCCAGCGCCTTGACGTGCCCGGTCACTGCCGGCTGGCTGATGAACAGGCGCTCGGCGGCTCGCGTAAAGCTGCCCTCACGGGCCACTGCATCGAACGCACGTAGCTGAAACAGGTTCATATTTATCGGCCTGACTTATAGCTGGGATAACAACAAACAATTTGATTGATGGCAGCGCGAATTGCAACCTAGGCCTCGTAGTTTCAGCCCACCGCTTGCGAGGAATAACGGAATGAGCAACGCCCCGATTCTGCTGACCCCAGGTCCCTTGACCACATCAATCCGCACCCGCCAAGCCATGCTGGTGGACTGGGGCTCCTGGGACCGCGACTTCAACCAGCTGACTGCCAGCGTCTGCGAGCAACTGCTGGCGATCATCGACGGCAGCGCCAGCCACCACTGCGTGCCCCTGCAAGGCAGCGGCACCTTCGCCGTGGAAGCGGCCATCGGCACCCTGGTGCCACGCGATGGCAAGGTCCTGGTGCTGATCAATGGCGCTTATGGCCAGCGCCTGGCGAAGATCTGCAAAGTGGTGGGCCGCAGCTACAGCACCTTCGAAACCGCCGAAGACCAGCCGACCACGGCTGCCGATGTCGACCGCCTGCTGGCTGCCGACCCCGCCGTCACCCACGTGGCATTGATCCACTGCGAAACCAGTACCGGTATCCTCAACCCGCTGCCCGAGATCGCCCAGGTGATCAAACGCCACGGCAAGCGCCTGATCATCGATGCCATGAGTTCATTCGGCGCGCTGCCGATCGATGCCCGCGAAATCCCCTTCGAAGCGCTGATCGCCGCCTCCGGCAAGTGCCTGGAAGGCGTACCTGGCATGGGCTTCGTCTTCGCCGAAAAAGCCGCCCTGGCTGCCGCCGAAGGCAATGCCCACTCGCTGGCCATGGACCTTTACGACCAGCACGCCTACATGGCCAAGACCGGCCAGTGGCGCTTCACCCCGCCCACGCACGTGGTCGCGGCCCTGCACGAGGCGCTGCAGCAATACAACGAAGAAGGCGGCCTGCCTGCGCGCCACCAACGCTATGCCGACAACTGCAAGACCCTGCTCGACGGCATGGCCGCCATTGGCCTGCGCAGCTTCCTGCCGGCCGATATCCAGGCGCCGATCATCGTCACTTTCCACGCACCGAACGACGCCCGCTACCAGTTCAAGGACTTTTACGAACGGGTCAAGGCCAAGGGCTTCATTCTCTACCCGGGCAAGCTGACCCAGGTCGAAACCTTCCGCGTCGGCTGCATCGGCGTGGTCGGTGCCGATGGCATGCAGGCCGCCGTAAATGCCGTGGCCGAAGTGCTGCGGGAAATGGAAGTACTGGACATCTGACCCTTTGCCCACCTGAATTCAGGAATTTGCGCACATGAACTACAGCAACCCTACACAACTGCAAGCTGCCATCCTCGACTGGGCTGGCACCGTGGTCGATTTCGGCTCGTTCGCCCCTACCCAGATTTTTGTCGAGGCCTTTGCCGAATTCGACGTGCAGGTGTCCATCGAAGAGGCCCGAGGGCCGATGGGCATGGGCAAGTGGGACCACATCCGCACCTTGTGCGACGTGCCGGAAATTGCCGAGCGCTACCGCAAGGTGTTCGGCCGCACGCCGACCGACGATGACGTGACCGCCATCTACAACCGCTTCATGCCGCTGCAGATCGAGAAGATCGCCGTGCACTCGGCGCTAATCCCCGGTGCGCTGGACACCCTCACCGGGCTGCGCCAGGACGGCCTGAAGATCGGCTCGTGCTCGGGCTATCCGAAGGTAGTGATGGACAAGGTGGTGGAACTGGCGGCGCAGAACGGCTACGTGGCCGACCACGTGGTGGCCACCGACGAGACGCCTAACGGCCGACCTTGGCCGGCCCAGGCCCTGGCCAACGTGATTGCACTGGGCATCGACGATGTGGCGGCCTGCGTGAAAGTCGACGATACCGTGCCAGGCATTCTCGAAGGCCGCCGTGCCGGCATGTGGACCGTGGCACTGGTGTGCTCGGGCAACGCGCTGGGGCTGACCTGGGAAGGCTTCCAGGCACTGAGTGCCGAGCAGCTGGAAAGCGAGCGCCAGCGTATCCATGCGCTGTTTGCCGGCTCGCGCCCGCACTACCTCATCGACACCATCAACGACCTGCCCGAAGTGATCGCCGACATCAACCGGCGCCTGGCCAAAGGCGAGATGCCACAGGCCTTCTGAGGCCGTGCGAAAGGCCTGCAGGAGCGGCCTTGTGTCGCGATCGGGCTGCGCAGCAGCCCCAGCAATCCAGGCCTTTTTGCTGAATCCGAGGGGCCGCGCTGCGGCCCGATCGCCACACAGTGCCGCTCCCACAAAATACTGCAAAGCCGGCCGAATCAAGCAAGTAATCTGGGTCGCTTTTCAGCCTGGATCTGTACATTGAGTTGCCGCTGCAAGCTCCCGACAATGGGCCATCCCTGTCCTGAGATGCCCAGCCCCCAATGAGCACACACACCCGCACCAGCCGCCTTACCGTCCCGCAACTGGTCGCCATGAAAGGCCGGCAGAAGATCGTTTCGCTCACCGCCTACTCAAGCGCCATCGCCCAGGTGATCGACCCGCTGGTCGACTTCATACTGGTCGGCGATTCCACGGCCATGGTCGGCTACGGCCGCCCGTCCACCCTGGGCATGCGCCTGGACGAAACCATCGCCCATACTCGCGCCGTGGTCGACAGCACCCGCCTGGCCTGCGTAATCGCCGACATGCCGTTTGGCAGCTATCAGGAATCCCACGAGCAAGCTTTTCGCAACTGCGCCCAGGTATTGGCCAGCACTGGCTGCGACGCGCTCAAGCTGGAGGCCAACCAGGCGTTGGCGAGCACCGTCGAATTCCTGGTCGCCCGGGGTATCCCGATCATGGCGCACATCGGCCTGATGCCGCAGTTCGTCAATGCCATGGGCGGCTACAAGGCCCAAGGGCTTAGCCCTGACAGCGCTGCAGCGCTGCGGGCCGATGCGCAGGCCAACCTGCACGCCGGTGCTTTCAGCCTGCTGCTCGAAGGCGTGGCCGAGCCCGTGGCGCGCGCCATCACCCAGGCCAGCGACAAACCGACCATTGGCATTGGCGCCTCACCCGCCTGCGATGGGCAGGTGCTGGTCACTGAGGACCTGCTGGGGCTAGGGGGTGACCACGTGCCACGCTTCGTCAAGCAGTATGCCGACGTCGGCCAGGTGATCCGCGAGGCCTGCGCACGCTATGCAGACGAAGTGCGCGATGGGGCGTTCCCGGCCTTGCACCACTGCTACGGGGCTTGAGCTTCGTCCTGAATAGCCCTGACCAGGCATTGCAGTGCCAGGGCAATGTCCTTGCTCCAGTCCACTGTGCAGCACAACCGCAGGTGGCTGCGCCATAGGCCGCACTGGCTGAAGAGCTCCCCGGGGGCGATGACGATGCGTTGTGCCAGCAGCCGCTCGAAGACCCGGCGCATATCCACCGGCCGAGTCGCCCGCAACCACAGGCAGGCCCCGCCTTGAGGCTCGGTGATGCGCAGGCAGCCCTGGCCGTACACGTCCAGCAGCGCCTTCATCTGCTGCAGGCGTTCACGCAGCAAGGGCCGCAAGCGCTGTACGTGCCGCTCGACCCGGCGCGAGATGAACAGCCTGGCGATGGCCTTTTGGCGAATCGGCGACAAACGAAAGGCGCGTTCAAGGCACAACTGCTGCAAACGCTCATTATGCTGCCGGCAAAGCAGGTAGCCAAAGGGCGCCTCCGCGCCGATCAGCTTGTCGAAGGTCGAAAACACCAGCACCCGGTCAGGGTCGGCGAAGTCCCGGTAGCGCGGCGCTGAAGCGTCGAAACACAAATCGCCGTAGCCATCGTTTTCGAACAACCACACAGCGTGCTCAGCCAGCCAGCGGCAAATCTGCTGCTTGTCCGACGCGGGCATCACGCCACCTTGCGGCACATTGGCCGCTGACGACAGCACTGCCAGGCGCACCGGCTGATCGCATAGCAGCCGGTGCAACTGCTGTAAATTGAAACGCCCATCCTCACCCAATGGCACTTCGATGATGGTCATGCGCGCAGCCTGCAACTGCCTCAGCACCGCCCAGTTGCAGGGTGACTCCACCAGCGCAACCTGGCCTTCCAGGTCGAGGGCGCGTAACGCCAATTCAAGAATGCTGCGCAGGTCCGCGCCAATGAACACCTGATCGGCGCTCCAGTAATGCTGCGCCGAGCGGGTGTAGCGGTCGGCCAGCACGCTGCGCAACTCGGGCTCACCGAACGGCTGGAACAGCGGTACCAACGCGTGCGGGTATTGGCGCGCCAGTTCGCGCTCAATCATCAGTAGCGGCTGCTGCAGCGACAGCAACATGGCCGGCGCATCGCTGCCCAGGGCCAGCATGCCCGGCTGACGGGCGCTGGCGAACACCGTGTCGAGCAGGCTCGGTGAATGCTGCCCGCGCATGGCGGGGGCTCGGGGCCGGCTGAAGTAGCCCAGCTTGGGGCGCGCATACACCCGCCCTTCGTCCTCCAGCAGTGCATAGGCGTACTTGGTACTGGATACCGAAACGCCCAAGCGCCGGGCCAGCTCGCGCAGTGACGGCAAGCGCTGCTCCACATCGCAGGGCGCTGCTTCGATCCTGTCGAGCAAGTAGCGGTAGACTGCCTGGTAGGTGTAGCTGGGCTTGTCGATCTGGCTGTTTCCATCGCGGCGGGTGTGACGGCATTGAACCCAACCTTGGGTGCTGCGGTAAACCCCTACTGTGGCAATTGCACCTGCGGCTTGGTTGCGGCAAAAATCGCCCAGCTGGACACGAACAGCGCCGCGATCAAGGGCCCGATCACGAAGCCGTTGAGCCCGAAGACTGCCAGCCCACCCAGCGTCGATACCAGAATCAGGTAGTCCGGCATGCGCGTGTCCTTGCCCACCAGGATCGGCCGCAGCACGTTATCCACCAGGCCAATCACCAGCACTCCGAACGCGGTCAGGATAATTCCCGGCAGTATCGCTCCGGTCAGCAGGAAATACGCGGCCACCGGTGCCCAGACGATGCCCGCACCCACCGCCGGCAGCAGCGACAGAAACGCCATCAGCACCGCCCACACCAGTGCACTGGGGATATCCAGCACCCAGAAAATGAACCCGCCCAGCGCCCCTTGGGTAATGGCCACCAATACGTTGCCTTTCACCGTCGCCCGCACCACACGGTTGAACTTCAGTTGCAAACGACGTTTCTGGTGCTCGGGCAGAGGCACGGCCAGCCGCACCCGGCGAGCCACATCTGCGCCTTCGCGCAGGAAAAAGAACAGCAGGTACAGCATGATGCCGAAGCTGACCACGAACTCGAACGTGCCCTGACCAAAGCTGAATGCCTGAGTGGCCAGCACCTGGCTGCCTTGGGTGGCCCACTTGGTGATCTTGTCACGCAGCGCGTCGAGGTTGCCCATGCCCACGCTGTCCAGGCCATGCTGGGCCCAGGCCGGCAGCATGTTCTTGCCATGCTCGACAAAGCCGGCAATGTCCAGTTGCCCGCTCTCTATGCGCTGGTACAGCGACGCCCCCTCCTGCACCAGCAGCGCGCTGGTGATGATCACTGGCAGAACAGCCACCAGCAGGCACACCAGCAAGGTCGTGGCGGCCGCCAGGTTGCGTCGGCGCCCGAAGCGGATCAGCAGGTGGCGCTGCAAAGGGGCGAACAGGATGCCGAGGATCACCGCCCAGAAGATTGCGCCGTAGTACGGCAGCAGGATCCAGAAGAAGGCAATGGTCACCAACGCCAGGAGTACTGCCAGGGCTTTGTTCTGTAGCGCGGTTTCGTTCATTGCAGTTCCTCTCATGGCTTGTGAGTGATTAGTGCACGGCACCCAGGCAAAAGTGCCGCGCTCACTTGACGCAAATCAATACGCACCGTGTTCATCGCTCCTAGCATCCCGGCCTTTTTACCCCGGTGCGCACATGAACCCTACCGCCAAGCCCGAACTGCTGGCCCCTGCCGGCACCCTCAAGACCATGCGCTATGCCTTTGCCTACGGCGCCGACGCGGTCTACGCCGGCCAGCCGCGCTACAGCTTGCGGGTGCGCAACAACGAATTCGACCACGCCAACCTGGCGCTGGGCATCCAGGAGGCGCACGCCTTGGGCAAGCGCTTCTACGTGGTGGTCAACATTGCCCCGCACAACGCCAAGCTCAAGACCTTCCTCAAGGACCTGGCACCGGTCATCGACATGGCGCCGGATGCACTGATCATGTCTGATCCAGGCCTGATCATGCTGGTGCGCCAGCACTTCCCGCAGATGCCGGTGCATTTGTCGGTGCAGGCCAACACCGTCAACTGGGCCAGCGTGCAGTTCTGGCAGCAGCTGGGCCTGAGCCGGGTGATCCTGTCGCGCGAGCTGTCCCTGGAAGAGATCGAGGAAATTCGTCAGCGGGTGCCGGGCATGGAGCTGGAGGTGTTCGTCCACGGCGCGCTGTGCATGGCCTATTCCGGCCGTTGCCTGCTCTCGGGCTACCTCAACAAGCGTGACGCCAATCAGGGCACCTGCACCAACGCCTGCCGCTGGAAGTACGACGCCACCCCGGCCACCGAGAATGCCACCGGCGATATCGTGCGCGAAGTGCAGCCTACCCTCGGCCTGGGCGCCCCTACCGAACAGGTTTTCCTGCTGCAGGAAAGCAACCGCCCCGACACCGAAATGCCGGCCTTCGAAGATGAGCACGGTACCTACATCATGAATGCCAAGGACCTGCGCGCCATCCAGCACGTCGAGCGCCTGGCCGCCATGGGCGTGCATTCGCTGAAGATTGAAGGCCGCACCAAGTCGCACTTCTACTGTGCCCGTGCAGTACAGTCGTACCGCCAGGCGATCGACGACGCCGTGGCCGGGCGGCCATTCGACCGTGCCTTGATGGGCAACCTCGAATCCCTCGCGCAACGCGGCTACACCGAAGGCTTTCTGCGCCGCCACGTGCACGACGAATACCAGAACTACCAGCGCGGCAACTCGGTTTCGGAGCGCCAGCAGTTCGTCGGCGAACTGACCGGCGTACGTGTCGATGGCTTGGCCGAGGTCAAGGTGAAGAACCGCTTTGCGGTGGGTGACCATTTGGAACTGATGACGCCGCGTGGCAACTATCACTTCGACCTGCACCGCCTGCGCAACCGCCAGCAGCAGGCCATCGACGTCGCGCCAGGCGACGGCCATGTGGTGTACTTGCCCATCCCGGAGCAGGTCGCCCTTGACTACGGCCTGCTGATGCGCGACCTGCGCGCTGACGAGGCGGCAAGCTGACAACGCTGTAATGTGCGCCTCAGCTACCTGACAGGCGCCTGCAGCGAACATCGTGGCTCCCCCGCATGAGGCCACGCCATGTTGCGCACCCCCACCCGCCGTACCTTCGTCAAAGGCCTGGGCGCCGCCGCCACGCTGGCGGGCCTGGGGCTTTGGCGCCCGTTGGCTCAGGCGGCCGAAGGCCAAGACCTGGCCGGCCAGCACTTCGAGCTGTTCATCGGCCAGACCCCGGTCAATATCACCGGCCGCCCGCGCACTGCGCTCACCCTCAACAACAGCCTGCCCGGCCCGTTACTGCGCTGGCGCGAAGGCGACACCGTGACCCTGCGCGTGCGCAACCGCCTGGCGCAGGACACCTCGATCCACTGGCACGGCATCATCCTGCCCGCCAACATGGACGGCGTACCAGGCCTGAGCTTCGCCGGCATCGAACCCGGCGGCGACTACTTGTACCAGTTCACCCTGCGCCAGAGCGGTACCTACTGGTACCACAGCCACTCCGGACTGCAGGAACAGGCCGGGGTGTACGGGGCCATCGTGATCGAGCCACGCGAACCCGAACCGCACCGCTACCAGCGCGACCATGTGCTGCTGTTCAGCGACTGGTCGGACCAGGCGCCGGAACAGCTGATGGCCACCCTGAAGAAACAGTCCGACGCGTACAATTATCACAAGCGCACGGTCGGCGATTTCATCGATGACGTCGCCGACAACGGCTGGGGCCCAACCGTTGCCGAGCGCACGGCCTGGGCGCGCATGCGCATGAGCCCTACCGACCTCGCCGATATCAGCGCCGCCACCTACACCTACCTGCTCAACGGCCAGCCGCCGGAGGGTAACTTCACCTGCCTGTTCCAGCCGGGCGACACCGTGCGCCTGCGGCTGATCAACGCCTCGGCCATGACCTATTTCGACTTCCGCATCCCCGGGCTTGCGCTGACGGTGATCGCCGCCGACGGCTTGCCGGTAACGCCAGTGAGCGTGGATGAACTGCGCATTGCCGTGGCAGAGACCTACGACGTACTGGTGACCGTGGGCGACCAACCTGCCTACACCCTGTTCGCCCAGAGCATGGACCGTACCGGCTTCGCCCGCGGCACCCTGGCCCGCGCCGCCGGGCTGCAGGCACCGGTGCCTGCACCCGATCCGCGCCCGGTGCTGAGCATGGACGACATGGGCCACGGCGGTATGGCCGACATGGCGGGCATGGACCACAGCAACCTGCCTGGTATGAACCACGCTGCCATGTCGGCGATGCAGCAACACTCGGCCAGCGAAACCGGTAACCCGTTGGTGGACATGCAAACCATGGCACCGCGCGCCAACCTGGCAGACCCCGGCATAGGCTTGCGCAACAACGGCCGGCGCGTGCTGACCTACGCCGACCTGCGCAGCCCCTACCCCGACCCGGACGGCCGCGCGCCATCGCGCGACATCGAGCTGCACCTGACCGGCCACATGGAGCGTTTCGCCTGGTCGTTCGACGGCGTCAAGTTCAGCGATGCCGAGCCGTTGCGCCTGACCTACGGCGAGCGGGTGCGCATCACCCTGGTCAACGACACCATGATGACCCACCCCATCCACCTGCATGGCATGTGGAGCGACCTGGAAGACGAGCACGGCCAGTTTCTGGTGCGCAAGCACACCGTCGACATCCCGCCCGGCAGCCGACGCTCCTACCGGGTGACTGCCGACGCCCTTGGCCGCTGGGCCTACCACTGCCACCTGCTCTATCACATGGAGACCGGCATGTTCCGCGAGGTACGCGTCGATGAATGACACCCGCAACCGCACCATTGTGGCCGGCGTGACCCTGCTGACCCTGCTCGCCAGTGAACGCGCGCTGGCCGCCGGCATGGAGCACATGAACCATGGCCAAATGAACCATGCAAGCATGGGCCATGGCCCGGCTACGCCCAGCCCGCCGCGCACGCCCTTGGCTGCAATCACCGACGCCGACCGCCGGGCTGCCTTCCCGCCACTGCCCGGGCACCAAGTGCACGACCGGGCGCTGAACTGGGCCGTGATCGTCGACAAGCTCGAATATCAGAACTTCGAGAGCAGCAACGCCCTGAACTGGAACGCTACGGCCTGGGTCGGCGGCGATATCGACCGGCTGTGGCTTCGCACGGAAGGCGAGCGCGAGCAGGGCAAGACGCACAAGGCCGAACTGCAAGCGCTGTGGGGCCATGCCGTGAGCCCGTGGTGGGAGCTGGTGGCTGGCGTACGCCAGGACTTCAAGCCCGCCAGCGGCCAGGCCTGGGCCGCTTTCGGCATCCAGGGCACGCCGTTGTATGGCCTGGAGCTGCAAGCCACCGCCTACGCCGGCGAGCGGCAACAGACGGCGCTGCGCCTGGAGGCCGCTTACGCTATGCTGCTGACCAACCTCTGGATACTGGAACCGACCCTGGAAGCCAACCTCTACGGCCGCGACGATGCCGGGCGCGAGCAAGGCGCAGGGTTGGCCGACAGCGAGGTCGGCCTACGCCTGCACTACGAGATCACCCGTGGCTTCGCCCCCTATGTCGGGGTCAGTTTCAATCGCCTGCACGGCACCCGTGCCGACCAGGCCCGCGAAGACGGCGAAGACCTGGGCCAGACCCGCCTGGTTGCCGGTATCCGCCTGCGTTTTTAAAGGAGTGCTTCACCATGCTGCGCAAACACTTGCTGACCCTGGGCCTGCTGGCCATCACCGGCCTGGTCCAGGCCGCCGAGACCATCGACGTCTACCGCGACCCCAACTGCGGCTGCTGCAAGGCCTGGATCAGCCACCTGCGTGACAACGGTTTCAGCGTCAACGACCATGTCGAGCCCAACATGAGCGCGGTCAAGCAGCGCCTGGGCGTGGCGCCGCGCCTGGCCTCATGCCACACCGGGGTGATCGACGGCAAGTTCGTCGAAGGCCATGTGCCGGCCGAACAGGTGCGCCTGCTGGCCAAGCGCAGCGACCTCAAGGGCCTGGCCGTGCCGGGCATGCCCATGGGCTCGCCCGGTATGGAAATGGGTGACCACAAGGATGCCTACCAGGTCATCGGGGTCACCCAGGATGGCCAGGACACCGTCGTCGCCAGTTACTGATGCTCAGCCTGTGGGCGCTGTTCCTCAGCGCCTTCGGCGCCGCCACCCTGCTGCCGTTGCAATCGGAGGCCGTGCTGGTCGGCCTGTTGCTGCGCCAGCCCGAGGCTTGGGCAATCCTGCTGCTGGTGGCCACCCTGGGCAATGTGCTGGGTTCGGTCGTGAACTGGCTACTGGGCCGCGCCGTCGAGCACCTGCGCGACAAGCGCTGGTTCCCCTTCAACGCTGCCCAACTGGCGCGCGCGCAGCAGCGGTACCAGCGCTGGGGGCAATGGTCGTTGCTGCTCAGCTGGATGCCGGTGATCGGTGACCCGCTGACATTGATCGCCGGCATCATGCGAGAGCCGTTCTGGCGCTTCCTGCTGCTGGTGACCCTGGCCAAGGCTGGCCGCTATGCGGTGCTGACGATGATTACCCTGGGCTGGTTTCACGCCTGGTAACACCTTTCACGTTCCCGTCGCACGCCTGGCTGCTAAAGTCGCCTATTCCTACATGGCCCTACACGGAGTGCCCCCATGCTGCGCGCAACCGCCCTGGCCCTGGCCTGCCTTGTCGGCAGCCCGGCCATCGCCGCCGAGCCGCCTACCTATGGCGCCCAGCTCGAAGGTTTCAGCTACCCGCACCCACTCAAGCATTTTGACTTCAAATCCCAGGGCCAGCCCCTGCAGATGGGCTACATGGACGTCCCCGCACAAGGCCAGGCCAACGGCCACAGCGTGGTGCTGATGCACGGCAAGAACTTCTGCGCCGCCACCTGGGAAACCACCATCGACGCACTGAGCAAGGCCGGTTACCGGGTCATCGCCCCCGACCAGGTTGGCTTCTGCACGTCCAGCAAACCAGCGCATTACCAGTACAGCTTCCAGCAGCTGGCTGAAAACACCCATGCCTTGCTCGAACAGCTGGGTATCAGGCAATCCATCGTGCTCGGCCATTCCACAGGTGGCATGCTCGCCACCCGCTATGCGCTGATGTACTCGCAGCAGGTCGAGCGCCTGGCCATGGTCAACCCGATTGGCCTGGAAGACTGGAAAGCCCTGGGCGTGCCCTATCGTACGGTGGACCAATGGTATGCCCGTGAGCTCAAGCTGAGTGCCGAAGGGGTGCGCGAGTATGAACGCAAGACCTACTACGCCGGGCGCTGGAAGCCGGAGTATGAGCGCTGGGTACAGATGCTGGTAGGCCTGAACAAGGGGCCGGGGCATGAAGCGGTGGCATGGAACTCGGCGCTGATCTACGACATGATTTTCACCCAGCCGGTGTACCACGAGTTCAAGGATCTGCAGATGCCGACCTTGCTGCTGATCGGCGACAAGGACACCACAGCCATTGGCAGCGACATCGCACCGCCGGAGGTAAAGGCGAAGCTGGGCAAGTATGACGTGCTGGGGCCACAGGTGGCCAAGCTGATCCCCAAGGGTGAACTCATCACTTTTGAAGGCATGGGGCATGCGCCACAGATCGAAGAACCCGTGCGGTTCAACCGCACGCTGGTCGAGTGGCTGGCCAAGTGAAACGGGGGGCGCTTTACGCCCCTATCGCGGCACAAGGCCGCTCTCACAGGTAATTCGTAGGTTTAAGCGTCGGCGCCGTACCTGTGGGAGCGGCCTTGCGTCGCGATGGGCCGCAAAGCGGCCCCAGCACACTTCAGCCAAACCGCTGTAGTTGCATCTCCCGCAACCGGCTCAAGGTTCGCTGGTACGGGAATGCCAGATACCCCTGCGTATACAGCTCTTCCAGCGGCACCTCGGCCTCGAGGTACAGTGCCACACGGCGGTCGTAGCACTCATCGACCAGGGCGATGAAACGGCGTACCGCATCGTCCTTGGGCGACAGCGCAGGCAGTTCGCGGTCGCCTGCCACCACCCGCGCCGCGCCGTCTTCAGTGCCACGGGCAATGCGACCAGCCTGCTGTTTACCGCCCAGCGCCGGAATACCCGACACCAGGATGGCCGGAAAACGGTCGCAAAGCGCCATGAATTCCATGGCCGCCAGCGGTTGCTCGCACAGGTCGGTGAAGCGGCACCAGATAGCCTGTTCGCTGCGCCGCACAACCTGCACCTGCCTGGAGCCGATAACCAAGGGTTGATCAGTACCCGTGTCATCCGGGCTGAGCTGGCAGAACACCTCGCCCAGCGGGCTGGCCTGCCCTGTCGCTGCCACCCAGTAGCGCTGCCGCTCTGCACCGGGGTGCAGGCGGTGGTCCTGCTCGCCGGCCACTGGTAGTACCTGCATGTGCCGCTGGATCGCGGCGATGGCCGGCACGAACCGCTCGCGGTTGAAGCCGTCGCGGTAGAGCTGCTCGGGTGGCTGATTGGACGTGGCGACAATCACCACGCCTTGGTCGAACAGCACCTGGAAAAGACGCCCCAGGATAATCGCGTCACCAATGTCGTTGACGAACAGTTCGTCAAAACACAGTACACGGATCTGCCCGGCCAGTTCCCGGGCCAACGCCAGCAACGGGTCGGCGGTTCCATTGAGCTGAAACAGGCGCTGGTGGACCCAGGCCATGAAGTGATGGAAGTGCTGGCGCCGGCTGGGTACCCGCAGGCAGCGGTGAAACTGGTCCATCAGCCATGTCTTGCCCCGCCCGACCGGGCCCCAGAGGTAGATGCCCTGGGTGGGGCGGCCCTGCTCGACAGCCAGGAAACAGGCCTGCAAGGCATCGACGGCGCGGGCCTGGGCAGGGTCGTCAGCGTAGCCCTGAGTGCTCAGGGCTTGCTGGTAAAGGGATTGGGGAGTGATGGCCATGGCCGCATTCTACACAGGTCCCTGTAGAAGCGGCCTTGCGCCGCGATGGGCCGCGCAGCGGCCCCTGGACTTCAGCATTGCAGCATAGATTGTTGGGGCCGCTCTGCGGCCCATCGCGGCGCAAGGCCGCTCCTACAGGGACCGCGTCAGTCGGCCAGGCCCACCTTGAGTAGTGCGCCGTCCTTGTCATCGGTCAGCACATAAATATAGCCATCCGGCCCCAGCCGCACATCGCGGATACGCGCCTTCAAGTCACCGAGCAAACGTTCCTCATGCACGACCTTGTCACCCTTCAGCTGCAAGCGGATCAGCTCCTGTGTCGCCAGCGCACCAATGAACAAGTTATGGTCCCAGGCCTTGAATGTCGGGCTGTCGTAGAACGCCATGCCGCTGATACCTGGCGACTTCTCCCACACATGGTGTGGGTCGACCATGCCTTGCACATGCTTGCCCTTGGCCTCGGGGATCGGCAGCAGCGAATAGTTGATGCCATGGGTCGCAATCGGCCAGCCGTAGTTCTTGCCGGGTTCGGGGATGTTGATTTCGTCGCCACCGCGCGGGCCGTGCTCGTGGGTCCACAGCTTGCCGGTCCAGGGGTTCAGCGCGGCGCCCTGCTGGTTGCGGTGGCCGAACGACCAGATCTCCGGCCGCACATTGTCCTTGCCAACGAAGGGGTTGTCCTTGGGCACTTCGCCATCCGGCAAAATGCGCACGATCTTGCCTTGCAGCTTGTCCAGGTCCTGGGCAGTGGCGCGCTGGTTGTTCTCACCCAGGGCGATGAACAGATAGCCGTCACGGTCGAAGACCAGGCGCGAGCCGAAGTGGTTGCCCACCGACAGCTTGGGCTGCTGGCGGAAGATCACGCTAAAGTTCTCCAGCCGGGCGCGGTCTTCGGACAGCTGGCCACGGCCGACGGCGGTGCCGGCCTTGCCGTCACTGCCCTCTTCGGCGTAAGACAGGTACACGGTACGGTCCTTGTCGAACGCCGGCGACAGCACGACATCCAGCAGGCCGCCCTGGCCCTCGGCCCAGACCTTGGGCACACCGCTGATCGGCGGGCCGACCTTGCCTTGAGTGTTGACCACCCGCAGGTTGCCGGCGCGTTCGGTGACCAGCATGTCCTTGCCGCCTGGCAGAAACGCCAGAGCCCAGGGGTTGCGCAGGCCGTCGGCCAGGGTGCTGACGGTCAACGTGCCTTCTTCGCTGTGAAACTGTTGCTCTGCGGCCGCCTGAGCCAACAACGGCATGAGTGCAGCAGCAGTCAAGGTGACTAGCCAGGTTGCTTTAGTCATGCAGGATTCCTTTCATATGGGCTCACGGCGCACGGGTGTTGTCGCGGGGTGGCCGGGTCGGTTCCAGGTTCGGGGTTTGTTGCTGACGACGCAGGTTGTCGCCGTTGCCGATGCCGCGGTTGTCGAGGCTGGGCGTGCGCTGGTACGGGTCGGTGGACGGGCCGCGCACAGGGGGCATGGCCGGCATGCTGCCCTGGCGGCTGTTGGGATTGGCACGCTGAATCGGGCTGTTGTAGGGGTTATTGTTGCCAGCGGCAAGCTGCAAAGGCTGTTGCGGGGCAGCGTGCGCAGGCAGGCACAAGGCCAGGCTGAGGGCCAGGATGGGCAGTGTCGGGTTCATGCTTCACCTCCTGTACGAAAATGCCGCGCCTGGTGGGTTTGATAGCCTAAGGCGCGAGGGGTTCGAGACAAAAGTGTGAATTGGGGCGGAGATGATTCCTGATGTTTCAGTATGCGCCCTTTCGAGCATTGATCATTGTGGGAGCGGGCTTGTCCCGCGAAGGCAGCCACGCGGTGCATGGCACCGGCCTTGCCGGTGTTCGCGGGCCAAGCCCGCTCCCACAGCGCCCCTGCTTACTGGCTTTTGTCTACCTTGTGCCGCGCCGCATACAGGCACAGCATCTCCATCGCCAGGGTCGCCCCCGCCAGCGCCGTGATATCGGCATGGTCATAAGCCGGTGCCACCTCCACCAGGTCCATGCCCACAAGGTTGATACCGCGCAGCCCACCCAGAATCTCCAGCGCCTGCACCGTGGTCAACCCACCACACACCGGTGTACCTGTGCCCGGCGCATAGGCCGGGTCGAGGCAGTCGATATCGAAGGTCAGGTACACCGGCCGCTCACCCACGCGCTGGCGAATCGCCGCAATCACCGCCTCGGTGCCCTGCCGGTGCACCTGACGGGCATCGAGGACGGCAAAGCCCTGGCTGTCGTCGTTGGTGGTGCGCAGGCCAATCTGCACCGAGCAGGCCGGGTCTACCAGGCCCTCGCGGGCGGCATGCCAGAACATGGTGCCATGGTCGATACGCTTGCCCTCCTCGTCCGGCCAGGTGTCGCTGTGGGCATCGAAGTGGATCAGCGCCAGCGGGCCATGCCGGCGGGCGTGGGCCTTGAGCAGCGGGTAGCTGATGAAGTGGTCGCCGCCGAGGGTAAGCATGGCGCAGCCCGCGTCCAGAATATGGGCGGCGTGGGCCTCGATGCTATCCGGCACCGACTGCGGCGTGCCACTGTCGAACGCGCAGTCGCCATAGTCGATCACGGCCAGGTGGTCGAACGGGTCGAACGCCCACGGCCAGTGCCGTGCCCACGCCTGCTGCACCGACGCGGCGCGAATCGCCCGTGGGCCGAAACGCGCCCCTGGGCGGTTGCTGGTGGCGGTATCGAACGGCACTCCGCTGACCACCACATCCACACCGCGCAAGTCGCGGCTGTAGCGGCGGCGGGAGAAACTGGTAATGCCGGCATAGGTACTTTCTGCGGCAGTGCCGTACAGGCTGTCGCGGGTCATCGCCTGGTCGTTGCTTGCGGCTTGCTCCACGGTCGGGCTCCTTGGTTGTTATCAGTTACTGGCGGCTGCGAAAGGCCGTCCACAGGCGGTTACGCTGGCGCAGGTCGGCCAGGGCCATGCTGCGGTCGGCAAACAGCCGCTGGCGCACCTCGGCAGGCGGGTAGATGTCCGGATCGTTGCGCACCGCTTCGTCCACCAACGGCGTGGCTGCCTGGTTGGCGTTGGCGAAGAACAGCGTGTTGGTCAGCGCAGCCACCGACTCGGGCTTGAGCATGAAGGCGATGAACGCCCGCGCGGCTTCGGGGTGCGGGGCGTCCTTGGGGATAACCAGGTTGTCCTGCCACACCAGCGTGCCTTCGCGTGGGATGCGGTAGATCAGCTCGAACGGCTTGCCGGCGCGGCGCGCCTGGTCGGCAGCCATCGCTGCATCGCCGTTATAGGTCAGCGCCAGGCACACGCTACCGTTGGCCAGGTCGCTGATCTGCCGGCCATTGGCGACGTAGCTGATCGAGGGTTGCAACTGGCTAAGCAGCTGCTGCGCGGCGGCCAGATCATCTTTGTCCTGGCTGTAAGGGTCCTTGCCCAGGTAGTTCAGGGCCACGCCGATCACCTCTTGCGGCGAGTCGGGCATGGCGATGCCACAGTCCTTCAGGCGGCTGGCGTATTCGGGTTTGAACAGCAGGTCGAGGCTGTCCAGCGGCACATCGCCCAGGCGCTGTCGCACGGCCTCTACGTTCAGCCCAAGGCCCAGCGTGCCCCAGGTGTACGGCACGGCATGGCGGTTGCCGGGGTCGGCCTCGGCGAGCTTGGCCAGCAAGTCCTTGTCGAGGTTGCTGTAGCCGGGCATGCCCTGGGGGTCGAGCGGTTGCAGGGCATTGGCCTTGAGCGCCCGGGCCAGTACGGTCGACGATGGCACCACCACGTCGTAACCACTGCCACCGGTGAGCAGCTTGGTCTCCAGCACCTCGGTGGTGTCGAAGGTGTCGTAGCGCACTTTGTAGCCGGTTTCCTGCTCGAAGCGCTGAAGGGTTTGCGGGGCGACGTAGTCGGCCCAGCTGTAGAGGTTGACGACCTTTTCTTCGGCCTGCAGCGGCAAGGCCAGGACCAAGGACAACAGGCACAACGATCGACGCATGACGGACACCTCGGCAAATGGGTGGATGCCGCAAGCATGCCAGCCGGGTTACATTGCAGGAATGACAAGTTTGCAAAGCTGACATTCACCAGGAGCAATGTAATGCTCGGACAAGTACACGACCCCGACCTGCACCTGCTGCGGCTGTTCGTCACTGTAGTCGAGGCCGGGGGTTTCAGCGCCGCGCAAGGCGTGCTGGGCTTGAGCCAGCCCACCATCAGCCAGCGCATGGCGCAGCTGGAAACGCGCCTTGGCTACCGCCTGTGCAGCCGAGGCAAGGGTGGTTTCCACCTGACGGAGAAAGGCACATTGCTATTGGATGCAGCACGTGGGCTGCTGCTGAGCATCGAGCAGTTTCGCCAGCAGGCCAACGGCGTGGGCGAGCGGTTGCTCGGGACGGTGCGCATCGGCATGGCAGAAAACCAGGACAAGGCAGTGAGCCTGAAGCTGGCGGCGGCCATTGCGGCGTTCCGCACACGAAAGGAATCGGTGCAGCTGGAGCTGATCAGTGCACCGCCGGCGGAACTGGAGCGGTTGTTGCTGGAGCAGCGGCTGGATTACGCCATCAGCTACTTCTCTGGCATCCAGGCGGCCTTTGATTACCAACCCTTGTTCCAGGAGCGGCAACGCCTGTATTGCGGCAAGGGGCATGAACTGTTCGGCGAGCCGAGTGTTGGGCTTGAGCGGTTGCTGGAGATGGACCAGGTACGCCATCCCTACCGGTTTCTCAAAGGCGGTGAGCCGTTCCAGAGCCGGCACAGCATGGCTGTGGCGGAGCAGATCGAGAGCGTGCTGACGTTCATGCTGTCAGGGCGGCATATTGGCTACCTGCCCTGCCATTGCGCGCACGCCTGGGAGGCGGAGGGGTTGTTGTGGGCGCTGAACCCAGGGCTGGATTTTGTAGTGCCGTTTACCCTGGCCAGGCATCGGGCGCAAGTGACGGGTGAAGCGCAGCAGGCGTTTGCCGAGGACTTGCTCGCGGCGTTTGCCTGAACCGGCCTCTGTGGGGGGCTTGTCCCGCGAAGCAGCCTGCGCGGTGGATGGCACGGGCTTCGCCCGTGTTCGCGGGGCAAGCCCGCTCCCACAGTGATCGCGCCAGCTTTGAGGTGTCGTGCAAGACAGTTGCTCGCACAGAGGCCGGCGCAAACCACACCCATCAGTAGGCCATGCTCCAGGTCAGGGTGTAGGTCCGCCCGCGCCCCTGGTAGTCATACAGGTATGCCGGGCCGTAGGTCGGCGAATAGAACAGCGTCGCGCGTTGGCCCCAGACCGTGCTGTACTGCTTGTCCAGCAGGTTCTGGATGCCGGCGCTGAAGGTGCCGAAGCCGGTGTCCTGGCTGGCCAGCAGGTCGAAGGTGGTGTAACCGTCGATCTCGTGGTCGGCATCATCCTTCAGGCTGAAGGCATGGTTAGCCTGCAGCCGCGCACTGCGGCCATCGTCTTTCCACCCGACAAATGCAGTGGCCTTGGACAAGGATGCATAACGGGCATCACGCTTGATCCACCCGCCGTCAGCGGCCTCTTCCTCGGAACGGGTCAGGTGCAAGGTACCGCCCGCTTCCCAACCCGTCTGGAAGTGGCGGGTCAGCGCACCTTCGAAGCCGAAGTCGCGGCTCTTCTGCTCTTGCACGTTGATCGTCAGCGTTTGCGAATCAACGTTGATGATCTTGTCCGACCAGATGTAGTACAGCGCTGCCTGGGCATCCCAGTCCAGGTCGGCATAGCGCCAACCCAGTTCCACCTGGCGGCTCTTGATGCCGGCCAGCGGGTTGTCGGCCACGCTCAGGCCCGGCTTGCCGTAGTACTTGGCAGGGTCGGGCAGGTCGAAACCTTCGCCATAGTTGGTCCATACCTGGTGGCCGTTCTTGAAGTCGTAGATGGCACCCAGGTTGAACAGGTTGACCTGGTAATCGTTGCTGCCGCCCGGCACGCCCTTGAAGTCGCTGACGTCCACGTCCATCTGCTGGCGACGGGCACCGCCGGAGAACGTCAGGTTGTCAGTGGCATGCCAGTCCAGCTGGGCATACACCGAAACACCATCGACCCGGTAGCTGGGATAGCGCGCCGCCTTGCTGTCCTTTTCCATCTCAAGGCCGCCCGATTCGGACGATGTCAGGGCATTGAAGGTGGTCTGTTCGGCATTGAAGCGCTCGCGGTCAAGGTCGACGCCGTAGGTCAGCTTCAACGTGTCCCACTGCTTGGCGAACAGGCCCTTGAGGCTGGTGACCTCGAAGTTCTGCTGCGAGGCAGCAAAGTAAACCCCACGCGAACCGGTGGGCGTGGCGCGGTTGTAGTACGGGAAGGGGTAAAAGTTGTCGTCTTCCTTGCGGTACGAGGCCTGCAGGTAGAAGTCCTGGCCCAGCACGTCGCTGTGGTGGTAATTGGCGTTCAGCAACAGGCGCCGGGTACGCGGCTCCAGGTCCGACGAGTAACCGCTGCGCAGTTCGGCATCTTCGAGGTCTGACGGCGCGTTGTAGTTGAGGTTGGGGAAGTAGATGCCCGTGCTGCCGTGGTTGCCAGAATCGTAGTACTGGGCCAACAGGTCGAGACGCTGCTGGTCATTCAACTGCAAGCCCAGAGTGCCGAGCACGTCGATGGTGCGGTTGTACTGCAGGTCGGTCTGGGTGTTGTCGATGAAAATCTGGTCGCCGGCGCCGTCGTAGAAGGCTTCGTTCTGCTCACCGGAAATCCCCAGCCGGGCATTGAAGCGTTCGTTGCCGCCACTGATCGACTGGGCAAAGCGAGTGGCCAGGTCATCGCTGTTGTTGAAACCGCTGCTGGCACCAAGCTGGGTTTCGAAGCGCGCAGGGCCGGGCTCGCCCTTCTTGGTCACGATGTTGATGATGCCGCCCGTGGCGCCGCCGCCGTAGATGGCGCTGGCGCCAGACAGCACTTCGACCCGCTCGACGTTGAACGGCGAAATGCTGTCGAACTGGCGCGACAGGCCGCGCGAGCTGTTCTGGCTGACCCCGTCGATCATCACCAGCACATTGCGCCCGCGCATGTTCTGGCCATAGTTGGTGCGCCCTTCTGGCGCCAGGTCGAGGCCGGGCACAAGCTTGCCGATGGCTTCTTTAAGGCTGACGCCGCTGTCGATCTGCTCACGCAACTGCTGCTGGTCGACCACCCAGACGGTGCCGGGGATTTCGCTGATCGAGGTGCTGGTGCGCGAGGCCACGCTGACTTCGATCGGCTTGAGGGTGACGGCCTGCGGCGCGGCCTCGGCCTTGCGCAGGGTCACGGTGCGCGCGTCGCT
The DNA here is from genome assembly GCF_900187545.1 of Pseudomonas sp. Irchel 3F3. Classification (NCBI taxonomy): domain Bacteria; kingdom Pseudomonadati; phylum Pseudomonadota; class Gammaproteobacteria; order Pseudomonadales; family Pseudomonadaceae; genus Pseudomonas; species Pseudomonas sp. Irchel 3F3. The sequence goes on along the minus strand of NZ_FYDS01000010.1, from coordinate 177,415 downwards.
GAAGTGCCAGTTCATGCCGCTGCCGGCCAGCAACTGCTGCAGGGCCTGCTCGACGCTGTAGCTGCCGTGGAGGGACGGGCTGGCAACGCCTGCAACATCGCCTGTGGTGTACAGCAAGTGCAGGCCGGCCTGGTCGGCGAAGGTGGTCAAGGCCTGGTCCAGCGGCTGGGCTGGCAGGTTTAGCTGAACCTGGCGAACCTGCATCCGGGGCTGTTCGGCAGCCGTCGCGGCCCAGGCATGCGGGTGTCCGAACAGCATGGCCAGTGCGCTGCAGGACATCAGGGTGTGGTGAAAAGCACTGCGACGGCGGTGCAAAGGCTTGAGCATCAGAGGCACGAATGAGCTTCCTGACAAGTCGTAAATGAGAATGGGTTGCTGATCAGTCCCACTACGACGATCTGGCTTGCAGGAACTTGCAGTGCCAAACGGAAAATATTTTTATTGCTGTGCTGCGAAGAGGCCGGTACAGGCCAGTCAGTGAACCACAGCCAACCACGGCAGATAGGTAACCTTGAGCCCATAGCGCTGCTCCAACGTGCGCAGCAGGGCTTCAGGCTCATCAAGGTCAAACACCCCGCTCACCTCCATTGCCGCCAGCTTGCTATCGGACAGCACGATGCGCCCATGCCGGTAACGCTCAAGCTCGGTCAGCACCTGCCCCAGCGGTTTGCCGTTGAAGATCAGCTTGCCGCGCTGCCAGGCCATCTGCGCACCGGCATCGGCCGTCACCGCCAGTTCAGTTTCGCCAACCTTGGCTTCACCGCGTGCCAACACCACGCGACCATCGCGACGCACGCTAAAGGTGGCGGCACCACCCTGCACCTGCTCACCTGCCGTATCGACCACAAACGGCCGCGGATCATCGGTGGTCTCGAACAGGGCCTCACCGGCATCCAGCACCACCCGGCGTTCGTGCTCACTGAACACCACACTCAACGCACTGGCGCTGTTCAAGGTTACCCGCGTGCCGTCCGCCAGGATAATGACCTGCCGCTCACCCACTGCGGTGTGGTAGTCCGCCAGCAGTATCGGCGCCTGCTGCCAACCCGCCACAGCGGCGACCAGCAATGCCACAGAGGCAGCCACACCCGCCTGCTTGAGCCAGTCGCGGCAATGGCGCAGGGCTTGGCCGATATATTTGGCCACCATGCTCTCGGAAACCCCCAGCCGCTGTGCGATCTGCGCCTGTGTCAGGCCATCGACACGGTTCAGCAACAATGCCTGGCGGGCGTTGTCGGGCAGTTTCAGCAGCGCATCGTCAAGAATTTGCAGGCGCTCCCGGGCCAGCAACAACGCCTCAGGCGCTGGCGCCGGGCAGGCCAGCTCACCGGCTCCGTCACAGTCGTCATGGCTGGCAGCGAGGCGCTGCTCGCGGCGCAAGGCATCGATTGCCAGGTTACCGGCCACGCGGAAGATGAAGCTGCGGGCGTGCAGCACCGGCACCGCTAGTTCATCGACTTTCACCAGCTTCAAATAGGTTTCCTGCGCCACGTCCGCGGCGCGCTGGCGATCGCTCATGCGCCGGGTCAGAAACAGCAACAGGTCGTCGTAGTGCTCCTGGAAAGTCGCCAGCAGGCCCGACACGGGTGACATCAGCATGGGTTTGGTAACAGCCAGCAGGAAAAGTTATCGAGCGTTAATGAGAAACAGTATCGTTCATCTTCAAGGACACTTTCAACGCCGACGCGCATTTGCCACACTGAGGGTTCGCCCACTCTGGCAAGGTCGCCCGCAATGACTCCCCGCCCGTACCGCTGTATCCGCCTGTTTCTCGTCCTGCTGATGGTTTATGGGCTGGGCGCTTGCGCTCTGTTTCAACCACGCGACCCGGTCAACATCAGCGTGATCGGTATCGAGCCGCTGGCCGGGCAGGAACTGGAACTGCGCATGGCGGTGAAAATGCGGGTGCAAAACCCCAACGAGTCGCCGATCGACTACAACGGGATCGCCCTGAACCTGGAAGTGAACGGCCAGCCGCTGGCCGCCGGGGTCAGCGACCAGCAAGGGCACATTGGCCGCTACGACGAGGCGGTGATCGTGGTGCCGGTGAGCATCACGGCGTTTTCCTTCCTGCGCCAGGCCTATGGGCTGGGCACGGTGGATTCGCTGAAGGGTTTGCCCTACAAGCTGCGCGGCAAGCTGGCGGGCGGGTTGCTGGGGACCGTGCGCTTTACCGACGAGGGCAAGCTGGACCTGCCCAAAGGCGCCTACTGGTAAGTGCCCGTCGACGGGTGTTCAGCGGTTGGCGCTGGCGGCGGCCATCAACTTGTTGACTTCGCTGCGCACCATGCTGGCGTATTCGGGCGGCGACATGCCCTCCAGTTCGGTGCGTACCCACTCGGCCCATTTACCTTTGCGCCGCGGTTTCTCGGCGATCAGCCGGGCTGCATCACCCTTGGCCTTGCCCAGGTTGCTCTGCCACAGCTCGAACAGCCGCGCCTTCTCTGCCTCGATCTGCGCCCGTTCCTCGAAGCTCATGTTGGCCAGATTGAAACTCATGAAGGTACCTGCAGGTTTGAAAATGGCCGCTATCTTACACCCAGGCAACGCAACATCGGAAAGCCACCGCAACTTTCCCGACGCAGCGGCATCCATTGTTCACACTACCCATCAACGAGGACGAGTTCATGGCCCGTAAAAACGCCACGCTGCCCGACAGCGATCAGATCAAGGACCAGGTATTCAGCGAACTGCAGTCGCTGATCGAGGAATCGGAAAAACTGCTGAACGACAGTGCCGCCCTGGTGGGCGAAGAAGCAGAAACCCTGCGAGCGCAGGTCAGCCTCAAACTGAAACAGGCGCGCCAGGCCGCTGGCAACATACGGGACAAGGCGCAGCCGGTGGTGGACGCCACCCAGGACTATATCGGCGGCCATCCCTGGCAGACCGTAGCCATTTCCGCCGGCCTGGGGGTGGTGGTGGGCCTGCTGCTGGGGCGGCGCAACTGACGCCTGGGCCGCCTGGTGCGAATCAGGCGGCCAGCGCTTGCGGGATACCGCTGTGGAAGCGCAGTTCCACATCTGGGGACTGGATCAGCTCCATTTCTGCAGCGCGCACCAGTTCAACCCGGCGGGCGATGTCTGCCTCATCGCCATAGTTGTGCGCCAGTTTCAGGTAACCCTGGTAGTGGCGCGCTTCGCTTTTCAGCAGGCCGTGGTAGAAGCGGCCCAGCTCTTCGTCCAGGTGCGGCACCAGCGCGGCAAAACGCTCGCAACTGCGCGCCTCGATGAACGCCCCCACCACCAGCGTGTCCACCAGCTTGACCGGCTCGTGAGCGCGCACCAGGCGGCGCAGCCCTGAGGCATAGCGCCCCGCCGACACCGGTCGTAGTGGCACGCCACGGCGCTTCATCAAGCGCAGTACTTGTTCGTGATGCACCAGTTCCTCACGTGCCAGGCGCGACATCATGTTGATCAGGTCGAGGTGAGTGTTGTACTTGGCCATCAGGCTCAAGGCCGTGCTCGCGGCCTTGAATTCGCAGTTCTTGTGGTCGATCAGCAGGGTTTCCTGGTCGGCGAGCGCCGCTTCGATCCAGGCGTCTGGCGTCGGGCAGCCAAGAAAGGCATCGATTTCGGGGATCAGGGACATAAGCGTGCAACCACACAGAACAGGCAGGGCCGGCGATTATACCGGCGGCGGCGGGCGGCGCCAGTGACTAAGCTTGTTGATGTACATCAAACGCCAGCAGGGGGCGCGCCGTCTATAGTCAGGCATTGGTCGCCACCTTTGAAGGGAGCTTACGCCCATGCAAGCCGTCCGCAGCATCCTCGTCGTCCTCGACCCCGAGCACGCCCACAGCCGGGCGCTGACCCGGGCCAAGCTGATCGCCGGCGTCACCGGCGCTCGGCTGCACCTGCTGATGTGCGACAAACGGCATGATCACAGTGCGCTACTGAGCCTGCTCAGCAGCCAGTTGCATGATGACGGCTACGACAACATCACCCATGAGGAGGCTTGGCGCGACAACCTGCACGACACCATCATCTATGTACAGCAGGCCGAAGGTTGCGACCTGGTGATCAAGGACCACCGCCCGGACAGTTCGCTGAGAAAGGCCCTGCTCACCCCCAGCGACTGGAAACTGCTGCGCCAATGCCCATGTGCCGTGCTGATGGTCAAGAGTGAACGGCCGTGGACCGGGGGCAAGATTCTGGCGGCGGTCGACGTGGGCAACCAGGACGAAGACCATCGCCGCCTGCATGCCAGCATCATCGACCATGGCTTCGAGATTGCCAAACTGGCCAAGGGCGAACTGCATGTCATCAGTGCCCATCCGTCGCCGATGCTGTCGGCCTCTGACCCGACCTACCAGCTGAGCGAGACCATCGAGCAGCGCTACCGGGATGCGTGCAAGGCGTTCCAGGCTGAGTACGGCATCAGCGAGGAATGCCTGCATGTAGCTGAAGGGCCGGCAGATGTGTTGATTCCGCACACCGAGAAACTGCTGAACGCGGTGGTGACGGTGATTGGCACGGTGTGCCGCACGGGGATTTCCGGGGCGTTGATTGGCAATACTTCGGAGGTGGTACTGGATGCGCTCGAGGGGGATGTGCTGGTGCTCAAGAGCGAGGAAGCCATCGCTCACCTGGCCGAATTAGCCCGCGGCTGATGCAATTGGCACGATGGGTGCGCCCCTTGTAGGAGCGGCCTTGCGTCGCGAAAGGCCGCGCCTACAGGGACCGCGAAGGCCCGCTACGGCATCGCCTCCAGCACCTTCGGGTCCAGCCCTTCCCCTGCATTGGCCTCGATCCATTGCGCCAGCTGTCGGCGCATGGCCGGCGTCCAGAAGCTTTGCATATGCTGGCGCACCCCCTGTACCGCCAGCGCCCGGTCTGGTTCGCTGTCGAAGTAATGGGCAATCTGGTTGGCCATCTTGACCAGGTTGTCGCTGCTCATCGGCGCACCTCGGCTTGCTCCGCTGTGCGGCGCTCTTGCAGCAGGCGCCGCTGTTTGTCACTGAAGTCCTGATAGCGCTTTTGCCACTGCGATGGCTGGAACACCTTCACCACTTCCACTGCCGTTACCTTGTACTCGGGACAGTTGGTGGCCCAGTCGGAGTTGTCGGTGGTAATCACGTTGGCCCCCGACTCGGGGAAGTGGAACGTGGTGTACACCACCCCCGGCGCTACCCGCGCACTGACCTTGGCGCGCAGCACAGTCTGCCCCGCGCGGCTGCCAATGCCGACCCAGTCACCGTCCTGGATACCGCGGCTTTCTGCATCGGTGGGGTGAATCTCCAGGCGGTCGGCATCATGCCAGGCGACGTTGGCAGTACGCCGGGTCTGCGCGCCGACGTTGTACTGGCTGAGGATGCGCCCGGTAGTCAGCAACAACGGGTAGCGGTTGTTGACCTTTTCGTCGGTAGGCACATAACCGGTGAGCATGAAGCGGCCCTTGCCACGCACGAACTGGTCGATGTGCATGGTTGGCGTGCCGTCTGGCGCGGTGTCGTTGCATGGCCACTGCAGGCTGCCATGGCGGTCGATGTCGGCATAGCTGACACGGCGGAAGGTCGGCGTCAGGCGGGCGATCTCGTCCATGATCTCGGACGGGTGACGGTAGTTCATCGGGTAGCCCAGAGCGTTGGCCAAGGCGATGGTCGCTTCCCAGTCGGCCTTGCCGGCCAGCGGCTCCATGACCTTGCGCACCCGCGAAATGCGCCGCTCGGCATTGGTGAAGGTACCATCCTTTTCCAGGAACGAGCTGCCCGGCAGGAACACATGGGCGAACTTGGCGGTTTCGTTGAGGAAGATGTCCTGCACCACCACGCACTCCATGGCGAGCAAGGCCGCGGTGACATGCTGGGTGTTAGGGTCGCTCTGGGCGATGTCCTCGCCCTGGCAGTACAAGGCCTTGAAGCTGCCGTCCAGCGCTGCCTCGAACATGTTGGGGATGCGCAGGCCGGGGTCGGGCTGCAGGGTCACACCCCAGGCGCGTTCGAACTCGGCGCGCACGTGCTCGTTGGAGATATGCCGGTAGCCAGGCAGCTCGTGGGGGAACGAGCCCATGTCGCACGAACCCTGCACGTTGTTCTGCCCACGCAGCGGGTTCACCCCTACCCCTTCACGGCCGATATTGCCGGTGGCCATGGCCAGGTTGGCGATGCCCATCACCGCAGTGCTGCCCTGGCTGTGCTCGGTCACGCCCAGGCCGTAGTAGATGGCCGCGTTGCCACCGGTGGCATACAGCCGCGCAGCCGCGCGGATCTGCTCGGCCGGCACGCCACAGACCGGGCCGAGTACTTCAGGGGCGTTTTCTGCCAGGCTGACGAAGTCGCGCCAGCGGGCAAAGTCTTCGGTTTCGCAGCGGGCATCGATAAAGCGCTGAGCCAGCAGGCCCTCGGTGACGATCACGTGGGCCAGGGCGTTGAGCATGGCCACGTTGGTGCCCGGGCGCAGTTGCAGGTGCAACTCGGCGCGGGCGTGCGGCGAGTCGACCAGGTCGATGCGCCGTGGGTCGATCACGATCAGCCGCGCGCCCTGGCGCAGGCGGCGCTTGAGCTGCGAGCCGAACACCGGGTGGGCGTCGGTGGGGTTGGCGCCGATCACCAGCACCACGTCAGCCTGCATCACCGAATCAAAGCTTTGCGTGCCGGCCGACTCACCCAGGGTCTGCTTGAGCCCATAGCCGGTGGGCGAGTGGCACACCCGCGCGCAGGTATCGACGTTGTTGTTGCCAAACGCCGTGCGCACCAGTTTTTGCACCAGATAGGCTTCTTCGTTGGTGCAGCGGCTGGAGGTAATGCCACCGATGGAATCGCGCCCGTACTTGAGCTGGATGCGGCGGAACTCGCTGGCAGCGTAGGTCACCGCCTCGTCCCAGCTCACTTCCTGCCACGGGTCTTCCAGGCGCTTGCGGATCATCGGTTTGGTTATGCGGTCCGGGTGGGTGGCGTAGCCCCAGGCGAAGCGCCCCTTCACGCAGGCGTGGCCGTGGTTGGCCCCGCCGTTCTTGTCCGGGACCATGCGCACCAGCTGATCGCCTTTCATTTCGGCGCGGAACGAGCACCCGACGCCGCAATAGGCGCAGGTGGTGATCACCGAACGTTCGGGCTGGCCAAGCTGCACCAGGCTCTTTTCTGTCAGCGTTGCGGTCGGGCAGGCCTGTACGCAGGCGCCGCACGACACGCACTCGGAGGCAAGGAAGTTGTCGCCGCCCGCCGCCGCGACCCGCGACTCGAAACCGCGGCCGGTGATGGTCAGGGCGAATGTGCCCTGGATGTCTTCGCAGGCGCGCACGCAGCGGCTGCAAACGATGCACTTGCTGGGCTCGTAGTCAAAATACGGGTTGGAAACGTCCTTCTTTTCGGCCAAATGGTTGGCGCCGTCGTAACCGTAGCGCACCTCGCGCAGGCCCACCTGGCCGGCCACGGTCTGCAGCTCGCAGTTGCCGTTGGCCGAGCAGGTCAGGCAGTCCAGTGGGTGGTCGGAAATGTACAACTCCATCACGTTGCGGCGCAGGCCGGCCAGGCGTGGCGTTTCGGTACGCACCACCATGCCTTCGCTGACCGGCGTGGTACAGGACGCCGGGTAGCCGCGCATGCCTTCGATTTCCACCATGCACATGCGGCATGAGCCGAAGGCTTCGAGGCTGTCGGTGGCACACAGTTTGGGGATGCTGGTGCCCAGCATGGCCGCGGCGCGCATCACCGAGGTGCCGGCGGGCACGCTGACAGCACGCCCGTCGATGCTCAGGCTGATCTGCACGTCGCTGTCACGGGCCGGGGTGCCGAGGTCGCTGCTTTTATCAGACGCGGGGTCGAAGACATTGATCATTGCGCGGCCTCCGTGGTGGTCAGCCCAAAATCAGCGGGGAAGTACTTGAGGGCACTGGCCACCGGGTAGGCAGTCATGCCGCCCATGGCGCATAGCGAGCCGTACTGCATGGTGTCGCAGAGATCGCGCAGCAACAGGGCCTGGTCGTGGCGTTCGGTGAAATCAGTCGATGCGATCAACCGGTCGACCACTTCCATGCCCCGGGTGGAGCCGATGCGGCACGGGGTGCATTTGCCGCAGGATTCTTCGGCGCAGAACTGCAGGGCGAAGCGCGCCATGCTGGCCATGTTCAGGGTGTCGTCGGCCACCACCACACCGCCGTGGCCGAGCATTGCGCCCATGGCGGCGAAGGCTTCATAGTCCAGCGGGGTGTCGAAGTGGCTGGGGGGTACCCAGGCGCCAAGCGGGCCGCCCACCTGCGCAGCCTTCAGCGGCCGGCCACTGGCCGTACCGCCGCCGTAACCCTCCACCAGCTCGCGCAGGGTCAGGCCGAACGCACGCTCCACCAGGCCGCCCTGGCGGATATTGCCGGCCAGCTGGAACGGCATGGTGCCCAGCGAGCGGCCCATGCCGAAATCGCGATAGAACGCTGCCCCCTTGGCGAGAATGATGGGCACTGAAGCCAGGGTGAGCACGTTGTGCACCAGCGTGGGCAGGCCGAACAGGCCTTGCAGCGCAGGCAGTGGTGGCTTGGCACGGACGATGCCGCGCTTGCCTTCGATGGACTCGAGCAGCGCGGTTTCTTCGCCGCAGATATAGGCGCCGGCCCCCACCCGCACTTCCAGGTCGAAAGCCTGGCCGCTGCCCGCAACGTCAGTGCCGAGGTAGCCGGCTTCACGCGCGATGGCAAAGGCCTGGTTCAGCACGCGAATGGCATCCGGGTATTCCGAGCGCACATAGATGTAGCCCTTGTCGGCCCCCACGGCCAGGCCGGCAATGATCATGCCCTCGATCAGGAGGAAAGGGTCGCCTTCCATCAGCATACGGTCGGCGAAGGTGCCGGAGTCGCCCTCGTCGGCGTTGCATACCACGTACTTCTGCCCAGCCCCGGCGTCGCGCACGGTGCGCCACTTGATGCCAGCAGGAAACGCCGCACCGCCACGGCCACGCAAGCCGGAGTCAAGCACGGCGGCGACCACCTCGGCAGCGTTCAGGGCCACGGCCGCTTCAAGGCCGGCGAAACCGCCATGGGCGCGATAGTCATCCAGCGACAATGGGCGGGTGATGCCGGCGCGGGCGAACAGCAGGCGTTGCTGGGTCTTCAGGAAAGGCATTTGTTCGACCAGCCCCAACGCCAGCGAGTGGCCACCGGGCTCACCGGCCAGGGCATCGAGCAACGCCGGCACGTCTTGTGGGGTCACCGGGCCGAAGCCCTGGCGCCCTTGCCCGCTGTCGCATTCGATCAGCGGCTCCAGCCAGTACAGCCCGCGTGAGCTGGTGCGCTGGATGTCCAGCGGCAGCTGGCGGCGCTCGGCCTCGCGCTGCAAGGCATCGGCAACCTGGTCGGCCCCCACGGCACGGGCCACCGAGTCGCAGGGAATGTAGAGCTTCAGCATGCTGCGTCCTCCCGGCAAGCGTTTACCAATGCACGCAGGCGCTCAGGGGTAAGCCGCGCATGCACCTGGCCGTCCAGCTCCAGCGCCGGCGAGCAGGCGCAGGCACCCAGGCAGTACACCGGGCGCAGGCTGATGGTACCGTCGGCGCTGGTGCCATGGTCATCCAGTGCCAGCTGATCACGCAGTTGCGCGGCCAGGGCCTCGGCGCCACGGCTTTGGCACGATTCGGCGCGGCACAGGCGCAGGGTGTGGCGCGCCGGCGGCGCAGTACGGAAGTCGTGGTAAAAGCTGATCACTCCACGCACCTCGGCCAGGCTGAGGTTCAGGGCATGGGCAATTTCAGGGACAGCGGCATCGGGGATGAAACCGATGTCGTGCTGGATGGCATGCAGGATCGGCAACAGGGCACCGGGGGTTGCCTTGTCACGGGCCAGAATACGGTGGATCACGGGCAGGTGGAGCAGTTCATCAGGCATACAGCGGACCTCGGCATCACGGACCCCGCCTGAATTATTGTGAGGGCAGGTATCCAGCGTGTTCTGCTGCGGCGCGTCGGCCGCGTCACGGTTGCGCGGCGCCGACGGCCTCCTTGCCCACGGCCGCGCATCTGCGCACGCTGGTCCGAAGGCATCCTGCAAGCATGGCACTTGTGGCGCCAGGGGGTTGCGTGCGAACGACCAGGCGCATCCTGAAACCGACGCCAAGCGTTACGGCCCCTGCACGGTATGCGGGGTTTCACAGCAGTACAGGTGCGTCGATGACTACCCCAGGCTAATGCCCGGCGCGAGCAGCCTTGCCTTGGCGCCCCCGGCCGCAAAGGCGCGCAAAGCGCCCCCGGCAATTCGGCACAGGCCTCAGGCCACTGCCTTGTCTACGCTGCGACCGGCTTCCAGCTCACGCACCAGCGGCAACACGTGCTCACCAAAGTACGCCACTTCCTCCTGAAAATGCAGAAAGCCGGACAGGATCAAATCCACCCCCACTGCCTTCAGCGCAACGATGCGCTCGGCAATTTGCTGCGGCGTGCCGATCAGGTTGGTCTTGAAGCCATCGTTGTACTGCACCAGGTCCTCGAAGCTGGACTTGGCCCAGTTGCCCTCGCCTTCCGGGCTGGCTGCCCCGGCGTGCTTCACCTCGTTGCCGAACGCCCGCACCGCCTCGGGGTTGGCCTTGTCGATGATCTCCTGCAACACCGCACGCGCCTGTTCCTCGGTGTCGCGGGCAATGATGAAGGCATTCACCCCAACCTTGACCGAGTGGCCGTTGGCTGCGGCCTTGGCGCGGATATCATCGACCTGGGCCTTGATCCCTTCCACGCTGTTGCCGTTGGTGAAGTACCAGTCCGACACCCGCGCGGCCATATCCCGCGCCGCACGCGAACTGCCGCCCTGGAAGATCTCGGGGTGCGGTTGCTGCAGTGGCTTGGGTTTGAGGTTGTAGTCACGGAAGCGATAGAAGTCGCCGTTGAAGGTGAAGTTGTCCTGCGTCCAGATGCCCTTGAGCGCGCGGATGAACTCCTCGGAACGGCGATAGCGCTCGTCGTGGTCCAGCCACGGCTCACCGATGGCGTGGAACTCGCCCTTGAACCAGCCCGACACCACGTTGATGGCGATGCGGCCATGGGTGAACTGGTCGATACTGGCCAACTGCTTGGCCGCCAGCGCCGGGTTCCACGGCCCTGGCAGGATGGCGGCGATGACCTTGAGCTTTTCCGTGGCCGCCAGCAGCGCATGGCTGATGGTGACCGACTCATGCTGGTTGTCGGCGCCGTAGCCGGCGGTGAAGCGGATTTGCGACAGGGCGTAGTCGAAGCCCGCTTTTTCAGCGATTTGCGCAAGCTTGCGGTTGTAGTCGATGTCCCAGCTGGTGCGCTGCTCGATGGTGCTGACCACCAGGCCACCGCTGACGTTGGGGACCCAGTAGGCGAACTTGAGTGGGGCGTGGCTCATGGGGAAGCTCCTTGAGAATCTTTGGGGTTCAAGGAGGCAGGAGCAGCAAGCGTGCCAACGGCTGGATTCCTTTACTTTCAACGGGTTAATGGAACTAGTCGGCGATGTTGACTGCATGTGGTCAAACACGCTGTCGGATCACTGTTGCCTGCGCAACATCGCCGCTTGCTGCTGGCTCACCGGTTCTTGCGCATGCCCATGTGAGCGTCATCCATCAAGGCTTTGGCCATGTCGCACAGAAAGTGCGAGGCCCAGACCAGCACCGGCTCGTTGTCCATTACCCCGATAAACGATGCCCGCCGAGAGCAGTCCATCAACACAGAGGCCTGCTCGACAGCATGGTCACAGCAGTTGCCGGGCTCGACACGGAACAGCTTCTTGCCGTCGATGATACCGTCCAGGCAAGTGGCCGAGCCTACGGTCAGCCCCAGGGTGCCGGTGTCGTCATCCAATTCTTTATCCATCTTGAACCTCTTCTGAATCTGCCAGCCAGTGGTACTGCCCTCCACTCTCCTGTGGGAGCGGGTTCACCCGCGAACACGGGCGCAGCCGGTGCCATCCACCGCTGGCAAAACTTGATTTCAGCCCATCAATGCAAGGTATGCATTTGCGGCTTGCCTTTGAACTGCACCTGCGCAATCGCCGACTCCAGTAACGAGCGCACGGCCTCCACTTCATGCATCACCGCCAAGGTCATGACGGTGGCGGGAGACTTGGGCAGCGTGGAGAGGGCGTGATGGCCTACGGACAAGGCGCAGAGGACGTATTCGGTGGCCTGGATCAGGGTGTCTTCCAGGTGGTGCGAAGGGTCAGCGGAGAAAGGTGGATCGGGAACAATTTTGAGCATGGCGAATCTCTCTAGTTGCACTACCAAGATCGCCACCTGCTCACTTGCAGATGATTGGGTGGCGGCTACGTAAGGGCCTGCAAGACCGAGGCAACTAGAAAGCCCGGTTGGTCCGAAGACCACCCGTACGCAGCCACCATAAAACGCAGCTGAGCGCAAAGCGCCGTTAGCTGATGGTGAGCTCTTCTAGTTGACTCGCAGGCTTGCAGACCCGGTCGTTGAATTTGCAACGACAGGTCGAGACTAGGGAGATCAGGTTTCCATCGCAATGGTGAAACGGCTTGAAAAGGATGATTCAGAAACGGACTACATGGAAGGGGAAAAATCTGGCTCTATCGTGTAGGAACGACAAAGAATGTGGCGGGCCAACGAAGAGCCCTGTGCGTGGTTGCCCCACGCACAAGCGACAATGTTCAGTGCTGACTATACCGCCAACCGCGCCAGCCGCTGCAGCGCCACAATCACTTCCTCGTCCCGCTCTTCGAGCACATCCGCCTGGATCAGGGCGATCACGGCCTTCAGCAACTCGGTCTGGTTCATCTCGGTTTGTTGTTGCAGCGCAAGCAGGTCCTCTGCCATGTGCGGATTAACCTTCATCGACAACCGCCGGGTAGCGTTGGACCTTGCAAGCCCGCGCTGCTCCCGCTGTGCATCCAGCGCCTGGATGAACGCCAGATGCGCAGCCTGCAATCGGCCCCCCTGCTGAACCTGCGCCAACCGCTGAACATAGTGGGCCAGAAACAACTTGCGTAAATGGGCCCCGGCGTCGCTGCTGACTGCATGCATGGCCGCATCCAGCACGTCCACATAGACGGCCGGCAAGCGCGCCTCGATCGACTTGAGCTGCTGCTTACGCGCCTCGTGAATGGCTGGTGTGGATTGCGGTGGAAGTGCGACCACGCCATCGCAACGGGTACACACGCCCACCAATATGTCCCTGGCCACACCCTTGCCATCGCTGAACGGTACATCCCGGCGGGCATAACGAGTGGGCACCACTGCCTGGCAGTGCTCGCACAGTGCTTTTCCGCTATCCCCTTCAAACAGAATCTTCATGATCTGGGTACTCACTGGTGAACGCTTATGAACCAGGTATCTGGTTCGATAAAAAAGAACTTGATGTACCAGCCATCCCGTTTGAGTACATGCACCTCTACGGCAGCGACAGCGTGGTGAGGGCTGCTTGCGTGGTGAATGCCCCGGCAGGAGCGCACGACTTCGACAACCTCTCGGGCTGACACCTCCCCTGTAGCCAACAGGTTCTTTATATCGATATCCCCGCGCGAAACGTGTTGGTACTCCCCTGATTCAAGCGCCGCTATTACTGCGCGCTGGGCCTCCCTGAAACCGGTTTTCATAGCTCATCCCTGCCATTACGAAAATCATCGTACAAAATCCGGATCAAATCTAGCGCTTGCGAAGCCAAAGCGACCAGCGGTTCCCCCCCGATTCGAGCGATGACCCGGAACACGCATGAACTATGGCCCTGCCAGCCTCAAGACGGCGCAGGGCAATGTAACCAACGCTTTCAAGGCTGCTCGCGGCAGCCGCTTGAAACCTCCGTGAGCACCGGCTAGCTGCTGCCATCCACCTAGGCCGTGTTTCGCGAGAGGTGAAGAAGCATGAAACATTATTTATCAATATATCTTCTCATTTGACGTAGATTCTCATTCGCACGAAATCTGTAACCCTTTTACCAGCCCCCGCCTCAGGAATTCCCCGTGAAACGTCATCTCCCTGCCCGCCTCTTGCTGGTCGGCGCATGCAGCGCCATGCCTGTCGTTCATGCCGCCGACAACCTCACCCTGCCCGCGACCCAGATCGACAGCACGAGCGAAGTGATGGATGCCGTGAGCCAGGGCTACGAAGGCAGGGCCTCATCCAGCACCACCAAACTGGGCCTGACCGACAAGCAGACCCCGCAGGGCGTGACAACCATCACCCGCCAGGCGCTGGACGATTTCAAGATCACCGGTATCAAGGACGCACTGCGCGCAGCACCGTCGGTAACCGTCGAGCAAACCGAAACCGACCGTACCGAATTCACTTCGCGCGGTTTCGACATCGACACCTTCGAGTACGACGGCATGGGCATGCCCTTCGTAAGCAGCACGCTGGTAGGCGACCAGGACCTGGCCGAGTACGAGCAGATCGACGTGTTGCACGGCGCCAATGGCTTGATGAGTGGTGCCGGCAACCCGTCGGCCACGGTCAACTTCGTGCGTAAACGCCCGACAGATACCTTCCAGGCGCAGGTCGACACCAGCGTCGGCTCGTGGGACAGCCGCCGTATCGACGTCGATGTTGCCGGCCCGCTGACCGACAGCGGCAATGTGCGCGGGCGTTTCATCTACTCCCACGACAAGGGCAACTCATGGATGGACCGCTACAGCCACGAGCGCAACGTTGCTGCCGGCCTGCTGGCGTTCGATGTGTCCGACGCCGACACCGTGACCGTGGGCTTCTCCCAGCACAACAGTGACTCCAACGGCAGCACCTGGGGCAACCTGCCACTGGTGGACAATGACGGCAATGCCATCCACTACAGCGGGCGCAGCAACAGCATCGGCCAGCCGTGGACCTACTGGAACCTGCACACCCAGCGGGCCTTCGTCGAGCTGAAGCATGATTTCGGCAATGACTGGAACGCCACGCTCACGGCCACCGGGCAGCAGGAAAAGCAGAACACCAACATGCTTTATGTAGGTGGCGTCTCTGGTGATGTAGCCGACGCGTATGCCAACCACACCCGCAGCGAGGCTCACCAGCTGCTGGGCGAGGCCAAGGTGCAAGGCCCGTTCAGCCTGTTCGGTCGCGAGCACCAGTTGACCTTCGGGGCCGCGTACGGGCGCACGCACCAAAAAGGCCAGGAGTACGATGAAGACCTGGAGCATGGCAGTTTCTTCAACACTTCGTTCTCGGGCATCCTCGCGGGCAATACGCCTATGCCCTCGTTTGGCGTCACCAGTGACGACCTGGCGCAGAACTTCCAGGACACGCAAAAAAGCGTATTCGCCGGTGCGCGATTCAGCCTGGCCGATAACCTGCACTGGATAGCCGGTGCACGCATGCTCAGCGCCGACGGCAAGGGTGAGAGCTACGGTTCAGAACACTCCACGCGCGCCCATGGCAAGGTCACGCCCTACACCGGCCTGGTCTACGACCTGAACGAGGCATGGAGCATTTACGGCAGCTGGACCAAAATCTACAACCCGCAGTACAACGTGGTCGGTACCGACGGCAAGCTGCTCGACCCACTGGAAGGCAAGAGCATGGAAGTGGGGGTAAAAGGCAGGGTGATGGACGAGCGCCTGCACCTGACCGCTGCGCTGTTCAAGACCGAGCAGCGCAACGTGGCCGTGGATGCCGGGTTCGACGGGGTTCAAGAGGTTTACACACCGGGCGACTTCAAGAGCCACGGCGTAGAGTTGCAGGCATCCGGCGAAGTGGCGCCAGGCCTCGACCTGCTCGCCGGCTACACCTATGTACGTATTGACGATGACAACGGCGAGCGTGCGCGCAAATATGTGCCGGCCCACAGCTTGCGCGGCATGGTCACTTACCGCTTGCCGACCCTGCCACAGATGAAGGTTGGCGCCCGTGTTAGCTGGCAGACCGGCGTCGAGAACGACACCAACAGCGCCATCCACCAGAACGCCTACGGCCTGGTTGACCTGATGACCAGCTACGACATTGACAGCAACTGGAGCACGTCGCTGAACCTGAACAATGTCACCGACCGCAAATACCTGCTGTCGCTGTACAACAACGCGACAACCGCCAGCTACGGTGCACCGCGCAACCTGACGGCTTCGGTGACCTGGAAGTACTGACCCCGCCCGTCCTGTGTAGCGGCGCACTGAACGGCATCCAGTGATGGCTTTGGCGCCATTCAAGTAAGCTCAGCCCTTGCAATGCGACTATCAAGGACGGTATCCATGCATTCACTGACTGACGAGCAGTTACTGGCGATCATCCGCGAGAACCCGGTAAACCGGGCACTCCTGGCGGTGCTGGCAACGCTGGATATCCCCCACTGCATGCTGGTGGCAGGCGCCCTGTTCCAGACCTTCTGGAACCACCGCGCAGGGCTGCCTGCCGGCTGGGGCATCAAGGACTATGACATCGCCTACTTTGACGCCGATGTGTCCTGGGAGGCAGAGGACCGGGTAATCACCAGGGTGCAGCAGGCCTGCGCGCACTTGGGCGTCAACGTGGAAGTGCGCAACCAGGCCCGCGTCCACCTCTGGTACCAGGGGAAATTCGGCGGTGCTTATTCGCCATTGCTCAAGGTCACGGATGGCATCGACCGCTACCTGATCCGCTCGACCTGCCTTGGGGTTGATGTGTGCACGGGCACGTTGTACAGCACCCATGGCCTGGATGACCTGCAGCACGATCTGCTGAACATGAACGAGCTGAACCCACGGCCAGGCTTGTTCAGGGAAAAAGCCGCCAGCTACCGGGAGCGTTGGCCATGGCTTGTCTTGGTCGAGTGATCAGAATGCTCAAGCTAGTGTCCGGTTTTCGACGCGCTGAACCAGTCACTGCGTGTCAGCTCCCATACCTCGACCTGCATTGGCCCAGAAACAAAATATCCATCGCGGGTACTCACCCTGCGCATTCCCTCATGCTCTGAAACCTTGCGCGAGGCGTGGTTGGCAACGGCTTTGGGAACCTGCATGAGCGGGCGTGACAACGCCTCGAACCAATAGGCGTTGATGACCCTGCAGGCTTCGCGCATGTAGCCCATGCCCCACCACTGCGGCGCAAGCCAGAAGCCTCTGTTGTTTCCAGGCTGCTCATACAAACTGATGCTGCCAATGGTGCAGTCAGCCTCGTTGCGCAGGCGGATCATCCAGTGCCATTCACGGCCCGCAGCCATGGCAGGCAGGGCGATATCCCGTACATAGACCAGCGCACCGTCTTCCGGATATGGCCATGGGACGCGACGATCGAGGTAGCGGACAACTTCCCATTGCGGGAACAGTTTCTGGATTGCAGGTGCATCCTCCAGTCGCAGGGGCGTAAGTACAAGGCGATCGGTATGCAGCGTCGGCAGGCAAGCCATGGCATTCGTTCCTGGGCATCCTTGTGGAAGCTTCAGATGGTCTGCGATGGGTCGTTTCTTGTCGAGCGGGACTACAGCTTACCTATGTGACCTGCACCCAAACGCCTCTCAGCTGAACACCCAGAGCACGCGGGTGGGCTTGTCGGTGAGGTTGGCATAGCGAAAACTGGCGTGGGGTTGCAGCTGAAAACTGTCACTGGCCCGCAGCGTGACCGGCTCGCCACCACCCAGCCACACCGTCAGCTCGCCTTCGAGCACGAAGCAGCCCTGCTCCGAGCTGTCGTCCAGGTATTCCTCGCCACTGCTGGCCCCTGGCTCCAGGTGGCTATCGAGCATGGAGAACGCGCCCGTTATCGTGGGGGATGCCAGCACATCGGTGATGCCACCCGCCAGGTGAAGGGTACGCCGCTCGTGAGGGCGGGTGACCCAGTCGAGCTCGCGGGGCTTGTCCAGCTTGTAAAAGTAGGCGGTCGAGACGCCGAGCTCTTCACTGATGGCTGTGAGGTCGGCCACGGTCGGGCGCGACACGCCCCGTTCGACCTGGGACAGAAAGCCCACCGAACGGCCGATACGCTGAGCCAGCTCGCCCAGCGTGAGGCCTTTGAACTTGCGCAGGTCGCGAATCAGTACTGCCAGGCCTTCGATTTCTTCGTGCACTTTCATAGTTGAATCGCGACTTTCAGACGGGAAAATAATGCCTTGAAAAGTACAGGATTCATCTCACAAAGCAAATTGCTTTGGGGGCCTGACGTGGGTTTTGCGGTTGGGGCGTAGATCGAGCGCCGCGTGGGCGGCGCTCGATATCACAGGTGCTGAAAATCTACAGGCAAAACCTCTGCCCTTACCGCACAGCCTCATAGGTCAGGTCCAGGCACTTGCGGGCTTTTTCCACCAGCTCGTCGATCTCCTCGATGCTGATCACCAGCGGCGGCGCGATGATCATGGTGTCGCCCACGGCGCGCATGATCAGGCCGTTGTCGAAAC
Source organism: Pseudomonas sp. Irchel 3F3 (assembly GCF_900187545.1). Classification (NCBI taxonomy): domain Bacteria; kingdom Pseudomonadati; phylum Pseudomonadota; class Gammaproteobacteria; order Pseudomonadales; family Pseudomonadaceae; genus Pseudomonas; species Pseudomonas sp. Irchel 3F3. The sequence continues at coordinate 159,233 of NZ_FYDS01000010.1, read as the reverse complement.
AGTGCTGGCGGCAGATCATGCCGACACCTTTGCCTTCGTAACGGGCGCGGGTGGCCTTGTCTTTCACCAGCTCGATTGCGCCGAGCATGCCCAGGCCGCGCACTTCGCCCACCAACGGGTGGTCGGCCAGTTCGCGCAGGCGTTGTTGCAGGTACGGCGCGGTTTTATCGTGCACCTGCTGGATGATCTGCTCGTCACGCAGGATGCGCAGGTTCTCCAGGCCTACCGCAGCTGCCACCGGGTGGCCGGAATAGGTAAAGCCATGGTTGAAGTCACCGCCTTCGCTGATGACCTTGGCCACTTCGTCACGCACGATTACCCCGCCCATGGGGATGTAACCAGAGGTCAGTCCCTTGGCAATGGTCATCAGGTCGGGCTTGAGGTCGTAGTAGTCGGTACCGAACCATTCACCGGTGCGGCCGAAGCCGCAAATCACTTCATCGGCAACGAACAGGATGTCGTACCTGGCGAGAATTTCCTTCACCTTCGGCCAGTAGGTTTGCGGCGGAATAATCACGCCACCGGCGCCCTGGATCGGTTCGGCGATGAAGGCGGCAACGTTGTCTACGCCAACTTCAAGAATCTTCTTTTCCAACTGCTCGGCCGCCCACACGCCGAAGTCGGCCTCGGTCATGTCGCCGCCTTCGCCGAACCAGTACGGCTGCGGGATGTGCACGATATCCGGGATCACCCCGCCCTGCTGGTGCATGCCGCTCATGCCACCCAAGGCTGCGCCCGCCACGGTAGAACCGTGGTAGCCGTTGATGCGGCCAATGATGACCTGCTTGCTCTTCTTGCCCTTCAGCGCCCAGTAATGGCGCACCATGCGCAGCACGGTGTCGTTGCCTTCAGAGCCGGAGCCGGTGAAGAACACATGGTTCATGCCTTGCGGCGCCACATCGGCGATTGCCTTGGCCAGCTCCAGCGCAGGGGGGTGCGCGGTCTGGAAGAACAGGTTGTAGTAAGGCAGCTGCTTCATCTGCTGGCTGGCAACTTCGGCCAGCTCATCGCGACCGTAGCCGACCGCCACGCACCACAGGCCGGCCATGCCATCGAGAATCTTGTTGCCCTCGCTGTCCCAAAGGTACACGCCCTTGGCCGAGGTGATGATGCGCGGGCCTTTCTCAGCCAGTTGTTTGACATCGCTGAACGGGGCCAGGTGATGGTCGCGGCTCATCGATTGCCAGGCAAGGGTCTGCGAATTCTTTTCACTCATTGACTTCTACTCCATCAAGTTGCGCGGCCAGGCTGCGCGGGTACTTTTATAGTTGGGAACGGTCGGTGTTCAGGCCGACAGCAACAGCCTTTGGCGCAGTACCGAGCGCTGTCGGCAGGCCTTGCCAAAGGCCTGGAAGATGGTCAGGTAATGCGGGTTGTCCATGACCTGGAACTCGGGGTGCCATTGCACGGCCAGGGCAAAACCCTTGCCGTTCTCGACCGAAATCGCTTCCACCAGGCCATCGGGTGCCAGCGCTTCCACCCGTAGCCCCGGGGCCAGTACATCGATGCCCTGGCCATGGATGGAATTGACGTCGAAGATCGCCGGCAAGCCCATGCGATCGAGCATGCCGCCGGGCTTTACATGCAGGGTGTGGCGCGGCCCATATTGCTTGTCCAGGGGCTCGTCCTTGCCTTCGCGGTGGTCCATGAACACGCCAGTCTCGTGGACTTTCTGGTGCAGCGTGCCGCCCAGTGCCACGTTCATTTCCTGGAAGCCCCGGCAAATGCCGAGCACCGGCACGCCGGCGGCGATGGCCGCACGCATCAGCGGCAACGTGGTGGCATCACGCAGCGGGTCGTGCAGCGTGCCCTCTGCACTGGCCGCGCCGTTGTAGTGGAACGGCTCGATGTTGGACGGTGAACCGGTGAAAATCAGCCCGTCCACCACGTCGAGAATATCGGCGCTGTCCATCAGCTCACCTAGGCTGGGAATCACGATGGGCAACCCACACGCTGCCTTGGCCGCCGCACGCGCGTATTTCTCGCTGATGGTCTGGGTTGCATGTAGCTCGATCATGCTGGTGCATGCGGTAATGCCGATAACGGGCACACGGGGCATATCTTCCTCCGGCAAATCCATATTGCGCGTTGTAGTGAAAGGGAGGGTGCAGCGTCGCTGTCTGGACTTCGCCACCTACAGGAACCAGCGGTATTCGCGGGCATCGATGTGGCGCATGAAGTCCAGTTGTTCCTGGTATTTGTTCTCGCAGTACACCATCACGAACTCACTGCCCAAGCCTTCGTTGACCACCGGGTGGTGACGCATGGCGGCCAGGGCACCGAGGGCATCTTTGGGGAAGTCGATACCGCTCTGACGGTTTTCGTTCAGCGGGGCGATGGGCTCGACGCCACGGTCCAGGCCATGCTCCATGCCGGTCAGAATGGCCGCCAACACCAGGTACGGGTTGGCATCGGCACCGGCGATGCGGTGTTCGATGCGCAGGTTGCGCGGGTCGGACTCGGGGATGCGAATGCACGCATCACGGTCTTCGAAGCCCCAGCTGGCCTTGCTCGCCGCGTTCACCATGGCACCGTAGCGGCGGTAAGCATTGTGGTTGGGGGCGAAGATCGGCATGCAGTGCGGCAGCAGCTCCAGGCACCCCGCCACCGCATGGCGCAGCTTGCGCTGCTGCGCGCCGGCCAGGATGTTGTTGCCGGCAGCGTCATACAGGCTGACGTGCACATGCATGCCGCTGCCCGGCGCGTCCAGGTATGGCTTGCTCATGAAGCTGGCACGGTAGCCGTGCTTCATGGCGATACCGCGGGTACTGCGGCAGAACAGCGCCGACCAGTCCGCCGCGCTCAGCGCATCGTCGCTGTGGGAAAAATTGATCTCGAACTGGCCAGGGCCCAGCTCTGCGGTGATGACGTTCGCCGGCACACCCTGCTCGTTGGCGCCATCGACCATCTCGTGCAGCACCGACGAGAAGCGTGAAAGCCGCTCGATGTGCATGTTCGGCTGGTCGTCCTCGTCCCCGGTCGCGGTGTCCCGTGGGTACTGTGGCAGGCCGTTGTCGAGCTTGCGGTCGAACAAGTAGAACTCCAGCTCGAAAGCCACCACCGGGCGGATGCCGCGTTTGGCCAGGCGCTGAATCACGCGGGCCAGCACTTCACGGGGCTCGAACTCGATAGGCTTGTCGGTGCCGTCGGAGGTGATGAGCATCTGGGCAATCACTTCTTTTTCCCAGCGCACTGGCTTCAGGGTACCCGGCACCAGGCGCCGGGCAGCATCCGGGTCGCCGTCGGCAAAGCAGTAATCGCCAATCGGGTAAAGGCCACCCTGGGTACCCAACAACACGCAGTTCTGCGGCAGCTTCAGAGGTGCACCGGCTGCAACCTTTTCCAGCATGTCCATGGGGTAGCGCTTGCCGTAGAAGTGCCCGGGGATATCCAGCGCAATCAGGTCGACATAACGAATTTCTGGGTGCTCCGCTCGGAACGAGCGCACTTCAGCCAGCAGATCCGGAAAGATGACACTCATCTTCTTATCCTTGTGAGGTGAACGAATTCAATTGAAGACCCAGAGCACGCGGGTGGGTTTTGCCGTGAGGTTGGCGTAGCGGAACTGCGCGTGGGGTTGCACCTGGAAGCAGTCGTTGGCCTGCAGGGTCACGGGCTCGCCGTGGTCCAGCCATACCGTGAGTTCGCCTTCCAGTACGAAACAGCCCTGCTCGGAACGGTCACTCAGGTACGCCTCGCCACTGGTGGCGCCTGGTTCGAGGTGGCTGTCGAGCATGGCGAAGGCACCGGCGATGGTGGGCGAAGCCAGCACATCGGTAATGCCCGACTCCAGGTACAGCGTGCGCCGCTCGTGGGGGCGCGTGACCCAACCAATGCTGCGGGGCTTGCTGAGGTTGTAGAAGTACGCGGTCGACACGCCGAGCGCTTCGCTGATGGCGGTGAGGTCCGCCACGGTAGGGCGCGAAACACCGCGTTCGACCTGAGAGAGGAAGCCGACCGAGCGGTTGATGCGCTCGGCCAGCTCGCCCAGGGTCAGGTTCTTGAATTTGCGCAGGTCGTGAATAAGGATCGCGAGGGCTTCAACCTCTTCGTGCATCTTCATCGATTGGGCTGCCGTGAAATTTTTAGAGTTATTTTTCATGAAAAAATACAGTAAATTTTTCACGAGTCAAGCAGGACGATGGAAATGCGCAGCAGCGAACCGATGCCCTGCGGCCCAGGGATCTGGGTTGATAAAGGTGGGCCGGGTTTCTTTAACGGTGCTCAGGGAGTAGCCTGCGCGGTGAATCTTCCCAGCCCGGCCATTGCCATCGTCATGCCAAACGGTTTCCCTGAACTGCCCCCGCTTAACGCGCTACGCGTGTTTGAAGTGGTTGCCCGCCACCTGAACTTCCGCCTGGCTGCCGAGGAACTGGGTGTGACCCAGGCGGCAGTTGCTCAACAGATACGTGGGCTGGAAGCGCACCTGAAGCTTCGTTTGTTCGAGCGCCTCCCGCGGGGCCTGGCGCTGACCGATGCGGGCCTGGGCTACAGCGCCAGCATCCGCAGCGCCTTGGCAATGATTGATGAAGCAACCCGGCTGCTCCGGCCACAGGCGGCTCACTTGACCGTCAGCGTTACCCCGACGTTTGCCTCAAAGTGGCTTATCCCCAGGCTGGGCAACTTTGCGCAAAAACACCCGGATATCGATCTGCGTGTGCTGGCCACGGACCGGCTGTCGCACTTCAGCACCGATGGCGTGGATATCGCAGTGCGCTACGGCAAGCCTGAAATCGGCGCGGGCTTGAACAGCGAACTGCTGATGGATCAGCGCATTGTCGCCGTGGCCAGCCCAACGCTTTTTGAGGGCACCCGTGTGCCCGCCAGCTTTGCGCAGCTTCAAGATTTCATCATGCTTCACGATGCCCATGATTTCTGGCCTCAATACCTGGCCGCAGTGTTCCCGCAACACGCGCAACCGACGGCCAAGAACCTGCGGTTCAATCAGACCTCGTTGGCTATTGATGCGGCCATCAGTGGTCAGGGCATTGCGTTGGCCAGCCTGGCGTTCGTCAGCGATGAAATCGTTGCGGGCAGGCTGGTCCAGGTCTTCGCTCAGCAGCTAGGGCTCGACAAGTCGTTCTATCTGGTGTGGCCACGCAAGCTGCAGCAGCCTGAATCGCTAGGCGTTGTGCGGCGCTGGCTCAAGCAACAGGCTGACAATAGTTAATCTACTGCCACGGTAAAGTTTGGCTGCCTCCCTCCCCGCTGGGGCTACTGCTAAGGTGATTGCACCTAAGCAATCAGCCGTTCACGTTGGAGGCAGCATGTCAGTAGAAAAAGTTGCGATTATCACAGCCGGTGGCAGCGGCATGGGCGCGGCAGCAGCACGACGCCTGGCCGCTGACGGCTTCAAGGTGGGCATCCTTTCCTCTTCGGGCAAGGGCGAAGCACTGGCTGCCGAACTTGGCGGCATTGGCGTAACCGGCAGCAACCAGTCGGTTGAAGACCTGAAACGCCTGGTAGATGCCGTGGTAGAAAAGTGGGGCCGCATCGACGTGCTGGTCAATAGCGCTGGCCATGGCCCGCGCGCGCCGATCCTGGAGATCAGCGACGAGGACTGGCACAAGGGCATGGACACCTACCTGCTCAATGTCATCCGCCCTACGCGCCTGGTAACGCCTTACATGCAACGCCAGAAAGGGGGGGTGATCATCAACATTTCCACGGCGTGGGCGTTCGAGCCGAGTGAGTTGTTCCCGACCTCTGCTGTTTTCCGCTCGGGCCTGGCCGCCTTCACCAAGATCTTCGCCGACAATTTTGCCGGGGATAACGTGCGCATCAACAACGTTCTCCCCGGCTGGATCGACAGCCTGCCGGCCACCGAACAACGCCGCGACAGCGTGCCGCTCAAACGCTATGGCACCCGCGAGGAAATCGCAGCCACCATCGCGTTTCTCGCCAGCGAAGGCGCTGCCTACATCACCGGGCAAAACATCAAGGTTGACGGCGGCCTGACCCGCAGCGTGTGATTGGGTATGGCCGCAGTCTGCGCTGCTGCGGCCTTCGGTTTCTGCAACAGGGGTGCTCGCGTGCTCGACGCGCTCCCCCGCAAGCCAGCCAGTCGTGGCCGTTTGACCTTCAAGGTTAATAGTTCTCGTAAGCCAATATGAATTGAGCCAAGGCCATGTCACTGATAGCTATGTCTGGATGGGAGTGCCGAAATTTATCCATCGCAGCTTCAAGGTAGACCCCCTTGATGTTGCCATCGCTCGCAACATAGCTGCTGGCATCATCTCGCGTTGCGGCTATCAGCTTTTTATCCCGCGAGGTCAAGTAGGTGGTTGCAGTGCTCGTGCTGGAGATGAGGGTTTCGGCCCAGAAATCATTCATCGCCATCGCAGGGCTGGAAAAAACCAAAAAACAATAAGTGGACAAGGAAAATATAAAGCGCATTAATAAACCTGAATAAAGAACACCCGAAGCAGCGTTAAAGCCGTTATACCATCACTTCAGCAGACCCGTCAGCGAGCCCTTTACTGGCATCACTCAACAAAATGGCTCCGCTTCATCCGCATCGCCGCCTTATTCGCGCGCTTCAAGCGCGCAGTGCGCTGGGCTTTATTATAATCGTCACGCCCCTGCATGACACCGCCCGCCACTTCAACCCAATCACTCGCGGTACAACCGGAAACCAGAAAGGAAAATAAAAGCGGACACATACACATCAATGACTTCATTAAACGCCCCGTTGACCACCGATCAATATAACAATGTAACTACCTTTCTTCCCCTGAAACCCTGCGCAGCCGCTCCTGCGCTTGCTCCAGTTTCCCCTTGTATCTTTCAACCATTCTGGAAGACCCGGACGCTATCGCAGCTTCCAGCTGGTCCTCCCTCCGGTGAACGTCTTTCAGTGCGCGAGACACTTGTTCGCCTGGTTCGCTCGGTTCATCATCACGGCAATACCGCTGAACCCGAGACAACGCAGCTTCCAATCCTCTCTGCTGGTATATATTCCCATACCGTATTGCCTGATCCCTTTCGTGAGCAATCTCGTCTCTGCGCTGTTCACAGCGCTTAACATCTCCTGCCAAAGACAGGTCACACACTGCAAACACAGCGAATACAACCAGTAAAAAAGGCGCTGCCCCCACGCTACGAATACCGAGCGCGTGCTTCCTGTACGGATACCCTGCTAACTGCTTACCCACAACACGTCGACCCTGCATACCTGAAAGCCTTGTAAAACCATCGAGCACCATGCTCAACCTGGGCAGCACAGTACCTCGCGATGACGCGACCGGCTTTACGTCGACCTTACTTGGCCTTACTTAACCACCTCAACAGGCGCCTGACCCTTACTTTTTCTTACCAAACGCCTGTACACCGCCTACCCTGCCCTGATAACCGCATCCCCCGGGCAGCGGACGAGCGCCTACTCAAACAGCGCAATATTCACTAACGCGGCACGTGGCACACCCCTACCACCAGGTTATTCACATTGAAATAGTACTCAAAATCCGAGAAAGCATTGAAGGTCATGATGCCGCCCTGAAAACCACGGGCCATGAATGGAATATGACTTCCCGCCGTATCGCCATCGAATGTTGAAATAGAACGTGTCTTGAAGAGATATCGCGAGGTGTCCAGGTGCGTCAGCGACAACTCGAAGCGTCTGTCATACACATATTTTACACCGCGCGGGCTTATCACATGATAATAGGCATAGATCGCACCCTCATTGGGGTCGATCGTCATATCTCCGACGCCGCGCCAAAGCCCCTCTCCCTCCTCCACATGAACAAAGTCAATGGAGGCGCTGCACGGGGCCCGAGGACTATCTCGGTAGACCGATATCAGGTAATTGCTTATCAAGCCCGCAAAAATAAAAACCGAGAGAAGTGACGTAAACCCAATCACTTTTTTCCAACGCGAAGATAATTTACGCACAATGCCTCCCCGTGGCTTTCTGGCTTTACACAACTTACCAGCAACTGACTGAGAGGCTTGCGCACATAATAGTTGCTGTCTTTCAAGACCAACGCCGGCTCGAACCCGGCCATCGCCGCCAATACATCATCCTTAGACATATTTTCACTCTGTTCGGCGTACAGCGTTGCCCCATCACGCTCCCAGACACGTTTCCACGCTTCCAGGTCCGGCGGCTTGTGAAACATCAGGTAGGCATAAATAACGGGGAGCGACGCGCCTAGAAAAGCGAGAGCCGGTAAAAACAAGTGGCTATTTCTTCTTATCCATCCGTCACGCAATGGAAGGGGGGCCATGACAGCGTTTTGCCTTTCTTCAGCGAGCTCCGCCTTGCCAGCTACAGTCTCACTCGAGCCGCTCTGCTTGCTGTCATTGCCGACGGGTTGCTCATTGGCGCCCGATGATGCCCGAGGCCTGTCTTGCTCGAGGTGCAATGGCATGTCACGTTCAACTGCAACGTCCGCGGAAACCATGGTGATTTCACACAGCAGTATCAACCCTCGCTTAGGCAATGTTTTCAAACTGTCTCGAGGCACACCAACATCAACCAGCTTCGAACGAAGCGCATGCACTGTTTTATAATAACTACTGTCAGAGACAACCAAGCCCCGAGCACCCCATACTTGAGAGATTATCGCCTCTTTATCAGTAATGCCTGCTATCAGGGCAAGCAACAGATCGCTTTCGTTACTGCCTAACGTTGTCGATAAGTTAGCACGACTCAGTGTCATCCGTTCAGCGTCGTAACAAACCTCCATCAATCCCCTCCACTGCCAATGACTTGCGCCAGCACGATGACAACTTTCCGGCTAGCCAACTGCTGCTTCAGCACAGTGCCGCTGCGTCACGCATACTATCATTTTGCGGGGCCTGACCTGCCCCAAGGGAGCGAAGGCTTACTTGCTGGCGACCGATTGATTGGGCAGCGCACAGCTCTGGGCGTTAAGAAAGCGCGATTTCTTCAGCCAGTCTTGCTGAGGATAATAGGCAAATACGTAACTGCCGCGTTGCAGCGTCTCGATCAGCTTGCCGGCAATTGCTGGACGAACGGCCGGGCAGCCCTGGCTGCGCCCCAGGCGCCCGAGACCCGGTACTACCTTGGGGTCGGCATACGCAGCAGCATGCATAACGATCGCCCGCGACATGCTGTTGTCGTTGAACCCCGGTTCCAGCCCCTGCAGGCGCAGCGAGCGGCCGTGCTTGCCACTGTAGGTCTGCCCGGTCTCATACAGGCCGATGGAGGACTGGAAGCTGTTAGGCGCATTGGAGAACGTGGTCGGCACATCCGCGCCGCTGTTCTTGCCATGGGCCACCCACTCCTCAAACAATAGTTTCCTGGCGCGCAGGTCGAACACCCACAGGCGTTTGTCACGCGAGGCTTTGGAATAATCGATCACCGTCAGCAGCTTGTCCGCGTTGCTATGACTCGCGCAGGTATAGGCGCTGAGTGCCAGTGCCAAGGTCGAGAGACTGGCGTTTGGCGCCAACTGCTGCAGCTCGGCCGCACTCGGCAGGGGTTGCGCATCGGCGGCATGCCCGGTGCTGAGAAAACACAGGCCAATACCGGCCACCGAAAGCCGTAAGGCCCCCCGCAATAATTGGAAAATCGACATGGAATACCCTGTGAAAAACTGGCTTTTCTTGCCTTGATTGCAGCCAAAATTGGCTACTTTGCTTGATTATCTCAGCAATGCCGATCACTTCTTGACCAATGGTTTGGATGCTTCACTGCCTTCGGTGCTGATCACCGTGAATTTTCCGTCGCTGCGGGTATCCCGGGTCGATGCCCAGTCCGTAATCACCAGCATCGTGCCAACGTCCATCGCCGCACGTAAATGGCGGCGGAACGCCGGGTTGATGTTCAATTGCCCCAGTTGTTCATAGGGCGTATTCCCGTACTCCGGGTTGCTCAGGCCCACCACTGACCAACGCAGGGGCAGCCCGTCATCGAGGGCAAGGGTGGATGGCTTTTGCAGCAGGGAATACACCGCCATGCCGCTACGATGCTGACGGCTTTCAAGCGAAAGCGCAGGTGCCGAACCGATCAGTTGCCCACCGCGATACACGTAGGCGCGCATATCGGCGCGGCTGATCAGGATCGACAGTGGCCCTGCCGTCGGGTCTGGGTCGTCCCAGAATTGCTGGTTGCTCAGCACCAGCGGGCCCTGGGCCTTGCCATCACTGACCGTCGGCGCCAGCACGCCGGGGTGGTAAACCTCCACCGGGGCACTGTTGGTATCGGAAACGATGACTGTGGTTGAGCTGAAACCGGTGACTTCATACAGCTTCTTTGCAAAATCCATCGGCAGTCGAACACATCCATGCGAGGCAGGGTACCCCGGTAGATGGCCAGCGTGCAGGGCGATGCCATCCCACGTCAGGCGCTCCATGTAGGGCATCGGTGCGCTGTTGTAGAGGCTGGACTTGTGCTCGACCTTCTTCTGCAAAATGCTGAATACCCCGGTGGGGGTTTCCCGGCCGGCCTTGCCGCTGCTGACGGTGCTGACGCCAATGGCGATGCCATTGCGATAGACGTAGGCTCGTTGCTCGGTAAGGCTGACCACAACGGTCACCGGCCCCACCGGCGAGACCTGCGGGTACCAGAGAAACTGGCCAGGCTTGAGGCTTTCAAGCTGGCTCCTGAGTGCGGCCGGCGTGGGCACCTGAAAGGGAGCCGCTTCGACCATGGCGGCGGCGAGCAACAGACTCAGCCCAAGCGGTACACGCAACATCCAATAGCCCCCATATATCCCTGCCCCCAGCTTAGTCGGAACATCATCCGCAAAGCCACCCGCTCAATACACCGGGTAAAAGCTGCCGGCCCGGCGCACGGCCAGCCGTGGTGCGAGTGGTAACAACCTTACCCAAAAAATGTGCACAAAATTCCCAATTACAGCCTTGGATCACCTGCTGACTATGCCGGATGAAGGCTATAAAGCAGTGGGAGCCACCGAACGCATGGGTTGGTACGAATCTTGTTTGTATACAAGACCAAAAATAAAAGTACACAACCATCATGGAGTTCCGATGGCGTCGATTTCACGTTCCGATGTTGACCAGCTCGATGCTCTCCCGGCCGATACGGCTGGGCCCAGTCAGCTGGCGTTGAGCCCGCGCCTGTACAGTGCCGACCTTGCCCCGACACGCGCGGCAAATCGCACTTGGGGGCGCTACAGCCTGTTTGCGCTGTGGACCAACGATGTGCATAACATCGCCAACTATTCCTTCGCCATCGGCCTCTTTGCCTTGGGCATGAGCGGCGCTCAGATCCTCGCCGCCTTCGCGCTCGGCGCGATGGTGATCTACGGCCTGATGAACCTGTCCGGCTACATGGGCCAGAAGACCGGCCTGCCCTACCCCGTGTTGTGCCGGATCAGCTTCGGCATTCATGGGGCGCAGATTCCGGCACTGATCCGTGCGGTGATCGCCATCGCCTGGTTCGGCATCCAGACCTACCTCGCCTCGGTCGTGCTGCGCGTGCTGCTGACCGCCATCGCTCCGGACCTCAAGGCCTACGACCAGAATTCGATCCTCGGCCTGTCGACCCTGGGCTGGCTCACCTTCCTTGGTATCTGGTGTGTGCAGGTGGCGATCTTCGCCTACGGCATGGAGATGGTGCGCCGCTTCGAGTCGATCACCGGGCCGATCATTCTGGTCGCGTTCGCCTGCCTGGCGGGGTGGATGTACTGGCGCAGTGGCCTGTCGATAGCCTGGTCCAGCGGCAACGCGCCAACCGGCTCCAGCCAGTGGCTGAAGGTGCTCGGCGCCGCTGCGTTGTGGGTTTCGCTGTATGGCACCATGATTCTCAACTTCTGCGACTTTACCCGTAACTGCCCGGATCGGCGCACCATCAGCGTGGGCAACTTCTGGGGCCTGCCGGTGAACATGCTCGGCTTCGCGCTGATCGCCGTGGTGCTGGCCGGTGCGCAGTTCAGCATTGACGGCAAGCTGGTGCAGGGCCCGACCGACATTGTCGCCGCCATCCCGAACACTGCCGGCCTGGTGCTGGCCTGCCTGGCCTTCCTGATCGTCACCGTGGCGGTGAACATCATGGCCAACTTCGTCGCGCCGGCCTACGTGCTCGCCAACCTGGCGCCGAACCTGCTGAACTTCCGCCGCGCTGGCTTGCTCAGTGCCGCAATCGCGGTAGTGATCCTGCCCTGGCACCTGTACAACAGCCCATCCGTGATCGTGTATTTCCTCGGCGGCCTGGGCGCCCTGCTCGGCCCACTGTACGGCATCATCGTCACCGACTATTACCTGGTACGTCGCAGCCGGGTGAACCTGCCGCAGTTGTATAGCGAAAGCACAGAAGCCGCCTATCACTACAGCGGCGGGGTCAACCTGCGCGCCGTGGCCGCCTTTATCCCGGCTTCGCTGATCGCCATCGTGCTGGCGCTTGTGCCGGCGTTCGAGACGCTGTCGCAGTTCTCCTGGTTCTTCGGTGCAGGCCTGGGCGCGTTGATCCACTACGCCATCGCCAATCGCAGCATCAAGCACCTGGAAGTTTGCGGCGAAAGCATTGCGGTAGAGAGCGCGCAGCACTGACCGGCGCATTTTTGAATCGGCGCATTTCGCCGGTCACGATGGACCAGCCCTCAGCTCCGCTGAATAGTCCTGAAACCAAGGCCAGCGGCATGCCGCCCCTTCTCATGGGTATCCTGTGTTGCGGGTCGGCCGTTCACGGGCCTTTATCGCCTGTCGGCGCAAGGCCTGGATGATGAGCTCATCAGCCAGGCCGGCCAGCGACCTGGCGGCACGGCTGACAGTAACCAGCAAGCGTCGCCCAGCCGATTGGCGCAGGCTTGCAACGCCTCATCGAGCCGCGTGAACGGCTCACCCGCGCAGATCTCCCAATCCCAGCGCCAGTGCGCAGGGTTTCACTTTACCGAGCTGAAGCAGCGTCGCATGCCGTGCTGACGGTGTTCGCCCAGAGCATGATGGGTACCGTTGAATCCACCTAACCTGCCACCTGGCCAAAGGGGTAATCCTTGAAAATCAAGTACCCGATCCCATGGGAGCACCGCACATGCTTATCGACTTCAGACCCGCTCATGCCTCGGATGCGCAAGATATTGCGCGCTTCTTTCAACTGACATCGGAGGGCATGGCCGATTACATATGGAGCAAGCTTGCAACACCTGGAGAAGCATTGCTGAGTGTCGGCACGTCTCGCTATGCCAGGGAACAGGGCGACTTTTCCTACAAGAACTGCCTGATGGCCATTTTCGAAGGGCGCGTCATCGGCATGATGCATAGCTATGCTTTGCGCGAGACCCCTGACAGGCCTGTCGAGACCGACCCGGTCCTCGCGCCGTATTCCGACATGGAGATACCCGACACCTTATACATATCCAGCTTGGCCCTGGATGAAGCCTGGCGCAGCCAAGGGCTGGGCGTCCAGTTTCTTCGCCACGCTCAGCAACGCGCTGAGGACGCTGGCCTTGATGGGCTATGCCTGATTGATTATGCCGAAAACCACGGTGCACGCCGCTTCTACGAACGTCACGGCTTTCAAATTGTTAAAACCTGCCAGATCGTTCCGCACCCGATGCTGAACGTAACCGGTGAAGCCTATTTGATGTATCGCCCTACCCACAACGTGCTCGAGAAAAAACCATGAACAAGAAGCTGACCGTATTCCGCGAACTGGATATCCAACCGGTGCGCGACCTTCCCTTTTTCGAAGCGGTCGTGGAAGGCACGCCTCATACGCTGACGTCCAAGTATTATCACGATGAACAACAAGGTCGCATTTCCGGAGAATGGGAAGCCAGCACCGGCGCGTGGCGCATCGACTATAAAGTCTGGGAGTTCTGCCATGTCCTGAGTGGATGCTGCGTCATCGAGCTTGAGGGTTGCGCCCCCATCACACTGGCCGCTGGCGACACGTTCATTATCGAACCGGGCGCCAAGGGCAAATGGACCGTACTGGAAGACATGAAAAAGAACTTTGTGATCCTCTTGCCCGCGAACTAGGCATGGGGTGGCGGTTCATCGAGCGCAAGGCCGCTTTGCATGCTTGCCTGCTGGCCGCGCTCGAATGTTCTTCGGCAGGCCACAGCAGCCCTCTACCTCATGGCTGCGCTGTCGCGCATACAACCAGGCGTTCGGCGAAGCAACCTATCAACCGAGACTTACATCTAGCCCTCTTCCGTCCACTCCAAAGTGCCAGGGAACCTCGCTATGAAGCGCGTGCCGTCCTCAGGCGTAGAGGTTACCGATAGCGTCCCGTTGTGACCCGCTACGATCTGAGATGCGATATACAAACCGAGCCCCAGCCCCTCCCCGCGACCCCCTGCCGCTCTTTTGAACGGCTGAAACAGTAGCGGTAACAAAACGTCGGGGATTTCTGGGCCATGGTTCATCACTGACAGCACTATATGATTTTCTTGCATGCTTGCGCTCACGTCTATCGGACAATCACGCGCCCCATGAGCAACGGCATTGCCCAACAGGTTTGAAAGCAATTGCCCCATTCTCCCAGCATCACAGAACACCCCAGGTGAAATGACCACCTCTTGACGGATTGTGACGTTGGGATGACTCATCATGATTTCATTGATGACGGCAGTAAAAACGTCACCCAGGTTATCCACTAAAGTCCGTTTGACCGGAATGCCTCCCCCCAACTTTGCTCGAGAAAAATCCAGGACATCCTCAATCAAGTGATTCATCCGCTGCGAGCTTTGTCGTATTGCAATGGCAAGCTGCTGCTCGCGACCGGCGGGAAGCTTGGCCTCCAGTAGATCAGCGCTCATTCTGATAGCGCTCAGTGGCGAACGGAGGTCATGCCCCAGTACGGCAATGAACTGCTCACGGACAATGCCGGTCTCGGCTGCATTGGCCAGTTCAATCGTTTTGGCCTCAAGGTCCGCCAAAACGTCGAGTTGAACAGCTATCAACTGGGCGAAAAGCGTTAGTGTTTTGCACACCGCATCTTCATCAAAACGTGCTGGAACCTCATCAATAGCACAGAGCGTTCCGAAAAAATCCCCGTTTGTCCTGATGATAGGTATGGAGACATAGCTTTCTAAGCCGTATGTCCTAGGGGTGTGGTGGGCTGAATACACCGGGTGCTCACTGGCATGCTTGAATATGACGGGTTTGTGGTGCTGACGAATTTCGTGGCAAATCGTCGTTTCCAGCACCAACTCGCCGCCCGGCATGAGCCCAAAATCAATAGAATCATCGACGGCGCAAGCCACCCATTTCGTCTCGGTGACACGCGCAATTGCCGCAAAGCGCATGCCGGTGACATGCTTAACCATATTGAGAATAAGCGGGACGGCCTCGACCTTGGCAATCGTACTGATGTCATGTGAAAGGTCAGACGGATAAGGCATCAAGTCGCCGATTGTTTAAATGGTAAATTGGCATTAAAGCGTATGCTCCAGCGTTTGACAACGAACCCGTGCAGGGTATGCGGCCGTCAATCGGGCATGTGGTTTCGATCAATACAGGTGGCTGACGGGCAGTTCCAGTTATGGGGAAGGCGTTGGTCAAGTCAGGTCATTTGAGCGTTCCGAAGGGATGCTCCACCGTCTGCCGGCGAACCTTCATCTTTCCTGGGTTGTGCTCCAATCGGATCTGCACGGCTTCGACTGTAATAGCCTCGGCTTCAATGTCCTTGAGCTTCGTCATCTGCTGTTTCAGTTTTTCTATTTTTTCGCTCAGCCGTTCAGCCTTTGCCCCGGCGACCTCGAGCGCTGCCCGATCCGCCGAACCCATCGCCGCAAGAGAGCGGTCAATGCTCTGCTCGATCTGCTGCATGCGCGCCTTGATCTTGCCCTGGGTAAAGTTGCGGTCGCGGTTATTTACGGCTTTGAATTTGCTGCCGTCGATGGCAATGATCGACTGGGATAACAGATTGAGGTTGCGGCAAAGCACTACGAATTGCCGGCAGACGCTGCGAATGGCTTTGCCGTTGTCTCGGCGAAAGCCGGTAATCGTTTTGGATTCAGGAACCAACCGGCCCGTTAACCACATCAGCTCGACATTGCGCTCTGCTTCGCGCTCAAGCCGGCGGCTGGACTGAATCCGGTTGAGGTAGCCATAGATGCAGATTTTCAGCAGGACTGCTGGATGGTAGGCCGGACGACCCGTTGCCGCAGGATCGACACCCTCGAACCCGCGTGCTCCAAGGTCGAGTTCATCGACAAAAACGTCGACTACCCGAACTGGGTGTTTTTTGGTGATGTAGTCGTCCAGGCACTCCGGCAGCAACGTAACTTGTGTCCGAGACTCACCTTCAGTGAATCGCTTCATGATCGTCCCCGCCACGATCTCGACGATCAAAAGGTTGGACAATTGCAGGCGTTTTCACACAGCCGGGGTCGTAAGCTGCCACACGCGGACGGCAGCTATCGACCCATAGCTGCCCTCCGCGAAAGGCAGCTACCGGCCAATAGCGGCCGTTCTGGAATGGCAGGAAACGACCGATAACGGCCTTCGATACGCGACTTTCGCCCGCCAGCGGCTCGATTGTAAGAATATGGCGGAGAGCTGCAAAACCGCCTACGCTTATAGAATGATTCCTCGAACGCCTTGCCCATCTGGTGGTATAGAACCGAGAGATCTGACTTCCTTTGACCGTCCGCTTAACACCCACCCGGACCAACCCGCGCCTATCGCCAGCAACTGCCCCCTGAGTCCGGTCCACACGACCAGCAGTACGGCGCAACGGGTAAAAGCCAGACCCAGTCCCCCCACTGCCGTTCAAAAGCGACCGATGCCGCAGCACCTCTGGAAACGGGGGCGCTGTTCACGTTCTGCCATGAGGTCAATCCGTATGTATCGGCCGAGCACGATTCCTTACCAGAAGCATCGAGGGTTCAGCCGAACCTTCACTCAGGGGCATTTGAGCCTTGGATTATTCTTTCCCATGGAGGCGTTCGACGGGGACACTCCGAGCATGCTCAGCCAGGTCACACTGGCTAAACAAGCCGAGGCGCTGGGCTTCTGCGCGCTCTGGTTTCGCGACGTGCCGCTTCGCGACCCTGGCTTCGGCGATGTCGGCCAAGTCTTCGACCCCTGGGTTTACCTGGGTTATATGGCCGCCCATACCTCGGAGATTGCACTTGGCACCGCCTCCATCGCCATCCCGCTGCACCATCCCCTGCACACGGCCAAGGCGTCAGCCAGCGTAGATCAGTTGAGCACTGGTCGCTTGATTCTGGGGGTTGCTTCGGGAGATCGGCCAGTGGAGTTTTCGGCGTTTGGCGTCGATCCAGAAAGGCGTGGAGAGATCTTTCGAGAACACTACGAAGTGATTCGCCGCGCCCACAGCACCAGTTTTGAGCCCATCCACTGGAGCACTGGTGAAATGCAAGGCGCAGACCTGATTCCGAAACCGACCACCCAATTCATTCCAATGCTCGTGACCGGCAACAGTCGCCAGTCACTGGATTGGATCGCGCGTGAGAGCAACGGATGGATCAACTATCCACGCATTCCGAACATGCAGCGGCTGGTCGTGGAAGATTGGCGACTGGAGGTCACGAAACAATGTGGTTCTGTGTATAAGCCCTTTACTCAGTCGCTGTACATCGATCTCGATGAGAATCCGTCAACGCCACCCACACGTATCCATTTGGGGTTCAGACTTGGACGTTACCATCTACGTTTTTTGCTGGAGTCGCTTGAGGAAATCGGCGTGGACCACGTCATTCTCAATCTCAAATACGGCAAGCGCCCTGCGGTGGAAGTTATTGAGGAATTGGGTACGCACATCGTTGCGCAGTTCGGAGTGCAGCCGCGTCAGGCAGCTCATTGAACATCGGTCACTGCTACGCCGACGAATGCTCACTTGACGAAACCATAAGGTGTCACGGCGCGGATGACCTCCGGTTCTATATCAATGATGGAGATCTTCGCGCCATGAGCGACCGGTGCCCGGCAAACAATCTACCCTACCCAGCCTAAACCCGTGATGAGCACGTTGCCTTGCAGATTCTGTGCGGCTTCCACGCCGTCCCTGGACACGATTTGCGCGCGTATCCTTTCACTTATACCGAGCGCGCAAGCATGGCATGAACCCTGGACACGGCACTTTAGCCATGACATTTATCTTCAATACAAGTGTTTTGATTGATCACCGCCCGGAACAGCAGCAGGCCCAAGCTATCCTGATTTTCACAAAATACATCGTGGGCCTCCCAGTACTGACTGGAGCTTCCTACTGGGTTTGCTTAGCCGGGTAGCTTGGCCGCAAGGACGTCAACCTTCTCGATTGATGGCGGTTCGGCAAATAGCTCGGCAGCGTTTGCCATAAGCGCCGCCGCGACCTTGCCCGAAAGATGAGCCTGCCGGCCCGCTTCATCCGGGAATGCGTCAAAGATGCCAAAGGTGGACGGCCCCAAGCGGATTCCAAACCAGGCTGTAGTGGCTGGCTCCTCCTCCACTAACGGAAGGCCACCCAAAAGAAAGCTCTCTACATCCTTTTCTTTCCCGGGTTTTGCTTCTAGGCGAACGAACAACGCTACTTTGACCATGATGTGGCTCCTGTTGTTACGATGCGGCTGGCGCTATCAGATCGCGATAGCTAAGAGGGGCATCCGAGACTCTTAACTATGGTCGACGATACCAGGATTACAAACCCAAATAGACCAAGGGTAGCGGCGAGTAGCGCACGAGCAGTGAGAACGACGTAGTGGGCAGCATGTAACCGCAAGTCAGCCACTTGCTCACTTGGTCCCACCCTCTGGTCTGATAATGATGATTCAACGATATCTGAAATTTAGAAAAACATAAGAGATCATGGTTGCTGTCAGGCCGACCAATATGTACTCGACGCGGGGTAAAAACACGACTAACCCGCCCAAAGAAAACACTATCAACGTGTTTTGTAGGATGTATTTCCTTATTCTACTCACGGCTATGAAATAGCCATATTGCTTACCTAGGAAAAACAAGGCCATGCCGGTGATCGACATAATCTGGAAATCGCGTATCGCAATGTCGTTCAGGATCGCATGCCTAATCAAATTTGCCAGAAGTGCCAGCCCCATAAAAAGAAAAAGGTGCGAGTAGATTAAGGCGTGTCCACTCATACTGCTTTGATGTTTGTTCAGCAAGTAAAAACTATCAAAATAGATCCACCAGATACTGCAAATCATGATAAATCCGGTGATGGCTGCCATCACATTATAATAACCCCATTGAATGTTAGATAAGCCTCCGGAAAGGCTAATAATTGACTCCCCCAATAAGATTAGGGTGAGTAGGCCTATGCGCTCAACCAAGTGCTCTGTGTGTGCTGGCAACGGTTTTAGTTTAGTCCAGAAAAATACAGGAAACAGAATATCAAGAACAATCCCAATATAAGCAACAAGGTAACGCAAGGGCGGGTCAAAAATAACGGATGAAAGGCTAATAACTGCGCTAACTAATAGGGCGAAGCCAAGCCTTGAGGAAAGTTCGCCGCGAGAATCGAGTTTGCTAATGGATGAAATATACATAACACTGATGATTGCACGTATACCAAAATAGCAGGCAATAATGAGCGGGTAGTTCACTTCCAAGTCTTCCCCGATCCGTGCCGATAGCACAATGAGCAGGAGCATTATGAATAATGTTGCCAAACGGTGAAGATTGCTGTCTGTATCGAACCTATTGGAGTAAATCGTGTGACTGGACCAGATCCACCACAACGGCACAAAAAGCAGTAAGAATGCCCATAATTGCTTATGTTCAAAGTGCCCATCATGAACATGTCCGAGAGTGTGCGTAACTTGGCCTATCGTAACAACGAAAGTCAGGTCAAAAAACAACTCCAACCATGTGGCGTGTCGATTTTCTTCATAATACTTCAAAGATTTCATTAGTTGCCGGCTCCGTGCCCACCTCTTTAATGTAAAAGGAAGCTGACGTTGGTTTTTCCTCGGCTCCGATATTGGTGATGCCAAGCCGATTTGGCTCTCTAGCGATTTCGTCCACGCACTAACAAAAGCTCAATCATCTGACTCATCCCGATGAACTCTGGAACTCCGTCATAGCGAAGCCCGTCAATGTAAAACGCTGGGGTGCCATTCACGCCGCTGCGTACACCGCCATTGAAATCGGCTTGTATTTTGGGAATGTAAGTATCCTCTTGCATTGCAAGATCGAATTCCTCCCTGGAAAGGCCGTGTTTGAGAACGATGGCGCGATACAGCGGCAGGCCCAATCGATCCTGATTTTCGTACAATTCGTCGTGGGCCTCCCAGAAGAATCCTCGACTCCCGGCATACTCAGCGGTGACCGCTGCACCCAATGCATGGGGGTGAGCGGTGGTCAGAGGGAAGTTACGGAACACAAACAGCAAGTCATCGCGAAAATGCTGTTGCAGATTCTTGACCATCCAATAAGCTTCACCGCAATAGGGACATTCATAGTCGCCAAATTCGACCAAGGTGACCTTGGCATGCGCACTTCCCTGGCGATGGTCGTTGGCACTTACCGGGACTTTGAGAGTGGCCATCTAATCACCTGTTAATTTTTGGTTGGCGTGCTTTGTGGCGAATTCGCCAAAGCATCCAGCGCATCCAGAATACCGTCCGCACCAGGGTTGATTGCCATCGGGGAGACGTAGCTCCAGGCAACCACCCCGTCCTTGTCAATCACGAACAGCGCACGCTTACAAACCCCGAGCTGGGACTGGTACGCTCCATACTGTCGTGCCACAGCCCCTTTGGGCTCGAAATCGGCCAGCAGGCTGAAGTGAAAATTCCGATCTTTGGCAAAGGCCTGATGACACCAGGCGCTGTCAACCGAGATACCCAGTAGCGCCGCACCGTATTCTCTGAATGTGGGTAGCAACTGGTTGTACAAAGTCAGTTGGTCACCACACACCGAAGTCCAGTCAGCGGGATAAAACGCCAATATCACGGGATTTCCCTTTAGCTCACGCAGCGACAACTGTTGATCAGGGGTTGCGTGAAGAGTGAAGTCGGGCGCGACAGTGCCGGCCGGCAGCGGCCCCTGAACCAGGTCGCCATTGGTTTTTTGTGCATCATCGAACTCTAAAGTATTCATTGCTTGAACCTTGATAGATGGGTGGTTGGGACGTGCTCAGTGGGATGCGACGTGCCCGGTGGGATAACTCCATCCACCATCAAGGGGTTCAAAAAAAGACAACGCTGCCTCGATCTCAGCCTGAGCCTGAGTGATTTCGGCAGCGAAACGTTCACGTTCCGCATCAAGGAACACAAGAAGATCCGCCGTGTAATCGCGGAATTGGATTAGGCCAGGTTGGCAGGGGAATGGTCAGATTCGCTCTGGCTCACCAATGACTATAGTCGTTGATGACGCTTACCGTAGTAGCTGAACGATTTTTCGCTACCCTCCAGTGCCAACAACACTCACGCGCTTATCTTGCTGCCATTTCAGGCGGCGTTTTAACATGATGATTTTGGCAGCTATTTCGCCACTTCAGACAAATTTACATCTGCTTTCTAGACGACAACTGCTGCCCCTTACGACAAGCAGAAATCGACCAGAGGCAGACACTGAAACCGCCTTCAGGTCTACAGAATGAAGGTTGATATGGGAAATGCTCTGGACAAACGAGTCGTTGTCATTAGTGCCGGCATCGTGGGCGCTTCGCTGGCGTAACACCTGGCTGATAAAGGCGCGAATATCACCTTGGTTGAGGCTGAAGGTATCGCGTCGGGAGTGTTTGGAGATTCACTCGCATGGAGCAACATCCTATACGGATAACGTGACCCCATTGCAGCACTGCGCGGAGCAGCAGTCAAAGATGCGGCTCGCGCAGCGATGGTGCTGTACCTAACGAATAGTCGAGATCGGTCTTCGGGAAGCTGAGCGGTAGACTTTGCGAATATTGTCACTGACCGCTTTTGGCCGTTAGCTGCCCTCCGCCAAGGGCAGCTATGGGTCGAAAGCGGTCGTGCGCGACCGGCAGCTGTCGCCCCCTAGCGGACCATCACCGTCGCCTGTTATCCCCCTCAAGCAACGCCGCGATAATGAACGGCCCCTTCTTTTCCAGATACTCAGCCATACCGCCGGTATTGGTGGCTTCCAGCTCAATCTTTAGGTCTTGATATCGCTGCCGAAGTAAGCTGTCGTTCCTGAGCAGATCTCTGAACGTCAGCATCTGGATGACTGATTGATGGCCACACCTGCAAATGTGGATCTTGTGGGTTCGCACCTCGCCAACATTGCGGCGGTAGAAATGGTGCCCTTGCGACAGGTCACTGCCGCGTACATACCCCAGCGTCAGCAGAACCTCGTCCCGCGCTGCCTCATTGCGATGCTCCGAAACCTCGATCAGCACATCGATTTCAGGCTTGGCTGCAAGTTGCGGGACAGCTGTGCTGCCTACATGGTGCATGGCGACAAGCTCATCGCCGAATGCCAAGGCGAGCAGCAGTTTGTCCGCTTCGTACCGTTGCGGCCATGCGGGGTTGTGGGTCGTGATCTTGCTGGTCAGCGCCATGGGCCATCCTTGGGCAGGTAAGAACGTTCTAATGCGCCGTTTCGGCAGGCGCCCGCCGCCATCTAATGACCTTGCACAACCCCATCAGGCTGCGTGCCCATGCTTGCGAGAAAAATCTCGGCCTCCCGATTGGACCGCAGGCAGACCACGCGACACCCCGACGGCACCGTCGCCACGAATCGCTTCATTGCCTTGCGAGACGAGGTTTTCGTCCGCCACATGAACCTGAAAAACTCCGGCAGGGTGGCCAGCAGTTCCGGGCAGTCATCCGGCAAGTCTGGCCGGGACCGACCGCGGTTCAGCATCGTTCTGAGGAGCACGCGCCAGAATCGAAGCGGCGCCGAGCGATCGATCCATATCACCATGTCAGCGCGGGCCAGGCGGTTGCTCCATGTGGCCGAATGGCCGCCTTCGAAGATCCAGCGCTCACGAGCCTCGACCTCGTGGCATAGACGCGTCTTCTCGTCCCGGCTCCGCTCCACCCAGCCTGGCTGCCAATGAATCGTGTCGATATGCACGACCGGCAAGCCCGTGCGCTCGCCCAGCTTGCGCGCCAGGGTACTTTTCCCAGAACCCGGCTGACCAATGATCATCACCCGTTGCATTGAAGCTCCCTCTCGCCATGCTTGTTGAAATTGGGGCGCGCGATTCTACGGCAATGGGCGATGCGGTCAACTGCACCGCCCTGGTCAGCTGACAGGTTGAATGACGCGCCCTCATCTGCAAGGAAGCGCCGGTCGACATACGCTTCAGAGCCCCGTCTGCTCTTTCTTGGGGGCAGCCCACTTTGTGGGAGCGGGTTCAGCCGCGAACACCTGCACAGCCGGTGCCATCCACCGCACCGCCTGCTTTGCGGGTAAACCCGCAGCCACAGGTATTGCCAGTCCTCACGCTCACAAACAATAATAAGAGCAATTCCTATTTGAGATAGCCTCCATCTCGGCCGACTCGTCTGTTTCTGCCTCCGTCGGCACGCTCTACGTCGAACACAGCCCTTGGCTGCTCGGCTGGTTGCGCAAGCGTATGGGCAACCACTGCGATGCTGCGGACCTGGTGCAGGATACGTTCCTCAAGGTACTCAAGGCGCGTACCGCCGATGAGATCCGCGCCCCCCGGCACTACCTGTCGAAGGTGGCCAAAGGCTTGATGATCGACCTGTATCGCCGTCGCTCGTTGGAGCAGGCTTACCTCGAAGCACTGGCCGCTTCGCCTGAGACCCACGTGCCCAGCTCCGAAGCCCAGGTGATGATGTTCGAAACCCTGATCGAGCTCGACCGCATGCTCGCCGGCCTCGGCGCCAAGGTGCGCGAGGTGTTCGTGCTGGCGCAACTCGAGGGCCTGCCCCGCGCCAGGCCGTTCGCGAGGCGGCACGCTGGTATGCGCAGTTGTCCACCCAGTCGGCCAGCACAGAGGAGCAAGCGCGCTGGCAGGGCTGGTACGACAGCGACCCGCTGCACCGTGAGGCGTGGCAGAGGATGCTGGCGGTCAGCGACCGCTTTGCCGGCTTGCCTGGGCGCCTCGCCGCTTCGACCTTGCTCGGCGCAGGGCAGGCCCGCCGCCAGGTATTGTATGGGCTGGCCGTGCTGTTGGGTGGTGGTGTGCTCGGTGGTGTCGGCTGGCGCAGCGAAACCCGGCAGGTCTGGGCCGCCGACTATCGTACGGGTGTCGGTGATCAGCGCACGGTGCAACTCGCCGATGGCAGTCGGATGCTGATGGACACCGACACGGCGGTGGACGCGTTTTTCGATGGCCAGCAACGGCGTTTGCTGTTGCGGCGCGGCCAGGTGCTGATCACCACTGCACGCGATCACGCTGCCCGGCCGTTCATGGTCGACACCCGCGATGGCCGTGTGTTCGCCCTAGGCACGCAGTTTCAGGTCAGTGTCGACGACCACCGCAGCGAAGTGGCCGTGCTGGAGAAAGCTGTCGAGGTTTCTGTCGGCAGGTTTTACGAAATGCGCCTGGTAGCCGGCCAGCGCGCAACGTTCAACGCCCAAGGCATTGGCCCGCTGCGTGCCAATGACGCCAGCGTCGCTGCCTGGGCGCAAGGCAGCGTCGTGGCCATCGACACCCCGCTGGTTGAGCTGTTGGCGGATTTGTCGCGCTACCGGCCCGGCTTGTTGAGCTGCGACCCTGGCGTAGCGCGCATGAAGATCTCCGGCGCGTTCCCGATCGCCGACACCGACCTGGCGCTGACCGCGCTGGAAAGTGCATTCCCGCTCAAGGTGCATCGGCGCACGCGTTACTGGGTGACCGTGTTGCCAGGCAGCTGACCGCCGCACGCGGAAAAAAATGTTCGCCACCTTGCACTTTGCTGGCAGCTCGTTCGGCTTTTCCTCCCACATGTTCAATCGAATGTTCCTGGGGAGGGAAACATGAGCAACACGCGACAGTCGCATCCAGCATTGGCATTGGCCGTACACCTGGCTTTGGGCGCAATGTACATGGCAGGGGGCAATGCCGTTGCCGCATCGGTGGCCCAGGAGCAAACCCGCAGCTACGATATTGCACCGGGTTCGCTGACCGAAACCTTGGGTCAATTCGCCAGCGCCGCGGGCGTTACACTGTCGTTCGACGGTGCCAGTACCGAGGGCCGCCGCTCCGCTGGGCTCAGGGGCAGCTACAGCGTCGCGGGCGGTTTTGCCACGCTGCTTGCTGGTAGCAACCTGCAGGCAGTGCGCCAGGCCAACGGCATCTATTTGCTGGTTGACGGTGGCGATGGCGCGGTGGTGCTGGGGGCCACCAGCATCACCGGGCAGGCTCTTGGCAGTACCACCGAAGGCACTGGTTCATACACCTCCAGCGCCATGCAGAGCGCCACCAAGCTGCCTTTGTCCATACGCGAAACGCCGCAGTCGGTAACGGTCATCACCCGGCAACGGATGGACGACCAGGCCATGCGCAGCCTCGATGACGTGGTGCAGGCCACCCCCGGCCTGCGGATGTCGGCAGCACGCCCAGCCAACAGCGAGTATTTCTCGCGTGGCTTTCCCGTCACCAACCTGATGTTCGACGGCTTGCCGACAACCTACAACGCCGACTGGGTCGCCGCAGCCGATATGGCCCCGTATGACCGGGTCGAAATCGTGCGCGGTGCCACGGGCATGATGCAGGGTGCAGGCAACCCGTCGGCGGCGATCAACATGGTGCGCAAACGGCCCACCCAGCAGTTCCAGGGCAGCGTCACAGGTTCCGCCGGCAGTTGGGACAACTACCGCGGCGAGCTGGACCTCAGTGGCCCGCTCAGTGACAGCGCCAGCGTGCGCGGGCGTTTCGTGGGCGCCTACCACGACAAGGACAGCTACCAGGACTACGCGGGTCGCGAGCGTGGCCTGTTCTATGGCATCACCGAGTTCGACCTGACCGACAGCACCACCCTGAGCCTGGGTGCCTCCAACCAGAACGACAATAACAACATCAACTGGGGTGGCCTGCCGGTCAACCGTGATGGCAGCCACGTCGGTTACTCCCGCTCCACTAACGTTGGTTACGACTGGAGCTATCAGGACATCGACAACACCACGGCTTTCGCCGAGCTCGACCACAGCTTTGGCAACGACTGGCGCCTGCACCTGGCCGCTTCCAAGAGCTGGTCGGACTTTGCCATGCAAGGGGCGGTGTTCGAGCGCACCGGCACGCCGGCTGCAGAAGTTCTCCGCCAGCGGGTGTTCAACCAGCGGCGTGACTATGACCAGTCCACCTACGATGTGTACGCCAGTGGCCCGTTCAAGTTGCTCGAGCGCCAGCATGAGCTGGTGGTCGGTGCCAGCAAGCGTGAAGTCAAGACCAGCGCCCACGGCGGTACCGTGTTCCTGCCGGTCGACGATCTGTTCAGCGTCAACCCAAGTGGTGTGAGCAAGCCTTCTGTGGCCGACATCTACACCCTCAGCGAGCACGTCGAGCAGGAAGGGGTTTATGCCACCACCCGGATCAACCTGGCCGACCCGCTCAAGCTGATCGTTGGCGCGCGTTTGGACTGGTATGACAACCAGTCGGTGTACAGCGAGATCAATGATGGCTACTACACCAATGCCGACTACAAGGTAACCCGTAACGTTACCCGTTACGCCGGCGTGATCTACGACCTCGATGACCATCACTCGGTCTACGCAAGCTACACCGATATCTTCATGCCCCAGTCGGAACTGGCCCGAGATGCCTCGATCATCCGCCCGATCGAAGGCAAGAACTACGAAATAGGTATCAAGGGTGAGTACTTCGACGGCGCGCTCAATGCCAGCGTGGCTGTCTTCCAGATCGATCAGGAAAATCGCGCGGCGGAAACTACCGACCAGGCCGGTTGCACCAACTTTACCTGCTACGAAGCCTCCGGCAAGGTGCGTACCCAGGGTATCGACCTGGAGTTGATGGGGGCATTGACCCCGAACTGGCAGGTGGGCGCTGGCTACACCTACTCGCAGACCCAATACCGCAAGGACGCCGACAAAACCAAAGAGGGCACGAAGTTCGACACCGACCTGCCCGAACACCTGTTCAAGCTCAGCACCACCTACACCTTGCCGGGCGAGTTGCACAAATGGCGTGTCGGCGGCAACGTCTATGCCCAGAGCAGCATCTTCAACAAAGGTTCCAATGCGTTCGGCAATTATCACATCGACCAAGGTGCTTACGCGGTATACGGGTTGATGGTGGGCTACAAGGTTAGCGAGAAGCTCGACACGCGGTTGAACGTGAACAACGTGTTTGACAAGAAGTACTACCAGGGAATCGCCAGCAACAACACCTGGAGCCCGTACGACGTCTATGGTGATCTGCGTAACTTCACTGTCACTGCCCGGTACAGCTTCTGAAATAGACGCGACAATAGATGCACGACTGGCATGCCTGGTTCACGCCTGCCAGTTACAGCGCCCCGAGCAACCTGACGGCGTCGGTGACCTGGAAGTACTGTGCTGGCCTCTGGCTTTCGCAGGGGTGTCACCAGCTTTCAGGCCAGCACTGTACCAGTGGGAGCCGGGCTTGTCGGCGATGGGGCGCGAAGCGGCCCCGATGCAGATGGTGCCCGCTCAGGGTTGAAGTCAGCCGATCGCAGACTGCTATCGACCCGAAGCTGCCCTTTGCGGAGAACAGCTGTCGGTACAAACAGATACCCGTTCCCTCTAGCTCTTAGATGACTTTACCTGCCTGGGGTTTCGGGCAACGACCTTGCATAGGTATAGGGGGTATGCCTATCATAGGCGTAGATAGGTATAGGGGGTATCCCATGGGTCATATCGCAGCAAACAAAGACGATCTTCTCAAGCGCGTAAAACGCATCGCCGGGCAAATCCAAGCCGTTGAACGGGCATTGGAATCAGACCACGATTGCGCCAAAACACTTCACCTTGTTGCCGCTACTCGCGGAGCCATCAATGGCTTGATGGAGGAAATCATCGAGGACCATGCACGGGAGCATGTCGCTAACCCAGCACTCAGCGAAGAAGAGCGTAGCAAGGGTGTCGAAGAGCTACTGGAAGCCATCCGACGCTACTCCAAGTGAACACGTCCATGAACAGCATCAACATCAACCACACACACGACCACATGTTCCTTGGCTCGGCCCACGACGAAAATGCCAAGCGTACGCTTTGGGTTGTGGCCCTGACTGTTGTGATGATGATTGGCGAGATCACCGCCGGCTATCTCACAGGCTCGATGGCGTTGCTCGCCGACGGCTTTCACATGGCAACCCACGCCGGGGCGCTGGGCATCGCCGCAGTCGCTTACGGATACGCAAGACGTCATGCATCCAGCCAGCGCTACAGTTTCGGCACCGGCAAGGTTGGTGACCTGGGCGGGTTCGCTTCGGCACTGATTCTCGGCCTGGTCGCCCTGGGCATCGGAGTTGAGTCTGTCATGCGCCTCTTGCAGCCAACAGATGTTCAGTTCGGTACTGCTACGCTCATCGCAGTTGTCGGCCTGGTCGTCAACCTCGTCAGTGCGCTGTTGCTGGGTCACGGGCACAGTCATGGGCACGATCATGATGATCACGGCCATGCCCATCACGGCCATGACAACAACCTGAAGTCGGCCTACGTCCATGTCATCGCTGACGCACTCACTTCGGTGCTGGCCATAATTGCACTGCTCGCCGGGCGATATCTCGGCTGGGTGTGGCTGGACCCGGCCATGGGCATCGTAGGCGCCATTGTCATCGCACGTTGGGCCTGGAGCTTGATGGGGATTACAGCTGGGGTACTGCTGGACCAGACAGATATGCACGTTGCCGAGGAAATTCGCGAACTGGTTGAGAAGCCGGGAGATGCCTCCATTACGGACCTGCACGTCTGGCGGGTTGGGCCACAAGCCCATGCTGCCATCGTCAGCGTCCTTGGCGACGCCACTGCGAACGCCGACAGCATTCGTGAGCGGCTCAAACCTGTTCACGAAGTCAGTCACCTCACAGTAGAGTTTCGACTATCAGATGGCAGCCGGTAAATCGCCTGATTTACTCTCGCGCAACTAAGATTACTGACAATCGCGGCCTGAAAAATGGCTGCCGTGCAAAGGGCGCATGTAAGCTTGAAGTGGTTAAGAAAGCTCACGGATAGATACTTCCCGGGCCGGACGTGACCGTCCGTGAGCGGCAGATATGGGTCGAATCGCGACGGTCATTCCTCGACCGTCGCTGGACGCTGTCAGACCTCCGTCTGCTCTGCCATCTCCAATGCGTCATCGACTTCAATGCCCAGGTATCGCACCGTGCTTTCAAGCTTTGTATGGCCGAGCAGGAGCTGAACTGCTCTCAGGTTCTTTGTCCTGCAATAGATCAGCGATGCCTTTGTACGTCTCATCGTGTGGGTGCCGTACCTAGCAGGATCTAGCCCAATAGACTTTATCCACGCTTTGACGATTCGGGCGTACTGCCGGTTGGAGAGATGCGCTGAGGCGTGTAGCCGGCTTGGGAAAAGACAATCCTCGCTGTGGAGTTGGGCTTGATGTATCCAGGCCTGTAGGGCCAGCCGCGTTTGCTCTGTAATTTCAAACTGTACGGGACGTTGGGTTTTCTGCTGCATCACTATAGCCCGCGATGACACGTGCTCCCCATGAGCAACGTCGCGTACGCGAAGCTTGGTCAGATCGCAGGCTCGTAGCTTGCTATCGATGGCCAGATCGAAAAGGGCTAAATCACGAGTTTCCTCCGCGATTTGGAGCCTTACCCGAATGGCCCAGATATCTTTCAGTCGGAGCGGAGCTTTCTGCCCGACCAATTTTGCTTTGTTCCAAGGCTGATGGTTGCTGGTCGTAATGGCGTTCATGGCTTGTCCTCCATGTGAGGTAGGACAAGGATGGTCAACCCAATCCAGAGGCGCTAACCGGCCCGTTGCGGACATTCACCAGAGGCTACAATACAGCCCCAAACCACCAGCAACTGCCTGCCCTAACCAAACGTAGGCTCATGAAAAGGAAGTCAGGCAAATGGACGTACGTTGCACCTCTCTGGACGAAGTCCGCCAAGGGATCGATGAAATCGACCGCAACCTTGTTTCGCTTCTCGCCAAACGGGGCCGGCTTGTGACCCAAGCGGCTGCCTTCAAGAAAACCACCGATGATGTGCGTGCGCCTGCTCGGGTCGAGCAAGTGATAAGAAAGGTTCGTGAAATGGCTGCCGAGAATGGTGCCTCGGCTGAGGTCGTAGAGCAGGTCTACCGGGCAATGATTTCGGCCTTCATCACTGAAGAACTGGCCACCCATGCGAAGCTGGCCAACGATCCTTCAGTTTCTTGATGACAACGCGGGGCTCATTCGAAGCTCCGCCGCTTTCCCCGAGCCAGAGCAGATAGCCGGCAGAGCTTGATCACCGAGAAAGCGGCCACCGCGGTTTGCATAACAAGGCGCAACCCTAACGAAGCGGCTGCGACGTGGAACAGAATGCCCGCGCCTGACGCCATGCCGGATTATTTTTCAGCATTTTCAAGGGTCGATAGCGGCCAACGGCACCCTTTTACATCCGCTGAACGGAGCGGCCTGGCGACTCAAGTTGCTTGGCCACTTTCATCGCCAATTCGACAAAGGCCCTGGCTGCAGCCGTTTGGTAAACCCCTTTTCGTTGCATCAGAACAGCAGTGCGTTGCAGGCGCTGCGGGTCTAGCTCGATAGCGACCAGCTGCTCGTGAGCCTGGGCGATGGTGGCCGGCAACAAGGTCGAGAGCGTGGTCCTGCTGACCACTTCGATAAGCGCACTGATGGTATTGGCTTCCACTTGTACGTGAGGGCGGATGTTGTGTTGGCGGCAGTAGCTGTCGATCTGCTCACGCGTGGCGAATTCGGCGCTCAAGAGTATCAACGATTCTGAGTTCAACGCCTCCAGGCCAATACTGCCCGTCGTGGCTAGAGGATGATGCTTGCCGACCACCAGCGCGAGGGTTTCGACCAGTAGCGCTTGGGCCTCCAGGTCCAGATGATGGCCATTGTCGAACGCAATGCCCACATCAACCTCGTCGGCCAACAACAGTTCTTCCATCGCCTCTTGAGCGATCTCACGCACCACCAGCGTGATGTTCGGGTACCGCCCATAGAACGCTTCAACCAGCGGGCCAACGAGGTAGCTGGTGAATGTTGGTGTTACCCCCACCCGAAGTGACCCGCGACTCAGATCGCCGAGGTCATCAATCGCTCGTTTTGCTTCCTGCAGTTCCTGCGCAGCTCGCTTGGCATAACGCAGGTAAACCTCGCCGGCATCCGTCAAGCGCGTGGTCCGGCCAGAGCGATCGAACAACAGTGTTCCAAGACTCTCTTCCAGCTGCCGGACCTGCTGCGACAAGGCCGGCTGAGACACATGCAAGGCCGCTGCGGCGCGCGTGAAACTGCGGTGATTTGCCACTGCGATGAAGTACTGGATGTGCCGGGCAAGCATGAACGCACCTATAAGATTATCTGATGGAATAGATCATAAATCAGACTTTTACCTTATTGAAGGGGCTGCGTAACCTTTGCTTCAACACATCGCGTCATTCAAGGAGTCAACCATGAAAGACATCATCGACGGGTTTCTGAAGTTCCAGAAAGAGGCCTACCCCGAGCGCGTCAAACTGTTCAAGGATTTGGCCAGCCAGCAAAGCCCACGTGCACTGTTCATCTCATGCTCCGACAGCCGCCTGGTGCCCGAGCTGGTCACCCAGCGCGAACCCGGAGACCTGTTCGTCATCCGCAATGCAGGCAACATCGTGCCGTCCTACGGCCCCGAGCCTGGAGGTGTATCGGCCTCGGTCGAATACGCCGTGGCGGCCTTGCAGGTTTCTGACATCGTCATCTGCGGCCACTCCGACTGCGGTGCCATGACGGCCATCGCCACCTGCAAATGCCTGGACCACATGCCCGCAGTGGCCGGTTGGCTGCGCTACGCCGACTCGGCCCGCGTGGTAAACGAAGCCCGCAACCATTTCGGCCCGCAGGCCAAAGTCGAAGCCATGGTGCGCGAAAACGTGATCGCCCAGCTTGCCAACATCCAGACCCACCCCTCGGTGCGCCTGGCCCTGGAAGAAGGCCGCGTGACATTGCATGGCTGGATCTACGACATCGAAAGCGGGCTGATCGAGGCCTTCGATGGCAGTACCGGCACCTTCGTATCCCTCGCCCACAACCCCGAAGTACACGCCGTTTCCCATCAACCCAAGCGTGTTGCCTGAACATCTTTCAACCAAGGAGAAACACCATGATCCAATCGCAAATCAACCAGAACGCCCGCCTTGCCCTGAGCGAAGTCATCCTTCTGGCCAAAGCCCGCAAAGACCTGTCGTTCTCCCAGATCACCGAGGGCACCGGCTTGTCCGAAGCGTTCGTCACCGCTGCACTGTTGGGCCAGCACCCGCTGCCAGCGAGCGCTGCCCAGGTGGTGGGCGACAAGCTCGGCCTCGACGCGGACGCCATCGCACTGCTGCAGACAGTGCCACTGCGCGGCAGCATTCAAAACGGTATCCCGACCGACCCCACCATCTACCGCTTTTACGAGATGTTGCAAGTGTACGGCACCACCTTGAAGGCGCTTGTTCATGAAAAGTTCGGCGACGGCATCATCAGTGCCATCAATTTCAAGCTGGACATCAAGAAAGTCGAAGACCCCGAGGGTGGCTCACGCGCGGTAATCACCCTGGATGGCAAATACCTGCCCACCAAACCGTTCTGATTTGGCTGACACATGGGTTCGGCCGCAATTTTGCGGCCGAACCACAACCTGAAGGTGATCAAATTGAAAGCGTTGTTCGCATTGATACTTAGCGGGCTGTGCAACGTAGCCATGGCTGCCGGCGTTGAGCAACAGGTCGACCCGCTGCCGGTTGAACAGTACAGCTATGGCCAGCACCTCGATATCGCTCGCGTCATTTCCATGAGCGAAGTGCCGGATGTTTGCCAGGTAGTGCCTGCTCGCATGACGTACGAAGACTCCCAAGGCAAAGAGCATGTGCTTGAGTACCGCGTGATGGGCAATGGTTGCTCGAATAATTGAGCCCGGCCTTCGTAGCGCAACAGCACTCACTATGAGGACTGAAGTTGATGGACCTGATATTTCGAAGTGTACGCATTGACGATGCCCAGCCACTGGTAGATGTGGCTGTGCGAGCAGGCAAAATCGCCGAGATCGCGCAACACATCGACACCACGGCAGAGCACGAAGTGCAAGGCCACGGCAAAGTGCTGGTTGCCGGGTTTGTCGAAGGCCACCTGCACCTTGAAAAAGCTTACGTCATGCAGCGCAAAGCCAATCGCTCCGGCACCTTGAAGGAAGCGATAGCCGTCACTGCCGAACTGAAGCCCACACTGACCCGTGAAGATATCCGCGAACGTTCGATCCAGGTACTGCGCGCACTGGTGCAGGCCGGTACCACGCACGTGCGTGCCCACGCCGAATTCGACCCCGCCCAGGGCTTCACGGGGCTCG
The DNA here is from genome assembly GCF_900187545.1 of Pseudomonas sp. Irchel 3F3. Lineage (NCBI taxonomy): Bacteria > Pseudomonadati > Pseudomonadota > Gammaproteobacteria > Pseudomonadales > Pseudomonadaceae > Pseudomonas > Pseudomonas sp. Irchel 3F3. Next base: position 125,985 of record NZ_FYDS01000010.1, on the reverse strand, counting down.
AAGTGGTGCTGGAGTTGCGCGAGCAGTTCCGCGAGGTGATCGACATCCAGGTCGTAGCCTTTCCGCAAGAAGGCATTCTCAAGCTGCCTGGCATGCAGGCCATGATGACCCAGGCAATGGAGATGGGGGCCGATGTGGTGGGCGGCATTCCCTACAACGACGAGTCACCGCTGGAGCACATTGATTTCGTCTTTGATTTGGCCAAGCGCTATGGCAAAGACATCGACTTGCACCAGGATTTCGCCGATGACGCCGAGCACATGACCATTGAATACGTGGCACGTCGAACCATTGCCGAAGGCTACCAGGGGCGGGTCTGCGTGGGGCATCTGACCAGCCTGGCCGCCGTCTCGCCTGCGCGACAGGCGCAGGTCATTGCGTTGCTACGCGAGGCCGGCATCAGCGTGATGTGCCTGCCTGCCACCGACCTGCACCTGGGAGCCCGGGGTGACAGTCACAATGTCAGACGCACCCTGACACCTGTACGTGCGCTGCGCGACGGCGGTGTGACGGTTTGCCTGGCCACCAACAACATCCGGAACGCCTTCACCCCGTATGGCACAGGCGACCTGCTGCACATTGCACAAATGGCCATTCCCGCGTGCCACTTGGGCGGCGCGGATGATCAAGCCACCGTGTTGTCGATGCTCACGACAAACCCTGCCAAAGCCTTGGGCTTGAAACACTACGGTTTGGCGGTGGGCAATGATGCCGACCTGGTGATGATGGATTGCCGTGCTGTGGCCGATGTCATTCTCGACCTGCCGACACGGCTTATGGTGCTCAAGCGCGGCAGGGTGGTGGCAACGGCTGAGCATCGTCGGTCAGTCGCATTTTGAGGCCATCGGGGAGATTCCTATCGCAGGCTCACCCTGCGTCTCCCAGGCCATTACGCGAAGCCTTTTCTATCCATCTCCGATACTGGCGAGTACGCACGGCCATGGAGAGCTGTTGCAGGATCAGCGCGCCCGCTGATCTTCGCCAGTTCACCTATCCTCGTAGCCCACTTGGAAAATGCTAGCGACCTTGAGTTGACTTTAAACCTGGAATCATCGGTCGGCCAAGCCACTGCGTATCACCTGTGCCCTGTCTGGCTCATATTACCTTCACCGCGCGGCCAATGAACTTCACTGGGCCCGTTGGTGCACCCGTGGGTGAGCCCCCCGCCTTCTCAAGGGTCAGCTCGAACAACTGGTTGGGCTCAAGCTCAGGCAAACGCCTCAACGGCACGCGGTACTGCTCGCCAGGTTTGACCAGCCCCAACGAAACAGGTGCGCGCCACTGCTCGCCCTTGGTCCAGAACTGCAAGGTCATGCCTTCGGGCACATCGTCCAGGCCAAGCGGGATCAGTTCGATCATGCTCGCATCGTTGGCTTGCACGACCCACCCCGGGGCCTGGCCCGACGGCGCTACCAGCACCACCATGTAGGTGGTCACAGGTGGCGACTTGGTCAATAGCGCAAAGGCCAGCAGCAAGCTCGCCGCAAGCCCCGCAGCGCTCAGCCCCTGCCACAGTCCAAGTCGCTGCCAACCGGCAGGCCGTTGGCGCCTGGGCGGGTTGACCTGCGCCAGGCTTCGCTCGATTCGGCCCCACAGGCGGCGGCTTGGCGTGACGGGCTCAACCCGCGTAGCCAGTTCGAGCAGGCGGGCCTCCCATGCATCCACTGCAGCACGTACGGCCGGCTCCGACGCCAACCGCACCTGCATGGCAGCACGCTGTTCGCCGCTCAAGGTGCCCAGTACGTACTCGGCTGCAAGGTCGTCCAGCTGCTCGGCGCTGTCATCACCAGGGGTCGGCTTCATGTCATGCACTCTCGCAGGGCCTTCAGGCTTCGCTTGATCCATGCCTTCACAGTGCCCAGCGGCGCCCCCAGCAGGGTTGCGATTTCGGCATTGCTGCAACCGTCCACATACGCGTGCAGGATGCAGCGCCGGGGAGCGGGTTGCAGTCGCTCAAGGCAGCGATAGATTTTCGCCGAGCCTGACCACAGTTGCAGGTCGTCCAATTCCGGGCTTGCAGTTGCGATCATGCCAGGCTCGTCCAGCTCGGTTTCCCAGCGACTGTCTCGCACGCAGTTCAGCGCCAGGTGACGGGTGATGCTGTAGACCCAGCCCCGGGCAGACCCGCGCGAGGGGTCATAGCTGGCTGCATGTGTCCAGATACGGACAAAGGCATCGTGAACGATATCCTCCGCGCTCGCCTGGTCGCGGGCAATGCGCCGCGCCACACCCAGTAAACGGGCCCCCTCCTGCTCATAGAGCGCCTGCAAGGCGTGGCGGTCTCCTTGAGCACAAGCAGCAAGACAGCCCTCGAAATCAAAGGGAAGCACAGGCGAATTCAAAATGGGGTCGTTCCTTCGTCATGAAACCTGGACGGTGCCCTGGCTTACCAGCTTGGGGCACCTCCAGCAGCGTAGATGATCAATCGCTGGTGTGCTGCTCAAGCCCTGGTCATTTGGCTGACCAGAACACGTAGTCCGCCTGGTACTTGACGACCTGCTGCGCCCCTTTGCTCTGCGCTGTGCAGTCCATCGAAGGCGCTACTCCCCCGCGCGTCGCCAGGCGCTGGATGTAACTGACCCCTTGCATTGCACCCTTGCCCTCGGCAGGGTTGGCCTTGACCAGTTGATACGGAATGTCCCCTTTGGCGGCCGGGGCTACGGCAAGCTGGGTACCGGTCACTTTCGAACCGTCCTTGGCCTGCCAGGTGGCCGGAGGACCAAAATAGTCACCCACAGGCTTGCCGCTACGATCGCTCAGGACCGCCTTGGGGCCGACGAAAACCCACTCCATCTGGCCTGGCGCACTGGCCTTGTCGCGGCATTCGTAGGTGATCTCACCGACACCGACGGTTTCCAGCATGATGGCGTGGCCGTCGGGAACCTTGATTGCGTCCGGGACGCCCGACTGGGCATGGGCGGCGCCAGATGCAAGTACGAGGCAGGCAGCGAGCAGGGAGAAAGCGGGCTTGATGATCATGGGGCGAACTCCGTAAGGGTCTGGGGTCAGGCAATCATCGACTGCCTGATAAGAACTACCCATCGGGTGCCGTTCTGGATGCACCGGCTGAAAAATAATTTTGCATGCTCGTTATCGATACCGTGCGGACACCGAAGCAGGTGTGCAGGCGTGCCACGGTCGACTGATCTCGCCGGGGCGGTTACGCTGGCGTTTTCCACCTGCACGGAAGCGCCAGTGAAAGAGGCATACCAAGGAAGCTGCTTGTGCGCAGCGGTCAGTTACCTGCTGCTTACCCCGCCAAAAGCTGTGAGCCACTGCCATTGCAGCCAATGCCGCAAAGGGCACGGGGCAGCATTCGCTTCATACGGCAGTGTTCCGCGCAGCATGCTGCGTATCCTTCGTGGCGCCACCAGTATCAAGACCTATGCGTCTTCGCCGAGGGTGATGCGGGAATTTTGCGTAGAGTGCGGCTCGACCTTGTTCTGGTCACGCTCCGAAGGTGAGTTTGCCGACTGGGTTTCGATAGCCCTGGGCACGCTTGATACGCCATTCCTGCCCAAGAAGCAGCAACACCTGCACGTTGATTCTGCTGCCCCTTGGTACGGGCCCTGCAGCTCAGCTCCTCAAAATCACTGACATTGCAAAGCATCCTGATAGCCCTATAATTGCGATCAATTCTTATCCGCACTTTATAATCAGGAAGATCCAGGTGCCCTACCCGCAGCCGCCCGCATCAGCCCGGCATGATGAGATGCATGCCCTGTACCGCGACCACAGCCAATGGCTGCAAGGCTGGATTCGCCGGCGCCTGGGTAATGCAGACCGGGCGGCCGATATTACCCAGGACACCTTTCTGCGTCTGATCAGCAGCGCGCTACGCCAGCCGTTGGCAGAGCCTCGCAGCTTTCTGGCCACCGTGGCGCGGCGGGTGATGATCGACCAGCTGCGCCGACGCAACCTTGAGCAAGCCTACCTGGAGTTCCTCGGCAGCCAGCCGGTACTCGAAGAGTGCTCGCCCGAGCAACGCCTGCTGATGCTGGAAACCTTGATGCAATTGAACGCCATGCTCGACGGGCTGGGCCAGAAAGTGCGCGATACCTTCCTGTACGTGCAACTGGATGGCCTGACCTACCCAGAGGTCGCACAGCGCCTCGGTGTGTCTGTCAGCTCGGTGACGAAGTACATGGCCAAGGCCACCGAACGTTGCCTGCTGTTCGCTTTCGATGCGCAACTGTGAGCCCCTCCGACCAGCGCCAGGCCCTGCGCGAAGCGGCACACTGGCATGCGCGCTTTCTCGCCGCACCTGACTGCCCGCAAAACCGGGCACAGTGGCAAGCCTGGCTCGAGCAGTCACCCTTGCACGGTTGGGCCTGGGGGCGCCTGGAGCAGTTGCAGGCAGGCCTGGCCGGCGTGCATGGCCCGCTGGCAAGGCACACCCTTGCCGCAGGCCAGATCGGGACGGGACGGCGTACGGTGCTCAAGACGCTGGTGCTGGGTATGGGGCTGGCTGGGGTAGCCTGGACGGGCTACCGCAACGCCCCTGTCTGGTTGGCCGATGTGCGTACGGCGACCGGCGAACGCCGCAGCCTGACCCTGCAGGACGGCACGCGGCTGACGCTCAATACCGCCTCTGTCGTCGATATCCGCTATAGCACAGAGCAACGCCTGATCGTCCTGGTCGAGGGAGAAATCGCCATACGCACTGCCAGCGACCCGCGTCCGCTGCGCGTGCGCACGGTGCATGGCGAGATGCGTGCCCTGGGCACTGATTTCACCGTGCGCCTGCGTGCCGACTGCACCGAGCTGTCCGTTATCGAACACGCCGTTGCGGTGCGCAACGCTGCGAGCGCCCGCGAGGTGCGGGTTGACGCAGGGATGGCCCTGGCCTTCGACAACGGCCCGCTGCCCGAGCCACGCCCAGCCGACCTGGCTCGCACCGCGTGGCGCGAGGGGCAGCTGGTGCTCGACGGCTGGCCGCTGCGCCGCGCCTTGGCCGAACTGCAGCGCTACCGCCCCGGCGTGCTGAGTTGCAGTGACGACGTGGCCGGGCTGCGCCTGGCTGGGGTGTATCCACTGGACGACACCGACCGCGCCCTGGTGGCGATCGCCGAGGCGCTACAACTGAAGATCAGCACCTGGACGCGCTACTGGGTCAGGCTGATGCCTGCCACGTAATGGCGACGGGTGAAAATATTATCAGCCGCATTGTCGGATTGGCCTCTCTCGTTCGAGCTCTCCTGCAAACCGCCCAAACAGGCATTTGAAGGAGCTGTCATGCCTATAACAACAAGCTGCCCATACCCGCGCCGAAAACACCTCACGTCCCTGCTGCTTGGCAGCGCCATCGCACTGCATACCGGGCTGCTGGCCCCGCTGCTGTCGACGAGCGCCCAGGCCCAAGCGCAACAGGCCAGCCGCGTCTACGATATCGCCCCAGGGCCGTTGATGACGACTTTGAACCGCTTCGCCCGCGAGGCCGGGGTGCTGCTGTCGTTCGATGCGGCGCTGACCCAGGGTCGGCAGAGCAGCGGGCTGCACGGCCGCTTCAATATCGAACAGGGGTTTGCCCTACTGCTGGCCGGTAGTGGGCTGCAGGCCCAGCGGGTGGGCAACGACTATGTGCTGGTGAGCCAGGTTGATGCTGGTTCGGCACTGCAACTGGGCGCAACCAGCATCACGGGTGAAGGTTTGGGCCTGACCACCGAGGGAAGCGGCTCCTACACCACCGGCGAAACGGCCGCCGCCACACGCCTGAACCTGAGCCTGCGCAAAACCCCGCAGTCGATCAGCGTGGTCACCCGCCAACAGATGGACGACCAGAACCTGCAAAGTGTTTCCGAAGTGCTGAAGCAAACGCCCGGTGTCACGGTCAACCAGGAAAGCTCCGAAGCCTTTACCTTCTACTCGCGCGGTTTCAAGCTGGATAACTACCAGTTCGATGGCGTGCCCAGCCTGTCCTCCGACGGCGGCTCATTGCGCGACAACTACAGCATCGGCAACAGCCTGGTCTATGACCGGGTCGAAGTACTGAAGGGCGCAACCGGCCTGGTCAACGGCGCCGGCAACCCCTCTGGGGTCATCAACCTGGTGCGCAAGCGCCCCACTGCCGCACTGCAGGGCCGTATCGGCGCAGGCGCCGGGTCCTGGGACAAATACCAGGCCGACTTCGACCTTGCCGGCCCGCTGACCGACAACGGTAATGTCCGTGGCCGCATGGTCGCTGGCACCCAATCCCGGCACAGTTACGTCGAGTACCTGACCGGCGAGCAGAACACCTTCTATGGCGTGCTGGAAGCCGACCTCAGCGAGAACACCTTGTTCACGCTTGGCTACGACGTGCAGAAAAACTACGACAACGGCAGCACCACCGGCGCACTGCCCGCGTTCTTTCTCGATGGCCGTACGGTCAAGTTCGACCGTGATACCAACGCCGCCGACCGCTGGACCTGGCGCAATCAGGAAACCCAGCGCGCCTTTGCAGAACTTGCCCACACCTTCGATAACGACTGGGTACTCAAGGGCGTACTCAGCAGCCGTGATTACCGCTCGCGCGAGCTGATCTCGGGCATCAGCAGCGAGGCCATTCAGGCAGACGGCAGCATTTCTCATGGCTTTGTCGGCGGCAACATCGACCCCGAAACCGGCGCCGTGAACAACAACGGCACCGCGAGCAAATTCAACACCACCAGTAAGGAAAAAGGCCTGGACCTGTATGCTCGCGGCCCGTTCTCGCTGGGTGGACGCGTGCATGAAGCCGTGTTCGGCTACAGCATCGCCCACACCAAATCAACCTCCAAGCGTGATGATGGTGTGACCAATGGCGTCATCGACGATGTATTCCAGTGGGACGGCTACGGCGATACCCCAACCAACTTCGAATGGTGGTCCACCTTCGATATCGAGGCGCGGCAGAAGGTGGGCTTTGCGGCAACCATCCTGAAACCTACCGACGCGCTGGCCGTTATCCTGGGGGCACGGATCGTCGACTACAAATGGGACATCGACACGATCAACGCCATCGGTCGCCGCCTCCCGGCCAGCGCCACCAACTCCAGCGAAATCGTGCCTTACGCTGGCGTCACCTACGACCTGGACCGGTACCACACCGTGTATGCCAGCTACACCGACGTGTTCAAACCCCAAGCGTATAGCCTCGGCGCGGACGGCAAGCCTATCGACCCACTTACCGGTGCAAGCTATGAAATCGGTATCAAAGGCGCCTACTTCGAAAACCGCCTGAATGCCAGCCTGGCCCTGTTCGAGCTGAAGCAGGACAACTTCGCTGTGCTCACCGGCGGCACCACGCCAAGTGGCGGCAGCGCCTACCGGGCGGCGCAAGGCGTCACCACCCGCGGCGTCGAGCTGGAAGTAAACGGCGAGCTGATGAAGGACCTGCAAGTGATGGCGGGCTACACCTTCGCCGAATCCCACGATGCTGATGACCAGCGCGTGGCAACCAACCAACCGCAGCATCTGCTCAAGCTGGCGACCAACTACCGCCTGCAGGGCGATTGGCACAAGTTCACCGTGGGCGGCAATGCGTATTGGCAGAGTGCGACCTTCTTCAAGCCAAGCGATGAGGACTGGTACGCGATCGACGACCCGGCTGCCAAATTTGAACAGAAGTCCTATGCGCTGGTGGGGTTGGTGGGTGGCTATGACTTTACCCGCAATCTGAAGGCAACCCTTAACGTCAACAACCTGTTCGACAAGCACTACTACAGTGGCATTGGCAACTACGGGACGGTTTTCTGGGGGGCGCCGCGTAACCTGATGGTCAATGTGAAGTACAGCTTCTAGGGAATTGCCTGGCACCTCACGAAGCCCCGGCGCCACCACGCCGGGGACAGGGTCTATCTAGCCAGCGCTGCTGGCGCCGGACGAACTGGGTATCGGCGGCGGGTCGGTAGGCAGTGCCGAGGTCGTGCGCCTTGGCCTGCCCGCTTGATGCGCCCTAGCGCAAGGACAACATCATTGTCAGCGGAGACAAATCGGGACACGGCGACGGTTCCGACACATATAGCTAACGTCTACACGCGTGTATTGGGCCTCAGACGGAACACTCGGCCTGTTTCCAGACGGATACCAAGCTCTCTTGGTAAACTAGCCGACACCCCGGGCAAACGCAGATCCTTTTTGTTGCCAGCATTTGCTAATGCCGCCCCTGCAATTTGCTGCTACGCCCTAAAATCCAGCATTCGGTACCGAAAACGTTGAACGATATGACCGCTAATACAGGCTCTAGCCCAACAACCACGCGCCCTGAGCCGTCACGCCGCTTCAGCGTTGCACCTATGATGGATCGTGTCGATAAATTTGGAATGCCCAGTGTTTACGGGGCCTGTAGGCATGCCGAATATTTGCTGTAGCAAAAATTAAGCAAGTTTGATGGGATAGCCACATAAGTGGCTTTTTTTTGGACATGAGAAGGGTGGCACTCCGGTATGGCATTGCCGGTGTTTCTCTTGGCTGGAAACAGGGACCGCAAGACACCTGATCGGCTACTTCCTTTGTAAAGCTACTCACCGGGGAAGGGCTTGCCACTGCCCTGTACCAGCTGTGCGCCGCCGGGATGATCCTGCGGATAGTCGTCAAACAAGCCCAACGCCCAGGCTTCCTCGTGCTCCATCAGCGCCCACATCCTGGCCGCCTCGGCAAGCTCGAGCATGTCGACCAGAGTGTCATCGTCGATGTCCCGGCGCCGGCGCGCAGCATAGGCCATTTCACTGAGCACAGCCGCTCGCCCATCAGGGTCAGTTACCAGGGCAGTCTGGTCATCAAGTTCCACCACCCAGGCCTGTGGTAATCCAGCCATCATTCTGCTCTGCACCACCAGGACTGGGCGTACAGAACGCCGTCAACTTCCTCAAGCCCGTTGATGTTGATGCCGAGCTGGGCCATCCCGTTAACCCTGGCGTCGTGCAGGCGCGGGATGATATCGGGCCCGGGCGTTGGATTGAACACCCATGCCTGGGTCGATACCCGGCCCAGCGGCTCGCTGTGGTGGTCACCGATGTGGACGTCGGCGCGCAAAGGCTGGACCCTTCTGAGCTGATCAGCAGGGATGGCCACGCCATTTACGCGGCGGCGAACGAGGAGGAAATACATGGGATTCCGACACTGTATAGAGATACAGTATCGTATAGGCCATTCCTGGCGCCGAGCAACTGCCGATGGGCGGATCAATGAAGAGGCGGCAGATCCGTGCCCCGGGCCTTGGCTATGACGCGAAGCTGGTAGTCGGACACCGCCTGGAACAGTGACTCGGCAAGCAAGTGCAGGCGCTCGACCTCTTCAGCTGGTTCGCCACGATCTTGGCCTCGTGGTAGGCACGGAATGCGTCCACCGCCTGCTGAATCAGTGACTCGCCGGCCTGAACCATTCCTACAAAAGTACGCTTGTCCATAACCATACCCGACTAGTTTCTCTACAAATAGTAGCCTCCTTCGCGGAATTAGAGCTTGGTCAATCCAAACGCTCGGCATCAGCCCTTACTGTGCTCTGGGGAAGATGGCCCCGTCCCCCGCTTGATGCCGCGTGGCCCCATGATGCCCCAGATAGCTAGGCCGACGATAGGCAGTGCTAGCAGTAGCAGTGCCCACATCGCTTTGGTCGACTCGGTCTTGTCACTCCGAAAGACACTGACGATGGCCCACAAATCGACAAGCAGAATGATCACCGCAACGGCGATCCAGAAATACGTCACAGGCTCGGTCATAACCGCCTCTCATATACAAGTGGACAGACCACGAAAACCCGTGGCCTTGTATAACAGGGAAGCCTCAGGGCCGTTCAAAGTTCAGCCAGCTTGGTCCGGCGCAGATGAATGGACGCCACGCACACTGAACCAACTTCGGCTGCAACAAGTCCATCGCAAAACAGCACTCGGATGACCCACTATGCCTAAAGACCTAGTATTCGAGGCGCTTGACTACCTGAGGATCCACACGCTGGTCCTGACAACCGCCGAATCATGTACTGCTGGCGCCATGGTCTCACTGCTGGCGGAAGTTCCGGGCACCGGCGAAGTACTTGAAAGCGGTTACGTCGTTTATTCGCCCAGCGCCAAAAGACGACTGCTGGGCATTAGCTCACAAACAATTGACCGCTTCGGACTCACCAGCGAGGCAGTGGCCTGGGAAATGGCAGTGGGTGCATTGAAAGACAGCGACGCCACGGTCGCCATCGCTAGCACCGGTGTCACAGGGCCGGAGCCGCAAGACGGCATTATTCCTGGCACTGTCTGCTTTGCTTGGGCATTTGCCGGCGAGCCGATTGCCGTCTTCACCCGGACCCAGCATTTTTTCGGTCACCGCGCAGATGTCATCCGACAAGGAGCACTGTTTGGGTTGTCACATATAGCGCACTACCATCAGTGCTGGCTGCGTGGTGAGCGCGCCTGAGGGCAAAGGCCATGAACGAAGACGAGCTGATCTCAAGGCACCATCCGGTCGATGAAGACATGCCCATGCAGCACCGTGTATGGCGCTTTGAACGGGTTGGATGGTACACGCTGGTGCTGCTCGTGATGCTTGCGCTGGCCGGGATGTTTGGCAACGGTCCGCTCAGTGACGCCCAGGCCCTGAGTACCGACGGCCGTATAGAGGTCGACTATCAGCGGCTCAGCCGTACTGGCAGCATCGATAATTTGCGAATCACAGTTCGCGGCGCCCCGGGGGAGCAGGTGGTACTGATGCTGGGCGGAACATTGCTGCAGAGCGCCAGCATCGAAACCATGCAGCCCCAGCCGCAGACGTCGCGGTCCCATGGAGAGGCGCTTCTGCTGGAACTTGGAACCAGCAAAGACGGTATCGCCACACTCTACCTGACCCTGCGCAGCGAGTATGTTGGCATCCGTGAAGGCATTGTCAGGGCAGACCCGGCCAGCGCTGTAAGTTTTACAACCTTCCTGTACCCCTAGGAGCGTGATATGGATTCCATCCTTCGTGCGGCAGGTATGTATGTTGCGCTGATGTTGCTTTTTCGTGTGGCTGGCAGGCGCTCGCTGGCCGACCTAACCACATTCGACTTCGTGCTGCTACTGATCATTGGCGAAGCAACTCAGCAGGCGTTGCTCGGGGAAGACTTTTCCTTTACCAACGCTATCTTGGTGATTGCTACGCTGATTGTGCTGGATGTCGGTCTGTCGTTGGCCAAGCTTAATTCCAGACCATTGGCACGCCTGCTCGACGGTCATGCCACATTGGTGGTGGAACAGGGACGCTTTCTACACCAGCGCATGCGCCAGGCAAGGCTAACAGAGGACGATATCCTTGAGTCAGCCAGGGACAGCCAAGGCATCGAAAGCGTCGAGCAGATCAAATTTGCTATCGTCGAGCGAAACGGCAAGATCTCGATTATTCCCCGAAACTGACATCAGTTTCTGATAGCAGCCCGTCACGGCAACTTTGGTCCGGTAACAGAGAGAAGTTTACGGCAGTTTTTAGACAGGGTTATCACCCCATCCAGGCGTTCTCGCAACCCCGATCCGCGCTAGGTCGTCCCCTATCTGACCTTACTTGGGGATCATGGGCGCACTAGAAGGTTGTATGGATGGCAGAAATGATCCGCACTTTTTCCAGACGCTGCTCTCCAATAAATCGGGTGTTCCCGTCAGCGCCCACATTGAAGCCCGTTGATACAAGGAGATAAGACATGCCTGCACGTAAGACTGTTGAAGACCTGTTCATCCATGAGCTCTCTGATGTCTACAGCGCCGAGAAACAAATCACCAAAGCGTTGCCAAGGTTGGCTCGCGCTGCCACCAATCCGCTGCTTGCTGAGGCCTTCACTTCCCATCTCGAAGAGACCCACGGGCAGATCGAACGCATCGACCAATTAGTCGAAAAGGCAGGATTGAAGCTCAAGCGGATGAAGTGCGTCGCAATGGAGGGCTTGCTCGAGGAGGGCAAAGAACTATTGGACGAGATTGAAAAGGGCCCAGTTCTGGATGCTGCGCTGATTGGCGCCAGTCAGAAGGTGGAGCACTATGAGATTGCAGCTTATGGCACGCTGATCGCTATGGCAAAGCATCTAGGAATCAAGGAAGCTGTTGACCTACTTGTCGATACGCTTGCCGAAGAAAAAGCTGCAGACGAAAAGCTTTCGGCGATTGCCGAAGAAGGTGGTAACCAAGCGGCCACTCTAGAGAAGTAAAACAGGGCTGCCCTGCGTGAACTCGCAGGGCTAGCTTTCAACACGCATGACCAATCGTCGTCTCATCAAGGTGTAAGAAAAGATTTCCAAGAATCGCAGAGGTCATACGCACTGAGCCTGCTTGGAGCTACGTTATGAAATTTGCACAGTTCTGCCAATGGCTGGCGAATAACTCTGGCCGACCGCGGACATTTCTAATCGCCGTTTGCCTCATCATCCTCTGGGCCGCTTCAGGGCCGTGGTTCCACTACAACGACACCTGGCAGCTGATCATCAATACCTCAACTACGATCATTACCTTTTTAATGGTGTTCCTCATTCAAAATACGCAGAACCGGGATAATGACATCATTCACGTTAAGCTTGACGAGCTCATAAGAGCAACCAAGTCCGCTGAAAGGTCAGTACTGGACCTAGAGGCGCTAGACAATCGACAAATTCACGAACTTCGAAAGGAATATCAAGCCATGGGAAGTGAATGCGAGCAAGAGCCATCTCCGCTCGCAACCTCGGAGGACCGGCCGAGAGACGGCCATCCGCGATAGGTTAATAACTATGACGGAGCTTAGTCGGCAGAGCCGGCACGCGTCTCGTACGCTAGCGCCCGGTTAATAGTCATAACAAGCTCCTCGATGGACCAAGGCTTAAAAAGATAGCTGATGGGTGGTGTGATAGTCGACACGTCCAAAGGAGAACCGGAGGTCAAAATCGCTGGGACCCTTGGCCATTTTTCATGAGCCATGGAGATAAACTCCATTCCCTTGATGCAACCAGGAATATGGTGGTCGACGATCATCAGAGAGCAGGAACCCTGAGATGCAAGGAGATGAATAAGGGCGTCGTCGGCATTGCCGAACCCCACACACGTGGCCTCCATCTCAGCCAAGATTGCTACCAGCAATGTTCGAAGAATCTCATCATCTTCGACAACTAATACAGTCAGTCCTGACAATGACAGCCCATCAGTGTCGACTTTCATCTGGTTCTCCAGCTACGACGAAGCTCTGAGTGTTTCAGGTTCAGAATCATCGGTCGATGGCGGCATTTGGCCACATCAATTGGGAGCACCAGGGCGGATGCCGCCCTGGCAAACCCTCTCAGGGCTGCGGACTTCAAGGAGCGGCGGAAAACCTCTTCATATCAATCGCAGGCGCCACAAACTCAGGGCCTTGCCCACTAGGGCGCCACCGCACCTTGGATATCCCATAGCGCTCAGCCATTGGGCGACTGACCTTCTTGATGTTGTGCTGACCGAACCTGGGAATTACGCCAACTCCGGCATCGCAACTCGCCCAATGCCAAGCCTCAACGTTGTCCATTCGCTCCTGCCGGATGATGAACGTCCGGTAATCACCGTGAAGCTCATACTCAATTATGTAAAGTTTGTGCTCTGCCATTGGACTCTCCTCCATAGAATCACCGTCAATGGAGCTACAAAGCGGGCGAAAAATTCACTTCTTTTTTACCGCATGGTCACGCCCCTCCAAGCAGAGCTATGATCGCGGTGCCCGCCTTACCAACGAGTCGTACTCTCGCTCGCACTGCTGGCCTGCTATTCGTGCCCGGTCAAAAGCCCGCGCCAACTCTCCCGCTCGTTCATCAGCCCGTGAGAGCAGCTCGGAGAGCACCATGGCGGCGCGGGTGGCTGCCTGGCCTCGGGCGATAGCGGCGGTATCCGTGCCGGAGCAACTGACGGTGGAAGCGAGCTTTCCGGCTTCGTGGCGCAACCGCTGGCCAGCAGCATCGGCGTCAGCAGCGCCAGCATCAGCAACCTTTCTTTCTTCATAGCCTTTTACCCTCGCCTCTTGTTGCGCATCTGTGCTGCGGTGTTCTTCCAGACGCGCCGCGCGCTCGCCAATCACTTCGGCGAGTCGGTCGCCGCTGTCCCGTTTCGCTGATTTCTGGTCAGCCTGGGCAAGTTCAACCGATCGACCGTGTTCGTACGCCGCCCAGTGGGTCACCAGCAACAGCGCTAACACTCCAGAGAGCACCCAGCCGTTCACGCTGCCCCCAGGAACAGATCTCGCTCAGCGGCCCGCCGGTGGACCAGGCCGGCCAGCACCTGCCCGCCAGCCTTGTTCCAGCGCGGGAACTGCTCTGCAGCAGATGCGTAGTTGCCAGCATTCAGCAACTGGCGGAGCGTGGACGATTCGAGATTCGCCGCACCCAGGTTGTAGGTGAAGCTCATCAGGGCGTCCCACTGGTTTTGGCTCAGCGGAACAGTGATCAAGCGCTGCACTTCTGGCTCGAAGCGCTGTACGTCGTTCAGCAGCATGCGCTCGGCCTGCTCCTTGCTGATCTTCATGCCGGCCTTCACGCCGCGGGTAGCACCGTAGCCAATGGTCCAGACACCTACTGAATCCTGATAGGCCTGCAGGCGCAGGCCCTCGAACGACTTGATGAGGCTCAAGCCGCGTTGCGATGTTCGCATTTGGGTTTTCTCCAGGCAAAAAAAAACCCGCACTTGGCGGGCTTGGCAGGGGTCAGCTATGTCAGGCGGCAGGAGCTTCAGCCTCCGGCTCAGCCGGATCCTGAACAGTTACGGTCACGGTGGCCCGGTACTCGCTGAGCACCTTGGCCACCAGCACCTGGGCGGCAGGGAACTGCTGCAGGATTTCCCGGGCGCGGGTGTCGGCCTGCTCCTGGGTGGCGTACGGAATCAGGTTGGCGGCGTCGTACAGGTTGGTTGCGTTGATGGCTACGAAAGGCATGGGTCAATCTCCAGACAAAAAGAAGCCTGCTCGATGGCAGGCATTGGGTAGTTGGCTTGGGTTCAAGCCTTGGGGTATTGCTGCTTGATCTGCTGCAGGGTCGAGAAAAACGGCTCTGCCTTGGGCATATGCCCTTGATTCATGGCATGCCACAGCATGTCCAGTTGTTCCTCCACCGGCGGATACTCGGCCGCACGGCGCTTGGTGTGGTCGCACTTATGCTGAATTTTCAAAGGTGAACTCCTGATCGCGGTAGGGCCAAAGGCTGACCGTGACGTGGTAGGTACCCGGCGCCGAGAATTCCAGCTCGATGTCACTGCCGTCAGCGATGTAGGTTTCGTTCTCGATGTCGACGGCGGCACCTTCGTGGACCCCCTTCAACCAGTGCCCTTGGAGAACCGCCCCCATCTGGGGGCGCTCCTTGAGCATCTGGCCCAACACAAAGTGCTCGGCCGGACGTGCCGGGGTGGCCACCTGGATGTAGGGGCGATCGGTGTTTAGCCTGATGATCTTCTTGCCGTGCTCGGGCGGGCAGCTGACGGCAAACACAATCCGTCCGTCAGTCTCATAGGCTACATAGTGCTCAATGCTGCTCATCGTTTGGTTCCCATTGCGTAAAGGGTGTGGTTCTGAACGCCTACCCCCGAGTTCTCCCCCCACCACTTCACCGTGATGACGAAGTAACCCGGACCCACACCGATCGATCCCATCAGGTTGGGGAAACCATCCGCCCAGTCGCCGCCACCTTGAGCGATCACCAAGCCGTTGATATCCATCTGGAACATGTATTTACGGATACCGCTGCCAAACCCTTGATAACAGCTGTACTGGGCAGTGATGAATCCACCCTCGTCCATTTGCACGCCGATGGCGATCAGGTTTTGCCACTGACCTACACCGACGCCGAGCACATTCCCGGGGTTATTAGCCGATACCGGCACCGTGACGGCGTTGCCACGGATGCGCAGCGTGTCAATTTCGGCCACCCCGATCTTGGCGGCCGTGATGGCACCGTCTGCGATCTTCGCGTTGCCAATACTGGCGCTCCGAATGTACGCGTCAGCAATAAATGTCTGACCACCAACGACAGAGAACGGTGACGAGAGCCCACCGCCATTCGCATTCAGCAAAATGAACTGGTCGGAATAGACAGCAAAAGCGGACTGAACAACGCCGTTTTGTTCGTTGATTCCGATGCCAAATCCTGCGAAATGATGAACACCGTACTGGTTATTAACCTGCACCCGCAGGGTGTATTGGGCGTTCAGCATCCCTTTCATGTCGGCCTGAGCGGTCGCAACCTGCTTCACAGCAGCGTTCGTAGTGCCCAGCGATGCCTGTGTGTCCTGAACCTGCTTACTGACTGCACCGACCGCATCAACCCGGGCTTTGGCTTCGTTCTGAATCGCCGCGTTGGCGTCGCCTACGGCGGTGTACAGCCCATCAGTACGTATTGCCTCTGCGGTGATTTTTTCGCCCTGCTGGGTCACCGTCGAGGACAGCGATTCCAAGGCCCGGCTGGATGCGGAAGGCCCAACCCGGCCGACAGCGATCCAATCAATATCCCAAACAGCATCCAATGCGTTCGCGAAGTTGAACCTCAGTTGGCGGATGGTGTTATCTACCCAGTCGGTACCGCCAGCAGCCAAGTTGGTCATGTCCCACTCAACCACTGCAGACTGGCCCACAGCAATATTCGGGTTCGGCGCCGACGCCCTGTAGCTGCTCGAAATGCCATGACTCGGCGTCGAGTAGTAAAGGGTTCCCGTCCAGGCAGATGCGGAACCACCACGGCGGGTCAAACCCACCCGCACCTTGGTGTATTGCGCACCCGGAATGGTCAGGGTCAGCGTTCCCGTGCTGCTCAGCAGTTGAGGGTCGGAGGTCGTCGGCGTCAGCCGCAGTGCACCACCTGAGGCCGAAACGCTTGCATTGCCAGCCACCCACCCTTCCGTGCCTGTATCGAACTGCCAATACCCACCCGGCGCCGGATCAAGGCCCGACGCACCCAAACCGCTCTGGATGGCTCCCACACTGTTGCTCAGATCGATCAGGCTGTTGGATTGACTGGTGTTGACGCCCTCGGCGGCGGTCACGCGGTTAGCCAGGGTTTGCAGCGCCGCCGCCTCGGCCTTTGTCGCAACCTGGCTGAGTGCGCTGGCTGCGGCTGCGGCCGCATCGGCGGCCACCTTGTCGCTCACTGCGACCCAAGTACTACCGTTCCATCGTTTAGGCGTGTTGGCGTTGCCCGTGGTGTCGATCCACAGGTTTTGCGCAAGTCGCTTGTCCGCTGCCGGGGCAGTAGCGCCGTAAATCACCTCCCCCTTGGAGCCCGCCGCTGTAGCCGCCGCCTGGGCGGCCTGCTGCGCCGTTGTAACGTTCTGGTTGGTGGTGGTGAGGCTGTTTTCTAAGCTTGTGGTCCTCCCAGCCACGCTGCTCAGGGTGCCGCCCTGCTGGTTGACGGCCGACGTCAAACTCTCGACTGCTGCCGACGTAGCGCTGTTATCAGCTGCGTTAAGCTGACCATTGTCACGCCAACCGGTAGCACGGGTGCCGTACTCAGCCTGGGGCCGCGCAAGCTCAACCGTGCCACTTACTGCCGTTGAGGTAGTGCCGTGAATACGGAAGTACACAATGGCCTGCGTAGCATTAGCCGGCGCAACGGCTGTATAGGTAAACCGGTCGCCGGCAACCGACATGCTTAGGTTGCTTGAGGACACTGCAGAAAGGACTGTGCCTGCATCGTTGGTCCACTGGATCCAGATGCGCAAGAACAAAGGGTTGTCGCCACTTCGGCGCGCATAGCACGAAGCCGTGACAGACTGCCCTGACGCGACCTTGATACGTCGTGGACCAGGTGTACGCACAGATTTGTACGGACTGCCGCTTGTCACACCGCTGAGCACAGTGCGAATGGCCTTTTCCCCGGAGTTGAGCCAGGAAGTTACAACCGATTCCACCGATGACGCGGCGCCTTCCATTTCCCAGCCATCCACTACCTGCGACGAAACCGCAGCGGGTCGGGAGAACGTCGGGTTATAGAACAGGTTTTCCCCGCCAACATCCCCGATACTGTTTTCCAACTGGGTAAGCTGACTGGAAGTCGAGATAACTCCATTCTCAACTGTCCCGACACGACCGGCCAGCGCGCTGGTGGCCGAGGCGTTAGCGTCTGCAGCCGCAGCGTTCGTTTTCCCGTTATCGCGCCATCCGGTTACTACAGGGCTGTGCTCGTACTGGGCTTTATCCAGATCGACAAAACCACCGGTAAGACTGGACCCGGGAGCCGAACGAATACGAAAGAGGATATCGACCCGCACCGAGTTGGCCGGCGCAGCCAGGCCGGTGAGCACGATGCGGCTGTACGTCGGCGTAAGCCCCACGTTGACAGGCCCGTGGGTGGCCAAAGTGGCGCCGCTGGCATCCTTGTACTGCATGAAAATTTGCAGCATCAGCCCAGTATTGCCACGGGCAAAAATTGAGGCCGTACCGACGACACCTTCGTAAACCGGCGGACGCCGGTCAGGCGAGCCTGTGGCCGCTACAAAATCAACATATTGGTCACCTGTCCCAGCG
Source organism: Pseudomonas sp. Irchel 3F3 (assembly GCF_900187545.1). NCBI lineage: Bacteria > Pseudomonadati > Pseudomonadota > Gammaproteobacteria > Pseudomonadales > Pseudomonadaceae > Pseudomonas > Pseudomonas sp. Irchel 3F3. Next base: position 107,581 of record NZ_FYDS01000010.1, on the reverse strand, counting down.
ACCAGGCCTGTCACGTCCAGCCGCTGACATTTACCTTCAGCGCCAAGGTCTGAGTTCCGAAGCGTGGGGGTCACTACCACAGCATTGCTTTTACGCCATCCCCAGCCCTCGGCTAGGTTGGGGTTAGCCGCCGAAGGTATATCGAACGATGGGTTGTACAGTAGGTTTTCACCGCCAACCTGTGCGATCGACGTGTTGATATCCACGATGGCCGAGCCGTTGGCGGAAATGTCTGCGCCTTGCCGGGACACCTCGTTGGTCAACGCGCTGACGGTCTGCGCATCGGCCTTCGTCTGTGCCACCGACAGAGCATTGGCTGCAGCTGCAGCAGCGTCCGTGGCCACCTTGTCGCTCACTGCCACCCAGGTGCTGCCGTTCCAGCGCTTCGGCGTGTTGGCATTGCCCGTGGTGTCGATCCACAGGTTTTGCGCCAGGCGCTTGTCGGCTGCAGGTGCGGTCGATCCATAGATGACTTCACCCTTGGCGCCGGCGGCCGTCGCAGCCGCCTGGGCGGCCTGCTGCGCGGCTGTTACGTTCTGCTTGGTGGTGGTCAACCCACCTTCAAGCGAGACGATCGACTGCCCCTGAGACACCAGCCCCTGCTCTGTCTGGCTAACCCGGCCGCTCAGCAGATTGGTGGCCGAGACGTTCGCCGCGACCTCGCCTGCAGTGACCTGGCCATTATCCCGCCAACCCGTTGCACGGGAACCGTACTCAGCTTGCGGCCTGGCCAGCTCGACCGTGCCGTTTGCAGCCGCTGCAGTTTGGCCATGAATGCGGAAATAGACGTTGACGCGAACAGCACCCGCTGGGGCGATAGAGGTGAACGCTACCCGCCCTCCTTCGACCGCAATAGGCACAAAGCCGTTGGCCGGGGCCGAAATAACTGCGCCGGCTTCGTCGTACCACTGGTGAATCAGCCGCAGGGCCAGCAACCCCGAATTCGCCATGCGTCGGGCGTAAACCGACGAAGTGACCGTCTGCCCGCCCGCAACCTTTGGCCGCTGGCTGGTATGGGTCACCAGCGACAGATAGGGGCTTGCGTTGGTCACGCCAGTGACTGCGACCCGAAACGCCTGTTCCCCCGAATTCAACCAGGAAGCCACCATGCTCGGGTTCTTGGTCGCGGCGCCCTCCAAGAACCAGCCGTCAGGCACATTGGCATCGGCCGCGCTGGCACGATTGAACGTTGGGTTGTACAGCAGGTTTTCCCCACCCACCTCAGCGATCGCGGCGTCAATCGCCGTCATCGCCTGACCTTGGGCGGTAATGTCCTGGCCATGCTGCGCGACCGTGTTGGACAGGTTTTGCACCGTCGACGCATCGGCCTTCTTGGCCACCTCGGTCAGCGCCGATTGGGCTGCTGCAGCTGCATCGGTGGCAACCTTGTCGTTCACTGCGACCCAGGCGCTACCGCTCCAGCGTTTCGGCGTATTGGCGTTGCCGGTGGTGTCGATCCACAGGTTTTGCGCCAGGCGCTTATCAGTTGCAGGTGCGGTCGATCCATAGATGACCTCGCCTTTCGCCCCCGCCGCCGTCGCAGCCGCCTGCGCGGCTTGCTGGGCAGCAGTAACGCCCTGATTGGTCGTGGTCAGACCGTTCTGCAAGCTGACGATCGACTGGCCCTGCGTGACCAGCTTGCCATCGGCGTCACTGACAGCACTGCTCAGGTTGGATACTGCTTCCGCCGAGGCCGCAATCGAACGACGCCCCACCGCGATATAGGCAATGTCGATTTCGCCCGTGGTATCCGACGCACTCATCATGTCCAGACGAATCGCCAGAATGTTCTTGCCGTTCCAGCCGGCGTGGCCAGACAGGTCAATCTCGATATCCTGCCAGTCGGTCGTGGTGGTATTGATCGTCCAGGGCATGCGCCGGGCTTCGGCCAACCCGCCATCTTCGTTCGCCCAGTACATCTGCGCGCCAGCGCGGGCCGTGTTGCGTCGACGCAGCCGGATGCGCAGGAAAGGGTCCTCGGCGCCCGGGAACGTCGGGGTGAAGTTGCACTGCAGGTTAGGGCAGTTGCCGGACGTGGCGAACAGTGGGCCGGCAACAAAGGTCGAACCGCTGAGGGTACCGAACCAACCCCGCGTCGAACCGGTGAATTCCCAAGCCTTGCCGGCCACGAACGACTGCGCGGCACTCAGGCTGTTCTTGAGCTGGGTGATATCGCTGCTGTAGCTGGTCAGCACACCCTCGGCATTGCTGACGCGGTTGGTCAGCAGATTGACCGCCGACGCGTCGGCTTTGGTCGCGGCCAGCGCATTGGCGGCGGCGGCAGCGGCGGCGGCATCGGTGGCCACCTTGTCGCTCACCGCCACCCAGGTGCTGCCGTTCCAGCGCTTCGGCGTGTTGGCATTGCCCGTGGTGTCGATCCACAAGTTTTGCGTCAGGCGCTTGTCAGCGGCCGGCGCCGTAGCGCCATAGATCACTTCCCCTTTGGCGCCGGCCGCTGTAGCGGCTGCCTGCGCGGCTTGCTGGGCGGCCGTCACATCCTGCTTCGTCGTGGTGAGGCTGGATTGCAGGCCGGTCATGGCCTGCCCCTGCGCACTCACAGCGCCTTCCACATCGGTTACCCGGGTGGTCACGCTCTGAACGGCCTGGGCATCCGCCTTGGTCTGTGCCACAGCCAGGGCATTGGCGGCGGCCGCAGCGGCATCGGTGGCCACCTTGTCCGTAACCGCCACCCAGGTGCTGCCGTTCCAGCGCTTCGGCGTATTCGCATTGCCGGTGGTGTCGATCCACAGGTTTTGCGCCAAGCGCTTATCGGCCGCCGGCGCCGTTGTGCCATAGATCACCTCACCTTTGGCGCCGGCTGCCGTGGCGGCCGCCTGCGCGGCCTGCTGGGCGGCCGTCACGTTGCCATTGGTGGTAGTCAAACCAGACTGCAGGCCCTCAATCTTGGAGGCTTGCGCCGTGCTCGTACCGTTGAGGGTAGAAACGTCCGTTTCGACCTTGCCCACGCGCGCGGCGGTGCCGGCAGCCGTCACGATGGCTTGGCCAACATCGGTCCAGTAGGTCGCATTCGGCGGCGGGTTGTTCTTCGGCACCGCTTTCAATGCCTGATACAGCTTGCCGTCGGCGCCCAGTACGCCCTGATTCAGGGTGTAGGTCTTGTCTTTGTTGTACGGCAACGAGCCGGCCAACGCGGACACGGTATTGATCTGCTGCTGCAGCTCGGACCGGGCCGCATCGACTTCCTGATCAACTGCCGCAAGCTGCTGTTGCAATTCATCACGAGCCGTCAATACCGACGATTTGACCGTCTCGACCGCGTTATTGACCTCGGAAACCTGCTCACTCAGCTTATTACGCGCCTCGTCCACACGCTCGTTCACCGACCCGGGGCCATTCTTGTCGATCAGATCAATACGGCTGAGCAGTTCCTTCCCCAGTTCGCTTTCGGTGATCTGATCCTTGATCTGCTCGAGGATCGCGCCAGCATCTGCGCTGGCCATTCCGGCAACCACTGCCGGGGCTACCGGGAAGAATGGGCCAAGGTTATTGGAACGATCGACCAGGCGAGCCCAGAAGTAGAACTGTTGGCCCGCGCGCAAGCCCTGCATCACGTACTCGTTCTGCGGGTAGGCCAGGTCTGCCAGCTTGGTGGCCTTGTCCAAGTCAGTACCTTCGTTGTACCACAGCTCGGTACGCTGGGTGTCGCTGGAGCCAGCAGGGAAGCCCCACTTGATGCCGATGCCGAACAGCAGGCTTTCCGTATCCAGGAAGGAAACAGCCGGCGGCAGGCCTTCCTTGCCATTCAGCTGAGTGAGGGTCGAGCTTTTCCAGATCGACGTAATGTCGAACGAGCTCACAGCGCGTACGCGTGCAAGGTAGGCACCCGCGTAAATGCCGACCACGTCCACCGATGTTGCGCCGGTGCGCTGCAGGCGACCCCAGTTGCCGTTGTCCTTGCGCCACTCCACGTCATAGGCGACAGCGCCCTCCACCGCCGGCCAGGCGATGGTCATCGTGCTGACCGCAATACCCTGGTCGATCATGTGGGCGGAAGACAAGGTCACGCTTGCGGGGGGCTGCACAGTGGTCACCGGGATAACGCTGATCGGGCGCTCGTCCAACTTGGCGCCGGTGTCGATCGCAGCGAACTTGCTAGGGTTGAACTCGAGCGCGGTGATCTCGTACTCGCCCTCTTGGGTGCGCGTTGTCTTCAGCACCCGGAACAGCTGCACCGCCAGGTCGTGGTAATCGATTGCCCACTGCAGTTCCGGCTCAGGCTGCACGCCATACGCGGTGGTTACCGTCACCGCGCGGCCGGCCACCGACTGCACCGTGCGTGCCTGGGCGGTACCGTTCGGCAGGTTCAAGATCAGCCGGTCGCCAGCCTTGATCGGCGTGTCACGGTCCAGGGTCACAACGCGGCCGGCAGCCGCCGAAATCCGACCGCCGTTTGGACGGCCGGCAACCAGTTCGTCTGCGACGGGAATGACGTAACCAGGCAGCGGAATGCGCCCTTCCATGCCGGTCTTGAAAGTGACGGTGCGGTCCTGGCTGTTACTCAGCAGCGCCCACTTGCCGCGTCGCTGTGCCTCGGATGCACGGGTGCAGCCGATGGCTGAAATCTCCACCGGACGGTCCCGGTACCGGCGCTGGAGAGCGTTGTCGGTGACCGGGATAACATCGGTGTCATAGTTGTTGGCCGGGTTGTCGTAGCTGACCAGAGCCCGGCTGTAGTGCGTGTTACGCTCGGCACCGCCGTAAACGAACTCACCGTCGATGACGTTGGCCCGGGTGAACACGTAGTCGATATCCTGGGCGCGCGGCATGTCTGCCTGCATGTACAGAGAGCCGTGAGCCCAGTACACCATGCCCCGGTAAATCGCGGAGAGGTCGCGCAGCAAGGTCCAGGCTTCGGCGCGGCCCTGAAGGTTCATGTCGCACAGGAAACGCGGCTCCTGACCGCCCTGACCATTCGGCACCTGCTGATCGCAGTACTGGGCGATGCGGTACATCTCCCACTTATCGACCATCCACGACTTGATGCGCTTGCCCAAGCCAAAACGGTCCTCGACGCACAGACCGTAGGTCACAAACGCCGGGTTGTTGGTCCAGGCCTGCTTGAAGGTGCCGTCCCATACGCCGGCATAGGTGCGCGCAACGGGATCGTAGTTGGTCGGCACCGGCCAGCGCTTGGCCTTGCACTTCACGGTTACCGCAGGGATGTTCTGGAACTGCTGGGCGTCAAACTCGATGTACAGCAACGCAGTGTTTGGGTATCGCAGTTTCTGGTCGATGATCTCGGTGTAGCCAGCGATGGTCATCGTGTCGGCCACGGTGCCGCTGTTGGCATTCGGAGTGATACGGCGCACGCGCAGCATCCATCCGGAGGTTGCTTTGGGCAGGTTCACGCGCACCGAGCGCTGATAGCCGTTGGTGGTCTTGCCGTCCACCGCCCCCAGATGCGCCTCGACGTAGGCGCCACCATCGGTGGCGATATCGATGGCGTACTCAATGCGGTAGCCATTGGTATTGCCACTGCTGTCCTGCTGCGCCAGGCGCGGCCAGGCCATTCGCACGCGCACGGCCGAGAGCTGGATGTTGCTCAGGGCTCGGGCAAATGGGTTGTCGCTGCGCAGTTCCACATTAACGGTGGTCTCGTTCTCGATCGCAGGGATACCCTGGATGTAGTCCTGCTCGATCGAGCCCGAGCGCCACTCCCACCGCACCCCAGGAAAATTCACGCTGCCGTTGGCATCCATGATCGGGGTGTTATCGAGGTAGATATCGCGATCCGTCGGCTCCTCATCGAACTCCCCCTCCCCAACAGCAATCAGAATTTTGCCGATGTTGGTCGACTGGAGGCTATCCGGAGCCTCAACCGGCGATTTCGGTTTGCTGCTGCCGCCCTTGGCGCCAGTGATATCAACGTGATCTGCTAGGCCCATGCTTTCCTCCGGGCAATAAAAAACCGCCCGGAGGCGGTCTGTTCACTGAGTTGGCGCTAGGCCTTATCTTGCGCCTCGATCGAGGCTGAGATGATCGCCCCGCCCCAGCGGCGTTCGCCGATGCAAATCGGGACGGGGTTACCGCTGGCTGTGGTGTTCTTGGCGCCGCCGAAGGCGTATGACGGTAGGTTCTCGGGCGCTGCGCTCTGCGATAGCCCCTTGGCCTGGGGGCTGAGCATCTGGATGACACCGCCAGCCATCAGTGCGACTCCCAGCGGGGCAGTCGGCGCACCGAAAAAGCTTGCAGCAACCAGAACAGCGCCAACGATAGTTTGCAGCAACCCGGCACGCTTGCTGCCTGCAACAATCGGAACAAACCAGAGCTCACGCGCCCCGCCCATATCAAGGTCGCCTTCTCCGATGTTTTTGCCGTTTTTGAATACTGCGAACCTCAGGCCTCGGCTTTCTGCCTCAATGAGATCTCTGGCAAATCCGGGGTAGTTTGCGTCGAGCGCTTTGGCTGCTTCTTTAGGATCGCCCCGATCCAGAAGAAAACTATGCTTCTTGCCGTATTTTTTACCCAAGAACCCGCCCAACCGAATTCCTGTCATCGAAGCGTTGTGAGCTACTGTTGCTGCCATGTTTCCTCCGGGCAGTAAAAAGCCGCCCGGAGGCGGCTGTTTAGAACGTCGTTGGTTTCACGCTCACGTCCCCATCTGCGGACGTGTAGATTCGGTACTTCTTGGTCTGCCCTGGCTTTACGAGAGCCTCCGCTTCTAGTCGCTCCGCATTCATTCCGCAGAGTGCTTTGCCTTCAAGCGCCGCGCCAACCATCCACTCACCGGCAGGCACGTTGAAATAAGCTTTTTCTTTGGGATTGAGCCGGGCGACGGGCTCACCGTTGATAAATACAGTCGCATAACAGCCTGCTCCTGCGAATCCACTATCACGGGTGACGATGATCCTCCCGCCCTCGCCTACCTCAGACTGATAACCGGTGACCCGACTTTTTGGGGCCTGCTCAGCTTCTGTGAGCGGAACCGGAGATGTTGCGCACCCTGCCAGCAACGCCAGTCCCACCACACCGATCAGAATTCGCATGTGACCCCTCCTTGTTGATGGCGGGAATCTACCACAGCACCCCCTTGATCATCGACGCGATTCCTCGCATTCCGCTCTTATCCTCTCCATCACATCCGGCATCATTGGCGCAGTCATCATGGAGCGGTAGGTAATGCATTCGCGGGGTTCACCACGAACCCTGGAGGCCTCGGACGAAGAGCAGCCTGCAAGCATACAGATTCGCAGGACGAAGATCAGAGTTCGCATTTGATCCTGCAATAACTACAGCAAGCCTTCAAAGCAGCAGCTCAGCACCTTGGCCGAACGAATAGCTATAGCCCAGCCAGAACGCGCTCCACTCTTCGTCACCCCATCCAGACCGACGCTTGACCTGCCTGAGATCATGACGGGCAGCTTGTTTCGCGGTGAAACGCTTCCTAGCCTTCTCAAGATCGAGCAAAGCTACCTTCACGCATGGCTCGCTGAAATCAACAAAGACATGCTTCAGGTACAAGCAACCATGCTGCCACCTTCCATGGTTTAGCTTGGCCAGTACTCGGCCATACGCCTCTAAAATCTCGAGATGCCGATGGCGTCCCACCGTTCTTTCTACCTTCTGGGCGTAGAAATCCTCCAACGACAGATAGCCGTCAAGAGCCGCCGTCAACATCACCGCCTGCCACTCACCGTCGAGTTTATGTATATGGCTGTGCAGGAGTGCCGGGGTAGCGACTCCCAATGATGCGGCCGCACGAAGGGCTTTTGCCTCGCGGGCGACTGTTGGATAGCCTAAAGGGTGGCGCAAACTCCGATAGACATGCCCGACTTGCTGCTTTTTGTAAAAAGTCAGACCGTCTAGCTCTATCCGCAACACACCGCTCTCACCCCCTCTACGTACGTTCGGGGGCTCTACCCAAACTCCTGGAGCGTTGAGAATATCTCCTAGAGGCAGATTGGAAAGCCCCACATTAGTAGAGTTTATAGTCATAGAACACCTGGTAGCTTGGCGGCCGTTTGCCTGCAAGATCCAGAATATAACAGCTAAATCACAAGAAAAACGACGCTTAAGCATGGGGACAGAACTGACACAGTTCCTATCTACTGTGCCAATTTGGATGAAATACCAGTACCGCGCCAGCATTTCGCCATAGTAGTTTTGCACCTCCACCGAACCGCCCCGGTCCGTTGCCGGAAAGCCCATGGACTGGGGCGCCAAACCACAAGGAGAACCCCATGGGGCTCAAGCTACAGAACATCAATTTCAACCGCGCCGCCCAACCAGTAACTGCCCAAGTGATCCTCATGGATGAGCACAACTGCAACGTGAGCGTGAACATCAAGCTGGAAGGGAAGCCCGTCGAAGCATTCAACCTCGAAGAAATCGACAGGCTCGCCCGAGCGGCAGCTAAACATCTGGTAACTAACGCTTAATTTGCCTCGGGCAGTGAGCGCTCTCGCTGCCCTTGATTGGCTTGCTGCAGGATTTCTACCTGCTGCTGAAGGGAGGCAATGACCGATGCCAAGGAATTGATTTGCCCCTGCAGGGACTGAAGTTTCTGATGAGCAGCGTTCATGTAAGCTCCTGTGCGGCCAAGCCGCTTCATTTCGCGTCCCGATGACGCAACACAAGGCGCGTCCGGTCGAGCCATGGCCCGCCGAACACGATGATTTCTGATGGCCTGCCGAGCAGGTGATGCAGCATGAAGGGGCCAGGCCCGAAGACTTGGGCGTGCTCCTCGGGTAGCTGTGCGTCGGCGCCCAGGTAGATGCCGGCATGATTCGGGTGCGCAGTGCGGCCCACTGCCATGACGATCATGTCGCCTCGCTGCGGCTGGCTCACCTGATAAAAGCCGGCCGCTTCGTATGCCTGCTCATACAGGCTCGGGCCGTCTACCTGCTCCCACCACCCCTCATTCCGTGCATAGGCCGGGAACTCCAGCCCCCACTTGCGTTTGTACCAATCTGCACATACCTGCCAGCAGTCCCAGGCACCATGCACGAACTGTCGGCCAAGCAAAGGCGTGTGCCCGGTAGGGATGATGCTTCGCAGGTCGCCTTCCGGCCACGAAAGGATGTGCCAGGGCAAGCCCGTGGCTTCACACATGGCCGAGTCGCGCGGCGACGGCCTGCTGGTCGCGTCCGGATGCGAGTGCACAATACCGATTACCTCGCCCTGATCCTCAGCGGCAGCGTACTGCTCCGGCGAGATGCGGAACTCTTCGGCCGGATCGGTCGCAGTGTTGTCGCACGGTAGGTATCGCTGGGAGCGGCCCACGGCGATGATCAACCCGCAACATTCGCGCGGATACTCAGCCGCGGCGTGTGCTTGCACCGCGGCGAGGATGTGTTTGCGCATGGTCAGCTCCGTGCGATAAGGGAAACGGCCGGGAAGCCGCCAAAGGGCAGTTGGTTGCCTTGGCCGTGACGGACTGTGCACCCAGTGTCGAGGCAGCCATTGCACTGATCCTTGGCAGGATCGTCAGTAGGGTTGCCGTCTAGGTCAAAATAGGAACCGGTGTAGCCGCAGTTCGGCCCACGGTATCCAGCGGTCATCGCCCAGTGACACAATTGCGTCATCTGCCGGCCGATCGTCTCCCCGCCGACATCCCCGGGACTGGCAAGCTCCCAAGCCACTGTGGTGCCGTTCTCGGACACCTTCTGATCGATATACCAAACCTCGATCGCTTCCTCTGCCGGATCGGCCTCCGCGTTACCCGAGGGGAAGTTTGCCGCGTCCAAGTAGCGCGCCATGGTGTGGCGAATCGTCAGTTTGAACTCGAGCAGGTTGTCAAAGGCCAGGCATAGCGCCGTTATCCTGCCGTTGACGTTACCAACAGTCAGCGTGGGCCGAACGGCGGTGCCGTCCGAGTTCGCCTCGATGCCGTCGATCTGCATGGGCCAGGCACCATATTCGTTGCCCTGCCACCAGATCGACTTGGCCGGCAGCTGGTCGGCGTTCGCGCCAGCAGCGGCCAGTTCCTGTGCAGTGTGCGGTATTGCATGCCCATGGAACCGCAGCATGTCGGCGCCAAAATCCGAGCCATCCAGTTCGAACAGCAGGATCTCCGCGCCCGGTTCAAGCTTCTGCAGCTGTGTAATCAAGCTCATGGGTGATACGCCCTTTCAAAGGTCGCAGTGAGCAGGATCACGGCCCCCGGCTTACGCTGCTGACGGAAGGACTCGCACCGGTACAAACCGAGCACGCCTTCGGGATTGGTCCATAAAAATGACTTGGCACCGCGGTGGCGACGGATGAAGGCCAGGATAGGCGCGATCTCGTCAGCCAAGCCGCCGAATGACAGCGCCCAGCTGTCCGACTCAGCGTTCAAACCATTGGTGGAGACCTGCACATAGTTATCGCCAAACTGCGACTTCCGGGTCCGGAGGGTGCTGTCGCCACCGGCTTCATCGTCAGGTGTCCAGGTGAAACTTTCGATCGCCATCAGTGCCTCCCATTACTGTTTCGATGGCTCAAACCCCCGGCTCGCCAGGAATCGGAAATAGCCCTTTCCGCTACTCCTCTCATTTGCCGTTCCATGTTTTGCTGCAGCGCGGCGCTGTCCAACTCCATGCCATCCCCGCTCCGATCTTCCAAAGTCACGGCAACCGGAATACTGAGTTGAAGCACTGTCGAACCACCGCCGGCGCCCCCGACCATCTGCACACCAAGAGACCCATCGGGACCCCGCGCCAGTGGCATGATTGCCTCGGGCCCATCTTCACCAGCGACACCAAGTCCACCGTTGCCCATGCCGAACATCGTCGGGGTGTTGAGAACGGAATTGGTAGCGAACCCTGCGCCCTTGGCGAAAAGCTGCACACCGCCAGACCAAGCGCCGCCCAATGCCTGCGGAAAATACGCACTGCCATAGCCAGCTTGTGACGCACCAAGATTCGACGAGACGGCGCCTGCAGACCCCGGTGCCATGCCGTTACCCCCACCACCGCCGAAGTAGCTCCCCACCGCAGATACGCCCAGCCCGACCAACCCACTTAGCAGCGAGCTAGCTGCCTGCTGGCTTGCAATCCTGGCCATGTCAGAGATCACACTTACGGCGAAGCTCTTGAAGTTGGCCTTACCCGTCATGGCGAACTCGGCCACAGCATCGCGAGCCGAGTTGAAGCCGGTGGTGAGCATGTCGTCGGTTGCCCCCGCCACGTTCGCGGCGTCCGACTGGATGTTCGCCCAGGCGCGTTTGGCGCCGTTGCGATAGTCGCGCTGAGCTTCAAGGCGGGCCTCGAAGCCGTCGACCTCCATTTGCAGCTCCCGTGCCTGGTAGTCGGCGAGATCAGCTAGCCGCTGCTGATAGGCGTCCTGGCTGAGCCGGCGCGAGACATCCTCCTGCTGTTCCTCCAACTGCCGGCGCGACTCGGCATACTTTTGCCGCACCGCGTTCAGCCGATCGGCCTCCTCGCGCTGGTCGTCGCCCATGCCGACGCCGGACACGTCTGCGTCGATGGCGTCTTGCCGGGTCTGCAGCACCACTTCCATAGCCTTGCGATAGGCCTCCGCGCTGTTGCGGCGGATCTCTGCAAGCTTCTTCTCCTCCTCGGCACGCTTCTGCAAAACCGGGTCGGCGTAGGCCGTGTTCAGGTTCTTGATGCCAAGTTCCATCTCGGCGGCGGTGATCTTGCCCGCGGCTTGCGCCTTGCGCAGCCCCTGCACACCCTCCGCCAGATCCTCCAGCCGCTTTTTCTCCGGCAACGCGCGGTCGATGATCGCGTCGAGGGCCTTGATCTCATCCTTCAGCGCCTTCGTGCGGTCCTTGCTGCCCTCAGTAGCATCCTTGTTGGCCTTCTTCTGCGACTCGATCGCGCTGGCCGCCGAAAGAATCGCCTGACGATCTGTTTCGGTGAGGTCAGCGTTTTCCGCGATGTAGCGGTTGGCGATTTTCGTCGCATCGCCGTTGTCCTGGAGGCCGGCTAGCTGCTTCTGCAGCGTCTCCAGGTAGGTCTGCCCCGCCGAGCTCATGCCAACCTTCGCGGCGTTGTTCGCCTGGGTGGCCGAGGTGTTTTCTTGGGTGACGCCGGTGAGCACCCGCAGCGTCTCGGCGATCAGGTTCGAGCGCTGGTCGGCGTCGCTGACCGCACCGGCCTGGGTAATCCACTGCTGCACCGTGCTGGACGGCAGCTGAAGACGGTTGCCGACCTCTTGCAGGATCGGTGAAAGCCCTTGGCCCGCCGTGCGCGCTTCGTTGAGCCGATCAACCAGGCCTTGGTACTCAGCCAACTGCCTGTTGTACTGACCACCGGAGTCACGCGCCGGCGCAGTGACCACGGCAGAGCGGATGGACTGGGCCAGTTCGCCATACGCATCCTTGACCTTTTCCGCCGAGGAGATCTGTTCCTGCTGCCACTTGACCAGCGATGCTTCGCGCTGGTCCTTGTTGAGCTTTGCGAATTCCTCCCGAAGCTGGGCGACCGGCTTGCGCAGATCCTCCAGGCTAACGCCTGCCTGATCGGCGTTGTTGCTCAGTAGCAGGAAGCTGGCAGCCGCCGTGCCGGCCAACAGGGCAAGCCCCATCGGACCGCCCAGAACGCTGAGCAGGCCTGCACTGACTGTCCGAAGGCCGGCCTGTGCAGTTGCTACCGCGGTGGTAGCAGCTGCTTCGCGCTGCCGCGCCTGCGCCAGTTGGATGGACAGTTGGGTCTGTACAGCAGTGCCACGCGCCGCCACTGCTTCGCGAGCTGCCAGGATGGTAGCGGTTTCGGCTTTGTGCTGATCGGCTAAGGCCGCCTGTAACACCGCTTCGGCCTGAGCGATACGCGCGGCGCGGTCGGCCAGCGCCGCTTTTACGGCTAACCCAGACTTAGCGACGTAGTTGGTCAACGCGGCGACGCCAGCTCCCCCCATGGCCACGGCCACCAGGTCGACGTTGTCGGCCAGCGCAATCAGCACATTCGACAGGCCTGCTACGGCGCCGGTCTGCTCTTCCATCCCTCCGAGGAAGGTCTGCACGGCGTTGCCGATGTTCACCAAGGCGTCCTGTACGCTGGTGGACATATCAGCCGCAGCCTTACGGTTGGCCTCAACGGTGCGCAGCAGCCCGGTATTGATGTCGTCAAGCGATAGCTTGCCCTGTACCCCCAACTTCCGGATCTCTTCAGCGCTCTTGCCGGTGGCGTTGGCGATAGCCGTGACGATCGTCGGCATGGCCTCCTGAATGGACACCCAGCCATCGGCCTCGACTTTGCCGATTTGCAGCGCTTTAGAGTAGGCATCCAGCGCTGAGCCTGCCTTGTCGGCGGCGGCGGCGTTGGTCACCAGCAGGAAGCTGAAGCTGTCGGTGATGTCGAGCGTCTGCTGGGTGTTGAACCCCAGGCTGCGCATGACATCGGCAGTGCGAATGTACAGCTCTTGGGCCTCGGCCAGGGGGCGGTAGGTTTCCTGGGCCGTGCGCAGCAGGTGTTCCTGCACCATCTGGTATTCGCCAGCACTGCCAGCGGCAGCTTTCATCCGGTCCGACATCTGCCCGTAGGCGTCGACCTGCTTGATGATGCTGCCGATGATGCCTGCACCGGCCACGGCGGCAAAGGCGCCGCGGATGAGCACGCCAGCCTGCTGGGCCGCGCCACCTGCGCTATCAAACGCGGAGTCGACTTGGGCCAGATTGCGGTCGATCGAATCCGTGGTGCGGGCCACCACCTGGTCAGCATTGGCCAGCTCCCGGCGCAGCTGAGCCGTTGTGGCCTCGATCTGGACCAGCATCCCCTGGACTTGTTGGTCGGCCATGCAAATCTCCAAGCACAAAAAAACCGCCCGGAGGCGGCACGCTATCTACTGTTTAGGCCTCCCCCGCAGGAAGTTCTTGAGCTTTTCGGCGACGCTCTCCCGCTTCTGGGGCGCAGTTGGGGCTGGTCCTTGGCCAGCCTGCCCGCGCCCTGTCCAGTCGAGGCAGGCATCGAGCGCAAGCATGATCTGCGGGATGGGGGTATGCCACGCGGTGTCAGGCGGCCAGCCAAGCCAGCCGGTGGCCACGCCGAATAGATAATCGACGTAGCTGCCGTTCTTCACTGCGCTGTGCTGGCCGCCTCGTCCTTTCCCCGGGCGGCAACGCTCGGCGGCACAGGGTTGAGTAGGACAGTGATGAACTCGGTCAGCTGACCGGACACTTTGGCTACACCGGAGTGGAATACTTCACCGGCGATGGCCGGGTGCTGATCGGGCTTCAGGTCGGCGCCGGCGATGATGATGTCTGCGCAAGCAGCAATGCTCATCAGGCGCATGGACTCCAGGGCTGCGCGCAACCCGCCAAAGCGGGCCTCAATGCGCAGGGCCGCATCCAGCGTCGGCTTGAGGGTGTAGCTGCGTGCACCGATCATCAGCGTGACGGTGCCATGCAAGGCTTCGCTCATTGGGATTCTCGCAACGAAGGAAGGGGCTCAGCCCCTTCGGTCAAGGGACTGCCGGGCCGGCAGGGATTTCAATGATGTCGGTGTTGATCGCGAACGTCATATTGCGACGCACCACGTTATCGGCCGCACCTGGAGCCACGGTGTTGTTCATCACCTTCACCCCGAAATAGAAGGTGGTGGGCAGGATGACAGGGCTTGCATCTGGGTCACCATCGTTGAGCGTGACCTTGACGTTGTAGTTGCCCTTGGAGCGGTCCTTGTGCGCCACCGCCACGGCTTTTTGACCAGCATCGCCACTGTCCAGGCCCACGGTCATGGTCATGTTCCCCGCGTCGGCGGTGCCCTTGTACTTGCGCACGCGACCATCGCTCAGGGAAGTGAAGTTTACGGCACTGAAGGTGTCGCCAAATTCGCCCAGGTCTTCGATCTCGCCCACCTGTACGTACGTGTCGGCCTGGTACTTGGTTTCGCTATCGGCACCGGTCTTTCCGCCGATGGCAAGGCGGCAGCCCGCGGCTGTGTTGAGGTTGTCGTCGGCCATGAGGGTTCCTCCAAAAGGCACATTGGATAAAAGCCGCGGCGCGGCAGATGGGTAGTTCAGTGGGTAGTGATCACGCGGAAGGTGATCGAGCCCTGGTAAGTAATGCCGTCGGCGTCGCGCTGAGCGTCGACCTGCTCGACCCGGATGGATACCGCGCGCCCCACCTCCAATGGGAGACGACGCTCGTCCAAAGCGGCGATGACTTCGCCGTTGATGCGCTTAACCTCGGCCTGACCCACGGCATCGGACCAGACGGACAGGTACAACAGGCGCGTTTCGCGCTTGCGGCCAGCGATTGGGCTGCTGTTGACCGATACCTCCCTGTCGATGGATACGTAGGGCATTTCAGCATTCAAGGGCGCGCCGTCGTATATCGGGCAGCTGACCTCGGCCTGAAGCCTGGCGAAGATGGCCTCCTGCAGCGCCACAGATGGATCAGCCATTGCCGACCCCCTGGCTCGCTTTGAGCAGCGTACGGTTCACGGCGGCCTTGATGTCAGCCATGACATACTCGCGGTTTACCTGGATAGATGGACGCAGCCACGGGTGGGCCGGCCTGCCCGGGATATCCGGGTATTTGCCGAAGAAGTGGGTGCCGTCGCTTTTGTTGGTGACACGCCGGTTGCGATCACCGGCTCGCTTACCGCCGGTATAGCCCTTGGTGCCGTACTCGATGAAGCGCAGGTAGAAAAACCGCCGGTTGTCGCGCTTGCCACGAATGCCGATCTGGGCATCTAAACCGCTGGGCGAAACGTAAACCCTGAGCGCGGCAGCAGCCGCTCCGGTGTCCTTGGGCATCAACTCTCGCTGGGTCTCCAGGATGCGGTTCGCCGCCTCTAGCATCGCGGGCTGCAACTCGTTGTCCATCGTCTTGTGGATGTTGCGCAGCGTCCGGCGTAGACGGATGTCGCCGCGAATGCTCGACCGGCGCGCCATTCCCTACTCCTTGGCCGCATCGGCCTTCGCTGGCTTCGCGGCCTTGTCGGTGACCGCCTCGGCGTAGCCCCGGGCAATCAGGCCTTCGCCATAGGCCTTGTCGACCTCGAATTCTTCGCCCTTCTCACGCTCACCAGATGCGCCCGTCAGAGGGCCTAGTGCTCTAATTTTCATCATTCACCTCATGGGTTAGGTACCGATGAGCAGAGAAGCCTCATCAAGGAGTTTTCGTTGTCCGGCAAAACGGCCTCAACCTGGTAGGTGATCCCCCGGCGTGTCAGGCGCGATCCTGCGACGATATCTGGGCGCGGCCTGCCGATGATTTCGGCGGTTACAACAGCACTCAGCTTTTCAGCCACCGCAATGACCCGACCGCTTGGGGTACGAACCTCACCCCACATTTCAGGGCGAGTAGCTGGCAGCCACGTCACTGTGGCGCCCCCGGATTTATTCCTCTCCTCGTGTCGATGAGCCACCTGCAGCCGATGACGCAGCGGACCGGCCCTCATATGCCCCACCCGATACGATGTGGCGTCAGGAGCGCCTTCGAACCTTGCGGCAGTTCGGTGGCGATGGTCCCGATCACGACGTCCTCGCGGTTGGCGTAAAGGTGGCCGAGGATCAGCAAGCAGGCAGCCTTGATCTGCTTATTGCAGACCATGGGGGACTCGCCGGCATCGTCGGCAGCGACAGCTTCGTCCAGCGCTTGCTGATCTGCGTAGAAGCGACGGTTCAGATAGTCCATAGCCTGCCCTTCTGCCGCCTCGATCAGGAGCTCCAGGTATTCGTCATCATCGTCGGGATCTCGGAGATGATGCCGGGCAATGGTCAAGCTGATGACCGACATACCCTTACTCCTTCAGCGGTTCGAGCGATGCCAGATTCCGCTGCACCAGTTCCTCCGCATGCCGGCGCGGGACCGTATAAGCAGGCCCGCCACGACGACGAAGCTCGCCTTCATCCATGTAAGACCGCAGCGGATAAATCTGAAGAGTCGCAGGGTTAGGGTTGGCCTGGCCCTCTTGTGCCAACTGATCAGCGCTGGTGCTGCTATCAGCCAAGGTTGAAGCGGCCTGACTGGCGTCTTCGGATAACGCAGCGTCAGTAGCGGCGATGCCGGAGCTAGCACCCTGATCGCCCGTGACGACATCCGAGCCAGTGCCAGCGACTGCTTGTCCTTGTGCCGGCACAACGCCCGAGCCTTCCGCTGGAGCTCGAGCGGTTGCAGGAGCCCCCGAGTCGCCCGAAACGCCCGGGTCACCGCTTGCTGGAGGGGGTGCCGCGGCCGGCGAAAGAAGCGAGTCACCTTCAGGCGGGCCATCAGTGGAGTCAACGGTCGAGACCGGATTCTTCGCATCAGCCGTGGAGGCTGGTGTTTCCTGTTTACGTGCCATTGGATTACTCCATTGCGGCGCCATTTCTGGCGCCGATCTGCGGGATGGTTAAGGGGTGACCAACGGGCCAGTAACGAACGCTTCGTCGCGATAGATGGCAAAGGCCAGGCGCTCTTCAGCACGAATCGTTGCCATGTTTTTCTCGAAGTCATCACTGTTCTCGGTCGAGATCAACACTTCGATTTCCATGCGGTCGAAGATCTGAGCGCCGAGCTTGAAGGCACCAACCAGGAAGTCGTTCTGGGTCATGGCCTGGGTGGAAACCACCGGACGATTCCACAGCTTCGCGTTAGTGCCCTCTTGCGGTTGACCGATGATGTAGCGGCCTTCCCCGTCCTTGGTCAGCTCAATGGCCGCCCAGTCGATCGGGTTGAGCACGATGCCGTCCGATGGAAACTCGGCCAGTTCGGCCTGCAGCAGAGCCAGACGCAGGCGGTCAATGCGCTGCTCGCCCACTACTGCAACGCCAGCCGGGGCGGCGTACAGTTGAGCAACGGTCATGAGGCCCTGCAGGTTCACACCGGTACCGTTGCCGTACAGCAACTGAGCCTCTTCAGCCATGTTGAGGCCGTAGCGTGCACGACCGTCGATGTAGCTCTGCAGGGCCTTGGCATCGTCCAGCATCTGCCGACTGGCTTTGAACAAATGAGCGATGGTCCGCACGTTCGCAGTGGTCAGGCCGAAGGTCAGATCGGAGTACGGCTTGGCAGTGGTCTCCGCTACGGTGCGGGCGTTGTTGGTGAAGCCAGTCTCACGGACGTACTCGATGGAGTTCGATTCGGTGGTACCCGGCGCGACCAGGTCGCGAACGGTCAGTCGACGTTGAGCCGGGGCGATAATCCCCGGCAGACGTTGCGTCTGCACCAGGTCACCGCCGGTTGCGGTGGTGATGGCCGCACGCGGCACGGAGACACGACGAGAACCGCGGAAGGACGAGTTCATGTCCTTCATTTCTTCGCTTTCGATCACGAAGGCGCCTACCGATTTCTGCGGCTCCTCCTGATGGTTGCGATCCCGGCTTGCGTTCACGAGCTTTTGCTCGGCCTCGCCCAATCGCGCCTGAAGCTCGCCCTGCTTGGTCAGCAGTTCATCAACCTTGGCGCGGGTTTCGGTATTCATTTCGCCGGAGGCCTTGATCTGCTTCTCGGTCGCCTCGGCCTGGCTTTTGATCTGATCGCCAATGCCCTTGAGGCTGGCGTTGAGTTCCTTGACTTGGGCTTCAAAGTCCATGGTCACTTTCCTTTCAGAGAATTGAGGAGGTTGGTTGCCGCGCTCAGAGAGGCGGAGAGGTCTGGCGCGACAGCGCTGGGCTTATCGGGCGGGGCAGCGTTACGCGTACCCCCGCCGGCAGCGCGAGGCATACCGGACTTGAAACTGGCGAATAGTTCACGGCGCTCGGAACGAGGCATGCCGCCCTTGGCCAGGGCTACATCCATGGCCTTGAGTGCATTGGCCTGCGCGGCGTCTTCGGTTTCGCGCTCGGTGACCTCTGTCGACGACAACAGCCCGGTGGCCAGGCCCAGCTCCACGGCGCGCTTGCCACGGATGTAGGTCTCGTCGTCCATCAGCTCAGCCATGTCCTCTGCCGACTGCCCACTGGTCTCGGCATAGAGGTCGGCCATCGCGGCGTCGAACTCCTGCATGTCGTCGGCGATATCACGCAGGTAATTGCGATTGCCAGCGAGCCAGGTCCAGCAGTTGTGGATCATGAGGAAGGCGCTACTGGCCACCTCACGCTTCTTGCCAGCCAGGAAGACAATCGAAGCCGCGCTGGCGGCCATGCCGAGCACCTTGGTGGTGACCTCATGGCTGTGCTCTTGCAGACGGTTGTAAATGGCGATGCCTTCGAACATGTCGCCGCCTGGCGAGTTGATGTAGACGGTGACATCTCGCTCGCCGATGGCCCGCAGAGCGGCATCGATTCGTTTCAGCGTGACGCCTTCGCCATACCAGTCTTCGCCGATCACTCCGTAAACAGTGATGGTGTCCGAGGTGTTCTCGACTGCCGCCTGGATCGCGGGATTCCATTTTTCGAGCGCGCGCGGGCTCATCTCGCTGCGCAGGCCGCGAGACTGGATCTTGTGCTTCATGGATTGCTCCCTTGATTTACTTTTCCGGCTGTTGGAGCCAGTTCATCAGTGCGGCCCGTGCGGCCTGGCTATCGTTTTGCTTGCCCAGCTGGTCAAGTGGCACCAGGTTGGATTGCACGGTCAGTACATCGCCACCCGGCATGCTCGGAAGGTTTTCTTTCCGCCGGCCCTCGTTTCGGGTCATGTAGCCGTTCTGCCCCATCGTGCTGAGATAGGCCGCGCGACCAGCGCTATCCGCACGCAAGAACGCTTCAAGTGAGTACTCTGCGTAGAACTTGATCCGGTCAACAGCCGTCATGCACCACTTGTTTACGCACTGCTCGATAGGCGCCGTGAAGGACATGATGCAGTAGGTGAGAAACGCGATCTGCTGCTGTTCCAGGCCAGTGCCCCAGTTGCTGCCCTTGTCGGTCTTCATCACCATCCAGGGTGGGACGCCGAACCAGCGGCAGATTTCCTCGATGCTGTGTCCTCTCGACTCCAGCAACTGCGCATCAGCAGGGTTGATGCCGATCATTTCCGGCTTCACGCCTTGCTCGAGCACAGGGCTCTTGCCGGCATTCAACGCCCCGGAGATCGTCTTCACGTACTCACGAAACTCAACGCGCTGGGCCGGGTTCAGCGTCTTGTCGACCGAAAACGCGACCGTGGGCATCATGCCGTTACGGAAGGTGCTGTTGGCAGCATCATCTGCAGACATCGCAGAACCGAACACATCCGCTCCGTACCGAATAGCAGAAAGGCCGACTCGACCATCCAGGGTAAAGGCTGGGATGTGCAGCATGTCCTGCCGCTGAATCTCTCGACGTGCGCCCTTACGGGGCCTGAAGAAGTATCTGAGTCGTCCGTCATCATCGAACTCGAGGTCGACTCTCGACGGCATCAGGAAGTCCAGAGCGATGACCCGACCAGCAGATCGGTGGATCTCGCAATAGGCGTTCCCCCAGAGCAGCATCGAAGCGACGACTGCCTGCCAAAAATGGAAGGCGGCCATATCCTCGTTGGGGCTGTTATGCACAACGTCGTACAGCGGGAAGTCCCGGGCACTTTCCCGGCTTCCGTCCGGCATCCGCCGGTAGATGCTCAACGGCAAGCCGGCCACCGAGGTCGAGATAATCCGGACGCATGCCCACACTGTGGACAGGCGCATGGCCTTGTCGACGCTGACTGACTTCCCACTACTGGACTGGGCACCGTTGAAACCGCTCCAGAAACCTCCATCCGACAGCTTGATGGTCTTGCCGAGCCATTCACTCATGCTGGCTGAAGGCTTGGTGACAGCAGCTCCCAATGCCTGGGATAGAGATTTAATCACTGACAAGCCCTCTGCGGATGAAGCCGGCGATGCAGAAAAAGCTCAGCGATCCCGCGAGCAAAGCCCAGCCGGTACCAGCCAGCATCCAGACGCCCCCGCATGCCAAGCAGAAAGCGACCACTGAGCAGGCGATGAAAATATGAAATGCGTTCATGCGATCAGTGGATCCCGAATGCCTGCCATGAAGTTGTCCATTCCCCCGCGGCCTTCAGGATTGAGGCTGATCAGAGAAACGGCGTTGAAAGTAGCCATGAGCGGATCGATCTTGGCCGTGCCCGAGGCCTGCTTGGTGATCAAGAAGGCGTTGGCCGACGGGACGCCTTTGGCGTTCCCGCACGACCAGGCCATGAGCGGCTGGCCGCAGTGCAGCAGCGTGCCCTCGGCAAGCTTGCGCTCTGTCGTCTTGATCGCGCCGGTTAGCTTCCAGCCTTGGGAAATGCCAACAATCTTGTCTTCCTCGACACCGGCATCAGCCAGGGCGTCGAGAACAGAACCGATTCCCGCGGGGTCGAGCCCGACCTTGTCGAGCAGCCCCGTCTCGTTGATGCGCTTGACGATGGCAGCGAATTCCTCGACGTCATCGCCGATCCGCTTGACGATGGTCAAATCGCCAATCGCTTCGAGATCCTTTAGCCTGGGTGCTTCGGACTTGCGCCGCTTAAGCACCGAGGGATGGGCCCAGGCATGCGCCCAGTGGAACCACCTTCGCGTACCAGCCTCTCGACCTATGACGGCAAGCCCGAGCAAGTCGTCCAGGCCGCCACCGTCACCGCCCACATCAATGACCTCGCACCGCTCAAGGATCTGCTCCAGGTTGAGCCAGGTGGCCGCCTGCGGCTCCCAGAACTCTGCCCCTACCCAGGCGTCCGACATCAGGGCCAGGCCGATCTCGATGTTTAGGTGCTTGGCCAGGAAACCACGCAACTCAGCTTCGCCGTCGATTTCCGCTTGCATGAACAGGCGTTCAAGCGTGGGGCGATCCACCGAGAACCCCATGTTTGGGTTCACCAGGTGGAAATTCTCGGGCTTGCGCGCGGCGCCGCTGTCGATCATCTCTTTCGAGAATTCGTAGATGATCGGCAGGAACCGATTGTCGTTGATGCGGCCATCACGCACGCCACGGGCATAATTCAGCTTCGACCGGAACACCCCGGCCGGCGGCTCGTTCGATTGAGTGGTCAGCCAGATGACAAAGCCTTCAGGTCGGGACAGCAGGCCACCGGTGGCCTCCCGAATCATGTCGGCGGCTTTCGGGTTCTTGCCAAACAGCCATGCCTCGTCGATCAACACCCCAACGGCCTTCTTGCCGCCCACCACGTCGCTATCAGCGGCGACGACCTTCAGCGTGGCGCCCGTCTCGCGGTGAGTGATCAACCGAAGGTGTGGCTGCACGTGCAGCAGGTCCTTCAGCTCTTCGTCGTTGTTGACCATGTCCTTGGCTGGGACGAAGGCGTTGTCGGCAATCTCCTTAGTCGGAGCGAGGATGATGAACTCCGCTGACATCCGCCAGTTGCGGACCAGGGCCGTCAGCATGATTGCAGCAGCGATGGTCGACTTGCTGTTCTTCTTCGGGATGCAAAGCATGAACTCCCGAATCAGGCGTTCGCCTGTTTCGCTGTTATAGCTGCCGAAAACAGCCCCTGCGAAAGCCAGTACCCATGGGGCACATGCACTTTCAATGGTTGGGCTACCTGGGGCATCGACAATGCGCAGCCCCTTGAAAACCTCCAGACTCTCCTCTGCTTCCTGGGGAAAAAGCGGTTCGGGGATGATTGATTCGCTGGCAGCCAGGCGCCGCCACCAGTCAGGGCAGGCCGTGGTCCAAAGCATGCGTCACCCCTTGACGACAGTAAGCGGCGGCTTGCTTTGGGAATACTTGCCCTTGCCGGCCTCTTTCGCGGCCTCCGCCTTTTGCTCTTTCTTGCCCGCCTCGGCCTTCTTCCCGTGGATATACGGCACGGCGGTCTGCGCAGCGTTGCGCCGGTCGAAGACTTTCGCCCGGGGTTCGTTCATCAGCGCGAGCAGCCAGACCAATGGATCATTGGTTGAAGGCAGGCAGCTAAGGAACTCTCCGTCGGCCTCGTTCATCTCGACGGGGTCTTCATTGGCTTCATCGGCCTTCGCTTTGCTGCGCCGCTTTCTCGGCTCAGGGTTAACACTGAGCTCTGCTCTACGAGCCAGAATTGCGGATGCGATCTTCGGATCATTGGCCCAGCGCGAACCAGCTGCGGCAGCAGTAGAGGGCTTACTGCCCGCGGCTTCCGCTGCTTCTTTGTTGGACGCGCCCCGAGCCTTAGCGTCAACAAACTGTCGCTGTTTGTCTGTTAACACCATTAACAAAAACCTTTAGGGGGGAGAAAAATGTCTACGTGGGGTCGGAGGCGGTCTAGCTAGATGAGAACCCCTAGCTTTTTCCCCCCCTTCCCCTTTCGAAGCATGTCACTGACGTGCTTCATGAGTTCGCCCGGCCGCCTCGCGACGATCTGCTGACGCCTCAGCCACCTAGGCCGGCAGCCTCCTCGGCCTGCTTGACCGAGTCGTGGCAGGGCTTGCAGAGGCTCTGCCAATTGGCCTGATCCCAGAAGAGAATCATGTCTCCACGGTGAGCAACGATGTGGTCGACAACACTTGCCGCTGTTGTGCGGCCACTCCGCTCGCAGTAGACGCATAGCGGGTTGTCGCGCAAGTATTGCTCTCTGGCCTTCTGCCACTTGTAGTCGTAGCCACGCTGGGAGCTGGTCATGCCACTTCGCCAACTCCCCGGCGATACAACTTTGATTCGTGTACCGATACTCTCTTTGATTCGAGAATCGAGGGTCTTGAGCCGTCCTGCCATTCGTCGACCTTATATGAGTCAGACTGCGATCATTCATGATTGCATCTAATACTTAGGTATCTGCCTGGGGAGGCTCGAACATGCAACCAAGATTCGTTATCGTTCCGGCTGTGCCAATCGAAGGCGAGTCCTTCCAAATTGGTAACCGGTTCTATGCCGCCACCATTTCGGGCGGCTTTGATATCTATGACAATCAGGAGAAGGAAAGACGGAAGTTCAGCTTTAAAACCAGATCTGAAGCCGCAGAGACGTGCAACAAGATGAATGCCGAATCACGAAACCCAGAGGAGTTATTCCCTTTGCTGCGCACAGACTGAACCGCCACGAAATGGCGCTTCACCAAGTCGTGGCGCGACTCAGAAGGCCGGCCGCTTACTCGCCGCTCCACCCCATCAGCTTGAGCTGATCGTCTATGGCGGTCAGCTCGCTCCTGAAGTGATCTGCCAGCGGCGTTATAATCGTCGCCAGAACCTCTGGCGTCTGGTAGTCACCAGTAATCGCAAGTGCAACACCGGAACCGCTCAGCAACGTATCCAACCGTCGCTGCACCTGGTCGCGCTTGAAGAACAGGCTGTTCGCTGTCGCAATCTGGTCTCGGTTCATCGTTTACCCCTGCGCCTTGCGAGACAGGAACAGATCGGAGTAGCCGCGAAGCTTTTCCACTCCCATGAAACCAACCATGCCACCGGCGAAGGTGGCCATGCCCTGTGGCAGGCCCATCCATTCGAGCAGCGGCACCAGGGCCAAGGTGATTAGGCCGCACAAGGCGCCCTCCAAGAACATCTGCCGGCGGGTGCCGCCGCCATACACCACCCGAAGGACGGCGATCGCGACCGACAAGCCAGCGGCATACAGCTGGGGCTGATGGGCCAGCACCCAGGTGAGCACAGCGGCCCACAGGCCAGGATCCTTCTCGGGCATGTTTGGCATCTCGGTTCCTCCCTTTTGGGGAGCGAATAGATTTGGCCCCAACAGCACTCCCAGCTCGGGGCGATGGGTGTGGTGGAGCCGAAAACGAAAAAGCCCCGGCGAATGCCGAGGCTCTAAGGAGGCTGCTGGGGATGGCGAGTTTGCTCTCGCGCACCTACCGCAAAGTACCACGAAAGATACGGGTGAGGACCGGGGCTGTCAAGCGGCTTCACGACGAATATCGATCGCACCATCGATCCAGGCCACACCTGCCTTCCACAGCTGGCGGGTCTTCTCCTCACCAAAGCCAAGCTTCTTGCCAACATCCCTGAGCGAGGTGTCGCGGGAGGTGTAGTACTTGATGATGACCTGGCCGCACTCTGGGTAACGCTTACTGAGCCGGCCTACCAGACGGTCAATGAACAAGGCATCGTCATCCGTGATCATTGGATCGAGGATGGTGTTCTCCCGCGATGCGCAGCACGAAACGCCGGAGCCCAGTACAACCCAGCGACCCCAGTGCTCCAGCAGGTATTCAGCCGACTTTTCTACGTTGCTCATGTCCTTCCCCCTCAATCGCCGGTGTAGTTGGTGCCGCCGGCGCCGCGCCGGTTGCTTCCCTGATATGTAGCCTCAGGCCCGGATGCCTGAGGGTTCTTCAATTGCTCGATCTGCCGATGCGCGGCCCGCAGGGCCATGCTCAGCTGGGTCACCAGCTCATCCAGCGCCAGACCCTCGCCTGTTGCAGCCGCCACAAAGCCCGAGGCGTTGCAGTGGTCGCATGGCAGTTCGTAGAACACACCCTTGGTGACCGCTCTCCCACGGCACAAAGGGCACTTGTCCAGCTCGATCACGGCCTTTTTGAAGGCTGGGCCGTGGTTCTTCATCACTTAGCTACCTTCAGTCCTTGGGCGGTAATGGACTCAACTACCTGGGATACCCACATCTGCCCATCCATGGCCAGTGGCAGCTCCACCACCACTGCCTCCCGGGAGGCCTGCCAAACCAAGAAATAGATCTGGTAAGGGTGAATCAGCTGGCTTTGGCACCAGGCAGCAAACTCTGCATACCCTGGGTGCCCAGTGATTGCCTGCTCTACCAGCGCCGGGAGGTCATTGCGCATCCTGTTGCCGCTGCTCATTTTGAATCCTCGCTTATGGTGGATACCGGAAGTCCGTCGAAGCCCGCTCGCTCTGCGGCCTTGCAGAGAATCCATGAATCCGTTGATCTATCACCGGTCAAGCCGTGAACCGAGGCGAAACCCTTCTGATCAAGGTGGGCGTGCCACTTCTCCAGGGCCTCACGCTTGCGAGCCATGACGTCGGACTGGATGTACACCTTTACGTTGTGGCCCATCGCGTGGTTGATCAGCAGCTCACCCACCAGGTGGTCAACACCCAGGTCAGCCCAGCCGGTGCGGGCCAGCTTGCGCAGGTCGTGGCTGGTCCATTCGCCCTGCCCCATCACGGTGAACACGGCGGATGCCTTGGCCTCGCTCATGGGCTTGCCCTTGCGCCCCGGGAACAGAAACTCGCCGTCGTAGCCTTCGTTGCGCTGGATCTCGCGGTAGGCCATCAGCAGGAAACGCACCTGGTCGGTCAGTGGCAGACGGTGCTGCACGCTGGTCTTGGTGTGCTCGGCGGGAATAAACCACTCTCGCTCGGCCAGGCTGATGTGGCTCCAGCGGGCCAGGCGGGTTTCGCCCAGTCGGGTGCCGTGGCACAACATCATCAGGGCCAGCACGCCATGCTGCGGCCGGTTGGCCAGCGTGCTCTTCATGCGGGCCATCAGGTCGTCGAGGTGCACACCACGCAGGCGCGACGGCTTGACCTTGACCTTGGCCTTGGAGAAATCACCAAAGCGGATGCCGGCCATGGGGTTCGAGCTGATCTTGCCGAGCTTGCGAGCCTGCCGGAAAGCCAAGGCCAGCAATTGGAACACGAGGCGCACGTAGTCGATCGACAACGACTCTTGCAGCGGCCACATCAGCTCGCGGTCGAGCAGCGCCTTGTCGATCTGGGCCAGCGGGATCTGGCCGAGCCGCGGCACCAGGTGCTGCTTGATAGCCGACGCCGCCGTGCTCTTGCGCTTGGTCGACAGGTTGCGGTCGCGGGACATGCGCTCAGCGAACCAGGCCAGCAACTCGCCGGTCAGCACCCAGCTCGATAGGTTGGAACCCTCACCCGCTTCCAGCCGCAGGCGGATATCAGGCAGCGCAGCGGCCACCTTGGCAGCGCTCAGCTCAGGGTATGAGCCGATCAGGTTCCACTTGCCCTTGTGGATCAGGTACCAAGACCCGCGCTCCCGGGAACGGTGAAAGCGAAAATACAGGCCGTGGTTGCCCAGAGCGCGCAGGTCACGCACCTGGCCGGCGGCCTGCCGGCGAATCTCTGCATCGCTGATTTTCACAGCGGCGGTGTTGGTCATGCTGCAACCTCCGTTTTCGGCAGCAGCAAGTAGGCCCGCAGCTGCTCCATAGCGTCGAAGTGCCCTCGGCACACGATGGCGAGATAGCCCTGATCATTTAGGCGCCGGATACACGCCTGCTGACTGGGCGAGACGGGCGCGGGGTCAACCGTCGCCTTGAATTCGATGTACATGCCGAAATAGCCGCCCCGGGCCATCGGCAGCACCAGACCAGGGATGCCGGCCTTCACGCCCTGGTCCTTCAGCTTTTCAGCAACCTTCTTGTGCCTGTGGCCGCCATTCGGTACGTGGTAGATCAGCTCGAATACGTCCGGGTAGCGAAGCGCGATTTCTTCCATCAACGCGGCCTGCTCTGGGCCTTCCCGGTCTACAGGCTTCGCCCGAGGCTTCTTGGCCCGTACAGGCTTCATGATCGCCGGCTTCACTGTTCAGCCCTCCCCAGCTGGGCTTGGATCTTCGCCAGGGCTTCAGGTGAGACGAACGCCCGGCCGCCCAACATGATCATCGTGTCGCAAGGGACTTCCTTCGCACGCTTCCGGTAACGAAGGGCCGGAGCGTTCTTCCAGTGGCACCACTTCCGCTCTGTCTGCCAGCGAACGGTTTTCGTCCTTGGCAGGTGCTCGCTGACATAGATCGGGATGCCGCTGAACATCATGGCTGGACTGATCATGCGGTCACCTTCCCTTCGCTCACGAGGATGGCGAGCGTTCGCACTACGCCTTCCAGGTGCATCAACCGCAGCTCTTCGTGGCTGAACGTGGTCTTCCTGCGCGAATCGACAGCGTCATGGCACGCGCTGCAAGACCAGGCGCCCTGCAGGTCGTTCGGCTTGATACCCGCGCCGCAGGTGCCGGCCAGGCGGTAGTGCGCCAGAACGGTGGTTTCCGGGTTTCCGTTGCACACGCCAGGAATGCGTACCTGGCACTCCCGGCCGCGCGCGGCCTTAGTCAATTTGGTCTGCCGCATCTTCACAGATCCTCCTTGCCGCGCTGCGACTCCCAAGTGAACGGAAGCACGATCACCCCACCCTCGCGAAGTCGATCGGCAGAGCGCTCACCCATCGCTGCGGGCAGTTCCTTGACACCCAAGTTGGAGATCACGATGGTCGGCAGCATCTTCTCGTAGCGGCCGTTGATGATCGAAAACAGGCGGCTAAGCTCGAATTCGCTCGGAGTCTCTCTGCTCGCTCCAACCTCATCCAGTACCAGAAGAGTGGGCTTGATCAGACCATCGAGAATGCTGCCCTCGGATTGGCCGGAGCTCCCGTCGAACGTCGCGCGGATGGACTGCAGGATGCCGCCAATGGTGCGGTACACCGCTGTGTGGCCGGTTGAAGCCATGACCGCCTGGGCAATGGATACACCGAGGTGAGTCTTACCAGTGCCCGGGTTGCCAACCAGAATCATGCAGCGCCCAGCCTCCAGGTTCTGCTCAAACTCTTCGGCGTACAGGTGGCAGCGGGCCTTGGCCTTGATCTGACCGGGGTTGTTGGCCTGGTAGGCCGCGAACGTCTTGTCCTTGAAACGCTTGGGGATCAAGGCATCACCAAGCTTCCAGGCCAGCTCATGACGCTGACGCTCCACCGCCAGCGCAGTTTCCTTCTCCGTTTGCAGCCGCTTGCACTCCGGGCATGGCGACCGAAATGTGCGACTCAGGACATGGGTAACGGTCGCCAGATACTCGCCGTGATCCTCGCACATGGCCATCGCAGTGGTCTGCGGCGTGGCCATGCTGGCCAAATGAACTACCTTCTCAGAACGCATAAGAACCGTCCTCCCGAGGAATCAAGCCATCGGTGTAATCGCGGCCAGAGAAGCCGTGGTGGTTAGATTTGGCAGGGGCAACCTTGCGTCGACTGTCGTTCACGCGGTTGATCACCCAGTCGGCCTTGAATCCCTGCCAGCCGGCGGATAGGGCCTCAGTGATAGCGGTTACCGCCGTGAGCCCAGCCTCAGCGCACTTGGCCAACTCGTCGTTCACGGTCGCCCATACTGTTTCGCTGACAGCGGCGCGCTTGGCTTTGCGCAGGGCAAGCCAGTCGATCAGGAGCTGCCTGGGGATCTGATGCGGGTTGTCGGCCATCAGCTGGGTCAAGCCGAATGGCGGCTTGCGGTCAGGTTTTGGCTCAGGCTCGAGATTGCCCTCGACCGACCCTTCGGGGGGGGATGAAACATCTTCCGAAGGAAGATTTTCATAGGGGGTTTCTTTCTTAGAATAAAGAAGGGAGTCGGCGGTTTTGGTCTGTTTCGACTCTGAGCCGATTCGGACCACTTCAGCCGAGTCGGCTGTTTTGGTCTGTTTCGGCTCAATGACGTAGACCCAGTCTTTCGGGTCGTTCAAGCCGATGTCACCCCGTGCGCCACCTTCACGGAACAGCACGCGGCGGCGCAGCAGGCTAGAAACAGCCTTCGAGACGGAGTCAGGGTGAACGTTAATTGCCTTCGCAATATCGGTAGCCGGGAGGCGCTGGGCGCCAGCCCCGAAGTTGATTGTGGCCTTGGCCACGTACAGCACAATCTTCATCTCCCGAGCAGGGAGATCGATAGCCAGCAGGCCATCCATGAGCTGGTTGTCCATCCGGGTGAACCCCCTGGACTTGTCAAGTGGGACGATGTTTGTCATGCTTCAACTCGTGTCAAGTTGTAGAGAAAGCCGCCCTGCCAGGCGGTTTTTTTTCGCCTGCGATTCCTGTACTGGATGGATTCGCAGGTGTTTCGGTCATCTACTGGCGCAATGCCAGCTAGCGGATAATTCGACTCACGACCAGTCGAGGCCTAAACCACTCCAAGCAACATCTGGTTTCCGCTTCCACAGGCCCAACGGGTACTGCTCCTTGCGGTTGGGATGGTTAGGCGACGGATTTCTTTGGGCTGTGCTTGCCACTTTCGGTCAGCTCAGCGTGCATTTGGTCTATCGCGGTACCGGCTAAGTAGCTCGGGTTGCTGATCTGCCCATTGCGAATGCGAAAGACTGTCGATATGTCGCATTTGGCACGCTCTGCGATGGCCTTGTAGGTCATGCCAGAGCCAAGCAATGCATCCAGTTTTTTCGGAAGATCGGTAGCACTCATGGCTGCCTCCTTTGTAGATATGCACATCATCATGCACCAGTGCATACATGTCAACGATCCGCTGTATTGCTCTATGCACTGCTGGGAGGCAGCATTGCACCTATGCATAAATCGATAGATAAAATCCTTGCTCAACTGATGGCCAGAGACGGCATCACCCAGATTGAGCTGTCGAGCCGGACTAGCGTCGGGCAGTCGACCATTTCCCGAATTCTCAAGCCGCAAGGCCCAAAAGGGATCAAAGAGCCGACTGACAAGCAGGTGCGACCTCTTGCCGATTTTTTTGGAATCACCACAGATCAGTTGCGAGGCTACGAGCCTTTAGGCGAGGCCGAGCCTGAGGCCCGAGACCGCAAAAACCTGTCTACTGCCGAGATCGTTAAGCAGATGCTCGCAAAGCATGGCAAAGGCCTTTCTCTGGATGCTCGGCAGAAAATTGCTGAAGCCATTGAGGAGAAGTCTGCCGAGCAAGCCGCTTCCAATGTCATTGCCGTCGACTTCGATCGCCCGGGACAGGTTGGGGACGAAGTTTGGATCGCTCACTACGACGTGCGCGGAGCAATGGGCGATGGTGAGGTGGCTCACGACTTCCCTGAAATGCTTCAGGACATCCGCGTGAGCCCTACTCACCTGCGAGAGATGGGGGTCGAGTTCAAAGAGCATTTCCATCTGAAACTCATAACGGGTGTCGGTCAGTCCATGGCCCCAACCATCAAGAGTCGCGACCCGTTGGTCGTTGACATCAGCATCCGTGAGTTCGTGGGCGATGGGATCTACTACTTCTCCCACCAGGGCCATCAGTACATCAAGCGCCTTCAGAAGAAGGGTCGCGACCATTTCAAGATGATCTCGGACAACACGAATCATCCGCCTGAAGACATTCGGGTTGATGAGACCTACATCCAGGCCCGGGTGCTGCTGGTCTGGAACGCACATCTGGTATGAACCTTCCGCGAGACACGACCATCGGCAAGGAATTAGCGAGCATGCAGCTCTGTTGCACGCTCCACTAGAAAGGGAATTGTATGTCGCGAATGATTTTGGCTGTCCTTGGCTTTGCATTGATTCCCGCGGTTTCAGCTGCAGCATCACTGTACGTGCCATCCGACTCCAAGGCCTCCTACACGGTCTTGTCCCGGGATGCCTCGGGCAATGAGCGTACGATCACTACGAAGCGCGTCGGATCAAGTGGCACATCCTTTTCTCGTCGCCTCTATAACTGTGCAGATCGCACAGTGAAGTATCTTGGTACCGGCGAAACCTTGGAGCAGATGAAGACCTCTCAGCCTGACTCTCGAATGGGTGCCATTGTGCCCGGCTCCATCGCCGATTACGTCGGTGCAGAAGCTTGCCGATAGGCAGAGTCCCTACCATGACCCTTACCAAACCCAACCAGCAGCTGCGCCGAGACCTGAAGGATGCTGCCTTCGCCTTGGAAAGCGCGGCGCTGGAGATCTTTCACAAGGCCCAAGGCGGTGAGGAAGCCCAGTTCCTGGAGGCGATGAAACGCGTGGGCAAGCTGCATGAGCTGGCTGATCGGCTGGTAGGGTATGCGGACGAAGTGAAGTCCGGCCGAGTGATAAGGACAAAGGAATGACTATCAGAGAACAGATCCACCAAAACGCACTTGCCATCATCCTCGCAGCTAACCCGCAGATCACCAGGGAATGCGACGAAATTAGCGAAGATGGTCTCTGCGGGATGAGCCTGGCTGAATTTCGGTACCTGCGATTGACGCAGGCCTTGGAGAAACAGGCACGCTCGCATCGCTTGGACGCCTGGACTTACCAGCTAATGCTCGCGGAGGGCGCGGGAATTGACGTTTCTGTCGTACGGGATGAGGACAGGCGCGCGACAGCTGCCGCACTTGGCGTTGATGATCTTCTCTAAGCGAAGGCTTTGGCAAGCACAGATGGTTGCTGCTGAGCTCAGCCACCTGACTTAGCGGGCAGGGGAAAATCTTCTGGTTAGGCCAGAAGGTAAAAGATGCAAAAAAATCACCCACGAAATCAAAACTCAACTGTAAGTATTCCTAGAGTGGCCACTTACTGTTTATGGAGACCTGGGGAGGGATCCTATGAGCACTGTAAAAAAACAGAAGACTATACATTATAAGAATGTTGTAATTTCTGGCTCGCCAAACCTGCAGTCACTGCTTGACGGTGCTCTCGGAGAATCGGGATCAATAAAGAGGCCAAACCAAAGACAACAAAAGGCAAACGAAGAAGATACAGTTGTAATTTTTGTCAACCGCTTTACTAAGCACAATGGCATGAGCGTGGGCCAGCTGGTATACCTTGAAAAAGGTAGGCAGCAACCATATATAACTGTAGACGACGAGGCTGAATTTTACTCTATTGCCTCCTTATCGTCTGATGAAATCCCCGAGAAAAAACAGGATCAAGCCGATGATAATTCCACTCCTTCGCATCAAGACGATTCGATTAGAAAACGCCGCGAGTTTGTCGAGTCTATACTTTATTTCGGCGTATTAGATAACCACATGGTTATCTTACAGTCCTCCGCTCTACAAAGCCGCCATCTTGAGGCCCACCTGACATGGCTGCTTACTAGCTGTACGTCTACGCTGGCGGCGGGATCAATGCTGGTACTCAGTGACAAGCCTGCCGAGTCTGTCTTCCAAAAAATGGAGAAGACCCCCGCAAAAAGTATCCATTTTGGAGCTCCTCTAACGACCGAGCTTTCGGTCGATCCGTCCCATCCCGTACAGAGCTCCACTCCTCCGGCTGGCCCCAACATGGCGGTCGACGAGGTCCATGCGAGCAAGGTACGATTTGAACCGACAGGGGTAGCAGCTGCTATCATAAGCGCAGTAGCACCTGGCTTGTTGGATAGGCTCAACCTGCAAGAGTCGCTGGATGAGGCCAATATCCACCTCGCTTTGGAGATCACCTACAATCGAAGGACGACCAAGACAGGACAAGAGGTGATAGACTCAATTGCAACCAGCTTGCGCCACAGCCCAGCCAGCGATGTGGTGATAAATCTGCAAGGTGGAGGCAAAATTACGGGGGATGAACTCAAGCTGTCGGGCAATGTCAGTGTTGAGTACCTTCCAAGCGGCCTTATAAATGAAAGTTCTCTGTTCCACGAAATGCACAGGTGGCTGAACACTAAAATTTCTTCTAGTGAAATCGACTCAACCACAGAGAGTACCGAGTAGTGAAAATCATAACTCAAGCACAGACTAACGCTCAGCGCCTAACGGTACTTGTACCGGCCTGTGTGCTTGGCGCCTATGTGCTTGGTTTATGCCAGCCATATATACCTCAAGACAAAAGCATAATCCCAGTCGGAGTGATAGCGGTGCTTGCCTCGCCAATTCCAATTGCAATGGGCGTATTGAGCAAGCTAGCAGATGTTCGAAAGCTGAAAAGCTTCAGTCGCCAGGAGAAACGCAGGCTTGAGCCCAAAATTGACAGGAAAGTTTCAGCAATACATAAGCTGGTAATGCTTTATTCATTGCTGTCAATTGCAGTCGGGGCCTCTCTCTTCTTCTCTTCAATTGAGGCTGGCGCAGAGTATTCACTGTGGATTTATCGGTTTGCCGGGGCGGCTTTTACGTTCGCAATTGTTAGCTCGTGGATGCTTCTAGCAGAAAGCAAGCGAACCACTGACTTTGAAGCATATGTCATCAATCGAAGTAATGAGCGAAAGCAAAAGGCAGCCCTCCTGAAGCGACTGCAGCCCAAAGGAGACTGAGCCCGCCGAGGCGGGCTTTTTCATGCCTTCACGCTTTTTTCGCGCCCTACCCTGCACAGTGAGGGCTCATCCGCTTCCCTACGTTAGCCCGCATAGCAGTGCGGGCTTTTCTTTGCCTGTGTTTTGCAGATGGCCGCAGGAGCTATCTGCGGCCGTTGCCAAGCTTGCCTCTAATCAGACGCGGATCACCTCCAGGCGATCCCGACCAGCCGGTGTGATGGCGTTCTCCCCTTCATCGCTAATGCGATACCGTCCGGATACCATCTTGGCTATCGAGAACCGGACCAGCCCGCTTTGGGATAAGGCTTCGCCAGCTTCAAAGCTCATCGCCTGCTCCAAGTCGAAGATTTTGATTTCTCCAATTTTGTAGCGAGCGAAGGCTACTAGGGCGTTATCCAATTCTTGTTGGCTGATCTTTCGAGCGACTTCCATTCGACCTCCCAGGTCATGAGAGTCCCGGTCCGTGGGATTGGAGGCAACGAACCGGGTGGGTTGTTGAAGGCGGACCGTACTACGCCACCATAGAAGTCGCTACTGGCTTTCCATCCATGCTGGATGGGTGGGCAGGCTATAGATTCCGGCCGCTAGAAAGGCGCCTCCTCCTCTACCCTTTCCTCCTCCCTATCCTTTTCAACGACCAGGTCGTCACGATCCTCGGCGCTCTGCGGCTCCCACCGAACCGTCACGCTTTCATCGTCGTTGAACGTCAGGTCTAATTCCGGCGTTTCGGCCAGCAGTCCCATCACCTCCTCCCACTCCATGTCTCCATCCGTGTCTAGGCGATGGATCGTCACCCAACGCTGAGCCTGCGCGATCGGGTGATTGATCATCGATGAGACTCTCAGGCCCAGGCGTTCCAACGCGGTCATCTCTTGGCGTGCTTGTGCTGTCGACTTTTTCTGCTTGGTCATGTCGCTACTCCTTTTACTGTATATCCATCCAGCACATTTAGATCATAACCGAGCATGTAGGAAAAGTTAATCCCTAGCCAGATATCGGAGGAGCCCAATCGGTTGAAAATAATTTATGCACCAGTGCATTGACACGGTAATTGCACTGGTGCATATTTTACCCATCGAGGCACTGCGAAGTCCTCCAGAAGACCCTAGGGTCGACCGCTCTTTACACAACCAGACGTGACCACCTCGACGCACCCAGGCCATCACCTGGGTCGGGACAAGCTAAGTCGTCGACCACGCAGCCTCTGGATAGCTGCCGGACTCCCCTCATGGGAGGACGCCAAACCATGCAGCCAGCCGGGAAGAACACCGAACACGAAATGTGTGACCCGGCCAGGTGGGGATAGCCGCGGCAACAAGCATGGAGCGGAAATCAGATTTCACTGGCTGGCCTTGGCGACAGGGCCAGGCGGGAAATCAACCCGAGGGCATTACCGTGAACAAAGAAGAAATCTACGACAGCCAAATCAGCCCGCTGATGCTTCAGATCATCGAGATCTGCAAGGCAGAAGGCATCGCGATGATCGCCAGTTTCGATATTGGTCACGACGGAGTAGGGCCAAACGGCGAAGACTGCACAGGCCTTCTCTGCTCGAGCCTGACACCAGACGACAAAGGCAATCCCAATCCGGCATTCCAGCAGGCATTAAACTTAATCAAGCGCGGCCGGTACGCATCTCCAGCACTGCACATCGCCACCGAGCACGCCGACGGTACGCGGACACTGGCAGCAATCATCTGACTCCCAGACAGCCGGAAAGACGGCACGATCCACCTGGTCCCCCATCACCAGGCTGCATCGGTCGTGGCGTTCGCCCTCCCCTGGTCCGGGAGGTACGCGGCAGCGAGCGTCACGACCAATGCAGCCCACCGAGGACACTTCATGGAAACGATCACTCGCGGCAAATGGACTGGCCACCTCGGCATGCTCTTGGCTCCTCGCGAGCTGGAAGCTCTGCTTTGGGTTGCCCAGGACCTCACCACCAAGGAAATCGCACGACTAATGAATGTGTCGCCAGGCACCGTCGCGAACGGCATTGAACGAGCGATCTACAAGCTGAAAGCCAAGCGGCGGTTGGACGCGGTGATGAAGGCCTGGGACAAGAAAATAATCAGCCCGCTCTGCATCTTCTTCGCCTGCCTCATTGCGATGCATGCAGCAATCAACGATAGCGACCCGATGCGCCGCGACCGCCGCGCGCCAGAGCGCCGCACCGCCCAAGTTCGAATCGTTCGCAAGGCCGAGGCCTTCGAATACCACGCCTGACCCACCCGAGGATCACCCCATGCAGACAGCAATGCACCCTGCTTTCGAGCAGAAGCTTGCCGTGCTCGCGGCCCTGCTCGAGCGCAGCAAGTCAGTGAGGGCCGAGGCCCATGCCAAGATCAGTCAGACAGCACCCCGCTACCAGGCATGCGGCAACGGCGCGACGTGGGATGTGTTGGAGATCGCCACCGGCGCCAAGCAGGGCTTCGCCTACAGCTACCGGACAGCCATGCGCTTTGTGGATGCGATGGAGGCAGGCGCAGCAAGCAAGCAAGGCGGCCTGCAATGATTGAACAATCGAACAGCCGCGACCAAATTCTGGCCCAGCTCACCGCCAGCATCGACAGCTTCTTTGGCAGCGGAGGCTCCGTCGAAACCCTGCCCGGGTTCGAGTACGTGCCTCACCGACCTCATCGCGACCTTGAGCCAATGCGCGCATCGGTCGCGGCCCCAGTCAACAAGCTGGTGGCTGCTCGGCTGAAGCAGCTTGATGAGCTTCGCGAGCTGGCGAAGACCATGACTTACAAAGAGGCAATGGCTCACACCGGCCTCGCCCAAGCAACGCTCGGGCGGGCTGCCGCACAAGGCAAGTTCAAGTTCCAGCGCGATCCGAACTACGGCATGAGCAACCTGGGCAAGAAACTAAGCGACCCCGTTGAAGAC
This sequence comes from Pseudomonas sp. Irchel 3F3, assembly GCF_900187545.1. Lineage (NCBI taxonomy): Bacteria > Pseudomonadati > Pseudomonadota > Gammaproteobacteria > Pseudomonadales > Pseudomonadaceae > Pseudomonas > Pseudomonas sp. Irchel 3F3. Next base: position 71,127 of record NZ_FYDS01000010.1, on the reverse strand, counting down.
CGGGCGAAGGCAGTAAAGATCATTGCCTACCGCAATGTCGGGATGTCCAGGGCAGACGTTGTGCGCGAGCTGCAAATTTCCTTCAAGCAGCTGGGCCGGCTACTGCGGGAGTTCGATATCGATTTCCCAACTACTGCCGAGAAGCGAGCAACAAAGAAAGCATGAAACGTATCAACGCGCGCGTCCGGCACGGCCGGCGCCAGCAGCACATCACTCTGCCGCCCAGCGGCATCGCCCATCAGGAGACGCAGCAATGTCCAAGCCCACTGACACCACCGAGTTCCTGCAGGAGCTCAACGGCGGCGCCTTCGCCAGCCAAATTGGTCACGCCCTTTCGGAAGTAGCCGCTGGGGTTGTCGACCATGGGAAGGCCGGCAAGATCACCATAACCCTGGACTTCAGCCAGATCGGCGACTCCCACCAGGTAAAGATCAAGCACAAGCTCGACTACAAAGTGCCGACCAAGCGCGGCACGCGCAGCGAGAACACCAGCCTCGACACGCCGATGTACGTCGGCACCGGCGGCAACATTTCCCTCTTCCCCGAAAAGCATGACCAGCTCTTCAACCGGGACGAAGCACCAGTACACCCACGCTCCTAACTCACTGCACCTACAAGGAATAGCGCATGTCCCTCAGCAAAGAAGCTCTCGAACTGATCCAGGAAAACACCATTGCCGCAGTAGGCCGCGATCTGCCGGCCTTGGGCCCGGTGGTCGTCGTGCCGCAAAACTTCAACGTGGTTGATCTCGAGCGTTATCAGGAAGGCCGCAACCGCTTCCGTGGCACCTACTCCACCCACTCGCTGGCTGACTACAGCGCCTACGTTGTTGAGCGCTCCGCCCCAGCAGCCCGCGGCTTCATCGACCAGGACAACATGAGCTGCATCGTGCTGTTCAACATCGGCACCGCCGAAGAGCCGTGCCATGCCGATGACCGCGCCGTGCTGCGCCTGAAGGCTTCTGCTGCGTTCGCCGCCGTTCAGGCGGTGTGCGGCCAGAGCCTGGTGCAGAAGGCCATGAGCGACTGGATCGAAGACTGGAACCAGCACCTGTCGGCGACCGATGAGAATGGACAGACCATGACCATCGCCAAAGCGATCGCCGCAGTTCGCACTATCACCGTGAAGGCCTCGTCGGAAAGCGATCACGCAGTCGGCGAGACCCGCGCCAGCCGCAGCACCATGGACCAGATTGAGGCCAGCAGCAAAGAGACCCTGCCGGCTTGGCTGGACTTCAAGGTAATTCCGTTTGAAGGCTTGGCCGAGCAAGTGATCCGCCTGCGCGTTTCGGTCATCACCGGCGGCGCGCAACCAGTGCTCAAACTGCGCTGGATCGGCGAAGAGGCCCAGCGCGAAGCCATCGCCCAAGAGTTCAAGGCCGTGCTCGACGCCAAGGTCGGTACCGCCGCGAAGCTGTCCCTGGGTACCTTCGACGCTAAGTGACAAGAGCCAGCGCCACAGCCTGTAAGTGGCATTTGTGGCGCTGGGTTCAACCGGAAGAGCATGCTGATGATTCAGCAGGATCCGGGCGACGAGGTTGTCGCCCCAGATTGAAATTGGTGGGAGCGGGAGGAGTTTAACCCCCTGCGGAACTGTCCGGCAGCTGCACTACTCTCCTCACCCTCCGCAATTTGGATATCGATCGCTCCCAGCGCCGCCCCGCCCCACCCAAATCCTGCTGTCATAACCATCAACGCCGCTCCTAGGTCAATATGGTTGATAAGGGGTTCACCACCAAGTAATGGAGTTCCCACCAATGTCACTAGGCCCGATGCGACAGACAAACCGCTGAAGAGCTTGTGTTTCATGCGAGCTGTTAGCCCGTGCTCTTTGAGCATCACTGCAAAGCGATGTCGTAATTAGCGGCGATATTACGCGGCCACCATTTCTTATTCAACTCGCACCGCATCCGGCCACGGAGGGCGGCGCATGCATGGAGAAAGCCATGAGCGACTACAACTGCGACTACGTTCGCCGCCATTACGACGTTCCGGCCGAGATTGGGCGCCGCGTGATTGCCAATGGCGAGCCAGGCGTGATCATGGCCGACCGCGGCCACTACATCGGCGTCATCCTCGACAGCGACCCGAAGAAGCGCATCCGCAACTACCACCCCACCTGGGAGATGCAGTACGGCGAGATGGCTGAAGAGCTGCCTCTCAAGCAGTGGGAGGTCCTAACAAACGGCATGTACGACTGGGATGACGTGCGTTACATGCTGGGCGATGCCCGCCACTACGTGCGGCGCATTTGGGCAGCCACTCGTAGCCAGGCCAAGTACCGGGCCTATCAAGAACTGGCTGAGTGTTTCAACGACGACGCCACCGCCATGCTGACCTTCAAGGTTCGCGCCGCAGCCTGACCTCCAAGGCTGCCCGCCAGCCTCAGTCGACTGAGCGAGCATCCACACAGGATGTCACGCATTCGACGATCGCCGTGAAGCTACCAGTGAAGCTGTGCCGCAGCTCTCGCGGCATGTCGTAGGAAAAGTGGATCAGCCAGGAACCGTCGCCCAATAGCACAGCCTCCTGACGGTACTTATCAACCTGATCCTCATCAATTCCGAGAACTGCTGCGACTTCCTGGTTTGTTGGCTCACGGTCCATCGGGGATTCATCTCTTTGTACTGGAGGACCACAAATACTCCAACTGACACCAAATTGCCACTATAGCGTAACGGCCCCGCATGGGCGGCACATGCATGTAAGGTTCGCGCCGCCGGCTGACCCGCCAGCGCATCGCATCCTCTGCTAGCGCTCCGTCAGATGAACGCCAATAGCAAAGGCCGCCATGACCAGGACTACCTCTGCCACAACGTAAGCAACGAAGAACTCATCCGAAAACATGCCTGGATCTCTGAGAGGCCGCATTGCCCTGTGCAGTGCGGGAATCGCTCAGAGCCATCAACTTCCGCAAAAGTTCATTCACTACGTGGCGCTGTCCGCCAGCGCCTTCCCCTATTCAACGATAACGCCTCCCCGGCGAGGGCGGCGCCTGCACGCAAGGACCACAACATGACCTGTATGACCTCCCTCGCCCTGCCCTTCGAAAAGGAGCTGGTTGTCGATCTCTTCGCTGGCGGCGGCGGCGCCAGCAGCGGAATCGCTGAGGCGTACCGCCAGCCGGATGTGGCGGTGAACCACAACCCAATCGCCCTGGCTGTGCACCGTGCCAATCACCCGAAGACCGAGCACTACGTCGCGGACGTATTCGAGGTTGACCCGATCCTGGCTACCAAAGGTCAGCCGGTCGGCATCTTGTGGGCATCGCCCGACTGCCGGCACCACAGCAAGGCCAAAGGCGGGAAGCCACGCGACCGTAAAATTCGCGGCCTGGCTTGGGTGATCATCCGCTGGGCTTACCAGACCAGCCCGCGCCTGATCTTCCTCGAAAACGTCGAGGAGTTCGCCGACTGGGGGCCGCTCGACGACGAAGGACTGCCGATCAAGGCCGAGAAAGGCAGGACGTTCCAGGCCTTCGTGAACGTGCTGGGCAGCGGTATACCCGAGGATCACCCGGACCTGCCCGAAATCCTGGCCGAGATCGGCGACCACGTACCCAAGGAAGCACTGGTGCGCGGCCTGCGCTACAACTTCGAGCACCAGGTGCGCGTCGCAGCCGACCAAGGCGCGCCTACGATTCGCAAGCGCTTGTACGGCATCGCCCGGCGCGACGGCAAGCCAATCGTCTGGCCCGCGCCGACGCATCACAAGACCCCCGGCAAGGGTCAGCAGGCCTGGCGATCCGCCGCCGAATGCATCGACTGGGAACTGCAGGGCCGCACGATATTCCGGGACGACGCTCTGGTCGAAAACACAATGAACCGTATCGCCAAAGGCCTGTGGCGGCACACCCTGGCCTGCAACGACCCGTTCATAGTCCCGCTACGCGGAACCTCGAAGTCGCATACCAGCACGCACAGCGTCGCTGAGCCGGCCTCGACCATAAGCGGTGGCGGCACCCATCACGCCCTAGTTCAGCCGACGATGGCGATGGCGGGATGCCTTACTGAGCATGCGAATGGGTCGACCCAGCGCACTTTCGACACTCTTGAGCCACTGCGAACCCAAGTTGCTCAAGTCAAGGGAGGCCACTTTGCGTTGGTCGGCGCCCATCTGACACACCTGACGCACCATGGCGATCGATCAGGCTACCCTGCCACGGACCCTGCCATGACGGTGACAGGCGCCAATCGCGGCGAGCAGGCACTGGTTTCGGCCTCCCTGGGAACGTTACGCAAAGGCTGCGTGGGTGCTGCCGCAAACGGCCCTCTCAGCTGCATCACGCAAAACAGCGGTCACCACGCTATTGCATCCGCCCACTTGGAGCAGGCCAACGGCGGCTTCTACAAGGGCGACGGCCGTGCAGCGGACGATCCGTTCTCGACCGTCCTGGGCAAAGGCTCAAATCAGCGTCTGGTCACTGCCTACATGGTGAAGTACTACGGTGCCGAGAAGGACGGGATCTCACTTCGTGAGCCGGTCCACACGATCCCGTCGAAGGATCGCATGGCTGTGGTCGAAGTCGTCCAGTTGCACAGCCACACGCTGACAGATGAGCAACTGGCCGGTGCCCGCAAGTGCGCGGCGTTCCTCCGAAAATACCTGCCGCAGCACTTCACCGAGCACGCCGATATCGTCATGGTCGGTGACTACGTGCTGATCGACATTACCCTGCGCATGCTGCAACCGCACGAGCTGAAACGCGCCCAAGGCTTCCGACCGGACTACATCATCGACCGAGGCCTGTTCCTCGATGAAGTGACCGGCCAGCTGTACTGGAAAGCCATCAGCAAGACTGACCAGGTGAAGCTGCTGGGCAACAGTGTCTGCAAGGACGAAGCCCGGGCCCTTGTCGCGGCGAACGCATCCGACCTCATCGAACTCTACCAGCGCCTGGCGGCCTGACGCTGCCAGCAGGAGATACCCATGCCCACAGAAAACCGATCCAGCACCATCGAGCAGCATGACCATATCGAGGGGATCATCGATATGGTAAGCGTGCCGCGCGAGTGGCTTAACAGCGTCGCCCTTCTGCAGATGCCGCTCGACGAACTTCAGGAACAAGCCATCCAGCATCTTTGCGAGCCCTGCAATGAGCCAGCCCCGCAGCCCCACCCCGAGCCTATAGCCTGGATGGTTGGTACTGCCTTCTGGTGGACCAAAGAAGAGGCAGAGCGGGATGCAGCTGCTATGGGCCTGCCAGTGGTTACCCTGGGCCCATGCGCGGGCCTTGGCGATCATGAGAGGCTCCGAACGGAGCTTGTAGAGTCGGACCTCGCCTTTGTCAGAGCTGCCACTGAAGTTGAACAACTGCTCGCAAGGCTGGCCGAGCGGGATACGCTGCTGCGCGACAACTCACGCAAGCTGATCCGGATGGCTGCTCACCTGATCGGCGCGCCGCTATTCGCCCTGCCAGACCTGCAGGACGAAGACAAGAAAATGACCCGGGCCCCAGTGGACAAGGCGTCGACACCGCAGACGCCAGGCTGAAGGACGCAGCCTACGGACCCCGCCGAATCGCTGACGCCCTATCCGCCAGCGCAGGACCAAGCTCGCCGACCTGGTCGTGCCAAGCATGCCAGGTGGAGCAACCAACTGACCGCGCGTGCGATGCGTGTGGCGGCAAGACCGAACTGGCCGGCGCCAATCCCTGAGCGGAGCACATTTGTACTCCGCCAGCTGTAACCCCTCGCTCCTCTATTTCGAGCAGGCCGCAAGCTTATTCGTTGCAGCCAGGCCCTCGGTGGCGATTCGGCGAGCACGCCCCACGCCCCACGCTAATGCCCTGGTCATCGATTCGCCTGGACGAGAGTCGAACGCCTCTTCGTGGAGGGGAGCTCCACCCGCCGCATAAACGCCGAGGAACATCTGCGTGTTGCCCGTGCGCGACAGTCGCACTTGGACATCTATGAACGTTCCATCGTCGAGTGTTTCGTCATGAGTCCTATGGTGAAGCGTCGGGTCAGCCCAAGACCAAAAAACATCACCGCGAATTCTCATGCCGTCCTCCTTCGACGTTAGTTGTATGGATCACCCTACCATAGCCAAACCGAAGCGGTTAGCAACCGCACCTGCCTGTTTCGTGATCTGAATCAGACTATTGGCCATCACCATTCTTCCTAACCCCTCTCCCCTCTATTCACTGCCGCGATATGGCGGCCAAGGAACGACCTTGCCTGTAGAAAAAACTGCTCTCGACTCCATCGATCTGGACGCTCTGCATGTCGCCGCCAAGGCCGCTGCCGAGGATGTGATCCGCTCCCACGGCTGGAAGGGAATGATCGAAGACGCCGACCTGCTGGGAACCGATGAGCGTTACCTGGTCCTGGCCGACCCGGCCGTAGCTCTGGCCCTGATCGAAGAGGTACGCAACTTGCGCCAAATACTGCAGCAGCCCCGCGTGCCGGACGGCTTCGCTTTAGTACCGCAAAGCATGTTGCTCAGCAAGGACCTCATCGGCGTCATCAATTTCCACTGCGGCGACACCGACCAGGAAGAAGGTGGCCAATTTGGGCAGTACACCGATGGCCGGCTGTGGGTCGGCTACGTGCTGGACGACGATGGGAACAAAGTCCACGGGCTGCACATCGCGACCGATGAATACCCGGAGGAAGGAAGCACGACGCTGATAGAGTTTCCGGCGGTTCAGCCATGATCCGCCTCGCCTTCTGCCTCCTGCTGCTGGCCACCGGCGCCAGCGCAACCGAGAACCTCATCGACGTGCAGCACGACAGCAAGCGCGGCGTCACCTGCTACGTGCTCAACGGCGTCGGCATCAGCTGCATCATCCCCGACAGCCAGCTGCAGGCCGGCAACCAGCGCCAGCTCTCCCCGCACGAAACACAACCCGAACCTACACCCGCATTGGCGCCTGGGCGCTGGATTGATGAGAGGTATCAGCTGTGACGACATTCATCATGGAATACCGCGTGATCGGCTACTCGCTGGCCCACGCTTTCTCGACCAACCCCAAGGCGGGCAAGCGGATTTTCAGCGTCAGCTCGGATGACATCGGGTCATCCGACATCCTCGCTGTAATGGATGCCGCGCGCTCACCAGAGAACACGCCGGAGGGATACAAGCTGTTTTCCGTAACGGATCGTGATGCGGCAAAGACAATGCGACCATGAACGACCTGATCGAAGTGAAGACGGCAGACCTGGTCGGCGAGGCGCTCGGATGGGCAGTCGGCAAGGCTGAAGGGCTGGACGTGTACTTGGAGCCCCCCGGGTACAACGGTGTGCCCTGGCGGGTGTTCGCCCGGTACCGGGGCCAGGCCATCGAGCACACCAAACGCTACAACCCGTGGGAGGACTGGTCCCTGGCCGGCGCCCTGCAAGACAAGTACGTGCGCTTGGTGGAGCGTAGCGCGGACGGCGAGAGTGTTGCCATCACGTGGCGGACTGGCTCGTGCCGTGAGGGTGAAGGCTGGGGGGATACGACGCCAGTAGCGGTGTGCCGGTCCATCGTCGAACTCATCCGCGGCGATACCGTCCAGGTGCCGAAGGAGCTGATGCCATGTTCCTGATACCGATCGCAGCACCACTACTCATGGCCTACCTGATCTACAGGGGGCCGCGATGAGCGCTCACCAGGCCACAATCAGCCAAGAGGCCCTATGGGCTATATCAACCCGCTGCTGAAGCTGCCAGCAGGCCAAGCCCTGCTGGACCTTCCCGCGCAAGATCGTGCGCGGATAGAAGCAGTGCTCCGCGAACTGCGCGCCCAGGCCGACGCCGAGGCTGAAAATTCCTGGCTGCGCCGCAAGGGTCCGATGGCCGCCTACTGGCGCGCCGTTTCCACGTATGCCCGTCACCTGGCGCACGCGCTTTCACGAAACGCCCAGCCTTAACCCCCCCTCCCCCCTACAACTCAAGCCCGCCGACATGCGCGGGCATGGAGAGCTATTGCCATGCCAAACCACGTTACCAACAAAGTCAGCGCGCCAGATCACGTCCTCACGTCGCTGATCAACGAAGAAGGCCGGATCGACTTCGGCAAGATCATCAAGTTTGAAGGTGAGTTCGCCTGGGACGGTATATGCGGCGCAGCAGAAACCGCGGCTGAGGCAGCTATCAATCTACCCCTGAGCGACCACCCCTTGGTTGCGGACATGCAGCGGCACAGTCGCGAAACTTCCACGGTTACAAAGCTCAGCGACGAGAGCTTTGAGCAGTTTGTGCAGATGCTGCGCAACCACCGCAAGACCGGATTCATGCACTGCATGGACTTCGCCCGGCAAGCCTGGGGCACCAAATGGAACGCCTATAGCCAGAAGATCGACGTTGAAGGCTGCCGACTGCGCTTCGACACGGCCTGGAGCTCGCCGCTACCGGTCTTCAAGGCGCTTTCTGCCCTCCACCCGACCGAAGAAATCACTGTCGTGTTCGCTGACGAGGACATCGGCAGCAACTGCGGGACGCTGAAGCTCAAGGCGGGCGAGCTGGTAGAGCAGGACTGCGCAGGGCCATGGGGCGAAATGAGTGAGGCCGATCAACAGAAGTGGCGAGCTTTCGCCATTGAAGTAACAGGCCGCTCCGACAAACACGAAGACGAAGACGAATAACCAACCTGCCGCCACCGGCGGCGTGGAGACCAACATGAATACCGCCTTCCTGCTGATGGCCCAGTACAACGGCCAGGCCATCATCCCAATCGACCTGGTCTGCAAGGACTACTTCGATATCACCCCAACCAAGCTCAAGGCCAAGGTGGCCCGGGGCGAAATCAACTTGCCGCTGGTGTGGATGGAGCCCAGCCAGAAAGGCGCACGCGGTGTGCACCTGACGGACCTGGCCGCCTACATCGACAACCAGCGCGAGAAGGCTAAAGCTGAGCAGGACAAGCTCATGGGTCGCGGCCTCAGGCGTGTCTCTTGACCCTCTTTTGGGCCTCGATAACGGGGCCCGTTACAACCTCTTCCAGCATCTCCCACCCCTCATAGGGGTCTCCCTTCCCCCGCAGGTGCGTATAGCGCCGCATCGAGTTCCAATCCCGGTGGCCCGACACGCTGGCCACACGCGGAATATCCCACCCTTTTTCGAACAGACGGCTTACGCCATCGTGGCGCAGGTCGTGGAAGTGAAGGTCTTCAATCTGAAGGAAATGACAGGCCCTGGTGAAGGACGCCGATATCGACCTGGAGTTGTACGGAAACACCTCGTCGGCAACCTTTGGCATGGACTGCAAAATGCGCCATGCCTCGTCGGGCATGTGGCACCACACGTCGTTGCCGTACTTCTGGCCCGGGTTCTTCATGTCGGTGATCAGCGCCGATTGCTCCTGGTCATCGAGCGCAGCCCAGCGAATCCGGGTGATCTCTTCCTGGCGCCGGGTGGAGAACAGCGCGAAGACCACCACCCGCACCATGTCGATCTCTTGGCGCCTGGCATCGCGCACCTTCTGGAAGTACCTGATCAGCTTTTCCAGTTCATCCCTGGTCGGTCGGCGGTTGCGCTCAACGCTTTTGGTCACGGCGCCCAGCTTCTTTAATACGCGCCGGGCGTCAGGCATGGCCAGCGGATCAACCTCATAGCCCCAGGCCGGCCTGGCCACGGACAGTACGGCACCGAGGTGCGCCAGATCGTTGCCAACCGTCTGTGGCTGGATGCCGTCCTTCTCGATCCGGTCCATGGCGTAGTCAACCAGCTTCTGGCTGGTCAGGTCTTGGTCTGCAACCTCGCCAAGCCAGCTTTCACCAATAGCCTTGAGGGTTGCACGCTTGGTCTTGCCCAGCGGCCGCAGCTTCTCGTACTCGGCCAGGTACTGGTCAATCATCTGCTTGACCGTCACGCCCTTCCGTTTGGCTTTCTCAATGGCGCCCGGCTCGTACAGTTCGGCCTCACGCTTCCTGATCCAGGCCTGCGCCGTCGCCTTCCGGTCGAACGTCTGGCTTTCCTGATAAACTGCCTTCCCTTCCTTCATGATCCGGATCTGGGCCGTAAAGCCCGAAGACCCGTCCTTGCGCTTGCGCTGCGTGATGGTTCCCATGATTTGCTACACGGCTGATTGGAGTTGCTACATTGTAGCAACAGCAGTAGTAAAACCAGCAAAAACCGGAACAAAGTAGCAAAAAACAGAGATAGAGAAATGCCACAGAAACAAGCAGAAAACCCCGGAAACTCAGGCAATACGGTAGTTAGGAGGTTTTCTGTTGCGCCGATGATGGACTGGACAGACCGCCACTGCCGCTTCTTCCTGCGCCTGCTGTCCAAGCAAACCTTGCTCTACACCGAAATGGTCACCACCGGTGCCCTGCTGCACAACGACGCCCACCGTTTCCTGCGCCACGATGCCTCCGAGCACCCGCTGGCCCTGCAACTGGGCGGTAGCGTGCCCGCCGATTTGGCCGCCTGCGCACGCCTGGCCGAGGACGCGGGCTACGACGAGGTCAACCTCAATGTCGGCTGCCCGAGCGACCGGGTGCAGAACAACATGATCGGTGCCTGCCTGATGGCTCACCCGGCATTGGTGGCCGATTGCGTGAAAGCCATGCGTGATGCGGTGTCGACACACGTGACGGTCAAGCACCGCATCGGCATCAATGGCCGCGACAGCTATGCCGAACTCTGCGACTTCGTCGGCCAGGTGCGCGAAGCCGGCTGCCGGAGTTTTACCGTGCATGCGCGCATCGCGATTCTGGAAGGACTGTCGCCGAAGGAGAACCGCGAGGTTCCGCCCCTGCGCTATGAAGTAGCAGCGCAGTTGAAGGCAGACTTCCCGGACCTGGAGATCGTGCTCAACGGCGGGATCAAGACCCTGGAAGAATGCCAGGCACACCTTGAAACCTTTGATGGCGTAATGCTCGGGCGTGAGGCGTATCACAACCCTTACCTGCTGGCCGAGGTGGACCAGCGGCTGTTTGGCAGCGATGCGCCGGTGGTCAGCCGTAGCCAAGTGCTGGCGCAATTGCGGCCCTATATTGTGGCGCACATGGAAAGTGGCGGCGCGATGCACCACGTTACCCGGCATATTCTGGGGCTGGCCCAAGGGTTCAAGGGGGCGCGGCGCTTCCGTCAGTTGCTCTCGGCAGACATTCACAAGGCGGCGCAGCCGCTGGCAGTGTTTGACCAGGCGGTGGAGTTGCTGCAAGGACGGTGATACTACCCGTGCACGCGACACGGCCGTTGTAGGAGCGCCCTGTCGCGACACAAGGCCGCTCAGACGAGTATGTGGAACCTCAAGGCAGCCGGGCACTCGAATCTTCACCTTACGTACGGCCCTTCGTGGGCAAGCCCGCTTCTACAGGCCCTTGAGCGGCTGTCGGGGCTCGGGTAATGTCGAGTAAATGCACAGGACAGAGCACGCCCATGACTTCCAAGCTGGAACAACTGAAGCAGTTCACCACCGTGGTCGCCGACACCGGGGACCTGGATGCCATCACCCGCCTGAAGCCGGTCGATGCCACCACCAACCCGTCGCTGCTGCTCAAGGCTGCCGCCATCCCGGGCTACGCCGACCTGCTCAAGCAGGTGAAGGCCGATGCCAAGGGCGATGTCGACCTGGCCTGCGACAAGTTCGCGGTGGCCGTGGGCTCGGGCATTCTCAAGGTCATTCCCGGGCGTATCTCGACCGAGGTGGATGCACGCCTGTCGTTCGATGAACCGGCGCTGCTGAACAAAGCCCGCCAGCTGATCGGCCTGTATGACGCAGCCGGGGTCTCCAAAGACCGCGTGCTGATCAAGCTGGCCTCCACTTGGGAAGGCATCCGCGCTGCCGAGCAGCTGGAGAAGGAAGGCATCCAGACCAACCTCACCCTGCTGTTCTCCTTCGCCCAGGCCCAGGCCTGTGCCGATGCCGGGGTGTTCCTGATTTCGCCGTTCGTGGGTCGTATCTACGACTGGTACAAAAAGAGCACCGGCACGGATTACGTGGGCGCCGAGGACCCTGGCGTGCAATCGGTGACGCGCATCTACAACTACTACAAGGCCAATGGTTACAACACCGTGGTGATGGGCGCCAGCTTCCGCAACCTCGGCCAGATCGAACAACTGGCCGGCTGCGACCGCCTGACCATCAGCCCCGAACTGCTGCAGCAACTGAGCGACGATCAGGGTGAACTGCCGCGCGTGCTCAAGCCGGGCAATGCCGGTGAGGCCAAGCAGCAGTTGAGTGAAAGCCAGTTCCGCTGGGCGATGAACGAAGATGCCATGGGCACCGAAAAGCTGGCCGAAGGTATCCGCCAGTTTGCCCGGGACCAGGAGAAGCTGGAGAAGTTGATGGCTGAAAAAGCCTGATACATATCCGGTTTGCCTGATGGGCGGGAAGTGTTCAGCATTTTCCGCCCGTTTTTGTTTTGCCAAGCTTTAGTTGTGAATTGAATTCCAGGGCCTCTTCGCGGGTAAACCCGCTCCCACACGCATACCCGCAGGCCTGAAATTGGCGCTGTACTTGTGGGAGCGGGTTTACCCGCGAAGGGGCCCGATAAGCCACCCGAGCTGTCGATGACCTCCTCTACCCCCTTGCCCCTCGTACTCGCCGGCCCGGTACTGCGCCGCCTGGAACCCCAGCGCCTGGCCATCTGGCTGGTCGCTACCCAACCGCTGCAACCCGAATTCATCCTCCCGGCAAGCGAGGCCACGGTGGATTGCCAGGTCGTCCCGGTCGGCCAGCACGCCTTCATCCACCTGCTGGATATCCACTTCGACAATGCCCTACCCCGCAACCAGCAGCTCGACTATGACCTGCTGATCAATGGCCAGGGCATCGCTGGATGGGGGCCGCATCTGCTCTACCCCGGCACCCAGCGCCCAAGCCTGGTGCTGCGCGATCGGCTCGACCACTTGCTGCACGGCTCCTGCCGCAAGCCCCACCACCCCGCCATCGATGGCCTGCTGTGCGCCGACCGCTTGCTGCAAGCCTGCAAGCAACCCGAAGATCGCCCGGCCGTGCTACTGATGACCGGCGACCAGGTGTACGCCGACGATGTTGCCGGCCCGATGCTGCGTGCTATCCATCGCCTGATCGAGCGCCTGGGCCTGTTCGACGAGCAACTGGATGGCGCAGTGGTGCCTGATAGCCAGGCGCTGTACCAGCACCCGGCCAGCTACTACCACCGCGCCGACCTGTTGCCGGCGCAGGAAACGAACGACACCCTGCGCGAGCGCTTTTTCGGCGGCAAGCGCAAGCCGATCTTTTCGTCCAGCAATGCCGACAACCACCTGGTGACGTTCGCCGAAGTCATGGCCATGTACCTGCTGGTCTGGTCACCCGTGCCTTGGCAGTGGGTGGACATGGTCATGCCCGACGGGCTCAGCGACCAGCGCCAGGCGCGTTACCGGCAGGAGCTGCCGCTGATTCAGGCGTTTGCCGAGAACCTCGGCCAGGTGGCGCGGGTGATGGCCCACCTGCCCTGTCTGATGATCTTCGACGACCACGACATCACCGATGACTGGAACCTCTCGGCACAATGGGAAGAAACCGCCTACGGCCACCCGTTTTCACGGCGGATCATCGGCAATGCCCTGCTCGGCTACCTGCTGTGCCAAGCCTGGGGCAACGATCCGGACGGCTGCAAGCCACTGGTCAGGCAATGCCAGGCGTCGAACAGCCAAACCCGCGATGAACTGATCGGCGATCTGCTGCGCTTTCAGGGCTGGCAATTCAGCTTGCCAACAAACCCACCCTTGCTGGTGCTGGACACCCGTACCCGGCGCTGGCGCAGCGAAAGCAACCTGGCCAAGCCATCCGGCCTGCTCGACTGGGAAGCGCTTAGCGAATTGCAGCACGCGCTGCTCGACCACCCATCAGCGGTCATCGTCTCGCCTGCGCCGATTTTTGGCGTAAAGCTGATCGAGACCGTGCAGAAGGTGTTCAGCTGGCTGGGGTATCCGCTTTTGGTGGATGCCGAAAACTGGATGGCCCACCGCGGTGCGGCGCAGGTCATCCTCAACATCTTCCGCCACTCGCGTACGCCGGGCCACTACGTGGTGCTGTCCGGGGATGTGCACTACTCGTTTGTCTATGAAGTAATGATCCGCCACCGCCAGCGCAGCCCGCATTTGTGGCAGGTGACCAGCAGCGGAATCAAGAACGAGTTCCCCCGGCGCCTGCTCGACGTGCTCGACCGGCTCAACCGCTGGCTGTATGCGCCACGCTCGCCGCTGAACTGGTTTACCAAGCGTCGGGAGATGGAAGTAGTGCCACGTACGCCGAGCCACAGCAAGGCCGGGGAGCGGTTGTGGAACGGTGCGGGGTTGGGGCAGGTGTTCTTTGATGAGCAGGGGCGGCCGGCACGGGTGTATCAGCTGGATGCTGGTGGGGGTGAGGCTACCGAGTTTATTGGCGGAAAATAGTCTGCTCGAGAAATTCTGCTGCCTGTGCCGGCCCTTTCGCGGGCTTGCCCGCTCCCACAGGGGCGGTGTACCGCTTGAAAACTACGCAGCACCTGTGGGAGCGGGCAAGCCCGCGAATGGGCCGGCGCAGGTTAACGATCAGGTCCGCTCCAGCGCATTGACCAGGTCATGGAAGGCTTCGCGGTTGGAGTCGTTCAGGCCCATGAGGATCTTGTGCGCCTCCAGTACCTTGGAACGCACCACGTCTTCGTTCTGGTCCTGCGACGGCAGGTCGGTCAGGCACTCAGGGCAAGGAATCGGGCGATCGACAATGTTGAACACTTGATCGAAGCCCATCGACTGCAACAGCCGGGAAATGTCCGGGTTGGTGGTGACCACGGTCGGCAACAGGCCGACCTTCTGCCGCGACAGGATCGACAGCTTGGCCAGCAGGCCCAAGGTAGTGCTGTCGATACTCTCGGTTTCGGTGAGGTCGATGACAATCGCCGAGAAGTTCAACGCAGTGAAAATTTTCTCGATCGTCGCATCCAAGGCCGAACACAGGGTCAGGCGCACTTCACCGACGAACTTCAGTACGAAGGTGCCGCTCTGCTCGGCGAACTGGATTCTACCGGTACTCATTGAAGGTTCCTGCTTAACACCAATAGGGCGATATCATCCGGCATATCCCCAAGCGTAGCTAATCCGAATCGTTGACGCAGCCCATCCAGGCTGCCACCTGCTGCCCTGACGATCTCCGGCAAGGCGGCTTCTTTATCTTTGAGCGTATCACCCGGCAAAAGGTCCAGAATGCCATCGGACATCAGGCTAAGGCTGAACTGCGGTGGCAGCTCAACAACCAGATCCTGATAAGTGGCCTCGTCGAACAGCCCCACCGGCAGGCCCCGGCCTTCCAGGTAACGGGTGTGCGCCGGGGTATGCAGCACTGGCAGCGGCAAATGCCCACCCACCGCGTAGGTCAACAGACCAGACTCTTCGTCGATCACCCCGCCGACCATGGTGACGTGCTTGCCCAGCTTGCTGTTGATCAGGCCGCGGTTGATGTGACTGAGCACTTCGGACGGCTTGAACTCGCGCATTTTGCTGCGCTTGAGCTCAAACATGAGTCGCGTGGTCATGAATTTCAACAGGACGGTGACAAAGGCCGACGAGGCGCCATGCCCGGAAACATCAGCGAGGTAGAAGGCGATGCGCCGCTCGTCCACGCGGAAGTAATCGACAAAATCACCCGACAGGTACAACGACGGGATGATCTGGTGCTCGAACGCGAACTCGCCAGCTACCCAGGGGCTTTCCGGCAGCATGTTCATCTGCACCTGGCGACCGGCGGTCTGGTCCTCCTGCAACAGGTGCAGGCTGGCCTCCAGCTCGCGGTTGGCCGCTTCGAGCTTGTCGCGGTAGCGCTGGTTTTCCAGCACCAGACGCGAGCGGTCGAGGGCACGGCGCACCGAATGCTCAAGGACGGCCAGGTCTTCCAGCGGCTTGATCAGGTAGTCGGCGGCGCCCAGGCGCAACGCTTCCACCGCATCGCTCATGACGCCGGCACCAGACACCACGATCACCGGTAACTGCGGCGCACGGTCGCTGACCTGACGGATCAGTTCGAGGCCGCCCATCTGCGGCATGCGCAAATCGCAGATCACAAGGTCGGGCTGGTGTTCTTCGAAGACCTGAAGCCCCTGCTGGCCATTACCGGCCTGGAGGACGCTGAAGCCACTGTCTTCGAGATAGGCGGCGAGGCTCGCACGGACCACGTCGTCATCATCGATAATCAGCAGCGTTGCACTGGTTTTCTGCATGTGGGCGAACGGCGCCGATTTGGGTTGGTGCAGCGGTGTCGGCAAAGCAGACGGCCAGCTACGGGAATTCTTGGTGGTCACACTCTACTTGAGTTGTAGGACAAGAACACCTGCCCGGCAACTGTCAAAGGTACCTTGTAAGGCGCAGACGGTACTCCCATCCGGCAGGCGTTTCAAGCATGCAACGGTCGACCTCGCCGCTCTTTACAGGGCAAATCACCGGGAGTTATAAGAAAGTCGACTAGCGCACCCCAATGGGAAGGATGCAGCATGCCCCACACGCCCTCCAGCCATAGTGAAAAACGCGATTTCATCCGCATGCGCATCGACACTGCGGTGAGCCTGCTGCATGAAGGCCAGGTGATTTCCGCCGTGTGCCTGGACCTGTCCAGCAGCGGCATGCAGGTGCAGGCCCCGCAACGCTTCCAGGTGGGCGATCAGATTGAGGTGCGCATCGATTCCGACCACCCGGCGTTGAAAGGGCTGCACGCCAGCACTGAGGTGGTATGGATTGCCGACCAGCCGGGTGGGCAGCAGAAGTTCGGGTTGCGCGTGCTGGCCATGCATTGAACAGGGGCCGATTGCGGCCCTGTTCACAGATCAGAAGTCGTCTTCGACTTCGCCATCCTTGACCTTGAACTCGCGGTTCTGCAGGTAGGCGTTACGAATGAAGATGTACTTGTCACCCTGAATCAGCTTCTCGGCGGACAGCAGGTCGGCACGCGTGTCGATCACGTCCAGGGCGAATATCGAGTTGCGCGTCGGCACATGGTCGATGTAGCGGTAAGGCTTGGTGTAGCTGTCGGGGTACTTGGCCACGCCATCACGCACCGTGCTTGGCCCCAGCAGCGGGATAACCACGTAAGGGCCGCTCGGCACACCCCAGTAACCCAAGGTCTGCCCGAAGTCCTCGTCATTGCGCTGCAGGCCCATCTTGGTGCCCACATCGAAGAAACCGCCCAGGCCGAAGGTGGTGTTGACGATCAGCCGCGCAGTGTCCACACCCGCCGCATGAGGCTTGAACTGCAGCACGTCGTTGGCCAGGTTGGTCACGTCGCCCAGGTTGCGGAAGATGTTGTGGATGCCATCTTCAAGGAACTGCGGCGTGACCGCCTGATAGCCCTTGGCCAACGGCTTGAGGGCATAGGTGTCGAGGGTATCGTTGAAGCGGAAGATCGGCCGGTTGACCGCTTCCCAGGGATCTTCCTCGGTGGCTGCCTGGGTGGCTGCCACGGGCGCCAGCAGCATGCTGGCGCAGACACAGGCCTGGGTGACTCGTTCGATCACACTGGCACCGATCCTACGCATAGATGTCTCTCCATCGAATTTCTCGGCCGCAAGCGCAACGGGTCGCGCTGCTGGTAAGGCGGCAGTATAGAGGCTTGCGGGCTGATAAACAGCTTTACACATGTTTGTTCAATATTTTGTGAACAACTGTTGCACAAGGGCCGATGTCACAGGGCGGTAACAATCAACGAATAGCCTGCGGACTATTTGGGGGAAGTTGCCATGGACGCTGCACCCGCCTTCACTGCTGTGCTGTTCGGCTTGCGCGGCTGCCTGGTGCAGGCGGCCAATGGTAGCGCCCCCTCGCCCGCCCCCGGCGCCCTGGCTACCCTCGCCAGCCTGCGCCAGCACCAGGTGCCGTGCATCTGGCTGGATGACCTCAGCGCCACCCAAAGCAAGCGCCTGGCACACGTACTGCCCGACTGGCTGCCGGGGCATTCGGTAAACGGCGTACGCTGGCCGGCGCCCAACGCCTGCTGGCAGGCGTTGATGACCCTGGAAAGCGAACGCCTGGACGGCTGCGTACTGGTCAGCGGCAACCCACAACTGCTGCAGTCCGGCCTTAACGCCGGCTTGTGGACAGTTGGCCTGGCCGCCTGCAGCCCATTCTGCGATCGCAGCTCTCGGCAATGGCAAGCCATGACCTCACAGCAACAGGACGCGGCCCGTGGCAAGGCGACGCTGGAACTGTTCGGCCTGGGGGTGCACTCGGTCATCGACCACCTGGAAGCGCTGGATACCTGCCTGCAGGACATCACCCAGCGCCGGCGCAAAGGTGAAAAACCTTGATACAGCACCCTTGATGCGGATCATGCAAAGCAGCTTCAGGTGGATTACGCTGAAGGCAGACCAGAACCTTTGCCGCTTCGCTAAGGTCCATGGTTTGCCAAGCCATTGATGGAGAACTACCCATGCCTGCCCGCGAATTGCAAAAGCGCCTGAACAGCCTGCGCGAGCAACTGGACCGCAACGTACCGCTTTCGGAAGACGAACTGGCTGCGCTGCACGAAGAAGCGCGCCAGATCGAGGCGCAACTGAAACTGGAGGAAGCCACGCCAGACAACAACCTGGTGGATGGCGTGAACCTGGCAATCGAACGCTTCGAGGCTGACCACCCAGACCTTACCGCCACCCTGCGCAGCATTGCCAACTCGCTGCACAGCATGGGTATCTGATACAGCAAGGGCCGCTTCGCGCCCCATTCGCGGGACAAGCCCGCTCCCACAGGCTATTCGCTGCACTTGAGGGCAGTGCGGCACCTGTGGGAGCGGGCTTGCCCCGCGAATGGGCCGAGAAACGGCCCCAGTCCGGTCAGAGTTACTGACGCACCAGACGCACATTCTTCGGGCTGATCGCCCCAGTGCTACGGTACGGGTTGATATCCAGCCCACCCCGGCGCACATACCGCGCATACACCGTCAGGTGCTCGGGCTGCAGCAGGTTCTTCAAGTCCAGATAAATGCGTTCTACGCACTGCTCATGGAAGTCGGCATGCTGGCGGAAGCTGATCAGATAGGTCAGCAGGCTGGCGTGGTCCAGCGCCCTGCCCTTGTACTCGACCACCACACTGCCCCAGTCCGGCTGGCCGGTAACGGGGCAGTTGGACTTCAGCAGGTGGCTGTGCAAGGTTTCTTCTACCACTCGCTCCGGGGTGCAGCGCAGCAGCTCAGGCTGCGGCTGCTCGTAGTTGCTGATGGCAACGTCCAGCGCATCGATGCACAGCCCAGGCAAGGCCTCCACGCCTTGGCCCTCGACTTCAGTCAAGGTACGTACCTTCACCCCCACCGGCTTGCCGGCCGCGGCAGACAGGTCTTTCTCCAGGCAGGCCTGCAATTCGCCCAGCGAGGCAAACACCGTCTGGTTCAGCGAGTTGAGGTACAGCTTGAACGACTTGGACTCGATGATGTTCGGCGAATCGGCCGGGATGGCGAACTCGCCGATCGCCACCACCGGTTTGCCCGACGGCAGCAGCCAGCTCAATTCGAAGCAGTTCCAGTAATCCACGCCCTGCCAGGGCAAGGTCTGTGCAGTGACGCCCAGCTCAGCCCACTTGGCGGTACGCGGGATCGGGAAGAGCTGCTCCGGGGAGTAGGTGGCAATGTATTCGCTGGACTTGCCCAGCGGCGAGTGTTCGGCAGCAGGATGCATGGAAACTGACCTAGAGGTTCGAAATTGCCCCTAGTCTACCGGTTTTGCACCCTGCCTTGGAGCGCAAGTCACTCGATGGTCAACGCCCCGACCATGCCAGCCTGATAATGCCCCGGCACGTTGCAGGCGAACTCGATGGGCGCCGACTTGCGGAAGGTCCAGGTCAGCTCGGCGCGCTGGCCTGGCATGACCAGCACCGTGTTGCCGCCACCGTGGCCATGGCCGCCGCCGTGACCCATCATCTGGCCGTGGTCCATGCCTTCGTGGTTCATGGCCTCGGTGAACAGCTTGCCTTGCATGGCGACCATTTCCTTCTGGTGCTCGGCATGCATGGCCTTGTCACCCAGGTTGAATTCATGCGGCAGCTTACCCTCGTTGACCAGCACGAAGCGCACCGTCTCGCCGGCTTTTACCTGCAGGTTTCTGGGCTCGAAGGCGATGTCCTTGAGCACCACGTTGACCGTGCGGGTGGCTTTGTTCGCCGGGGCCGGCTCGCCAAAGGCGAAAGTTTGCGCCTCGCCGGCAAAGGTCGGCAGGCTGGCCAAGGCAAGGGCGGCGATGAACAGGCGTTTCATGATGACTCCGGAAATGTACAACAGGATGAGGCCACCTTAGTCACGGGCGACTGGCAGCTACCTGACAGGGAGATTACAACTTTGTCAGCTTGGGCGTGCCTGCGCTTCGTCACGTATCATTTCAGCCACTACATCACCCGCTTCCACAGGGCAGGCACAAACTTTCAGATTATGGACAGTGCATGAAACTGCTGATCGTCGAAGACCAGGCCCGCACCGGCCAGTACCTCAGCCAGGGCTTGAGCGAGGCCGGCTTCGCCACTGAGCTGGCCACCGATGGCGAAACCGGCCAGTTCCTGGCCCTGACCGGCGACCACGACCTGCTGATCCTCGACGTAATGTTGCCTGGACGTGACGGCTGGCAGATCCTCCAGGCCGTGCGCCAGGCCGGCCTGGATACGCCAGTACTGTTCCTCACCGCCCGCGATGCCGTCGAGGACCGCGTGCATGGCCTGGAGCTGGGCGCCGACGACTATCTGGTCAAGCCGTTCGCCTTTTCCGAACTGCTGGCCCGGGTGCGCAGCCTGTTGCGCCGCGGTACCAGCCCCAGCCAGGACACCACCCTGAACCTGGCCGACCTGCGCCTGGACTTGATCCGCCGCCGCGCCGAGCGCGCCGGCCAGCGTATCGACCTGACCGCCAAGGAGTTCGCCCTGCTCGAACTGCTGCTGCGCCGCCAAGGCGAGGTATTGCCAAAATCGCTGATCGCCTCGCAGGTGTGGGACATGAATTTCGACAGCGACACCAACGTGATCGAAGTGGCGATCCGCCGCCTGCGCCTGAAAATCGACGACCCGCACCCCAACAAGCTGATCCACACCGTACGTGGCATGGGCTATGTGCTCGAAGAGCGCACGGAATGATGCGCAGGGTTTCCCTCGGCAGCCGTCTGGCCCTGTTGTTCGCCGCCTGCACCGCCGCCGTTTCGCTGGGCGCCGGCGTGTTGTTCAGCCGGGCCAGCGAGCAGCACTTCGTCGAACTCGACCAGCAACTGCTGGACTCGCGCCTGTCACTGTTCCGTACGCAACTGGCTGGCATCGCCACCCCAACCGAGCTGCAGGCACGCCTGCCCGCCCTGCGCGATGAGCTGAGCCACCAGGCCGACCTGGCCCTGCGCATCAGCGGCAGCGACGGCACCACCTGGTTCGAAAGCCGCACCGGGCTACCGCAGGCACCGCTGCCCGCCGGGCTGGCCACCCTGCATGCACAAGGCACCGACTACCGCAGCCTGGCTGTGCACCTGGCGCAGGGCGCCGTGCAGTCGCCACAACTGGCCCTGTACCTCGACATCACCCACCACCAGCATTTCCTGCAGGGCATGCAACGCCTGATCTGGCTGACGGTCGGCCTTTCAGCGCTGGCCACCGCGCTGCTCGGCGCCTGGGCGGTACGCAGCGGCCTGCGCCCGTTACGGCAGATGGGCCAGGTGGCCGCCAGCGTGTCGGCACGCTCGCTCACCACACGCCTGCCGGTGGCGCAAATGCCCGAAGAGCTGGCCGAACTGGCCACCAGCATGAACGCCATGCTGCAGCGCCTGGACGATGCCTTCCAGCGCCTGTCGGCATTTTCTGCCGACATAGCCCACGAGTTGCGCACGCCGCTGTCCAATCTGCTAACTCATACCCAGGTTACCCTCACCCGCCCACGCAGCCTTGAGGAGTACCGCGAAGCGCTGCATGGCAACCTGGAAGAACTGCAGTGGATGGCGCAAATGATCAACGACATGTTGTTCCTGGCCAAGGCCGATCACGGCTTGCTGGTACCGGGGCAAGCGCCGTTGGCGTTGCATGACGAGGTGGATGCGCTGCTGGAGTACTACGCGCCGCTGGCCGAAGACAACAATGTGCAGATGCTGCGCGAGGGGGAGGCCGTGTTGCACGGTGACCGGCATATGCTGCGCCGGGCGCTGTCCAACCTGCTGGATAACGCCATGCGCTTTACCCCGGCGGGCGGGCAGATAAGGGTGACGCTGGCGCCTGGGCCGAGAATCAGCGTGGCCAATACCGGGCCGGCCATCGAGCCAGCTGCTTTGCCGCGGTTGTTCGACCGCTTTTACCGTGTGGACCCGGCACGGCGCGAAGGCAGTAGCGAGCATGCTGGGTTGGGCTTGGCGATTACCCGGTCGATCGTGCAGGCCCATGGCGGGGGCATTCGGGCGGAATGTGAAGATGGGTGGACACGGTTCGTGATCGAGTTCAGCCAGGATCGGTGAAAATGGGGCCGCTTCGCGGCCCATCGCCGGCAAGCCGCCCCCCACGGGTACGCATCAAGCCGAGAGCCTGCGCGGTACCTGTGGGAGCTGGCTTGCCGGCGATAAGGCCCTGGAACCTACCTCAAACCGCCAGGCCAATCGCCGGCTGCACCTGCGACGCCCGATAAGCCGGGTAAATGGTCGCCAGGAAGCTCATCACCAACCCCGCCGTGCAGATCATCACCACATCGCCCCACTGCAATTGCGACGGCAAGCTGCTGACGAAGTACACATCCGAAGTAAAGATGTGTTGCCCGCTCACCCGCTCCAGCCAACCCACGATCTGGCTGACATTGAACGCCGCAATCACGCCCAGCACGCCGCCGATCAGCGTCCCGACAACACCAATCAGGCTGCCCTGGACCATGAACGTGCCCATGATCTGCGCGGGCGTGGCGCCCAAGGTCCGCAGAATGGCAATGTCCGGCCCCTTGTCGTTCACCACCATTACCAAGGTGGCAATGATATTGAAGGCCGCCACGGCGATGATCATCATCAACAGCAGGCCGATCATGGTCTTTTCCATCTTCATGGCGCTGAACAGGCTGCCCTGGGTGTGCGACCAGTCATCGGCGCGGTAGGCGTCACCCAGCCCGGCTGCAATCGCCTTGGACACCTGCGGCGCGGCATACAGGTCATGCAGCTTCAGGCGCACGCCCTGCACCTGGCCCGGTGCCCAACGTTGCATCTCGCCGGCATCGGCGACGTGGATGTAGGCTTGCGAACCATCCAGCTCGGCACCGACCTTGAAGATACCGACCACGGTCAGGCGCTGCATGCGCGGGGTAATGCCACCCGGCTCCTTGCTGATTTCCGGCACGATCAGGGTCAGCTTGTCGCCGGTGTTCAGGCGGAAGCGCCGTGCGGTCAATTCACCAATGACCACACCGAACTCACCCGGCTGCAGGTCCTGCAGGCGGCCCTGGACAATGTGCTGGCCAACGATCGAGACCTTGCCCTCTTCGGCCGGGTCGATACCGCCCACCTGGATCGGCTGCATCGCACCCTTGTACGACAGCATGCCCTCCATTTCGGTAATCGGCGCAGCCGCCATCACCGCCGGGTTCTGCAAGGCTGCGTCGGCCACCTTGTGCCAGTCGTCCAGCGGCTGCACGCCGAGGATGGCGGCATGCGGTACCAGGCCGAGAATGCGCGAGCTCATTTCGCGCTGGAAGCCGTTCATCACCGACAGCACCACGATCATCGCCAGCACGCCCAGCGACAGGCCGATCATCGAGGTCATCGAGATGAACGAGATGAAGTGGTTGCGCCGCTTGGCTCGGGTGTAGCGCGCGCCGATGAAGATGGGCAAGGGTCTGAACATGTACGAAATCACCCAATGAAAACAGGAAAACGGGGCGGCACCTGCCACCCCGAGCAGTCGATCAGATCGCCACCAGGTGGCCGTCGTCGAGCTTCAATACACGGTCCATCTGCCGCGCCAGGTTGAGGTCATGGGTCACCACCAGGAACGCCGTGCGCGACGAACTGGACAGCTCCTGCATCAGTTCCTGGATGCCTTGTGCGGTATGGTGGTCGAGGTTGCCGGTAGGCTCATCGAGCATCACCAGGCCGGGGCGGTTGACGAGTGCCCGGGCAATCGCCACCCGCTGGCGCTCACCACCAGACAATTCGGCCGGCTTGTGGTTCAGGCGGTGGCCCAGGCCCACCCGCTTGAGCAGCGCCTCGGCACGTTCCCGGGCCTCAGGGATGGGCGTGCGGCCGATCAGCAGCGGCATGCACACGTTCTCGATGGCGGTGAATTCCGGCAACAGGTGGTGGAACTGGTAGACAAAGCCCAGCTCACGGTTGCGCAGCAGGCCACGGGCACGTTCACCCAGGGCCGACAGCTCTTCGCCAGCCAGCCATACGCTGCCTTGTGTGGGCCGATCAAGGCCGCCCAACAGGTTGAGCAAGGTACTCTTGCCCGAACCGGAGCTACCGACAATGGCCACCCGCTCACCGGCATGCAGCTCAAGGTTGAGCCCGGACAGTACCTTCACCGATTCCGGGCCTTCGTCGTAAGACTTGCCCAGGTTGCGGCAACTCAGAACGGCTTTATCACTCATGCGCGACTCACTCATAACGTAGCGCCTCTGCAGGCTGGGTGCGGCCCGCACGCCAGGCCGGGTACAGGGTGGCGAAGAAACTCAGGACCAGCGCCGCACCACAGACCATGTACACGTCCTGGGACTGGATCTGCGACGGCAGGTAATCGATGAAGTACACGTCGGCGTTCAGGAACTTGTGCCCGATCAGCTTCTCGATGCCGGCGATCGCCGCACTCACGTTCAGCGCAGCAACGATCCCGACCACGGCGCCGATCAGGGTACCGATCACCCCGATCACCGTGCCCTGGACCATGAAGATGAGCATGATCTGGCCGGGCGTGGCGCCCAGCGTGCGCAAGATGGCAATGTCGCCGCGCTTGTCGTTGACCACCATCACCAGGGTAGAAATGATGTTGAACGCCGCCACCGCCACGATCAGCAGCAACAGCAGGCCGATCATGGCCTTTTCCATGCGGATGGCCTGGTACAGGTTGCCGTGGGTGCGGGTCCAGTCACGGCTGTAGAACTCCTGGTCGCCCAGCTGCTGTGCGATGCTCCAGGCCACGCGCGGCGCCTGGAACAGGTCGTCGAACTTCAGGCGCAGGCCCTGCACCTGGTCGGGCTTCCAGCGGTGCAGGCGGGAAAGGTCGCTGATGTTGGTCAGCCCCAGGTAACCGTCAATCTCCCCTGCGCCGACGTGAAAGGTGCCAACCACGGTGAAGCGTTTCATGCGCGGGAACATGCCGGCCGGCGTCACGCTGACCTCGGGGGCGACGAAGGTGAGTTTGTCGCCAATGCCCACCCCCAGCTTGGCCGCAGCCTTGTCGCCGATCATGATGCCCCACTCACCCGGCGCCAGCTGGTCGAGGCGGCCTTGCAGGACAAAGTTGTCGATGATCGACACCTCGCGCTCGCGGGCCGGGTCGATGCCGTTGAGCAGCACCTTCTGCACCTTGCCGTCATGGGTCAGCAGCCCCTGCATCTGGGTGAACGGCGCAACCGCCACCACCTGCGGATTCTGCTTTACTTCTTGGGCAAGGGCCGGCCAGTCGGCAATGGGCTGGCCGCTCTCCAGCGTGGCATGCGGGATCATGCCGAGCACGCGGGTGCGCATCTCGTGGTCGAAGCCGTTCATCACCGACAGCACCACGATCATCACCACCACGCCCAGGGCGAGGCCGATCATCGAGGTCAGGGAAATGAACGAGACGAAGTGGTTACGGCGTTTGGCACGGGTATAACGCGTGCCTATGAATGCGAAAAGAGGTCTGAACATGTCGGGGCTTGTTCGGATGAAAGGGAACGTCCTTGTGGCGAGGCGCCTACGGCGGCTTTACACTCGGACCACCGCCGCTACCTTGGGTTCGCCATGACGACATTAGACGAAGAAGATCGCCGCGAATACTACCGCATCGAAGACCGGGTCGCACTTCAAATCAGCCCCCTCAGTGCGGCCGAAGCCCTTGAGCCAGATGTATTGCAAGATGATTCTCCGCTGTTCAACCTGCTGAGCGAGCTGCACCTGTCCGACTTCGAGTCGCAGCACCTGCTGCGTCAGTTGAGCGACAAGGACCGCACACTCGCGGCCTTCCTGCGGGCGCAGAACAAACGCCTCGACCTGCTCAGTGCAGTCGTCGCCCAGACCCTGCTCGGCGAAGTAGGCCAGCCGGTGCCGGTCGTGCTTTCCGAAGGCGGTATCGAATTCGCCCAGGCCACGCAGGTTGCCCCTGGCACCCGGGTGAAAGTGAAGATGGTGCTGATGCCCCGCGCCCACGGTTTGCTGCTGCGCGGCAAGGTCACCCATTGCGACCCGCGCCCCGCGGGCGGCTTCGAGGTCGGTACCGAATTCATCGACATGACCGACGCCCAGCGTCAACTGCTGGCTCGCTATATCCTGCAGCGCCAGCAACAACAGCGGCGCCAGCAGCTGGAACAGAACGATCCCGCCCCATGACCCTGTTTTTCTCTGATTTGAAGGAACGAACGTGACCCTGATCTACGGCCATCGCGGCGCCAAGGGCGAAGCACCCGAGAACACACTGCACAGCTTCCGCCAGTGCCTGTCCCACGGCGTCACCCGCTGCGAACTGGACCTGCACCTGTCGGCCGACAACGAGCTGATGGTGATCCACGACCCCACCCTCAAGCGCACCACTGGCCGACGCGGCAAGGTGGTCGACCACCCGGCCGCCGACTTGATGAAGATCGATGCGCGCAAAGGCGGCCCGGGCCACGTGCAGCCCTGCCCTATACCGAAACTGGAAGAGCTGTTCGAAAAATGCCCGTTCGAGCACTGGCAGCTTGAGGTAAAAAGCGCCTCGCGCACCCGTGCTGCCACCACCGTGTTGGCAATTCGCGAATTGGCCCAGCAGCATGGCCTGCTGGACAAGGTCACCATCACCTCCAGCTCACGCGAAGTGCTGGGCGCCGCCCTGGAGCTGGTGCCAGACGTGAAGCGCGGGCTGGTCGCCGAGTACGCCTGGCTCGACCCGTTGAAGGTAGCGCAGAACTACGGCTGTGAACTGCTGGCATTGAACTGGACACTGTGCACCCCCGAGCGCCTGCTTAAAGCGCAGGGCCAGGGTTTGCACGTATCGGTGTGGACGGTCAACGAGCCGGCACTGATGCGCCGGCTCGCGGACTTTGGCGTGGACAGCCTGATTACAGACTTTCCCGGTTTGGCCAAGACCACCCTCGGGTAGGGTTGAAATCGGTCTCTCCGACCGGCTCAGGCCACCGGTCGGAGCCGCTCAAAAAAGCCGGTTCAGGCCATCGTAGGCAGCTACCCGATAGGCTTCGGCCATGGTCGGGTAGTTGAACGTGGTGTTGACGAAGTACTTCAGGTTGTTCTGCTCACCCGGCTGGTTCATGATCGCCTGGCCGATATGGACGATCTCCGAAGCCTGGTAGCCGAAGCAGTGCACGCCGAGGATTTCCAGGGTTTCACGGTGGAACAGGATCTTCAGCATGCCCTGCGGCTCGCCGGCGATCTGCGCACGCGCCATGCTCTTGAAGAAGGCCTTGCCCACTTCGTATGGCACCTTGGCCTGGGTCAGTTCCTGCTCGTTCTTGCCGATCGAGCTGATTTCCGGAATGGTGTAGATGCCGGTCGGTACGTCATTGACGAAGCGCCAGCTGCCATTGTCGACGATGCTGCCAGCCGCAGAACGCCCCTGGTCATGGGCGGCACTGGCCAGGCTCGGCCAGCCGATCACGTCACCGGCGCCGTAGATGTTCGGCACGGTAGTGCGATAAGCCTCGTCGACCTCGATCTGGCCACGGCTGTTGACCTTGATGCCGATGTTCTCCAGGCCCAGCTTGTCGGTGTTGCCGGTCCGGCCGTTGCACCACAGCAAGGCGTCGGCCTTGATCTTCTTGCCCGACTTCAGGTGCAGGATCACCCCGTTGTCCAGGCCTTCGACACGCTCATACTCTTCGTTGTGGCGCACGGTGATGTTGTTGTTGCTGAAGTGGTAGCTCAGTGCCTGGGAAATTTCCGAATCCAGGAAGCTCAACAGTTGGCCACGGTTATCCACCAGCTCTACCAGCACGCCCAGGCCGCTGAAGATCGACGCGTACTCGCAACCGATCACACCGGCGCCGTACA
Source organism: Pseudomonas sp. Irchel 3F3 (assembly GCF_900187545.1). NCBI lineage: Bacteria > Pseudomonadati > Pseudomonadota > Gammaproteobacteria > Pseudomonadales > Pseudomonadaceae > Pseudomonas > Pseudomonas sp. Irchel 3F3. Next base: position 43,113 of record NZ_FYDS01000010.1, on the reverse strand, counting down.
CGATCAGCTTGCGCGGGGTGTGGCTGAGGCTGAGGATGGTGTCGCTGTCGTAGACCCGCGGATGGTGGAAGTCGATGTCGGCCGGGCGGTAAGGGCGCGAGCCGGTGGCGATGATGATGTGCTTGGCGTTGAGCTTTTCAACTACACCGTTCGGGCACACCACTTCAACGGTTTGCTCGTCGGCAAAGCTGCCGGTGCCGACGAACACATCAACACGGTTGCGGGCGTAGTAGCCGGTGCGCGATGCAACTTGCTTGGAAATCACCTTCTCGGCGCTTTTCAGCACGTCCGGGAACGAGAACCAGCGCGGCTCACCGATCGCCCGGAACATCGGGTTGGTGTTGAACTGCATGATCTGCCGCACCGAGTGACGCAGTGCCTTGGACGGGATGGTACCCAGGTGCGTGCAGTTGCCACCGACCTGGCGACGGTCATCGACCATCGCTACCTTGCGCCCTGCTTTGGCGGCGTTCATTGCCGCGCCTTCACCGGCCGGGCCGGAACCCAGCACCACTACGTCGTAGTTGTAGACAGCCATGCGTACTCCTTCAGAACTGGCCCGCAAGCCACGGTCGCTCGCGGGACGCGATCATGCCGCCGGGGCGTCATGAGAAAATTCGGGTGCAGTCTAATCAAGCCTGAACGCCGCGCACATTAACCCTTGGTCGCGTCGTAGGCCAATTTTGCCCGCACTACATTTGGTTCACCCATTCCCTGGCGGCCATCATCCCTGCCTGCGCTTTCAATCGCTTTTCACCGCCCGTTCGAATGCGGGCGTAGCTCGAGAGACGAAGCCACCCTCGGCCCGAGTCACCAATACCGCGGCCAAGCCGTGCGCCACGGCAAAATCCCAGCCACGCTCAGGGCCAAGGATCAGCAGCAGTGTCGAATAGCCGTCGGCCTGCAACGCCGAGGCGTCCAGTACGGTGACTGCAGCCAGGTCGTGCTGCACGGGGCGCCCGAGGCGGGCATCGAAGGTGTGCGAATAACGCCGGCCATTCTCCTCGAAATAGTGCCGATAGTCACCCGAGGTTGAGACTGAAAGCTCATTGACTGCAATGATCTGCCGGGCGATCTGGCGGTCTTCACGGGGCAACTCCAGGGCGATGCGCCAGGGACTGCCATCGGGCTTGCGGCCAACCGCCTTGAGCTCGCCAGTGGCTTCGGCGACAAAACTGGCTATACCCATGGCGCGCAGGCGCGCAGCGATCAAGTCCACGGCATGGCCGGCGGCGATGCTATTGAAGTCGAGCTGCACCGGGGCGTCCTTGCACAGGGCCTGGTCTTCGATATGCAAGTGCCGGTAACCCACACGCTGACGAACCTGGGCCACGGCTTGCGGGTCGGGTACCCGCTCATGGCGGGCCTGGGGGCCGAAACCCCACAGGTCAAGCAAGGGTTCAACGGTGAGGTCAAAGGCACCCTCACTCTGCTCGGCCAGGTGCTGGCCAAGGGCAACCAGTTCAAGCATGTCGGGTGGCAGGGCCAGGCACTGGTTGGCGGGCAACTGGTTGAACCGGCTGACGGTAGAGTCGCCGCGGTAGGTCGAATAGTGCCGGTCGATTTCACCAAGAATGGTTTCGACCGCTGCCTGCACCTGGGCCGGCGCCGGGCCGCCAGGCTCGCGAACGTACTGGATGCTGTAGCTGCTACCCATGGTCGGGCCGCCCAGGCGCTCAAGGGTGGGGCCCTGGTTGCAGGCGGTGAGCAGCAGGAAAATGAACAGTAAGGCTGTGCGCAAGGTTCGGTTCCTGGGTGCTTGGCTTGGGCTTTGGGGTATGGCGCATATCGAGCGCCGCGCGGGCGGCGCTCGATCTCACAGGCACCACACAACCCACGGCAAGCAAAAAAAACGGGAACCCGAAGGTTCCCGTTTTTTCATTGCCTTACAAGCGAATCAGCGTGGAAACGCTGGCGGGTTCACACCGGCCATGTCTTCCATCACGCGAACCACCTGGCAGCTGTAACCGAATTCGTTGTCGTACCAGACGTACAGGACAACGCGGTTGTCGTTGGCGATGGTGGCTTCAGCGTCAACCACACCGGCGTGGCGCGAGCCAACGAAGTCGGTCGAAACCACTTCCTGCGAGCTGACGTAGTCGATCTGCTTGTGCAGTTCCGAGTGCATGGCGGTCTGGCGCAGGTACTCGTTGATTTCGTCGCGGTTGGTGGCCTTTTCCAGGTTCAGGTTCAGGATGGCCATCGAAACGTTCGGCGTCGGTACGCGAATGGCGTTGCCGGTCAGCTTGCCCTTCAGCACTGGCAGCGCCTTGGCGGCAGCAGTGGCTGCGCCGGTTTCGGTGATGACCATGTTCAGCGGCGCGGCACGACCACGGCGGCTGCCCTTGTGGAAGTTGTCGATCAGGTTCTGGTCGTTGGTGAACGAGTGAACGGTTTCGACGTGGCCGTTGACGATGCCGTACTTGTCGTTGACAGCCTTGAGCACCGGCACGATGGCGTTGGTGGTGCAGGAGGCCGCCGAGATGATCTTGTCATCGGCAGCAATGTCACCGTGGTTGATGCCGTGCACGATGTTCTTCAGCGCGCCCTTGCCAGGTGCGGTGAGGATCACGCGGGCAGCGCCCGGGCAGGCCAGGTGCTGGCCCAGGCCGTCGGCATCACGCCATACCCCGGTGTTGTCGACGATCAACGCGTTTTCGATGCCGTACTGGGTGTAGTCGACTTCGCTCGGGCTCTTGGCGTAGATAACCTGGATCAGGTTGCCGTTGGCAGTGATGGTGTTGTTGGCTTCGTCGATGGTGATGGTGCCGTCGAACGGGCCGTGAACCGAGTCACGACGCAGCAGGCTGGCACGCTTGACCAGGTCGTTCTCGGCGCCTTTACGCACGACAATGGCGCGCAGGCGCAGGCCGTCGCCACCACCGGTCTTCTCGATCAGGATACGCGCCAGCAGGCGGCCGATGCGGCCGAAGCCGTACAGGACAACGTCGGTGCCTTTGCGCGCCGAAGCGTTCTGCTGGCCAACCACGTCGGCCAGTTCTTCACGGACGAACTGCTCGGCAGTACGGCCATTGCCTTCCTGCTTGAATTTGTTGGCCAGCTTGCCCAGGTCGACCGAAGCGGCGCCCAGTTTCAGCTCGCTCATGGCCTTGAGCAGGGGGAATGTCTCGTGGACGGACAGCTCGGTTTCGTCGGCTTGACGATGACGCGCAAAGCGGTGCGCCTTGAGGATCGAGATAACCGAACGGTTGATCAGGCTACGGCCATAAATCGAGCTCACCACGTTGTTGTTGCGGTAGAGCTGACCGATAAGCGGGATCATCGCTTCAGCCAGAGCTTCACGATCAATCCACTCACCAAGACACTGGTCGGGCTTCTGAGTCACGGGAACCTTCCACATGTAGGGACAGAAAAAAGGGGCTACATTATGACGCCCCGACGCGGAACCGGCAATGAGCGCCTGTCGCAGTCACGCAAGCCAGCGTTCACGCCCTTTCGAGCCTGACAGCCGGCACGGTCACCGGTACAATCGGTGTCTTTGCCGCAACGCTTGGAGTGCAATCTCCCGTGTCAGTTCTGCGCCTACCGCACATGTCGGCCACGGCCGGCAAACAAACCTGGGGTAACCTGCCCGGTGCCGCCCTCAGCCTTGCCATCGCCGAGGCCGCCAGCAACGCTGGCCGCTTCACCCTGCTGCTGACAGCCGACAGCCAGGCCGCCGACCGTCTGGAGCAGGAGCTGCGCTTCTTCGCCCCGGACCTGCCGGTGCTGCCATTCCCCGACTGGGAAACCCTGCCCTACGACCTGTTCTCGCCACACCAGGACATCATTTCCCAGCGCATCGCAAGCCTGTACCGCCTGCCGGAACTGAGCCATGGCATCCTCGTGGTGCCGGTCACCACCGCCCTGCACCGCCTGGCGCCCACCCGCTTCCTGCTGGGCAGCAGCCTGGTGCTGGACGTGGGCCAGACCATCGACGTGGAGCAGATGCGCACACGCCTGGAGGCCAGTGGCTATCGTTGCGTCGACACCGTCTACGAGCATGGCGAGTTCGCCGTGCGCGGCGCGCTGATCGACCTGTTCCCGATGGGCAGCAAGCTGCCCTACCGCATCGACCTGTTCGATGACGAGATCGAGACACTGCGCACCTTCGACCCCGAGACCCAGCGCTCGATCGACAAGGTGGATTCGGTGCGCCTGCTGCCGGCACGCGAATTTCCGATGCAAAAAGAGGAAGTGACCCGCTTCAAGGCACGCTTCCGTGAACGCTTCGACGTGGATTTCCGCCGCAGTGCGATCTTCCAGGACCTGGCCAGCGGCATCATCCCGGCCGGCATCGAGTACTACCTGCCGTTGTTCTTCGAAGAAACGTCCACCCTGTTCGACTACCTGCCGGCCGACACCCAGGTGTTTTCGCTGCCTGGCGTGGAACAGGCCGCCGAACACTTCTGGAACGACGTGCGCGGCCGTTATGAAGACCGCCGTGGCGACCTCAGCCGGCCGCTGCTGCCGCCTGCCGAGCTGTTCATGCCAGTGGAGGACTGCTTCGCCCGGCTCAAGCAGTGGCCGCGAGTGGTGGTCAGCAGCGAAGACATCGAACCGGGCGCGGGCCGCGAGCGCTTCCCGGCGCGCGCCCTGCCCAACCTGGCGATCGAGGCCAAGGCCAACCAGCCGCTGGCCGAGCTGGCCAACTTCCTCGACCAGTTCCCCGGCCGCGTGCTGTTCACCGCCGAATCGGCCGGCCGCCGCGAAGTGTTGCTGGAGCTGCTCGAACGATTGAAACTGCGGCCGCACACTGTCGACGGCTGGGCCGACTTCATCACCGGAAGCGAGCGCCTGGCGATCACCATCGCCCCGCTGGATGACGGCTTGCTGCTGGACGACCCAGGCCTGGCCCTGGTCGCGGAAAGCCCACTGTTCGGCCAGCGCGTGATGCAGCGCCGCCGCCGCGACAAGCGTGGCGAAACCGCCAACGACGCGGTCATCAAGAACCTCACCGAGCTGCGCGAAGGCGCACCGGTGGTACACATCGACCATGGCGTGGGCCGCTACCTGGGCCTGGCCACCCTGGAAATCGAAGGCCAGGCTGCCGAATTCCTTACCCTGGAATACGCCGAGAACGCCAAGCTGTACGTGCCGGTGGCCAACCTGCACCTGATCGCCCGCTACACCGGCAGCGATGATGCCCTGGCACCGCTGCACCGGCTGGGCTCGGAAGCCTGGCAGAAGGCCAAGCGCAAGGCCGCCGAACAGGTGCGCGACGTGGCCGCCGAACTGCTCGACATCTATGCCCGCCGGGCCGCGCGCAAAGGGTATGCGTTTGCCGACCCGTCCGCCGACTACGCCACGTTCAGCGCCGGCTTCCCGTTCGAAGAAACCCCGGACCAGCAAACGGCCATCGAGGCGGTGCGGGCTGACATGCTCGCGCCCAAGCCAATGGACCGCCTGGTGTGTGGCGACGTCGGCTTCGGCAAGACAGAAGTGGCCATGCGGGCGGCGTTCATCGCCGTGCACAGTGGCCGCCAGGTCGCCGTGCTGGTGCCCACTACCCTGCTCGCCCAGCAACACTACAACAGCTTCCGCGACCGCTTTGCCGACTGGCCGGTGACCGTGGAGGTGATGAGCCGCTTCAAGTCGGCCAAGGAAGTGGCCGCCGCCGCCGCCGACCTGGCCGAAGGCAAGATCGACATCCTCATCGGCACCCACAAGCTGCTGCAGGACGATGTGCGCTTCAAGGACCTGGGCCTGGCCATCATCGACGAAGAGCACCGCTTTGGTGTGCGCCAGAAAGAGCAGCTCAAGGCACTGCGCAGCGAGGTCGACATCCTCACCCTGACCGCTACGCCGATCCCGCGCACGTTGAACATGGCAGTGGCCGGCATGCGCGACCTGTCGATCATCGCCACGCCGCCAGCGCGCCGCCTGTCGGTGCGCACCTTTGTCATGGAGCAGAACAAGAGCACGGTCAAGGAGGCACTGCTGCGCGAACTGCTGCGCGGTGGCCAGGTGTACTACCTGCACAACGATGTGAAAACCATCGAAAAATGCGCCGCCGACCTTGCCGAACTGGTGCCCGAGGCACGTATCGGCATCGGCCACGGGCAAATGCGCGAACGCGAGCTGGAACAGGTGATGAGCGATTTCTACCACAAGCGCTTCAACGTGCTGGTGGCGTCGACCATCATCGAAACCGGCATCGACGTGCCTAGCGCCAATACCATCGTCATCGAGCGCGCCGACAAGTTTGGCCTGGCCCAGCTGCACCAGCTGCGTGGCCGGGTCGGCCGTAGCCACCACCAGGCCTACGCCTACCTGCTGACCCCAACCCGACAGAAAGTCAGCGCCGACGCTGAAAAACGCCTGGAAGCCATCGCCAACACCCAGGACCTGGGTGCTGGCTTTGTGCTGGCCACCAACGACCTGGAAATCCGCGGTGCGGGCGAGCTGCTGGGCGAAGGCCAGAGCGGTCAGATCCAGGCGGTGGGCTTCACCCTGTACATGGAAATGCTCGAACGCGCGGTCAAGGCGATCCGCAAGGGTACCCAGCCAAATCTGGAGCAACCGCTTGGCGGCGGCCCGGAGATCAACCTGCGCCTGCCCGCACTGATCCCCGAGGACTACCTGCCTGACGTGCATGCTCGGCTGATCCTGTACAAGCGCATTGCTTCGGCCGCCGACGAAGAAGGCCTCAAGGACCTGCAAGTGGAAATGATCGACCGCTTCGGTCTGCTGCCAGAACCGACCAAGAACCTGATGCGCCTGACTTCGCTCAAGCTGCAGGCGGAAAAGCTCGGCATCAAGAAAGTCGATGCTGGCCCCAATGGTGGCAAGCTCGAGTTCGAAGCCGAAACCCCGGTCGACCCGCTGACCCTGATCAAGCTGATCCAGGGCCAGCCCAAACGCTACAAGTTCGAAGGCGCTACCCAGTTCCGCTTCCTTGTGCCGATGGAACGCCCCGACGAACGTTTCAACACCCTGGAGGCGCTGTTCGAGCGCCTGACCCCACAGCCTGCCTAAGGAAGATCCATGCGTGCCATCCGTTGCCTGACCCTGCTGCTGGCGCTGTTCGCGCCAGCCGCCTTCGCCGAAGGCCTGTATCAGGTAGAAATGATTCTGGTGCGGCAGAACAGCGTGCCCGCCTTCACCAGCCCGTTCGCCCCGGAAGACTGGAGCGCTGGCGCCCCACGCCTGGCAAAAGACGCAGAGCGCCCACTGGCGCTGGAAGACGAAGCCACCCGCCTGGAAGCCACCGCCGACTACACCGTATTGATGCACAAGGCCTGGCAGCAGCAGGTCGGCAGCGAACCTGGCCGCATTGCCCTGGGCGAAGGCGCCGAACAGTTCGGCCACTTCCCTATCGAAGGCAACCTGAGCATCGCGCAAGGCCGCTTCATCTCGGTCGAGGCCAACTTCTGGGTCAACCAGCTGGACGGCAACGGCAGCGTGCTGCAAAGCGAGCAGTTCAGGCAGAACAACAGCAACGTCAAGGCCGGCCAGCTGACCTTCCTCGACGGCGGGCACCTGGCGGTGCTGCTGAAGGTGACACCACCGGGTACGCCGAAAATGCCGGTGATGGACCCGGAGATGATGGAGCAGTAATCCGATGAAGCAAGATGCCGCCGAGATGGTGAACGCTTATCCGAACTGGACCCAATCGTTCAGCAAAGCTGCCCTGCAACGCGGTGAGCGCTATGCCGAGGAAGGCAGGGTCGAACTGGAAGGCTTCTATGGGCCGACCATCACGGCCAATTGCCAAGGGAGTGGCGACAACCACTATCGGCAAAGCATCGAGTTGCACGTAGCCGGCGGCCGTTGCCATGTGCACGGTGAATGCGATTGCCCTGTAGGGCAAAACTGCAAGCATTGCGCCGCTGCACTGTTCTGCATAAGCGACCCTTGGTCCAATCATGAGGCCACGCAAGCCGACCCGGCAACGTTGTCCGCGGAACTGCAGCACTGGTTGAGCGGCCTGGAGCAGGCCCCGCCCAAGCCCAACGCAGCCGAAGACAAACGCGGACGCATGGTGTGCTACCAGCTCGACCTCACCGATGATGCCGGCTGCGCCCTGCTGGTACGCAAGGGCACGCGAACCGAGGACGGCATACGCTTCAGCCGCGTCCAGTCACTGTACGACTTTCTCTACGAGCCACCGCGCTTCGTGACGGAAGAAGACACCCGCATTCTGCGCCTGCTCTCGGCCCTGAATCAGGGCGGCGGCCAGGACCGCGGCTATAAACTGAAGGGCCAGGAAGGTGGCGAGTTGTTCCAGCGCGCACTCGAAACCGGGCGCATGTTTTACGATGTCGGCTTCCCACCGCTTCATCAAGGCCCGGTGCGCCATGCCGAGTTCCGCTGGGTACGCCTGGACAACGGAAACTACCGGGGACTGTGGTACAGCGGCGAGGAAATGCTGCGCTGCGTCATCCCGCTGCTGCCACTTTACTACTTCGATCTGCTGACCAGTGAAGTGGGCAAGGTTGAGCACAGCCTGGATCCGCATGTCGCCGTGCAGCTGACTATTGCCCCCGATGTACCCGAGCACCTGGTCGTACCCCTCAGCCATAAACTCAATGCCCTCAGCCACAAGGTGCCGACGCCGACGCCAGTGCAGGAGCAGTTGCTCGATCACATCCAGCCCAAGCCCATTCTTGCGCTCGGCAGCCTTGAATACACCGCCTACATGCCGAAAACCGGTCGCATGCAACGGCAAATGCAACACCGCGCCGCATTGGCATTCAACTATGACGGTTTGCAGGTCAGCGGCACCGACGAGAAGCCGCTGACCCGCCTGGCGGGCAGCACCAGCCAGCGAATTCGCCGACAGCCGCAAGCCGAGCTAGCCCTGCGCAATGCGTTACGCGACCTGGGCTTCAAACCCGCCACTCGGCAGAGCAAGGCCCTGCCCGACAGTGCCGGCGAAATGTATCAGTTGCCCGACGACGAAGCCTGGCTGCGCTTTGCACGCGAAGGTCTGCCGCGCCTGCGCGAAGCCGGCTGGAACATCGACATACACCGCGATTTCGCCTTCAACTTGCAGGAGGTGGACGACTGGTATGCGACCATCGACGAGGCGCCCGGCCATGAATGGTTCGACCTGGAGCTGGGCATTGTGGTCGATGGCCAGCGTCACAGCCTGTTGCCCATCGTGTTGCAACTGCTGCGCAGCAGCCCAGAGCTGCTGCGCCCCAGCGAACTGGCCCGGCGCAGTGACGATGAACACCTGCTGATCGACCTCAACCGCGGCCGCCTGGACACACCGGCATTGCGCGTCGCCCTGCCCTACGGCCGCATCAAGGCCGTGATGGGCACCTTGGGTGAGCTGTACCTGCACGAAGACACCGCTGGCCCGAGCCTGCGCATGGAGCGCGCCGACGCCGCGCGCCTGAACGAAATCGAGGGCCTGCCCTTGCACTGGGAAGGGGGCGAGCACGTACGCGACCTGGGCCGCCGCCTGCGCGATGCCCGCGAGCTGCAAGTGCCACCCCCCGCCGGGCTGCGGGCCAACTTGCGGCCGTATCAGCAGCAGGGCCTGAACTGGCTGCAGGCACTGCGCGGGATGGGTACCGGCGGCATCCTCGGCGACGACATGGGCCTGGGCAAGACCCTGCAGACCCTGGCACACCTGCTGCTGGAAAAACAGTCCGGGCGCTTGGGCGCACCGGCCCTGGCGGTCATGCCCACCAGCCTGATACCCAACTGGTTGGACGAAGCCCAGCGTTTCGCCCCTGACCTGCGCGTACTGGCACTGCATGGCCCAGGGCGCAGCAAGCATTTCACCCGGTTGCACGAATACGACCTGGTCCTGACCACTTACGCCCTGATGCCACGCGACCTGAAACACCTGCGCGCCCAAGCCTGGCACATGCTGGTGCTGGACGAGGCACAGAACATCAAGAGCAGCACCAGCAAGGCCGCCCTCGCCGTCTGCGAGCTACAGGCCGGCCAGCGCCTGTGCCTCACCGGCACGCCGATGGAAAACAACCTGGGCGAGCTGTGGTCGATCTTCCACTTCCTCATGCCCGGCTGGCTGGGCGACCTCAAACGGTTCAACCAGGACTACCGCGTCCCGATAGAGCGCCATGGCGACGCTGAGCGCCTGGCCCACCTGGTCACGCGTATTCGCCCCTTCCTGCTGCGCCGCACCAAGGAGCAGGTGGCCACCGAGTTGCCCGCCAAGACCGAGATGGTGCACTGGGTCGAGCTCAGCGACGCCCAGCGCGACACCTACGAGGCCGTGCGAGTGGCCATGGACCAGAAAGTCCGCGACGAAATCGCTCGCAATGGCGCCGCGCGCAGCCAGATCGTCATCCTCGACGCCCTGCTCAAGCTGCGCCAGGTGTGCTGCGACCTGCGCCTGGTAAAAGGGGTGGAAAGCCATGGGAACCAGGCCGACAAGGGCAAGCTGGGCGCGCTGCTGGAAATGCTCGAGGAGCTGCTCAGCGAAGGGCGCCGGGTACTGCTGTTCTCGCAGTTCACCTCGATGCTGGCACTTATCGAGCAGGAGCTGCAGAAACGCAAGATCCGCTATAGCTTGCTGACCGGCGACACGCGCGACCGGCGCACGCCAGTGCGGCAGTTCCAGCAGGGTGACAGCGAAGTGTTCCTGATCAGCTTGAAGGCAGGCGGGGTGGGCTTGAACCTGACGGCCGCAGACACGGTGATCCACTACGACCCCTGGTGGAACCCGGCCAGCGAAAACCAGGCCACCGACCGGGCGTACCGGATTGGCCAGGACAAGCCAGTGTTCGTGTTCAAGCTGATTACCCGGGGTACGGTGGAAGAGAAGATCCAGATGTTGCAGCAGGAGAAAGCGGCATTGGCAGCCAGCTTGCTGGATGGCGGGCAGGCTGGGCAATGGCGCATGGGCGATGAAGAAATCGAGGCACTGTTTGCGCCATTGCCAGGCAAGCGTGGGCGGTAAACCATCAACTTTCACTGCCCAAGCTGGCCTCTTCGCGGGTGAACCCGCTCCCACAGTGACCGCACCGCTATCTGGCATGCGCAGTACCTGTGGGAGCGGGCATGCCCGCGAAGCGGCCGAGGCAGTCAATCGACCAGCTGAGCTTCCTTCAACGCCCCCAACGCCTCCAGCCAGCGCGGCTGCTGGCGATAATCGGTCCGCGCAAACCCTTGCCCGCGCATCCGCGCAATCCGCGGCGATGGCTTGACCTTCATACGTTGCGCCGCACTCAGTGCCAGCTCCGCTGCCGCCCGGTCATTGCACACCAGGCCCATGTCACAGCCGGCGCTCAACGCTGCCTCGATACGGCTGGCCGCATCACCCACCACATGCGCACCGGCCATCGACAAGTCATCACTGAAGATCACCCCGTCAAAGCCCAGCTCGCCGCGAAGGATGTCCTGCAGCCAGCGCCGCGAAAAACCGGCTGGCTGGTTGTCAACCTGCGGGTAGATGACATGCGCCGGCATCACCGCCGCCAGCTGGCCGCTCAGGCGCGTGAACGGCACCAGGTCGGCCTGGCGTAATTGCTCAAGGCTGCGCTCATCGGTGGGAATGGCCACATGCGAGTCAGCCTCGGCCCAGCCATGGCCGGGGAAGTGCTTGCCACAGGCAGCCATGCCCGCCGCATTCATACCGCGGATGAACGCCCCCGCAAGTTGCGTGGCACGCAGGGGGTCGCCCTCGAAGGCACGGCTGCCGACCACGGCGCTGCGCTGGTGGTCCAGGTCCAGCACGGGTGCAAAGCTGAGGTCCAGGCCAACCGCCAGCACCTCGGTCGCCATCAGCCAACCGCACTGCTCCGCCAGGTACTCGGCGTTGTCATTGTCGGCCAGCGCACGCATGGCTGGCAGGCGCACGAAACCCTGGCGCAGGCGCTGCACGCGGCCGCCCTCCTGGTCTACCGCCAGAATAAGGTCAGGGCGTATGGCGCGGATCGATGCGCACAGCTCACGCACCTGGCGCGGGCTGTCGATGTTGCGGGCAAAAATGATCAGGCCGGCCACTTCGGGTTGGCGCAGCAAGTGACGGTCTTCGGCGGTCAGCCATTTACCGGCGATATCCACCATCAGGGAGCCTTGCAGGCTGACGGTCATGGGTAATCCTTCATTGAAGACAAAGAGAGGCCCACTGGGGGCAGGCGGCCTGTTCGATACGCACCGGGCAATGGGCCGGCACCCGCTCGAACAGGCTTAGCAAGTCAGTGTTGCGCAGGCGTATGCAGCCATGGGACAACGCTACGCCCATGGGTTCCGTATCCGGGGTGCCGTGCAGGTAGATGTAGCGGCGGAAGGTGTCGACCGCGCCCAGGCGGTTAAGCCCCGGCTCACAGCCGCTGAGCCAGAGGATGCGGGTGAGTATCCAGTCACGGCCCGGGTATTGCGCGTGCAATACCGGCGACCACACCTCACCCGCCCAGCGCCGCCCGACCAGCACTGCAGCAAGCGGCAGGCCCGCGCCAATTTTTGCCCGCACTTGATGCAGGCCACGCGGTGTGCAACCCGAACCGTAGCGCTCGCCCGCACCGTTGCGCGACGTGGAAACCGGCACGCGCACGCGCAGCTGGCCACAGGCAAAGCCATACAGGCATTGGTCGGCAAGGGAAATGTGCAGCAGGTCGAGATCGGGCATGGCGCTAGCTTAGCCGAAGCGCCCTGCCCCGCCCAGCCTTCAGGCCTTGGCGGTAATAGCGGTAGCTTTGCTGCGTGGTCGCAGCTGCGCCGTGGCCATGGCTTCGTCGGTGACGCCGCTGTCGGCACGCATGCCTGCAGCCAGGAACGGTACCATCAGGCGCATCACCTGCTCGATCGAGGTGTTGATGCCAAAGTCAGTCTCGGCGATCGCACGCAGCGCCTTGATGCCGGACATGCTGAAGGCGGCGGCGCCGAGCATGAAGTGCACGCGCCAGAACAGTTCCAGTGGTGGAATACGCGGCGCAGCCTCGTTGACCAGCAGCATGTAGCGGCGGAACACCTTGCCGTACATGTCTTCCAGGTAACGCCGCAGGTGGCCTTGGCTCTGGCTGAATGCCAGGCCCAGCAGGCGCATGAAGATCGACAGATCGTTATTGCTGCGAGGTTGCACGACCAACGCCTGCTCCACCAGCATCTCCAGCAGCTCTTCGAGGCTGGGCTTGTGCTCCGGCTTGGCCTGGCGACGCTCCAGCTCGCGCTCCAGGCTGGCGCAGAACGGCCCGAGGAAGCGCGAGAACACCGCCTGGATCAACGCTTTCTTGGAGCCGAAATGATAGTTGACGGCCGCCAGGTTCACCCCGGCCTTGCTGGTAATCAGCCGCAATGAGGTTTCGGCAAACCCCCTTTCCGCGAACAGCTGCTCGGCAGCATCGAGAATGCGTTCAACGGTTTCCGATTGGGCCATGACTACTCCGCGTACTCCGCCAGACAAACAGGTGTTTGAAACATACGTTTCAGTCCTGCTTCTGTCAAGGCTCGGTGACCGGGCGGTCGCCATTTAAAAGCCCCAGCCGGCGTGCTGCAAGTGCCAGCGTTCAGGTTTAATGCGCCTTTTGGCTTGCAGCGCATCCAGTACTGTATATAATCCCAGTCACTGTACAAAAAGACAGAGCGCTCACCATGTTGAAACTGACGCCACGCCAAGCCGAAATTCTCGCGTTCATCAAGCGCTGCCTCGAAGACAACGGCTTCCCGCCGACACGCGCCGAGATCGCTCAGGAGCTGGGCTTCAAATCGCCCAACGCCGCCGAGGAGCACCTCAAGGCCCTCGCCCGCAAGGGCGCAATCGAGATGACCCCGGGCGCCTCCCGTGGCATCCGCATTCCCGGCCTGGAAACCAAGGCAGAAGAAAGCGGCCTGCCTATCATTGGCCGGGTTGCTGCCGGTGCGCCGATTCTTGCCGAACAGCACATTGAGCAATCCTGCAATATCAACCCCGCCTTCTTCCACCCCCAGGCCGACTATTTGCTGCGCGTACACGGCATGAGCATGAAGGACGTCGGCATCTTCGACGGCGACCTGCTGGCAGTTCACACCTGCCGCGAAGCCCGCAACGGCCAGATTGTCGTCGCCCGCATCGGCGACGAAGTGACCGTCAAACGCTTCAAGCGTGAAGGCAGCAAGGTCTGGCTGCTTGCCGAAAACCCCGAATTCGCCCCCATCGAAGTCGACCTGAAAGAACAGGAACTGGTGATTGAGGGTTTGAGCGTCGGCGTCATTCGCCGCTGATCCAGGAGGCGTCATGCAGCAGTTCATTCACGCACCCGAGCAAGCCCAGTTGCCCCTGTTCGAAGCATTTCTCGCCCAGCCCGTGCTACCTGGCCTGAAAGCCAGCGAACTGGCGCGCAAGCACAACCAGCCTGAACTGTTCAGCGAATTGTCGCTGCGCGGCGCGCCCGGTCACTGCCAAAGCCTGCTGGCACCGGTACTGCGCGAACTGAGCGAAGAGGACGCGGCCCGCTGGCTGACCCTGATCGCCCCGCCGTCGAGCCTGACCCAGGCCTGGCTGCGCGATGCCGGCCTCAACCGTGAACGCATCTTGCTGCTGCAACCTCGTGGCAACCAAACCCCGCTGCAACTGGCCTGCGAAGCTTTGCGCCTGGGCCGCAGCCACACGGTGGTCAGTTGGCTGGGCAACGTCAACGCCACCGCTCGCCAGCAATTGCTGCGCGCCGCCAGTGTCGGAAACGCACAAAGCCTGAACATCCGCCTCGGCTGATGCTCAGGCTTTGCCTGTCATTCGAAAAACCTGCTGGCTGCTGCACGGTCAGTGCAGCACACGCGGCCCTTCATCACGTTCGAGCTCACCATCCATGAGGCGGCCGGCCATCTGCACGCCCACGCTAAGCATGGCCTTGGCCACTTCTACATGCTGGCCCTGCAGGAACACCTTGGCGTCTTCCGAGAAATCCAGGGTTACCAGAGAGCCCTCATCCTCAGCGCGACGCAGTTCGATGCGGCCATCAGGCAACTCGACAATTTCCAGAAACGACGTAGACATAAATGGCAGTTCTCCGCGAAAGGTCCGTATTGTACCAGCCGTAACGGCTATCAGCACTCACTCAACGCATCGCGGAAACGTCTCACCAAACCCTTGAGGTTGTTGCGCCAGCTTTCCAGCTCGGTACGCGATAGCGCCGGATGCTCGGGCTCATCGAGATTGACGGCCTGGATCAGAGGCTGCGTGACATCGGTTTTCGGCGCTTTCCTGGCGACCGGTGGTCGGAACAAATCGGCATAAGCACCCAGCATTTGCGCCAGCCAGGTTTCGCGCTGACGGGCAAGCTCAAGCAGCTCGGCCACTTCCGGGATAGCGATGCCATTCAGCGCGTCGTCGGCCAGCGCTTGCTCGACAGTTGCAACCACCGGCAGGCGGTAGAACACCCCGATTTCATGGCACAGGCCCAGCAGCGCGCCATACAGGTGGAACAGCGCCGATTCGCGCTCAGCCTGAACCAGGCCCTGTGCATTCATGGCCTGGCTTTGTTCAGCCTTGGCCATGGACTCCAGAGCGAGGCCGGCGAAGAACAGTTTCTGGTTGGTGCGAGTGTAGGTTTCCTGGGCCATTTCTTTGCCCTCCCATCAGGCTGCAAGGCGAATACATGCATCATAAATGATTGGGGCCGCTTTGCGCCCCTTCGCGGCACAAGGCCCTCCTGCAAGAGAACGCGATTCCTTGCAGAAGCGGCCTTGTGCCGCGAAGGGGCGCAAAGCGGCCCCAATTAAAGCACCGAAAGATCAGCGCTTGTCTTCAACCTTCCAGGCATTGCCGTCGTAGAAGGCCTTCCAGCCGGTCGGCTTGCCATCGACCTCGGACTGCACGTACTGCTCCTTGGTCTTGCGGCTGTAGCGGATAACTGCCGGGCGGCCTTCTGGATCTTTCTGTGGCGCATCGCAGAGGAAGTGGTACTTCGGATCGATCTCGTGCTTGTGCGGCACAATTTCAAGCACCAGCGGCGCACGGGTTTCACGGTTTTTCGGGAACTGACTGGCAGCCAGGAACAACCCCGAAGCACCGTCACGCAGCACGTAGGTGTCGTCCACCTTCTCGCACTTGAGCTCCGGCATGTCCACCTTGTCCATCTTCGGTGGCGCCGCCTCGCCACTCTTGAGCAGCTTGCGGGTGTTCTTGCACGCCGGGTTGGTGCAGCCGAAGAATTTGCCAAAACGGCCGGTCTTCAACTGCATCTCGCTGCCACACTTGTCGCACTCCAGGCTCGGCCCTTCGTAACCCTTGATGCGGTAGCTGCCCTCTTCGATCTCGTAGCCAACGCAATCGGGGTTGTTACCGCAAATGTGCAGCTTGTGCTTCTCATCCAGCAGGTAGGCGTCCATCGCTGTGGCGCAGATCGGGCAACGGTGCTTGCCCAGCAGCACGCGGGATTCCGATTCACCCTCGTCATCAGCGGCAATCTCGTCACCCGGCACCAGGTTGACGGTGGCCTTGCAGCGCTCTTTTGGCGGAAGGCTGTAACCCGAACAACCCAGGAAAACACCCGTGGAAGCGGTGCGGATCATCATCGGCCGGCCGCATTCCTTGCACGGAATGTTGGTCATGGTCGGCTGGTTGGCGCGCATGCCGTTTTCGCTGGACTCTGCAGTCTGCAGCTTCTTGCTGAAGTCGCCGTAGAACTCGTCGAGTACGTTTTTCCAGTCACGCTCACCCTGGGCCACGTCGTCGAGGTTCTCCTCCATATCGGCGGTAAAGCCGTAGTCCATCAGGTTGGAGAAGCTTTCCGACAGGCGCTCGGTGACGATGTCGCCCATTTTCTCGGAATAGAAACGGCGGTTATGCAAGGTCACATAACCACGGTCCTGAATGGTCGAGATGATCGCCGCATAGGTCGACGGGCGACCAATGCCGCGCTTTTCCATTTCCTTGACCAGGCTGGCCTCGGTGAAGCGCGCCGGCGGCTTGGTGAAGTGCTGGCTCGGGTCGATCTGAATCAGCTTCAGCGCTTCGCCCTGGACCATCTCAGGCAGCACGTCGTCTTCGCCCGGCTTGCTCTGTTGCGGCAGCACGCGGGTATAACCGTCAAATTTGAGGATACGGCCCTTGGCACGCAGCTCGAAGTCGCCCGCAGCCACGGTGACGCTGGTGGACAGGTACTGCGCCGGGGGCATCTGGCAGGCCAGGAACTGGCGCCAGATCAGCTCGTACAGGCGCTCGGCGTCGCGCTCCATGCCGCTGAGCTTGGTCGGGTGCGTATTCACATCGGAAGGACGAATCGCTTCGTGCGCCTCCTGGGCCCCTTCCTTGCTGCCGTAAACCAGTGGCGCATCCGGCAGGTACTGCTTGCCGAACTCGCGCTCGATGTAGCTACGCGCCATGTCCAGGGCATCGACCGACAGGTTGGTCGAGTCGGTACGCATGTAAGTGATGTAGCCGGCCTCATACAAGCGCTGGGCCATCATCATGGTCTTTTTCACCCCGAAGCCCAGGCGGTTACTGGCCGCCTGCTGCAGGGTGGAGGTAATGAACGGCGCCGACGGCTTGCTGCTGGTCGGGCGGTCTTCACGCTTGACCACGCTGTAGCTGGAAGCCTTGAGCTTCTCCAGCGCAGCCATGGCCTGGGCTTCGTTCAGCGGCTTGAAGGCCTCGCCCTTCTCGCGCGCCACCTCGAAACGCACCTTGGCGTTCTTGGCGGTACCGAGGTCGGCATGAATCTCCCAGTACTCTTGCGGGATGAATGCACGGATTTCACGCTCGCGCTCCACCACCAGCTTCACCGCGACCGACTGCACACGGCCAGCAGACAGGCCGCGAGCAATCTTGGCCCACAACAGCGGCGAAACCATGTAACCAACCACACGGTCGAGGAAGCGCCGCGCCTGCTGAGCGTTGACCCGGTCGATGTCCAGCTCGCCTGGCTGCGAGAAGGCTTCCTGGATGGCCTTTTTGGTAATTTCGTTGAACACCACGCGCTTGTAGCGTGTGTCGTCACCACCGATGGCTTCGCGCAGGTGCCAGGCAATGGCTTCCCCTTCGCGGTCCAAGTCGGTTGCGAGATAGATGGTGTCGGCATCCTTGGCCAGGCGACGCAGTTCTTCGATCACCTTTTCCTTGCCAGGCAGGATCTCGTACTTGGCCTTCCAGCCGTGATCCGGGTCGACGCCCATGCGTGCCACCAGCTGGCGACGGGCCTTTTCTTTCGGCGACAGGGCCGGAGCCTCACCCGCGGCCTTGCCACGCTTGGCGGCCGGCTCTTTGCTTGCGCTGGCCGAACCGCTGGTGGGGAGGTCTCGGATATGGCCGATACTCGACTTCACCACGTACTGGTTGCCCAGGTACTTGTTGATGGTCTTGGCCTTGGCCGGGGATTCCACAATGACCAGCGATTTGCCCATGGATCGGAGTATTCCTGAATCTGAAAATGAAAAACGCGTCAGGTACCAAACGCGGCACCGCTATATATAGTGGCAAAAGTGTGAGGTCAAGCTCGGACAATCACTCGTGCGACTTGCCCAGCAACCCAGGCAGCCCTTCTTCGGCCTTGACCAAAGCAAAGCGTGGCACCTGCTCGCCGTCAACCTCGACGGACTCCTGGAACATCAAAAGGGGGCGTACCCAGAAGCTGTAATCACCATACAGGCATTGGTAGAACACCATCCACTCTTCGTTCTCGGAGTGCCGCGCAACGCTGAAGACACGGTACTCAGGCCCTTTGTAATGCCGGTATACGCCTGGTTGTATCTGCATGTTGCCCACCCTCTTGAATAAAACCTGTAAAAACAAAACCGGGGCACAAGGCCCCGGTTGCTGTCCCGCAACGCGATCAGACGCGTTCGAAGACAGTGGTGATACCTTGGCCGAGGCCGACGCACATGGTCGCCACCCCCAGAGTACCGCCATTCTGCTTCATGACATTGAGCAGGGTGCCCGAAATGCGTGCCCCGGAGCAACCGAACGGGTGACCCAAAGCAATGGCGCCGCCGTGCAGGTTAACCTTCTCATCCATCTTGTCGAGCACTTTCAAGTCTTTCAGCACTGGCAAGGCCTGTGCAGCAAAGGCTTCGTTGAGCTCGATGAAGTCGATGTCGGCCATGGTCAGCCCGGCGCGCTTGAGCGCTTTCTGGGTCGACGGTACCGGACCATAACCCATGATCGCCGGATCAACACCTGCCACCGCCATCGAACGAATCACCGCCAATGGCTGGATACCCAGGTCCATTGCACGCTGGCCAGACATGACGATCATGCACGAAGCGCCGTCGGTGATCTGCGACGAGGTACCGGCGGTGACAGTACCGCCTTTCGGGTTGAACGCGGGCTTGAGCGATGCCAGGCCTTCGAGGGTGGTTTCCGGGCGAATGGTTTCGTCGAAATCGAATACCTTCAGGAAGCCGTTCTCGTCATAGCCCTGCATCGGGATGATCTCGTCCTTGAACTTGCCTTCGACCGTGGCTTTGTGGGCCAACTGGTGCGAACGCACGCCGAACAGGTCCTGCTGCTCCCGGGTGATGCCGTGCATCTTGCCGAGCATTTCTGCAGTCAGGCCCATCATCCCGGAAGCCTTGGCCGCATGCAAGGAAAGGTGCGGGTTAGGGTCCACGCCATGCATCATGCTGACGTGGCCCATGTGTTCCACGCCACCGACCACGAACACATCGCCGTTACCGGTCATGATCGCCTGGGCAGCGGTGTGCAAGGCGCTCATCGAAGAGCCGCACAGGCGGCTGACGGTCTGCGCTGCAGACGTGTGCGGAATCTGGGTCATCAGCGACGCCATGCGGGCGATGTTCCAGCCTTGCTCCAGGGTCTGGTTGACGCAGCCCCAGATCACGTCTTCGACTTCTTTCGGGTCGACCTTGCCGTTGCGCTCCAGCAGCTTGCTGATCAGGTGCGCCGACATGTCTTCGGCGCGGGTATTACGGTGCATGCCACCCTTGGAGCGGCCCATTGGCGTGCGACCAAAGTCGACAATCACCACGTCTCTTGGATTCAGGCTCATATCAAATCTCTCGCTCTAGCTCGTTGACCGCTCAGTTGAAGAAGCGCTGGCCGTTCTTGGCCATTTCACGCAGCTTCGCAGTCGGGTGGTACAGCGGCCCCAGATCGGCGTACTGATCGGCCAATGCGACGAATTCGGCCACACCGATCGAGTCGATGTAGCGCAGCGCACCGCCGCGGAAGGGAGGGAAACCAATGCCATAGACCAAGCCCATGTCGGCTTCGGCGGCGGTTTCGACAATGCCGTCTTCCAGGCAGCGCACGGTCTCCAGGCACAGCGGGATCATCATCCAGTTGATGATGTCTTCGTCGGTGACTTCACGCTGTTCGAACACGATCGGCTTGAGGACGTCGAGCACGGTGGCATCGAAGACCTTCTTCGGCTTGCCGCGCTTGTCGGTTTCGTAGGCGTAGAAGCCCTTGCCGTTCTTCTGGCCCAGGCGGTTGGCCTCGTACAGCGCGTCGACGGCCGAGCGGCGGTCGTCCTTCATGCGGTCCGGGAAGCCTTCGGCCATCACGTCACGGCCGTGGTGGCCGGTGTCAATGCCAACCACGTCCATCAGGTAAGCCGGGCCCATTGGCCAGCCGAACTTTTCCATGACCTTGTCGATGCGCACGAAGTCGACACCGGCACTGACCAGCTTGGCAAAGCCGCCGAAATACGGGAACAGCACGCGATTGACCAAAAAGCCCGGGCAATCGTTGACCACGATCGGGTTCTTGCCCATTTTCTTGGCGTAGGCCACGGTGGTGGCCACCGCCACTTCACTGGACTTCTCACCACGGATCACTTCAACCAGCGGCATCATGTGCACCGGGTTGAAGAAGTGCATGCCGACGAAGTTTTCCGGGCGTTTGAGCGCTTTTGCCAGCAGGTTGATGGAGATGGTCGAGGTGTTGGAAGCGAGGATCGCGTCGTCCTTCACCTGGCCTTCCACTTCAGCCAGCACAGCTTGCTTGACCTTCGGGTTCTCGACCACAGCTTCGACGACG
Organism: Pseudomonas sp. Irchel 3F3; assembly: GCF_900187545.1. Classification (NCBI taxonomy): domain Bacteria; kingdom Pseudomonadati; phylum Pseudomonadota; class Gammaproteobacteria; order Pseudomonadales; family Pseudomonadaceae; genus Pseudomonas; species Pseudomonas sp. Irchel 3F3. Next base: position 22,274 of record NZ_FYDS01000010.1, on the reverse strand, counting down.
ATGTCGACATTGGCGAAGTCGCCATAGGACAGGGTCGGGCGAATGGCGTTGAGTGCCTCGGCCATCTTGGCCGGGGTCAGGCGGCCCTTCTCGACGCGGTTGCCGAGCAGCTTGGAGGCCTCGTTCAGGCCCAGCTGGATAGCTTCCTCGCGGATATCCTTCATCAGGATCGGGGTGCCCTTGACCGCCGACTGGTAAGCGATGCCGCCACCCATGATGCCGGCGCCGAGCACGGCGGCCTGCTTCACGTCGTGGGCAATCTCGTCATGCGCCTTGGCCTTGCGCTTGAGTTCCTGGTCGTTCAGGAACAGGCCGATGAGGCTTTCGGCAACCGACGTCTTGGCCAGCTTGGCAAAGCCCGCGGCTTCGACCTCCAGGGCCTTGTCGCGGCCGAAGTTGGCGGCCTTCTGGATGGTCTTGATGGCTTCGACCGGGGCCGGATAGTTCGGGCCGGCCTGGCCGGCAACGAAGCCCTTGGCGGTCTCGAAGGCCATCATCTGCTCGATGGCATTGAGTTTGAGCTTTTCCAGCTTCGGCTGACGCTTGGCCTTGTAGTCCAGCTCGCCGCTGATGGCCCGCTTGATCAGGTCCAAGGCACCGGCCTGCAGCAACTCAGGGGCGACCACGGCGTCAACAGCGCCCACTTTCAAGGCGTCCTCGGCACGGTTTTCCTTGCCGGAGGCGATCCACTCGATAGCGTTGTCCGAACCGATCAGGCGCGGCAGGCGCACGGTGCCGCCAAAGCCGGGGTAGATGCCCAGTTTGACTTCGGGCAGGCCAATCTTGGCGCTGGAGGACATGATCCGGTAGTCGGCGGCCAGGCACATTTCCAGGCCGCCGCCCAAGGCGATGCCGTTGATGGCAGCAACGGTCGGCACTTCGAGGTCTTCGAAGGCACTGAAGATGCGATTGGCTTCCAGGTTGCCGGCGACCAGTTCGGCCTCGGGCAGCTTGAAGTTGTCGACGAACTCGGTGATGTCGGCGCCGACGATGAACACGTCCTTGCCACTGCTGACGATCACGCCCTTGACCGAGGCGTCGGCCTGGATGGCGTCGACGGCCTGGCGAAGCTCGTTCAGGGTCAGGCGGTTGAACTTGTTGACGGACTCACCCTTGAGGTCGAATTTGAGCTCGACGATGCCACTTTCAAGAGCCTTAACCGTGATGGCTTTACCTTCGTAAATCATCAACTGATCTCCACGATATGGAAGCTGAACTGTACACGCCGATCGCTGCAGCAGAAGCAGGCCTAGCTGCCCTGCCCCAGGCACACCCGTCAGCGCGCTAGTCGGAAGTATGGCTTGGCGTCATGACATACAAACGCTCAATTCATACGCCCGTTTGATTTGGGTGTGCACACATTCTCCGAAAAGATCGGCGTTGTCAAATGCTCAGGAGCACGACGAAAACGCGACTTTCCAGTCACTTTGTATCGTCCGGGTGCAAAACATGATGACAGTGATCGCCGACCATTCACGTCAGCGATTGACCACGCCCGGTTGGACAGTGCTGCATCTTTCGGCTTGCGCGGCACCCCAGTGCGGCTACACTGGCACTTGCTTGAATGAATACCCGGCCTGCCTGGCCTTTTCTGCGTAGCAGAAACGCAAAGCGGCGACTTGGCACCCCACCCCTTCAGGGTTCTGCCAAGCCGCCGCTTTGTCGTTTAAAGCCCTGAACGCCTACGCCGTTCCTGTGGGAGCCGCCTTGTGCGGCGAAGAGGCCGATACGCCCGGAACAGTACTATCAGGCATACCGGCCTCTTCGCAGCACAAGGCTGCTCCTACGGGTACGACGTGGCCCCACGAGGTTTCAGGCCAGGGTTTCGAGGACGTAGGCAACATCCTGCAATACAGCCGTATCACCCCGTTCAGTCCAGTACAGGGCGATCATCCGCGCGTCGGCTTCGACCTTGTAGACGCTCGCCGGCAAGCGCGCCAAGGCCTCGATGAAGCGAGGATCTTCGCAGGGCTCGCGCCATTGGTTCCACCACACCCCTGGGGTGACCTGCCAGAAGCTGAAGCTGTCCTCATGCCCGCGACGCCGCGCCCGGTGGTATTGCGGGCAAGGGCTTGGCGGCTCCATTTCGAGCCAGTGCGGCCACTGCTGCGGCGCCAGTTGCATGGCCAACCCCATGCGCCGGGCCTCCAGCCGCAACTTCATCTGCTCGCTCTGCTTGCGCGAGCCTCGCAGCCAGGAAAGCGGGCTGAGAATCAGCGCAAGGATTGACACCACCAGCAATACCGTCATATCAGTAGTTCCCATAAAGCGTTGCAAATGAGCTGGTTAGCCATTTTTCACGGTAGACCCGCCCGAAAGCGACCATACTTCTTCTATCGCGATTGCCAGGAGTACCGCTCATGCAATATGAACATTTGTTGGTCGCCGTCGACCTGACCGAAGAATGCGACCCGGTGATCAAGCGTGCCATGAAGCTCGCCGAGCCCTCAGGCGCCAAGGTGTCCCTGGTGCACATCGTCGAGCCGATGGCCATGGCATTCGGCGGTGACGTACCGATGGACCTGTCGCAGTTGCAACAGCAACAGTTCGACCAGGCCAAGGAGCGCATGGACCGGCTGTTCAACAAATACCCGGACATCCAGCGCGGCGATTCCCACCTGACCTACGGCCAACCGCGCCAGGAAATCCACCAACTGGCCAAGGAACAGAATTGCGACCTGATCGTGGTCGGCAGCCATGGCCGCCATGGCCTGGCGCTGCTGCTGGGTTCCACCGCCAATGACGTGCTGCATGGTGCGCCGTGCGATGTGCTGGCGGTGCGGTTGCAGAAGAAAGAATGACTTAACCTGTACCGGCCTCTTCGCGGGGCAAGCCCGCTCCCACAGTGACCGCGCCGCGATACCTGTGGGGGCGGGCTTGCCCCGCGAAGAGGCCGGTACAGGTTAAAGCCGATCAGCCTTCCAGCTCGGCCCAGCGCTCTACCAGCGCATCCAGCTCACCCTGTAGCTTCTCGATCTTCGCAAGCACTGCCGAAGTTTCCGCAATCGGCCGCTGATAGAAGCCCGCCGCATTCACTTCTTCCTGGGCCTCAGCCATACGCTGCTCAACTTCGTCGATCTGCCCTGGCAGCATCTCCAGCTCACGCTGCAGCTTGTAGCTGAGCTTCTTCTTCGACGCCTCTTCCGCCACCGGCGCAGCAACAGGCGCGGGCTTGTCCTCGACTTTTTCCACCACTGCGCTGTTGAGTTCGGACTTGCCGCCCTTGCTCTCGGTCACGCCCAGCAGCTTTGGCGAGCCGCCCTGGCGAATCCAGTCCTCGTAGCCGCCCACGTACTCACGCACCTTGCCCTCGCCTTCGAACACCAGCGTGCTGGTGACGACGTTGTCGAGGAAGGCCCGGTCGTGGCTGACCATCAGCACGGTGCCCTTGTAGTTGGACAGCACTTCCTCGAGCAGCTCGAGGGTTTCCACGTCCAGGTCGTTGGTCGGTTCGTCGAGTACCAGCAGGTTGGCCGGCTTGCTGAACAGCTTTGCCAGCAGCAGGCGGGCACGCTCGCCACCCGACAGTGCCTTGACCGGCGTGCGGGCACGCTGAGGGCTGAACAGGAAGTCGCCCAGGTAGCTCAGCACGTGGCGGTTCTGGCCGTCGATCTCGATAAAATCACGGCCTTCGGCCAGGTTGTCGATCACGGTCTTTTCCAGCTCGAGCTGGTGGCGCATCTGGTCGAAGTAGGCCACTTCCAGCTTGGTGCCGCGCTCGACCTTGCCCGAAGTGGGCTCCAGGCCGCCGAGCATCAGCTTGAGCAGGGTGGTCTTGCCAGTGCCGTTGGCCCCCAGCAGGCCGATCCGGTCCTGACGCTGCAAGACCATGGAAAAGTCTTTGACCAGCATCGGCCCGTCGGCGTGATGGAAGCTGACGTTTTCCAGCACCATCACCTGCTTGCCGGATTTTTCCGCCGCCTCGATCTGGATGTTGGCCTTGCCCTGGCGCTCGCGGCGCTCGCCACGCTCCACACGCAAGGCTTTCAATGCCCGCACACGCCCTTCGTTCCGGGTGCGGCGTGCCTTGATGCCTTGGCGAATCCACACTTCTTCCTGAGCCAGGCGCTTGTCGAACAGCGCATTGGCAGTTTCTTCGGCGGCCAGTGCGGCCTCCTTGTGCACCAGGAAGCTGGCGTAGTCACCGTTCCAGTCAATCAGGCCGCCGCGGTCCAGTTCAAGGATGCGGGTGGCCAGGTTCTGCAGGAAGGACCGGTCGTGGGTGATGAACAACACCGCGCCGTTGAAACTGCGCAGGGCCTCTTCGAGCCAGGCAATCGCACCGATGTCCAGGTGGTTGGTCGGCTCGTCGAGCAGCAGCAGGTCGGGCTCGGACACCAGCGCCTGGGCCAGCAGCACACGGCGGCGCCAGCCACCGGACAGCTCGGCCAGGGTCTTGTCGGCCGGCAACTGCAGGCGGCTCAGGGTGCTCTCCACCACTTGTTGCAGGCGCCAGCCATCACGGGCTTCCAGCTCGTGCTGGACGTGCATGAGTTTTTCCAGGTCTTCGTCGTTCTGGATATTCATGCTCAGGTGGTGGAACTGCGCCAGCAGCTCGCCGACGCCATCCAGGCCTGCGGCAACCACATCGAACACCGTGCGCTCGTCGGCCACCGGCAGTTCCTGCGGCAGCTCGCCGATCTTCAGGCCCGGGGCACGCCAGACTTCACCGTCGTCACCCTTCTGCTCGCCCTTGACCAGGCGCAGCATGCTGGACTTGCCAGTACCGTTGCGGCCGATGATGCACACCCGCTCACCACGAGCGATCTGCCAGGACACTTTGTCCAGCAGCGGCATGGCGCCGAATGCGAGGGACACATCGCTGAATTTGAGCAGGGTCATGTTGGTCTCCATAAATCGGGCGCGCATTCTACCTGACTTGGCCCTCGACGGCATCCGCTTGGCCACCCGGCGACCGCTTTGCGACATCTGGTCGAAGTTAATATCCCGATACAAGCACAGTGCTTTCACCCGCCGCCGGCAAACAGCTAAGCTAAGGGCAATCGCTTCCAACAGTGCTGGCTCCGCCGTCACTTCCCCATGGTTCTACTGCCCGGACGTATCATGCGCAGCCGCCTGTTACACATCGCATCATGCCTGCTGCTCACCGCTGCCACCTGCGCGGCGCAGGCCACCGACCTCACCCAGCAACGCCAGTACTACGACGAGGCCAAGCGTGCGCTGGCCAAAGGCGACAAAGGCCCGTACTTGCGCTATGCGCAAGCCCTGAGCGACTACCCGCTCACACCGTACCTGGCCTACGACGAGCTTACCGCCCGCCTCAAAAGCGCCAGCAACCAGGAGATCGAAGGCTTTCTCGCCAAGCATGGCGACCTGCCCCAGGCCAACTGGATGAAACTGCGCTGGCTACGCTGGCTGGCCGAACGCGGCGAATGGGATACTTTCGTCAAATACTACGATCCAAAACTCAACTTCACCGAACTGGACTGCCTCAATGGCCAGTATCAGCTCAGCCATGGCCTGCGCGCCGAGGGCTACGCCACAGCCGACAAACTGTGGAACGTCGGCAAGTCCCAGCCTGCCGCCTGCGACACGCTGTTCGGCATGTGGGCGGCGGAAGGCCAACTGACCGAGGCCAAACGCTGGGAACGCACCAAGCTGGCGGCCCAGGCCCGCAACTACGCCCTGGCCAACAACCTGGTCAAGACGCTGACCACGCTCGGCCCGCAGGGGCGCCTGCTGGTCGATGTGGCGCAGAAGCCTGAGCTGCTCGGCCAGCCGTCGCGCTTTACCCCGGCCAACGACGCCATGTCCGACGTCGTCAGCCTCGGCCTGCGCCGTCTTGCACGGCAAGACCCGGACCGGGCCATGGCACTGCTCGACGATTACGCCCAGCGCATGCACTTTTCCCGCGATGAGAAGGTTGCCATCGCCCGCGAGATCGGCCTGACCCTGGCACGTCGCTACGACCCGCGCGCGCTCGACCTGATGACCCGCTACGACCCCGAGCTTCGCGACAACACCGTCAGCGAATGGCGCCTGCGCCTGCTGCTGCGCCTGGGCCGCTGGGAAGACGCCTACGAGCTGACCAAGCGCCTGCCCCAGGACCTGGCCAGCAGCAGCCGGTGGAAATACTGGCAGGCACGCAGCCTGGAACTGGCCCAGCCGAACAACCCGCAGATCCCCCTGCTGTACAAGACCGTGGCACGTGAGCGGGACTTCTACGGCTTCCTCGCCGCCGACCGGGCACAGACGCCGTACCAGTTGAACAACAAGCCGTTGTTGCTGAGCCCGCAACTGGTCAAGAAGGTCCGCAACACACCCGGCATTCAGCGTGCCCTGGAGTTCCACGCCCGCGGCCAGATCGTGGAGGGCCGTCGCGAGTGGTACCACGTCAGCCGCCACTTCACCCGCGACGAAATGGTTGCCCAGGCTCGCTTGGGCTATGAGCTGCGTTGGTACTTCCCGGCCATCCGCACGATCAGCCAGGCGCAATACTGGGACGACCTGGACATCCGTTTCCCGATGGCCCATCGCGACACCCTGGTGCGCGAAGCCAAAGTCCGCGGCCTGCATTCGAGTTGGGTATTCGCCATCACCCGCCAAGAGAGCGCATTCATGGAGGATGCGCGCTCGCCGGTGGGCGCCAGCGGCCTGATGCAGCTTATGCCGGCCACCGCCAAAGAAACCGCGCGCAAGTTCAGCATCCCGCTGGCATCACCGGCGCAGGTGCTGAACCCGGACAAGAATATCCAGCTGGGTGCGGCCTACCTGAGCCAGGTGCACGGCCAGTTCAACGGCAACCGGGTGCTGGCCTCGGCGGCCTACAACGCCGGGCCCGGGCGCGTTCGGCAGTGGCTGAAAGGCGCCAAACACCTGAGCTTCGATGTGTGGGTGGAATCGATCCCGTTCGACGAAACGCGCCAATATGTGCAGAACGTGCTGTCGTATTCGGTGATCTACGGGCAGAAGCTGAATTCGCCGCAGCCGCTGGTAGATTGGCATGAGCGGTATTTCGATGACATGTAAGGCCTGCTGAACCTGAACCGGCCCTATCGCCGGCAAGCCAGCGATAGGGCCGGTTCAGGCGGCACATTCACTCCAGAACTTCCACCTGCATTCCTGTTTCAAGCCACCCGCTGCCATCCACTGCCAGGTTCTGGCCAAACAGTACATCCCCCTCCTTCTCGCGAAAGGTCTTGAGCGTGACCATCGGCTCGCGGTCCGCACTGCGCTGCCCGGTTGCCGGGTCTATCGTGGTAAAGATGCACCGCACACTGGGCTTGAGCACGCGAAATTCCAGGTTGCCGATGCGGATTCGCTTCCAGCCATCCTCGGCAAATGGTTCAGCCCCCCGCACCACCAGGTTGGGTCGAAAGCGCAACATTTCCATGGGCCGGCCAATACGCCGGTTGAGCTCGTCCAGCGAGCCCTGCCCGATAAGCAGCAAGGGGAAACCGTCGGGAAACGCCGCCCGATCACTGTTGAAGCCATAACCATTGGGCAGGTAACGTGCGCGCTGCTCCGGGCAATACACCAGGCGCACGGGCTTGCCCAGCAACGCGGTCAACCAGGCGGCTGCCGCGTCGCCGGCATCCGGCACCCGCAGGGTGTCGCGCCAGATCGTCACGCCGCGCAGGGCCTCATCGGTAGCGGGCACGGGCACCCGCAACGGCACCCGCCCGGGCGCCTGCAGCAACAACTGGCCCTCGTCGTCGTCGCACGCCTGGAGCTGGCCAAGGTGCGGCCAGGCCCGCTGGGTCAGGAAGCGTCCATTTTCTTCCTCGACCACCATCCAGCGGCGGTCGCCTTGCAACCCCAGCAAACCCACCCGTGAAGCCTGCAGGCTTTGCGCCTGCCCCGACTTCACCGGGTATCGATACAACTCACTGAGAAACATCCCTGCAGCCTCGCATCATGCCAAACACCAAGCTTATACCTGGCCGGCCCAACGTTCACGCAGTGGCGGTATCCAGCAGCAGGCGTTGCTTGACCACATCGACCAGGCGGTCGGGCTGGAACTTGGACAGGAAGTTGTCGCACCCCACCTTCTTCACCATGGATTCATTGAAGCTGCCTGACAGTGAGGTATGCAGCACCACATAGAGCTGGCGCAGCCGCGCATCACTGCGGATCTCGGTGGTCAGCCGGTAGCCGTCCATTTCCGGCATTTCGGCGTCGGTAAACACCATCAGCAGCTTCTCGCACACGTCCTCACCCGCATCGGCCCAGGCCTTGAGCATGCGCAGCGCCTTCAGGCCATCGCTGGCCACATGTAGCTTCATGCCCAGCTGGGACAGGGTGTCACGCAACTGCGCCAGGGCCACACTGGAGTCGTCCACCAGCAGCACCTCGCGGCCACGGGCACGGGCCAGCACCGGGTCGGCGAGTTTATCGCCAGAGACCCGGGCGTTGTACGGCACGATCTCGGCCAGCACCTTCTCCACGTCGATCACCTCCACCAGCTTTTCATCGACCTTGGTGATGGCAGTCAGGTAGTGCTGGCGCCCGGCGCTGGCAGGCGGCGGCATGATCGACTCCCAGTTCATGTTGACGATGCGGTCGACACCGCCCACCAGGAAGGCCTGAACCGAACGGTTGTACTCGGTGACGATGATGGTGCTGTCCGGCCCCGGCTGCAGCGGGCGCATGCCGATCGCCTGGGACAGGTCGATCACCGGCAGGGTCTGGCCACGCAGGTTGACCACCCCGCAGACGAAGGCGTGGCGCTGGGGCATCAGGGTGAGCTTGGGCATTTGCAGCACCTCCTGCACCTTGAACACGTTGATCGCGAACAACTGGCGGCCGGCCAGGCGAAACATCAGAATTTCCAGGCGGTTCTCACCCACCAGTTGCGTGCGTTGGTCTACTGTGTCGAGAATGCCAGCCATTGGAAAACCCCCAGGCTTGAGTCAAAAAAGTGAAAACATCCACCCTGTATCGGCGGCTTCACGTGCACCTTGACCCTTGCGGGAAAATGCCGTGAAGGCAATTGATATCACTTTACCATCATGCTTTACTGCGGGCATTCCATGGGAATTCAGCGGGTGCTACAAAAGTTCCCCACCTTAGCCCGGCATCAGGGAAACCCTTAGCTGCAATCGGGTGTAACCTGATGTTCGCGATATCCTTTAGCCATTAATGTGACGCCATTCTCAATGCATGAATGGAGTCAGGCTTTTGCTAGCTATCGTTTCGGCGTGCCCGCCCCCTGCGCCTGCACCACGCGCGGGGACCTGATCATGGACACTGCCTTATCGTTCGATGAAGCCCTGCAGAATTACCTGCTGGATGCACAGATATTGCTGACCCAGGCTCAGGAATGCCTGCAGCATCTGGAACTGATCGACAATGATCCGGATGCCTGCCGCTGCCTGGACAGTACCCTCGATAACCTTGCCCGGCAGGCCACGCGCCTGGGCCTGCGTGAAGTCGCCCATTACACCAACGCCCTGCAACAGTTGCTCGCCCCCGCCTGTCACCGCGGTCGCCTGCAACGTGAAGCCCTGCCCGCGCTAGAGGCCTGCCTGACCTTGCTGGCCTGGCAACTGGAACTGGTCGATGCCCGTACCGGGCGGCTGAACCTGGACATCGGCGAACAACTGGTGTTGCTGAAAAACCTGGCCGAGGTCGTGCAGCAACCCATTGCGCCATCCTGTGCTTCCTGCGACGAGCAAGGCAGCGTGTGCCTGCACTCGCACACCACTGTGGCAGCCGGCACACGCCCCGGCCGGTCGAATCCACCGTATTAACCAGACACAAAAGGCAACTAAGCCTGCTCGTTCAGGCCCCGCCAAGATCAAACTTGAATAGTTCTAAAAATGCTCGGGGGCGACGTTGAATGATTACCGCACGAGTTAAGCGACAAGTGCATAGTGCGCGATCAAAGGGTGGCACTTTGCTACCCGCCAAATGCCCCACCCGCAGGCGTTTCAAGGCGTTACCCAGCCGCGACCGATACAGTGCGAAGTGGTAATATGCGCCCCCACAAACGCTTGCAACCTGAATAAAGGTTGAACGATCACGTGTCAGAAAAGAAATCGAAAGTACTGCGCCAAAGCCTCTGAGCAGCATTGTGCAAGGCCTCCATCAGCAATACTTCAGTGGCTTCCCTACCTATGCTCCCACGCTTGAAGACTTCTTTGCGTTGCTGGTCCCGCGTTGCCCTGCTGCCTTGGGCCACGGCCGCGCTATGCGTGGCCTCGCTGGTCGCCAATCTGGTGCTCTACTTTACCCAGCAGGCAATCCCGGCCAGCCTGCTGGCTCTGCAACTGGCCGCTACGCTGGCCACTGTCGCCTATCTGGCCCTGGGCGCAAGGTCGATCAGCCTGCGCCCGGCGGAACTGGCCGAGCGCATGCTCAAGGTCCAGGAAGACGAGCGCCAGCACTTAAGCCGCGAACTGCATGACGACATCGGTCAGATGCTGACCGCTGCCAAGCTGCAACTGCAGTGGTTGCAACGGCGCATGCCAGACGAACTGCAGAGCCACTGCAACACCCTGCGCAGCACACTGGATGACACCTTGGGCAACGTGCGCGACGTGTCCGCCCTGCTCAACCCTCGGCAATTGGCCAGTCTTGGCCTTGAAGCCAGCCTGCGCGCGCACCTGGTGCGCACCCTGGCCAACAGCGACGTGCACTGGAGCCTGGCGTGCAACCAACGCCTGGGCGGCATCGACGAGGCAGTGGCCATGGCGGTGTTTCGCATTACCCAGGAAGCGGTGACCAACATGCTGCGCCACGCCCAGGCAGGCAACCTGATCATCCAGCTGCAGCGCACCCCAGAGGGGCTGGCGTTGTCGATTCAGGACGATGGCTGTGGGTTCGTCCCGACGCGGCACCCCGCCGCAGCTGGCCAGCGTGGCCTGGCCGGCATGCAGGAGCGGGTCACCGCATTGCAGGGTAGCCTCGACATCACCAGCCAGCGCGGCCTTGGCACGCGTATCGAGGCAGTGTTCCCTTGGCCTGCGCGTACTCAGCAACGTGCCGGGAGTACGAACACCCATGATCTGTAGACTTTTGCTGGTAGACGACCACTCGCTGATCCGCGCCGGTGTGCGCGCACTGGTCTGCGACATTCCTGGGTATGACGTCATCGGGGAAGCAGACGACGGCAGCCAACTGCTCGACAACGTGCGCGCGCTGGCGCCCGACATCGTTTTGCTGGACATCTCCATGCGTTCGACCAGCGGCCTGGATGCACTTACCCAACTGCGGGCAAGCGGCAGTCCGTGCAAGGTACTGATCCTGTCGATGCACACTGACCCGGACCTGATCATGCGAGCTCTGGAAAGCGGCGCCCACGGCTACCTGCTCAAAGACACCAGTGCCACCGAGCTGGAACAAGCCCTTGGTGCGGTACGCAACGGCGAACGCTACCTAAGCCCGGCCATCGCCCATACGGTCATCAACCAGGCCCTACGGCACACCAAGAATGGCAAGCAAGCTGCTGGCGAGCGGCACAACCTCACTGCTCGCCAACTGGAAATCCTGCGCCTGATCGTACGCGGCAAGGCCACTCGGGAAATCGCCACTGGCCTGGGCCTGTCGATCAAGACCGTCGAAACCCACCGCTCGCAAATCATGAAGCGCCTGCAGATTCATGACGTGGCCGGGCTTGTGCTGTTCGCCGTACGCGAGAAAATCATCAGCCTGGATGACTAAGCAATGGCGACCCGGCCGGCAGGTGCAGGCGTAACGCGGCAGGCCTGGCCTGGAAGCGTAGGTTGTCGGCCTGCAAAGGCTCGCCGTCAAGGTTCATGTCCAGCCCTTGGGCACTCTTGATCTCGACCCAAGGTAACCTGGCCCGAACGAACAGGCCGTCACCCGCCAGCAGGTCACGCAGCGCCCCAACCACCTCTTGTGGCGCTGGCAGGATGGCGATGTCGAGCAAGCCGTCGTTCACCACCGCGTCGGGGCATAGCACCTGACCGCCCCCAGCCTGACGACCATTACCGATACCCAGTGCCAGCAAGCTCCCCTGCCAATGGAAGTCAGGCCCCTGCAGCTCAACAGAAGCGGCCTGCAATTCGCTGAAACGTGACAAGCCAGTGAACAGGTAGGCCGCAGCACCCAGCACTTTTTTCAGGTCTTCGGAGGTGTTGGCGGTGACCTGGCTACCAAACCCACCCGTGGCCATGTTGAGGAACAACTGGTCGCCGGCCTGGCCCAGGTCAATGGCCTGCGCGGGCGCATTCAGCAGCGCCAGTGCCGCAGCGGGCTCCAAGGGTATGCCGGCGGCTTTGGCGAAATCGTTGGCCGTGCCCAGCGGCAACAACGCCAGGCTGGCTTCGGCGCCCGCCAGCCCCATGGCCTCGGCCACATCCCGCAAAGTGCCATCCCCACCGCCAGCGACGATATGGCTGTAGCCAGCCGTCAGCGCCTCGCCGACCAGGCGCTGCGCGTCACCTGCCTCCCAGGTGACCCGCACATCCAGCACCCAGCCTGTATCACGCAGATCCAGCACGGCGCTGCGCAGCTCTTCATTCATCGCCTGCTTGCCGTGCAGAATCAGCATTGCCTTGCGCCCTTGCATCGCGCGTCTCCGAGAAATTGACCGACCCAGATCTCGACCACACACGGCCGCGGATCGTTGCATGCCCACAAAAAAATACCGAAGCGTGCGTGGTCTTTTTCCCACACCCGACAATGCGCGCTATGCTCAGAAAATGAACATTTGACAAGTTTTTGACCTAGGCAAACAACGCCCCCTGGCAAGTCAGTCTTTTGACGCTTGTGTGTGGGGCTCCGAACCCTAGCCATGGACGCGCCCCGGCAGTGGTACTCAGCACACTGGCGATGGGCGCGTCTTTACATCCGCGGCCTTTAGCGAGGATTCCGGGTCATGCGCATTCTCTGGACACTGCCCTATCTACCCTGGCCAACCACCAGTGGCAGCAAGACCCGGCAATACCACCTGATACGCGCACTGGCGCAGAAGGGCCATCGCATTACCCTGTTGGCGCAGTCAAAAATACCCCTCAGCTACGCAGCCCGCGAAGCCTTGGAGCCACTGCTCGAACGCCTGATCGTAATACCCCGTCGGCCATTGCACAGCCCGTTGAACCTGCTGGCTTCGCCAATCATCGACTACCCCATGCGGGCCATCATCAACGGCCTTTCGCCTTGTCTGCGGCACCGTTTCGAGCAATTGCTGGACGAACCCTGGGACGTGATCCAGATCGAGCACAGCTACAGTTTTCAACCCTTCGAAAAAGCGCTGCAGGCCCGCGGGCTGCCCTACATGCTAAGCGAACACACGCTGGAGTCGGTGATGGGCGGGGCCTGCCACGACCGGCTGCCCTTGTGGCTGCGTCCTCTCAACGCCTTCGACCGCTGGCGCTACCGCCGCTGGGAACACAGGGTGCTCCGCCAGCCCACCGAACTGGTGGCAGTCAGCGCCCACGATGCCGAGCTGATCGCGCAGATCAGCGGACGGCCGGTAAACGTAGTGGTCAATGGGGTTGACTGTGATTTCTACCAGCACGTGGAACCCGCGCTACACAGCCAGCGCCTGTTGTTCGTCGGCAACTTCGAATATGGCGCCAACCTGGAGGCCATCGAGTGGGCGCTGGAGGACATCATGCCGCAGGTGTGGATGAGCAACCCGGCAGTGCGCCTGGCAATAGCCGGGCACGCCCTGCCGGCTAGCTGGAAACTGCACTGGAACGACCCGCGCATCGAATGGTTCGGCTACCGCCCTGACCTGCGTGAGTTGCAAAAACGTTCGGCACTGTTCTTCGCGCCGCTGCGCTATGCCGGCGGCTCCAAGGTAAAAATCCTCGAGGCCATGGCAGCAGGCCTACCGGTAATCACAACCGGCAAAGGCGTATCGGGCCTGAGCGCAAACAATGGTGAGCACTACCTGGGCAGTGATGACGGCGACCAGCTGGCCCTGCTGATCACCCAACTGCTCAACCAGCCCTGGCGCATGAGCCAGTTGAGCGCTGCCGGGCGCCAGTTGGCCCGCCAGCGTCATGACTGGAGCGTAGCCGCACAGCAGCTGGAGAATGTGCACATGCGCCTGACCCAGGCAGCACCGTCAGAGGCTGCCCCACTGGGCAGTGCCTGGCTGGGCCGCTCAGCCAAGTAGCTCGCTGAAGGGAATGAACGGCACGCTGTCACCTTGTTTCAGTGTGCTGCCCTCACGCACTTCCACCAGCCCCTCGGCCCACGCCGCGCTACGCAGCACGCCGGAGCTCTGGTTCTTGTAGATACGCACCTGGCCGTGCTCGATGCGTGCACGCAGGTACTCGCGCCGGGTGCCAGGCTTGGGCCAGTCAAAGCCTGCCGGCATGTCGAAGCGCAGCGGCGTGACATCCGGCACACCCTGGCGGCGCAACAGGTAAGGCCGGGTTAGCAGGCCAAAGGTGACCAAGGTCGAGGCCGGGTTACCCGGCAGGCCGATCACCGGTACGCCCTGGAAGTGGCCGAAGGTCAGTGGCTTGCCCGGCTTGATCGCCAGCTTCCACAAGGCCAGTTCGCCGGCTTCGCGCAGCGCCGCGCCCAGGTAGTCGGCCTCGCCCACCGAAACACCACCGGTAGACAAGATCAAATCAACGTCGCCCAGCGAAGCCAGGCATGCGCGGGTCAGCGCCAGGTCATCCGGCAGGATGCCTGCATCCACAACATCGCAGCCCAGCCGCTGCAGCCAGCTGACCAGCAGCCGACGATTGCTGTTGTAGATTTGCCCCGGCCCCAAGGGCAGACCAGGCTCGACCAGTTCGTCTCCCGTGGACAGCACCGCCACCCGCACCTTGCGCACCACGTCCAGGCGGCCGTGACCCAGCGTCGCCGCCAAGCCCAGTTCGATCGGCCCCAGCCGGGTACCGGCGCTCATCACCTGCTCGCCCTTGCGGGTTTCCTGGCCCTGGGGGCGAATGTTCTGATCAGCCTGCAAAGGTGCGAGAAAGCGCACCCGACCGCCGTCGACCACTTCGGTGTTTTCCTGCATTTCGACGCAGTCGGCACCTTCGGGCACAGGCGCCCCGGTGAAAATGCGCGCACAGGTGCCTGGCTGCAGCGGGTGCGGCGCATGGCCGGCGAAGATCCGCTGGCTGACCGGCAGAGGCTCGCCTTGCCAGTCGGCCTTGCGCAAGGCATAGCCGTCCATGGCACTGTTCGGCCAGGGCGGCAGGTCGAGCGAGGCCACCAGTCCGGTGGCCAGTACGCGGCCCTCGGCCTCGGCCAACGGCAGGTTCTCGATGTCACGGATTGGCGCCGTTTCGGCCAGCGCCAGCAGTTGCCCAAGGGCTTGCTCCACCGGCATCAGCGGCCGGGCCTGGCTGACCTCAGCCACGGCTGTCACAGGCCGCTGCCTGCTTCAGGTGTGCCACGAAGTTGCAGGGGCGATGGCGTGCATCGAGCTGCTCGGCCAGGATGCCATCCCAGCCCGTGCGCACCGCATTGGTAGAGCCCGGCAGGCAGCAGACCAACGTGCCGTTGGCCAGCCCGGCCAAGGCGCGCGATTGCACGGTGGAGGTGCCAATATCGGCCACGGAGATCTGCCGGAACAGCTCGCCAAAGCCATCGACCTGCTTGTCCAGCAGGCAGGCCACCGCCTCGGGCGTGCTGTCACGGCCGGTAAAGCCAGTACCGCCCGTAATCAGCACCACTTGCACGCTGTCATCGGCAATCCAGGTGGCGACCTGGGCGCGAATCTTGTACAGGTCGTCCTTGAGCAGCACACGCTCGGCCAGGTGGTGGCCCGCGGCACTCAGGCGGTCGACGAACAGCTGGCCAGAGGTGTCGGTGTCGAAGGTACGGGTGTCGCTGACCGTCAGCACGGCGATGTTCAGCGCCACGAAGGGGGTATCTGCCTTGGCTTTCATGGGTGTCCGTCACAACAGGATGAGATGGCCGCAGTTATATCACAGCGTACCTTTTCCGGCGTTGCGCCCATCAGCCTTGCCCTGGATCAAGGGGACAGATTTGTCGCTATGCTGCACTTGCAGTGAACTTGCACTAAAGTCCTGCGTCATAAATGTCATCTAGCACCATCGCACTTGGAGAAACACGATGATCAAACGGACCCTACCCGCCTTCCTGCTCGCTCTGGGCCTGGGCGCCCTCGCTGGCTGCTCGACCCCTACCGTCATCACCCTGAACGATGGCCGGGAGATCCAGGCAACCGACAAACCGTCCTTTGACGAAGACTCCGGTTTCTACGAATTCGAGCAGCTCGACGGTAAGCGCACGCGCCTGAACAAGGACCAGATCCGCACCGTCAAAGAGCTGTGAAAAACACCTTTTTTTGCCAATGGCCCTTTAAACAACAAGGGCTTGCGGGCAAAAACCGGATGCAGTAGGATTTTGTTCATCGGAGTGTAGCGCAGCCAGGTAGCGCGTCTCGTTCGGGACGAGAAGGCCGCAGGTTCGAATCCTGTCTCTCCGACCAGATCCTTTTAAAAAGCCCGCCTTGCGCGGGCTTTTTGTTGCGCTGAAATTGTCAGGCGCTCAGGCGCGAGGTCACTTCACCCAGTTGCCCCGACAACCCATGCAGGCGTTGCCCCGCCTGCTCGGTGTACTGCACAGACGCCTGGTTGGCCGTGGCAATACGGGTGATTTCGATGAGGTTGCGCGAGATGTCTTCGGCCACGCTGGTCTGTTCTTCGGCCGCCGTGGCGATCTGCCGGTTCATGTCGCGGATCGCCTCTACCGCGAGGGTGATGCGCTGCAACATCTGCCCGGCCTGCTGCACCTGCTCGGCCCCCTCTTCGCTTCGCTGCTGGCCGCTTTCGATGGCCTTCACCGCTTCCACCGCGCCCGACTGCACCGCTTCGATGATCTGATGGATCTCGGCAATCGAGGCTGCCGTGCGCTGGGCCAGGCTGCGCACCTCATCGGCCACTACCGCAAAGCCCCGCCCGGCCTCACCAGCGCGGGCCGCTTCGATCGCCGCGTTGAGCGCCAGCAGGTTGGTCTGCTCGGCAATACCGCGGATCACTTCCAGTACTTTGCCGATACGGGTGCTGTCATGCTCCAGGTCGCGGATCACCGCTGCGGTACCGGCGATTTCGCGGTTGACCACGCCAATGATGTCGATAGTCTGCTGCATGACCTGCTCACCGGCCTGGGCACTGTGGTCGGCGTCATCCGCCGCACGGGCAGCTTCTGCAGCATGGCGGGCAACTTCCTGAGCGGTGGCAGACATCTCGTGCATGGCCGTGGCCACCTGGTCGGTACGCTGGAACTGGTCATGGGTGCCGCGGGCCATGTCGCCGGCAATGCTGCGCAACTGGCCGCTGGCACCTTCCAGCTCCTGGGCATTGTCCTTCAGCCGGCCGACGGTGTCGGCGAGGAAGTCGCGCAGGGTATTGGCGGCCCGCGCCAGGCGCCCCAGTTCATCCTCCCGGCGGCTGTCCACCCGGGCGGCAAAACGGCCCTGGCTCAGCTGCGCAACATACTCGATCAGCTGGCGGATCGGCTCGATCAGGCTGCGGTTCACCAGCCACAGGCTGAGCAGCCCCACTGTCACC
This sequence comes from Pseudomonas sp. Irchel 3F3, assembly GCF_900187545.1. NCBI lineage: Bacteria > Pseudomonadati > Pseudomonadota > Gammaproteobacteria > Pseudomonadales > Pseudomonadaceae > Pseudomonas > Pseudomonas sp. Irchel 3F3. Next base: position 4,836 of record NZ_FYDS01000010.1, on the reverse strand, counting down.
GCCGAGGCCAGCATCACCAGCAGGCCCAGCCATACCGTGCGCTCGGCGCTGGCGCTGATACTGGCCGCGCGCTGGCGGGCATCGGCACGCAATTGCTCGACCAGTTCGCTCATCTGCTCACTGGCGGCGCGATCCACGCCCTTGACCGCCCGATCGCCGGCGACCGGGTCGCCACCCGCGGCGACGAAGGCCTGACGGCCCTGCGCATAGGCCTGGCCCAACTGTCGGTGGCTATCACGCAATTGCTGCAACGGCGCCTTGAGCCTGGCGTCGCTGCTGTCGATCAATTGCCCGAGCAGTTGCTGCACCTGTTGCTCGCGCGCCTGAAACTGCTGCCAGTACTTGTCCAGCTCAGCCGGCTGACGCCCGCGCAGCAGCACGTTCTTCCATTCCTGCACCTGGATCTTGAACTGCAGGTTGGCTTCGTCAATCAGTTGCGAGGCCCGAAGCGGCCCGTCGACCAACTCAGCATAACCGCGCACGCTGGACGACAAAAACTGGAAACACACCAGTGCGATCAGCAGCATCGCCACCAGGCTACCGCCAAGCAGCGAGAGAATTTGCACTCTGAGGGATTTACGCAACATCGTGGATCTCGAAACCGGAAGGAAAGGAATGGCGCGCATCCGCAACACCAGGTAAGACATTCCATGTCCTTGTTGGCAGGCCAAAAAAAAGCTGCCATCAAGCAATGGCAGCCAGGTCGAGCACTTACGCAACAGTTGAGCCAGATACTCTCAGGCAATTGCTACAAAATTGTTACAAGCTTACGACGCGTTAGCCGCTTGTGAATTGCAAGGCCGCCAGCCGCGCATACAGTGGGCTTTCCTCGATCAACTGGCGGTGGGTGCCCACCGCCACCACCCGCCCCTTGTCGATGACCGCGATGCGCTCGGCGTGCTGCACCGTGGCCAGGCGATGGGCGATCACCAGCGTGGTACGCCCGGCCATCAGGCTGGGCAATGCCTGCTGGATCAGGTGCTCGCTCTGCGCATCGAGCGCGCTGGTGGCCTCATCCAGCAACAGGATCGGTGCATCGACCAGCAACGCACGGGCAATCGCCAGGCGCTGGCGCTGGCCACCGGAAAGGCCGATGCCGCCCTCGCCCAAGGGCGTCTGGTAGCCTTGCGGCAGCTGCCGGATAAATTCGTCGGCATAGGCGCCATGCGCCGCTGCTTCGACCTCCGCCAGGGTCGCCTCGGGCCGGCCATAACGGATATTGGCCTCCACCGTGCCACGAAACAGTGAGGGGTTTTGCGCCACCAGGGCAAACTGCCGTCGCAATTGGTCGGGATCCAGCTCGGTAACCGGCAGCCCATCGAGCAGGATGCACCCTTGCTGGGGGTCGTAGAAGCGCAGCAACAAATCGAACAGGGTCGACTTGCCCGCCCCCGAAGGGCCAACCAAGGCCACGGTCTGCCCAGGCTCGATGACCAGGCTCAGGCCATCGACAGCCGCCACCGAGGGCCGTGACGGGTAGGCGAATACCAACTGCTGCAGCTCGATATGCCCGCTGGCCCGCTGCTGCGGTAGCGCCTGCGCCACGGTGGGTGGCAGGATCGCGCTGCGCGCCGCCAACAGTTCGGCGATACGCTCGGCCGCACCCGCCGCACGTTGCAGCTCGCCGATCACCTCACTCAGGGTGCCGAACGCGCTACCGACGATCAGGCTGTAGAACACAAAAGCCGCCAGCTCGCCTGCGGAAATACGCCCGGCAATTACATCCATGCCGCCGACCCACAGCATCACCCCCACCGCCCCCAACACCAGCACGATCACCAAGGTAATCAGCCAGGCACGCTGGGCAATCCGCTTGCGGGCGACGCCAAATGCGGCTTCGACCGTGTCGGCGAAACGCTCGCGGTCATGTGCCTGGTGGTTGTAGGCCTGTACTGTCTTGATCTGCCCCAAGGTCTCGGCCACGTAGCTGCCCACATCGGCCACCCGGTCCAGGCTCTGGCGCGACAGGCTGCGCACCCGCCGGCCGAACAACAGGATCGGTGCCAGCACCAGCGGCAGGGCCACCACCACGATGCTGGTGAGCTTGGGGTTGGTGATGAACAGCAGCACCACACCGCCAATGACCATTAGCGCGTTACGCAGGAACATCGACAACGAGGAGCCGATGACCGATTGCAGCAAGGTGGTGTCGGAGGTCAGTCGCGACTGGATCTCGGAGCTGCGGTTGTCTTCAAAAAAACCGGGGTGCAGGCCGATCAGGTGGTCGAACACGGCACGGCGGATATCGGCCACGCAGCGCTCGCCAATCCACGACACCAGGTAGAAACGACTGAAGGTGCCCACTGCCAAAGCCAGCACCAGCAGCAGGAACAGCCCGATGGTCTGGTTGAGTTGGTGCGCGGAGCGGGTCATGAAGCCCTGGTCTACCAGCAGGCGGATGCCCTGGCCCATGGACAGGGTGATGGCGGCAGTGACCACCAGGGCCAACAAGGCCAGTAGCACCTGGCGGCGGTACGGACGGACGAACTGCCAAGCCAGGCGCAAGGCACGGCGTTGGCGAGGAGAAACCGATTCTGGCATGGCAGCGACCACAATGGCGGGGAAACCGCAGACTATCATTCATCCGGGTCGGTGGAGTGTACGCAGGTTGCTATAACGCATTGGTCTAAACAGATCATGGAGCTTTCACAGGGTTTCTGTTGGACTGTTGCTGCCGTGACACAGAAGCTGTCACAGGCCAGTCACGGCGCAGGGCTACCCTGACCTTGAACCTGAAGAGGAGACAGTGCATGAGCTTGCAGCATGGCAATGACAACCAGAAGCCCCAGACCATCCCGCAATCACAGGCGTGCGGTTCGATCATCGACGGCAAGGGGCGCGAAGTGCCTATCACCGAGCAGATGATCCAGCAGGCCTGCAAGGCTCTGGAAGAAAGCCGGGTCGAGCGCGTACGCAAAGGTTAATCGGCGGATTTTTTGCAACCCGGCGCATGCGCCGGGTTTTTATTGCCTGACAGCCGGTGTACGCCGCGCCTACAGGGGACTGCAAAAACCTGGGGAATTGCCAACTTGTCAGACCAACTCAGCCCCCAAGGCACTGACCAGCTGCGCCAACTGCGGCGACTCCCCACGCAAGCGCACCGCCAGCCCTTCGATCTCGCGCCGAGGCGGGTACTGTTTGCGCAACTGGTCGAACGCCGCACGCTGCTGCTGCGGGGCATCACTCAGGCTGCGACGGAAGTCGGCATCGTCGCGTCGTGGGTCGTACACGGCGCGGCACAGGGTCGCCAATGCCCAAGCCGGGTCAGTGCTGGCATCCAGCTCGATCTGCGCCAGCGGCGGTCGGGGCAGCAAGTCTGCCAGCTGCACCTGCTCATGCACCCCCAGGAAACGGCACAGCGCCTGGTAGATCTGCGCCGTGCCACGCTGGCGGCCGTCGAGGCTGTAGCCGGCAATGTGCGGCGAGGCCAAGGTGCACAGGTCGGCCAATTGCAGGTCGACCTGTGGCTCGCCCTCCCACACATCCAGCACCGCATGCACATCTTCACGGTCCAGCAGCAGCTCGCGCAAGGCGGCGTTGTCCACCACCGGGCCTCGGCTGGCATTGATCAGCCAGGCACCCGGGCGCAACTGCGCGAGCTGCGCCTGGCCCAACAGGTGCCAGGTCGGGTGCTCGCCACCGTGCTGCAACGGGGTATGCAGGCTGATCACATCGCACTGTTGCACAATGGTTTCCAGGCTAACGTAGTTGCCGCCCTCGGCGGCCTGGCGCAACGGGTCGCACACCTGCACCTTCCAGCCCAGGCCGTGCAGCACCCGCACCAGGCGGCCACCCACCTCACCCGCACCCACTACCCCGTACACGCGTTCGGGCAGTGCTGCTCCATCCAGCTCGGCCAGGGTCAGCAGGCTGCCTAGCACGTAATCGACCACACCGCGGGCATTGCAGCCCGGCGCACTGCTCCAGCGAATGCCGGCTTGGGCAAAGTAGTCCAGGTCCAGGTGATCGGTGCCGATGGTGCAGGTGCCGACAAACCGTACACGGCTGCCTTCGAGCAACTGGCGGTCGACCTTGGTTACCGAGCGCACCAGCAGGATATCGGCGTCCTTGACGCTGGCGGCATCGAGGCTTCGGCCGGGGTAACGGCGGATTTCACCGAAACCCTGGAAGAAGGCATCGAGCAGCGGGATGTTCTCGTCGGCAACTATCAGCATGGCGCTCTCCTGTCTGGGGAACGCAGTGTAGGCGCAACGTCGGGCGTGTTCCAGAGCGCTTCAGTCGGCTTTCTTGCGGATCCAGTACAAGAAAGTACCGGCGTCCTCTTGCTGTTGCAGCAGTTCGTGGCCGAGGAAGTTGCAGAACTTGGGAATGTCGCGGCGGGTCGACGGGTCGGTGGCGATGACCTTCAGCAGGCCGCCAGCGGCCAGGCCACGCACGTGCTGGTGCAGCATCATCACCGGTTCCGGGCAGTTCAGGCCGGTTGCATCGAGGATGGCGTCGGGGGTGAAATCGGTCATGGGGGGCTCCGAAAATGATCGCCATTGTCGCGCATAGCGCGACGCGGTCCAAGCACCGCTTGAGAAATGCCCAGCTGCGCCCCCCCCGGCCCAGCTCTTGATCTTGATCTTGATCTTGGATCTTCGCGACTTCAGGAGGCCGAACGCAGGCCTTGCGAAGGGAGGTGACGGGCATGGATGCCCGTCAAGCGCTGGGCCCCAGGATGGGGCCTGCAGCGCCATCCTCCCGGGAGCGAGGCCGGAGTGAGGGGACCCCGGAGCGCAGCGCAGGGGCCGGATGATCGGAGCGCAGCGTTTTTTGGTTACTTTTTGTCGCGTCTGACAAAAAGTGACTCGCCGTAAGGGCGAAAAGGTGAGT